>NZ_DASQYZ010000220.1:0-2154 GCF_035638955.1 Oligoflexus sp. | reverse complement strand
TGGCCCTGTCACGCAAAGTTTTTGTTTGAGAACAGAATCTCTCTGGCTCACAGAGAGGCAATTATCCTGCGCCTGAAATCATGCATTTCCCTTTTGCGAGAAAACACGTACATCCCCGGGCATTCGTTTGAGGCGTGTACTCCTCCTGTCACAGTAAACGGAGATCAGCATTGTTGAAGAGAACTTTGGCAGTTTAGTGAAGCCAACTTTGGCAAACGACAGTCACATTGACCTAATATGCAACATAAGTCCTTTTATGTGGTACATTGTCCCAAACTGAACCCTACATTGTTTTAAGCAGAGCGTGTGGCCCTATCAATCTACGAAATGTTCGCTGAAGTCAAACAAGTAAAATGCGCACCAGGTGTCAGATAATTCGTCAATCAGCCGACCATATGTCAGCACAACTTGATCACACTATAGGGCGTTGATTCCAAATATCAGCCGATAGTCCTTACCATAAGCCGAGAATCTTTAAGGTTATTCTGCCTTCCGTTCGCATCCGTTTCAAAAAATTAAAGCGTGTCGACAGCCAGCCGATCCTGGAGGATGTCTTAAACACTATCCCTCGATGAGGCTATGAAAATGACTCTGGAAAAGGACTACGAAGAGGCTGCCAGAATTCTGGAGCGGCTTTCCTTTCAAAAAAACTTTCCCCTTGCTGCAAAGGATATCCACCCGTCCTGGCTATGGACACTCGAGTCCTGGAAGTCTGAGAGGGAATATTATGTAAAGAAGGAGCAAGAGCTTAGACAGAAGGTTCAGCAGCGCTATGGGCTTGGCAATGAGGAAATGGAGAAATACCTTGAGGCCCTGGCAGTCCATGAGGAGCAAAACCTTTTGGTTTCCAGGTGGAACGTGAAAGATTTTCCTTTGAAATCGTTTTTTCCACGCATCACATCTGCAGCGTGACCTCTTCCGGGCAACGGAAATGGCGGAAATTCTCAAATCCTTGCCGCTATCCAGGAAGGGAAAAGGCAAACCGTATGTCACATTGCATTTAAAACCTCCAGGAGGATTAAATCTCTCAGGAGGCAGCTTTTAGTCAATGTTAGTGGTTGGTTACTTCCTGGACATTCTTTCAGGGGCTCTGCATGCAGCTCAACTTGATGGCGAAGTCGGCGTCAAACTCGTTTCCGGAGAGGACACCCTTGTGAAACACTTCCAGGGTTTGTGATGCTTTGTTGTAGCTGGCGCGGGATTCCGTTTGTTGCCCGAGACCAAGCCAACCATCGCGGCTCAGTTGGGTGATGTTAATGGTCTCGTGGCTTTCGAGAGCACTGGTCGATGCGCTAAAGCTTTCCGACTGGCCCTCGCGCACTCTGACGAATGGACCGAACTGCGATCCGACGTTGTGCTTGATTTTTCCGCCGACCTTGTAAAGTGTCACACCGTCGACATCCTTGTCTTTCGAAACGCACAGCTCCGTGCCTACTTTTCCTTCGTAGCGGGAATTCGCCAAAACCCGCGGGTCGAGGATCTGGGTACAACGAGCAACGATGAGTGCTTCGGAAGTATTGCCGGTCCATGTGTTGTGACACGGATCAGAGGTGTCGTCGGCATGGGCGATATTATGGAAATTCGTGCTGCTGACGGCAAACGCAACAACTGCGAGCGCAAATACATTTGACTGTTTCATGACTTCTTTCCTTTTCGTGCAAAGAGACAAAACCAGATCGGACTGAATACACCTGAAAAGCGAGGCCCAGGCGCCCGACGATTTTGGATATCTGCGAATATTCATTTGAACGGCTCGCGTCAAGGCCTAAATTGAGCAAAGCGGCTGCGGAACGCTATAACCAAAGCTTGAAAGGTCGGGCGCTTAAGATTGTTCTGAGTAAATCTTTGTCCCTATCTTCAATGCCGTGCATATTTCACCATCTGGTCGTAGTGTTCTCGCATGATGTACCAATTGCTCGGTCTCTTGGAAGGCGAGGCAGGGCCCCGGAAAGAATGCTTAGGAATTAATCAACGCACCAATATTGTTGACTAAAAGCCGCCTCCTGGGAGATGCAATCCTCCTCCTGAGGAGGTTTTTTCAATGCAATCTGACATACGGTTTGCCTTTTCCCTGGCTGATCAATTCGAGGCGAGTGCTGACTTCAGAAGCTCACGTGGAAAAAGATATTCCCTCTCTTTTCTTCTTAAGGCGAC
>NZ_DASQYZ010000219.1:0-3616 GCF_035638955.1 Oligoflexus sp. | reverse complement strand
CGTTGTGAGTGCGAATGTCATAACGAGCATAGTGTCCTCCTAAAAAATCCCAGCTTGCCACACATGAGGCTTAGGGTCAGCAACCTAACGTTTTAGGACAACCATTGAGAGCAGAAAGGCGGCGACATTCCGTCTTACGGCACACACTATCTCAGTGTCCGGCCAAGTCGAGACGCGATCCCGAACCTGTCAGATCAGGTGCAAACTTTTACATATGATCTGAAGACCCTTTGCCCTGCTGTGCTCGCTGAAGATGCTGTACCTGCAACTCAGACTATATGGAAAGGTCCATGCTGTTTGCAATGAGCAGTTTGGTCCAGTCCATCGCCTAAAGCTTGACTTTTGCTCTGAGTTTTACGATACGCTTCGGAAGTGTGGCGTTCAAATGCACCTGCTCACGGGGTGATAGGGTCAGTCCGGCGAACGTTATGCGTGAATTTATGGATAAGTTATACCACGGGCACGAATATAACATTCATGGAAAACCCGACCCGGCCGCAAAAGCTTTCACATGAAGAGAGAGGCAGAGCCTGGTGAATGCCTTGTCTGGAGTATTGTCCATGCGACAAATCCTTTCCCGGAGGTTCTCAAACCTTTGAGACATCTTCTGAACATACCTGCTCATCTGGGTTTTGCCCTGGACGTTGTTGTGGCCAAAGTCGTGGGAATAATCTCAAACATGAAGTCTGATAATAAATCATTGGGACAATCAGGCGAACGTTATAAAAGCCAAAGGCATCTTGAATTCACTCAAAAAGCGGCCAAGGCTATAGCCTGGGATATATCTTTTGTTACTGGGAAAATTCTCTGGTTTGGCAACGGTGCGGCGGTTTATGGCGTCAGCCCACCCGAGGATTTCGAGTCCTTCAAGCGCATCATTCATCCGCAAGATCTTCGTGAGATCGAAACGATCATTGACCACGCCATGAGCATTAAAAGCTGCGAATTTGAGGCCGAATTCAGAGTATCCTGGCCGGATAAAAGCGTTCACTGGATTTTCTCCAGGGGACAGATTTTATATGATGAGGCTGGGAAAGCTCTGCATATGGCCGGAATCAATATTGATATTTCAGCGCGGAAGATTGCTGAGGCAGAACGTGATCGTTTTTTTGATCTCTCTGTCGACCTTCTTTGCATTGCCGGGATCGACGGTCAGCTCAAGCGCGTTAACCCAGCCTGGGAAAAATGTCTAGGCTTTTCAGCCTCAGAGTTAACGACCAAACCCTGGCTGGATTTTGTCCATCCCGATGACAGGGCCGGGACCATGGCCATGGTCGAGAGGCTTCTATCAGATACGAGCGAAGTTAGTTTTGAAAACAGGTTTATTGGCAAGGATGGTGGATATAGATGGCTGCGCTGGTCAGCAAGCATCGATTCAGATAAAAAGTTTTGTTATTGCGTCGCGCGGGATTTTACTGATGTCAGGTCCACAGAATCACTTTTTAAAGGTCTGGCCGATAGTATCCCGCAGCTCGCCTGGATGGCGGACCGGGATGGCTCCTTTTTTTGGTTCAATCAGCGGTGGTATGACTACACAGGAACCGAATTCGAAGTCGTTGCGGAATGGGGGTGGACAAAAGTCCATCATCCTGATCATGTGGATCGCGTCACTGCAGGTTTCAGAGAGGCCCTGAAGTCCGGCAGCCCCTTTGAGGATACCTTTCCTTTGCGAAAAGCAAATGGTCAGTGGCGCTGGTTTCTCACCCGCGCCCTCCCCATCCGAAATGAAGACGGCGAGATTCTGCGCTGGTTCGGGACCAGCACGGATATCACCGAATCCAGAACGTTTGCTGAAGACCTTCAAAAAGCCAAGGATGCTGCCGAGGAGGCCAGTCGGACAAAAAGCGCGTTTCTTTCGAGCGTCTCCCATGAACTTCGAACTCCTCTTGGAGCAATTCTTGGCTTCGCTGAGCTTCTGAAAGATGGGCGTCTCACCAACGGGGAGCGTGCACAGTTTACCGATGCGATCCTTCGCAATGGTCATCAGCTTGCTGACCTGATCGGGGACGTCCTCGATATAGGCAGAATTGAGGCAGGAAAGATGGATGTGGAATTTCTTAAGGTCGATCCAAGGCGTCTTATTCAGGAGGTGGTGGCCACACTCGAGCTCAAAGCGAACGAGAAAAAAATCCCCATCAGGGTTTCTCTGGAGGAATCCATCCCGGATATTCTTGAGACTGATCCGTTGCGGCTCAGGCAAATACTCTTCAACATCATTGGAAACTCTGTCAAGTTTACAGAAAAAGGGCAGGTTGCGCTCTCAGTTAAATATATTCCGGCAGTGGTGCCAGAGGAAATCGATAAGGTCAGTTTCACTGTTGAAGACACGGGCAAAGGGATCTCTGAAGAAAATCGAAAGGCGCTTTTTGAACCCTTTATGCAGCTCGACAGCTCGATCGTTAGACGATATGGAGGCACCGGCCTCGGACTCGCAATTTCCCGGAAGCTTGCCCGGCTGCTCGGCGGGGATATCGTTTTAAATTGGAGCGAGCCGGAGAAGGGCAGCAGCTTCGTCATAACGATTGGAGCTGGTGACACCGGTGGGGAGGCACAGCTCAGCAGGCAGGATGAAAAGAGTCCGGAACCCCTGCCCGCGTCCTCCACCTTACAAAGACTCAAGGGAACCAGAATTCTTCTGGCTGAAGATGCACCGGACAGTCAATTCCTCGTAAAGCGTTATCTCCAAAATGAAGGATCGGAGGTTGAAGTCGTCGAAAATGGGCTTGATGCTACGCATCGTGCAATGCAAAGACACTATGGTCTGATTTTAATGGACATGCATATGCCTGTGATGGATGGCTATAATGCAACCCGCGACCTTCGCAGACGAGGGTTCAAGGGTCCTATTATTGCTCTTACTGCTTTGACAATGCGCGACGAGGTTGAAAAAACAATGGCCTCAGGATGCAATTTTCTTCTGACAAAGCCTTTAAGTCAGCCTCAGCTCATTGACACAGTGGAACGTTTTACGAAAAATCCGAAGCCGTTGGAAATTGAGATGATGATATAAAACTTTTCATGGACCAATCATTAGTTTCAGGATTGCAATTACATCGTCTTCCTTATAGGGTTTGGATAGAACCTTGGCAGCACCGCGCGCCTTTGCTTTTTCTGCGTCCCCTGCACTCATGCCTCCTGTCAGGAACACAAACGGCACATCGGATCCTTCCTCTCTGATTTTTTGAAGAAGCTCCATTCCGCTTAAAAACGGCATATTGTTGTCTGATAGTATAGCGTCGATTTTATGACTATGAAAAAGTTTAAGGGCCTCTTCCCCATTTGCTGCTTCAATGACAAGCCTTGTAAGGCTTAAGCACGACTCCACAAGAAGATCGCGCAACTCCGGGTCGTCCTCCACAATGAGAATGGTCTTGGACTTGGATCGCTGATGCATATGCCTGCCTGCGTCGTGCTCCATTGATGGGAACTGATGTCCTGGAAAAGGGAATTTTGAGCCGAGTCTATGACACGATTCTGGCCCTGTCACGCAAAGTTTTTGTTTGAGAACAGAATCTCTCTGGCTCACAGAGAGGCAATTATCCTGCGCCTGAAATCATGCATTTCCCTTTTGCGAGAAAACACGTACATCCCCGGGCATTCGTTTGAGGCGTGTACT
>NZ_DASQYZ010000218.1:0-8954 GCF_035638955.1 Oligoflexus sp. | reverse complement strand
ATCAAACTCTAAAGTTTAAATCCAGGACGAGCCGAAGCTCGCTTTTTTTTATTTTAACCCGACATCTCATCCGAAGATGAAACATCAGAATTGACGTTCGCGCTTCTTCTTTCTGTCTTCTATTCAGTTTTCAAAGAACCTGACGAGTTGTGTGCTTTACTTTCGTTCCGCTTTATTCTCGTCGTGAGAAAGGGTTATACGGGACGGTTTAAAATCGGTCAAACACTTTTTTCCAAATTTTTCATGTTTTTAACCCCGTACGTTTGTGCCTAGTCACTACATTATTACGTGAATGTCATGATGGCTAAGTTGGTGGCTTTTCAATTCTCCCGATTTTTTTAAATGTCTTCGTTAAGTTTTCTGGACGCCTGGCCGAAAGAGTCTTTGTTATTGGTGAAGGTTGTTGGCTCTAGCCAAATTTCTAATAATTTTCGATTATTAGGCTGCAACATGATTAGTCTGAAACTACGATCGAAGATCTCCGCTCCCAAGGTCCTGGTGATCGATGATGAGGTCCAGCTCGCCGAAGTGTGTCGAGCTGTACTGCAGAACGCGGGCGCCAAGGCCAAAGTCATCTATGATGGAGCCGATGCGGAGGAAGCCATTCAAGCTTTCCGTCCCGACATCATTATCTCGGACATTAAAATGCCTGAGGTGCGTGGTGATGAGCTGCTGGTGATGCTGCGGGATCACGGCTACCCGACGCCAGTCATAATGGTCACGGGTCTGGAACGCACCAAGATCTCCATTCCCAAGGATTGCCCGAACCTCTTTGCTCTGATCTATAAACCCATAGAGTATGAACAACTCGTTCGTACCGTGCAGAACTGTCTGAACATCATTGAGGCGAGACAGTTGAACGAAGCCCTGATGCAAAGACTCTTTGAAGCCAGCAAGTCCGAGCTGACGTTCGAAGAGTGGCAAAATACCGCACTCGACGGGATCGTCGATACCATGAATAAGCGTCGGGCGTCCTGATTTTGAGGACGTCCCCTTCCCTCCTTTGCCCCTGTTAGATATGGCGATCGCCACACAAATCCTTTAGATTGTCCACCTCGATCGGATCATCTTCTACAGGTGGAAGTGCATGTCAGATAAAACCGTCATTTATTCGATGGTGGGTATGTCTAAGGTTCACGGTCAAAAGACTGTGCTGAAGAATATCTACCTTTCCTATTACTATGGAGCCAAGATCGGCGTCCTGGGGGCCAACGGCTCTGGTAAGTCGACGCTTCTTCGCATCATGGCCGGAGTCGATCAGGATTTTACCGGTGAAGCGCATCTCTCGGACGGCTATTCAGTCGGTTACCTGCCGCAGGAACCCGCATTGGCCGCTGGCAAAACCGTTCGCCAGATCGTCGAAGAAGGTGTGGCGGAAGTCGTTGGTCTTCTGCGCGAATTCGAAGAAATCAATTTGAAGTTCGGCGAGGACATGAGCGCCGAAGCTATGGATAAACTGATCGCCCGTCAGGCTGAAGTTCAGGATCTCCTGGACCGCATGGATGCCTGGACCTTGGATGATCGTTTGACCTTTGCCATGGACGCTCTGAATTGTCCGCCTCCTGATCAATTGGTTGATCATCTGTCGGGTGGTGAGCGTCGTCGCGTCGCTCTCTGCCGTTTGCTCTTGCAAAAACCAGACATTCTCCTGCTGGACGAACCAACTAACCACTTGGACGCCGAGTCCGTACGTTGGCTGGAAAAGCATTTGCAGGAATACAAAGGCACCATCATTGCCGTAACTCACGATCGTTACTTCCTGGATAACGTCGCGGGCTGGATCCTTGAACTCGATCGCGGTGAAGGCATTCCCTGGAAAGGGAATTATTCTTCCTGGCTCGAACAAAAAGACAAGCGTCTTGAAAACGAAGCCAAATCGGAAGACCGCCGTCGCAAGAGCCTTCAGCAGGAACTCGAATGGGTTAAGATGGCTCCGCGCGCACGTCAGGCGAAAAATAAAGCGCGTATCACCGCTTATGAAAAATTGCTGGGTCAGGAACAGGCCAGCTACGAACGCGAACTGCAACTTTATATCCCCCCCGGACCACGTCTGGGCGATATCGTGATCGAAGCCGAGCATGTGGCCAAGGCTTTCGGTGACAAGTTGCTTTACGGTGATATGAATTTCAAACTGCCCGCAGGTGGTATCATCGGCGTTATCGGCCCCAACGGTACGGGTAAAACCACGTTGTTCCGCATGATCACCGGCATGGATGAACCCAATGGTGGCAGCTTCCGCGTGGGTCCCACCGCCAAGGTTGGTTACATGGAACAGTCTCGTTTGAGCCTGGATCCAGAAAAAAGCATCTATGACACCATCTCGGAAGGCCGTGACGTGATCACGCTTGGCAAGCAGGAAGTGAACGCCCGCGCCTATGTCGGCAAGTTCAACTTCAGCGGCCAGGATCAGCAGAAAAAAGTGGGTGTCCTTTCCGGAGGTGAACGTAACCGCCTGCAGCTGGCGCTCCTCTGCAAATCCGGCGCTAACGTTCTCCTGATGGATGAGCCGACGAACGACCTAGACATCACCACGCTGCGTGCTCTCGAGGAAGCTCTAATCAACTTCGCCGGTTGTGCCGTGGTCATTAGCCATGATCGCTGGTTCCTCGACCGTATCGCGACCCATATTCTGGCCTTCGAAGGTGACAGCCAGGTTTATTGGTACGAAGGCAACTTCACTGAATATGAAGAAGATCGCCATCGTCGTCTGGGTGCAGAAGCGGATGTGCCCAAGCGTGTTCGTTACGCCAAGCTTGAACGTTAATTATTGTGTGTAGAGAATAGGACTGAAACCATGAGTAAAGCACCGCAAACAGCCATCACCCCCACCCGTGCTGACGATTATCCTGAGTGGTACCAGCAGGTCATCAAGGCCGCTGATCTCTCGGAAAACTCAGCTGTTCGCGGCTGCATGGTGATCAAACCCTGGGGTTATGCGATCTGGGAAAACATGCAACGGGTTCTTGATGAGAAGTTCAAGGCAACCGGGCATGAGAACGCTTATTTTCCCCTCTTCATTCCTCTGAGCCTTATGGCCAAGGAAGCGGAACACGTCGAAGGTTTTGCCAAAGAATGCGCCGTGGTCACTCACCACCGTCTCGAGGCAGGTCCAGACGGCGGTTTGGTTCCAGCGCCTTCGAGCAAGCTGGACGAACCCCTCGTGATTCGCCCAACCAGTGAAATGATCATCGGTACCACTTACTCGAAATGGGTTCAGTCCTATCGTGATTTGCCTATTTTAATTAACCAGTGGGCGAACGTCGTCCGCTGGGAAATGCGGACTCGCATGTTCCTGCGCACCACCGAATTCCTCTGGCAGGAAGGTCATACCGTCCACGCTACCGATACGGAAGCGATCGAAGAAACCTTCAAGATGCTCGACGTCTATGCGGATTTCGCTGAAAACTATATGGCGATGCCCGTGATCAAAGGCGAAAAAGCTTCGCATGAACGTTTCCCTGGTGCGGATAACACCTATACGATCGAAGCCATGATGCAGGACCGCAAGGCTCTGCAATCCGGCACCTCGCATTTCCTCGGCCAGAACTTTGCCAAGGCCATGGAAATCAATTTCCAGAATGAAAAAGGCGAAACCGCCACAGCCTGGACCACCTCCTGGGGTGTCTCCACGCGTTTGATCGGTGGTCTGATCATGACCCATGCGGATGATGACGGTCTGGTTCTGCCACCCCGTCTGGCCCCTAAGCATGTCGTGATCATGCCGATCTACCGCAATGACGAAGAAAAGGCCAAAGTCCTGGCCTACTGCAAGAAATTGCAGGCCGATATTGCCGCCACTCGGTATGACGGCGAAAAGATCCGCGTGATGCTCGACGAGCGCGATATTCGCGGCGGCGAGAAAGCCTGGGGTCATATCAAAAAAGGTGTGCCCGTCCGCGTGGAAGTGGGCCCAAGGGATATGGATCAAAACGCTGTTTTTGTGGCGCAAAGAAACAAGGCCCACAAGGATAAGCAGGGGATCCCTCGTGATCAGTTCATCGAAACGCTGCCGCAGATTCTGCAGTCGATTCAGGATGACCTCTTTCAGAAGGCCCTCGCCTATCGCGACGCCAATATGAGAAAAGTCAATTCGCTCGACGAATTGAAAACCTGGTTCACACCCAAGAGTGAAGACAAACCGGAAATTCACGGTGGCTTTGCTTTGGTGCACGTCGCGGATGATGCCGAGATTGGCACGACCTTGAAAGAGATGAAACTTACGCACCGGTGTACACCGCTCGAAGGCGAGAAGGAAGCCGGGACATGTATTTTCACCGGTAAGCCGGTGGAGCGTCGCTCGATTATTGCGAAGTCCTATTAATGCCCTCGTAAGATAAGTCGAGACAAGGGGGCGCTTTGCCCCCTTTTTCGTGGCTGGACAAGCGGGATGAGCTGCTATACAACCATGCCGTCACAAACAGAGTTGGGGAAAACAAAACGATGACAACGTCCATACAGGTCGGAGTGATCATGGGTTCCAAATCCGATTGGGAAACCATGATGCCCGCTGCCGAGATTTTGCAGTCCTGGAATATTCCCTTTGAAGCCAAGGTTGTGTCCGCTCACCGCACCCCGGAACTTTTGGTCAGCTATGCGAAAACAGCAGTTGAACGTGGCCTGAAAGTCATCATTGCCGGAGCTGGTGGCGCTGCGCATCTACCAGGCATGGTTGCTGCTCTGACAGACCTTCCTGTCATCGGCGTGCCGGTTCAGTCTAAAGCTCTGAACGGACTCGATTCCCTTCTCTCGATCGTGCAAATGCCCCGTGGTGTTCCTGTCGCAACCGTTGCGATTGGACCAGCGGGTGCTGCCAATGCTGCTCTTCTGGCTTTAAAAATCCTCGGTCTGCAGAATCCCGAATTGCAAAGTCGTCTGGCAAAAAATCGTGCAGAAGTTGCTGCTGAAGTTTTGGCTCAAACTTTGGAGATGCCGAAATGAAAGTTGGATTTTTAGGTGGCGGGCAGCTGGCCCGCATGATGGCTCTGGCCGGTTATCCTTTAGGGTTACGTTTTCGCTGTCTGGATCCCAACCCCGAGTCCCCGGCCGCTGATCTGATGGAACATATTCAGGCCCCCTTGAATGACCCCGATGCCCTCAGACAGTTTTCCCAAGGGCTCGATTGCATCACGATCGAAAGCGAAAACGTCCCCGTCGCCACCCTCGAAAATCTCCTCCTTCACGGTTCGAAAATAAATCCTGGAATCAAAGCCCTCGCCACCTCCCAGGATCGACTCTACGAAAAAAGCACCTTTCAAAACCTGGGAATCCCCACCGCACCTTTTACCAATATCGCCAGTCGCGAGGAATTGGATAAGGAAGTGCGTTCCCGTGGTGGTGCCTTCATTCTAAAAACAAGGCGTGAGGGTTACGATGGCAAGGGGCAGTTTCGCATTAAATCCCCTGCCGATATTGATGCTGCCTGGGCGGCGCTTGGTGGTCGGGATTTGATTCTGGAGGAATGGTTATCGTTTGACGCGGAATGTTCCTTGATTTCCGTGCGGGATAGCCAGGGCAACACCCGATTTTATCCTCTGGTTCACAACGTCCACCAAGACGGTATTCTCTTCACCTCCGAACCTTGGTCCACCTTCTCGAACACATCCCTACAAAGCAAAGCGGAAGCTCATGCGAAAAAAATCATGCAGGAACTCGATTACGTCGGTGTTCTGACCATAGAATTTTTTGTGATGAAAGGCGACCTTGTTGCCAACGAAATGGCTCCGCGCGTTCACAACTCGGGTCATTGGACTATAGAAGGCGCCGTGACCAGTCAGTTTGAAAACCACCTTCGCGCCATTCTCGGTTTGCCTTTGGGTTCCACGGAACTGCGGGAACCGTTCAAGATGATCAACGTCATCGGCCACATGCCTCGAGCGTCCGATCTTCTCAACATAGAGGGTCTTTGCCTCCATGATTATCGGAAAAAGGCCGCTCCCAAACGAAAACTCGGGCACATCACCCTCCTGCGTCCCAGCCAGGAGAAATTCGAAGCGATCACTAGACAGCTGAAGTAGCGCCGGGACGCCCCAGCTTTACTGGGGCCACCCAATTGAGAACGAAAATACAGGACACAGCATCCATTCCTGTCCTATTGGGCAGGGAGGAATGCTAAAAGTATGGGGTCAGGAGGAATTCTCAAAAAGGGAGTACGCCATGCACAAAGGATCCTGCCTTTGCCAAGCCGTAAGTTTTGAAGTCACCTGCAGCTTGCCACCGCCCGATGCCTGCCATTGCTCACAGTGCCGTAAACAGTCGGGTCATGTCTTCGTATCCACCGATGTGCCCCGCTCCGCAGTGACTATCCATGGTGCGGAAAATCTCACCTGGTACCATTCCTCGGAAAAGGTGATGCGAGGTTTCTGCAAAACATGTGGCTCTTCACTGTTCTGGGACGCCATCCACAAAGATTGGATAGGCATTGCCATGGGCGCGTTTGAAAAGCCTACGAATACCAAGATCCACATTAATGTTCACGTGGCGTCCAAGGGTGACTACTATGAAATCACGGACGGCTTACCGCAAATGGATTGAATGGGTTGAGAGCTATGAAAACGCAGCGCATCTTTTTTATCTGCAGCCAGAATAAATTGAGAAGTCCAACAGCTGAAGCCATCTTTAGTCAGCACGAGTTATTGGAAGTGGCTTCCGCAGGTCTCGATAAGGACGCCGCGACAACGGTAACAGGTGAGCTACTTGAATGGGCGGATGTGATATTTGTTATGGAAAAAAATCATTTGAGCCGTTTGCGCAACCGCTTTGGTAAGTACCTCAAGGACAAGCGAATCATCTGCCTCGACATTCCCGACAACTATGAATATATGGATCCTGTCCTTATCGAGATACTCCAACGCAGGATACCGAAGCTTCTGAATCTTCCCGTCGACTCTTGAAAAGACAGCGGGCCTTTAAACGACCGACCGATTCACTTCAACCGTAATATGCACCAGCTCTTCATGAACACTCAGAGCCTGCTTAAAGTAAGCTGGCTCCACCGCATCCTTGACCGCAACAGCCAGGATACAGGCAAACTTCCCTTTTCCCACGCGCGCCACATGCAGATCTGTAATCGTCGCAGCAACAGGCAACTTCGCAACAACGTCTTTAATCTCACTCACCACCGGCGCATTCATTTCCGCATCCAGCAGAATACGGCCCGTATCCTTAATCAATCCGATAGCCCAAACGGTAACCAGCACAGCCCCAACAATCCCCATCAAGGGATCCATCCAACCCAGGTTCCACCACTTCCCACTCAATAAAGCCACAATAGCCAACACCGAAGTCGCAGCATCCGTAACCACATGCATATAAGCCGAACGCAGATTCAAGTCATGCGCATGCCCATGATTGTGGTGATGATGATGGTGTTCATGCGAGTGGTCATGATCGTGATCATGATGATGCTCATGTCCGTGATCATGCCCATGGTGACTATCCTTCAAAAGCCACGCACTGACAAGATTCGTGGCAAGACCAATAATCGCAATCACAATCGCTTCATTATAACGAATATCGGCAGGATAAATAAACCGTTCCACCGACTGAAACAGCATGGTCCCAGCCACACCCAAAAGAAAGATAGAGCTCGTATAACCGCCCAGAACCTCAATCTTCCAGGTCCCAAAACTAAAATGCGCATGCCCCGCCAACCGTCTGGCCGCAACATAAGCGACCACCGACAGTCCCAGCGCCAAGGCATGCGAGGCCATATGCCAGCCGTCAGCCAGCAGCGACATGGAATTAAACAGCCAACCGCCGATAATCTCCACGACCATCACCACGGTGGTCAGGATCACCGCCCGCGTGGTATTGCGTTCGGCCAGGGGGTTGCCTTCATCGAATACATGGGAATGGTTGCCTTGAAGAATATCCTGAGGCTTGGTCATATTACTTTACTTCCGTATCACGTAGGGACTTGCCTAGGATCATCATACCCGGCGTTTTAACAAACGTCATAGTTTTTACTCAAGGCATGGCCTTACGCATGGCATCATCGACCAACCGTGCCAATTTCAAATGCCCCTTCATGCTCAAATGAAAGCAGTCATTACTGATATCCTCGGGCGCAAACAGAAGATCCGATGTTTCCCGCAGATGGTGGATCTTGAACGAGGGATGCACATCAGCCAGTTTCTTGGCCAGCTTGTCGAGCTCCTGCCGATACGCAGCCAGCATCCCCGACAAACGCAACTGGATCTCGGTCCCTTTGTCTTCATGCACCGAAAACAGCGAGGGGCAGTAGGTCCGAGGTCCCTGACCAAACATCAGCCCAAACAAAAACTTCTCGCTCATGCCTTCCTTAAGCAGCTCCGTGGTCGGACTCTTGAACCGTCCACTCTGCAAATCCCGGCAGGTCAAATCCTGCCCGTAAGCCTTCACCGGCCGCCCCAGGATTTCGGGAGAACTCACCAACTGCAAAATCCCCAAGGGATCCAGCAGCCAGATATGGGTCGCACTATGATCAGGCTTGGCATTGCGGATCAAATACCGCAGCGCCACTTCCTGATGCTTGGCATATTCCGCCGCCTCGGTCGCAAACTCCGCCTGCGGCGCACACAGATCATTCCCGGTAAAAAACATAAAAACATGCCGTGGCGCCTTCGACCCCGTGGCATCCAGCAAACGATCCACCTGCCGCGTAGCATGCTCGGAACGCTCACCATCCCGCGCCGCAATCAGAATTTCATGCGGACTGATCTTGCGTTTCCGTCCGAGCAGATAACCCCAGCTGTATTCCTCGGTATCGAGATAACGCCGGCCCAGAACCAGCATCGCGCTGTCCGTCACCCAACTGAACGCATTATCAAATTCCCGCGCGGAAAAATCCAAGCGCCACGGCGCCAGCGCAGGCTGTTCAATCGGTTCCCATGTTTCATTGAGGAGTTGGTAGTATGCGGGGCTGGGACTCATATCGACCTTGTCCGCAAAAATCTGACTCAAGAGGTCAATATCGA
>NZ_DASQYZ010000217.1:0-33698 GCF_035638955.1 Oligoflexus sp. | reverse complement strand
CCATGAACATAAAGGCTACATAATTGAGATCGTTGTTGCCGCGTTCGCAGCCGAGGGGATAACCACACAGATCAGTTACATGCCGTGGCTACGCGCCATGCATGAAGTGAAGAAGGGAAATTTCGACGGTCTTCTCACACCGACTGTCGTGGGCTACCCCCAATTCCTGTTTGGGCGCGAAGCTGTCGGCTATCAGGAGTATTGCTTTTACACGAAGAAAGACAGCCAGTGGAAATTCAGCAGCTACAAAGATCTGCTGGGGCGCAGGATGTCCTATCTCAAAGACTCGGGTCTTGGACGAATGGAAGAATTCGTGCACCAGAACAGGAACCAGATTTCTGTCTTCGAGTTCGCCGGATCAGCCGGTTTCACACGCAAGATTTTTGATTTCCTGGCCGATGATCGTACCGATGCCATCATCATCACGTCCGATGTTTATTCCTATTCCCTCAAGAATAACCTTATCAGAGATGACTTTCGTGAAGCCGGATGCCTGGGCAAGGAGAAGCTGGGTGTCGGATTTTCTATAAAGCAACTGAAACGGACGCAGTCGATCGCCGACAGCCTCGATCGTGGCATGCACAAACTGCGGGATTCGCAGCAGCTTCATAAGATTTTAGAACGCTATGGAATGAAGCCGTGGAGTCACGATTGACATGCGGACCTTTGAGCCGGTCTTTGTCATGGAATGCCCCCTAGGCTGGCCAAACCAGCCTCCTCCTCACTTGTCCCGGCCGGAGCCCCAGAACGAATCCAGGACTTTGTCACGACCGCACGAAGATCGATAATATTTGTAACGGATCGGATTTTTTTTGTAGTAATGCTGATGATAATCTTCAGCAGCATAAAAGCGTCCGGCTTTGGTAATTTCCGTCACGATCTTGCCTTTGAAAGGCCCCGTCTTCTGCAATTCATCCTTGGATGCTTCAGCGTCCTTCCTTTGCTCTTCGTTCAAGTAGAAGATTCCGGACCGATACTGAGAACCGCGATCGCAGAACTGGGCATCAGGGGTTGTTGGATCGATTTGTCGCCAAAAAACATGGAGCAGTTTTTTATAACTGACCAGTTTAGGGTCAAACACCAGCTCAACCGCCTCGGTATGTCCCGTTCGACCTGCCGAGACTTCCTCGTAGGTGGGATTGTCCTTGGTCCCTCCTATGTAACCAACGGTTACGGCCAGCACACCGGGGATTTTATCAAAAGGCGCTTCCATACACCAAAAGCAGCCTCCAGCAAAAACAGCCCGCTCCGTTCGAGGGGCTGCAGATGGTGTTCCTTGAGCGCCGGCGTGGCCAGCAACAGCCAAGATACAAAGCATGGCAATATGGGCAAACCAGGACTTCAGCATAAAATTAACCTTTCCAGGCCATCAAGGCTTTTGAGGTGAGGCAGAGAATAAACTTACAAATTCTTCATAACCTTCAGTTTTTAACTTGTCTGCAGGTATAAAACGCAGGGCCGCCGAATTCATGCAGTAACGCAGTCCCGTAGGTTTTGGACCATCGGGAAATACATGCCCAAGGTGGGAATCAGCATAGCGGGATCGGATTTCCGTTCGAACTCCAAACAATCCTCGATCGGCTTTTTCCGTCACAGCTCCTGACACAATGGGTTTGGTGAAGCTGGGCCAACCTGTGCCGGAATCGTATTTATCCAGCGAGCTAAACAGGGGCTCGCCCGACACGATATCGACATAGATCCCGTCTTCTTTAAGATTCCAATAAGCGTTCTTAAAGGCTCTCTCTGTGCTGTCCTTCTGTGTGACATCAAACTGTTCTTCCGTCAGCTGCTTCTTCAAAGTCGCCGCATCGGGTTTCTTATACTGACGGAAGTCCAACGCCAGACCCACCGTACTGAACAGAACGCAGGCAACCGCCAGGTGAATAAACTTCATGTTGAACATGGATGACCTCCTTTTCACACGACCAGATTTACATTTTTTTTGAAATTTTGCCTTGAGTCATTTTCTCAGGGTTCATTTTAGGGTAAAACACGTAGTTTGGTAAAAACAAAGGGGCGGGCATGAAAGCTGCGTCGTTAATTCGCTATGGTGAGGGGCCGTTTGAACTCCGAACGTCCTTTATTCGGCTCTGTGCCTGGTTACAAGGCAAAAACGTGGTCATTCTCGATAGCGATCCGATCGAGTGTGCACGCGCGCTGGCAAGCTCAGAAACCAAGGGCAGCTTTATTGAAACAATTTTCGCGATTCCTGCCTGGCGTCCCCTTTACTCCATCGAGTCAGAAGACGGCCCCAGATGGAAAGAGCTGGCCGACAGCTGCAGCAAAGTTCTGCGCGGCCTCAGGTGGAAGGACGCGCTGGCTGGCCTTATGGATAACGCCATTCAAAAACTGGCGCTCGAGATCGCCCACGAACCTACTCGCAGCGTGGACTCCGAAGCCATTTCCAGGCTCGCGCTTCGCACGCTGTATGAACTCCTGTTCGATACCGCTATCAGCCCTGCGGATGAAACCCTGTTCTACCAAAGTTCAATAGAATGGCGGAAAGAAATCGCCGTGAAAGGTCAAGGCGATGCTGACATCAAAAGCCAGTTCACGCAGCGCCTATTGTCCATCGTCAGCATCTCGAAATATCGGGCCGGGCTCCAGGAATGCAGTGATCCCTTGATATGGCTTTCCGTGTTTGGCCAGCCCTTTATGATCTCTCCCCAAATCAATGTCAGTGACATCATGGTTGCCACCTTCGCGTTTCTGCGCAAGGAACCTCAGTATTATCAGCTGGCTCGTGAGAAGGCTTTAAGCAGCGATTTGAAATATCTCAATGCGATCATCATGGAATCGATCCGTCTGCAGCATCCCTTCCCGATCCTGGAGCGTGAGCTGACGCGGGACCTCCAGCTTAAAGACCGGCTTATGAAGGCAGGAACGCAGATCTTCATTCCACTCGATCAATTTAAACAGGATGCATCGTTCAACCCCAACGCCTGGCTCGACGATGCGGTCCCTCACCCCTATCAAAATCTGGTCTTTGGCGCTGGAAAACGAATGTGCCTCGGTAAGATGCTGGCGAGTCATCTGATGGTCGAAATGCTGAGAGCCTTGCTCGTTCATGTGCCTGAGGCGCAGATTCAACCGGCAAGACAGCATCGCTTCAGCGGACGTAACAATGATGGGAAACAAGGCTTGGCCGAATCCGGCTATCAGCTGCGAAAATTCCTGGGAGCCCTGTGGCGAAGCTATAAGATGGGACGCCAGACAAAATCACAACGCTAAGGTATCTAATGCACAGGGCCCAGCAGGAAGTATTCAGCCACGGTCGAAGCTCCCACGAGAAAAAATATACTTTCAAACATCCAATCCTTGAAGGGTATTTTCAGCAGCTTTTCCACCCAGTAATCAAAGAAACCTGTCGTATAGAGAGGCATTCCAGCTCGTATCCGGCATCGATTTTCCCAGGTCATGAGCGGACAGGGCTTGCCAAGAATCACCTCGGCGGCAATAAACAGGACAATTCCCAAATGGATGTTCCGGAGCCAGGGATCCCGCACCCATGGCCATCCCTGCCATACACCAAGGGGTATGATCAAGGGCATGGTGAGCACGAAGAGAGAACAAACCACATGCAGCGCGAGTATGATCGACGCAAAGCCCTTCCACATTCTGCTTGATCCCACCTTCTTGCCTGGACTGTTAGAATCGCTCCGCGCCCTTACGCACTTGTATCGTCTCGCAAGCAGCAAGTTAAACGAAGCCTGAAAACCCTTCGTTGGCTTCGTTCACCTGGATCACGATGCCTCAGTCGATCACTCGGCTTCAGGAGCAAGATCTGTAATCGAAGCGAGAACCACATGGAGCGTGATATCACCGCACGTAATCTTGCCGGTTCCGTTGCCAATATCGACGAGCGTGCAGCTGATGCCGGCTTGCCCCTGAGGTCCTGCTGGTCCTGCATCACCTTTGGGTCCGCGGGGACCTTCATCACCAGCAGGGCCAGCGACGCCTTGAGGTCCACGAGCGCCTTCATCACCGGCTGGTCCTGGCAATCCTCTTGGGCCAACTTCACCTTTATCACCTTTGAGCCCTACAGGTCCCGCTTCACCTTTAGGACCAGCAGGTCCAGCATCACCTTTATCACCCTTGAGACCAGCAGGTCCTGCTTCACCTTTGTCGCCTTTGTCACCTTTGGGACCAACAGGCCCTGCTTCACCTTTGGGACCAGCAGGTCCCGCGTATCCAGGATAACCCATGGGACCTATATCACCCTTGTCGCCTTTCGGACCAGCAGCGCCACGGTCACCTTTGTCACCCTTGACCCCTTTTTCACCCGTGTCCCCTTTAGCTCCTGGAATACCCACAGGACCCGTGAGTCCTATGTCACCCTTGTCGCCTTTATCTCCTTTTTCCCCTTGAGCACCCTGAGCACCCTGAGCACCGGCGGTACCAGCAGCACCGGGGAGTCCGGATTCACCTTTATCACCCTTATCGCCTTTCTCGCCCTTGGGTCCAGCCACACCTTGCCAGCCGGCATCGCCTTTTTCCCCTTTGGGACCAGCCGGTCCTTGCCAGCCTGTATCACCCTTGTCGCCCTTATCGCCCTTATCACCCTTGGGGCCCCGATCGCCCTTGGGGCCGGGAGGTCCTTGATAGCCGCCGGTCCGAATATCACTGTCCGCGGCGATAGCCATGGATCCGATGCTGGAAAGCAAAAATGCAGACACCAAAGTGAACGAAAGAACTTTCACTGAAAACTCCAGGTAATGTTAGGCAGCCATCCTACAGCAAAAAAAAACAAATGAAAATTTCCAATGGCTAACCACCATCCTGGACGGGCAGGATAATCGTGCGATTATTCTTATTAAAAAGATGAATTTTATGAAAAGCAAAAACAGGGATCCGGGATGAAAATCCATCCCAGAATGATCCGTGTCGTCTCGCATCCACTGATCGCAGATGAGCGAATCCCAACGCGGTGCAAGGTGTAAAATGTCCCGTGTCGTCTCGCAAGTCCCGCAGTTATACCCTGATCAAAGTCAGCGCATCCAAACGCGGTGCAAGGTGTGAAATGTCTCGTTGTTGGTGCCGAAGTCACATTCCCAAGCCTGTTGGGTCGGCTCGGCGCGAATGCTCCACATACGATCGGGAGTCTCCGCCTCCGTCTTCCCAAAGGTGTTATAGGTCAGCGTTTCATTCAACCGATCGAATTCGGCCCGGTCCGCCGCAGCAGGAAGGAGCGCTGTATGATCGTTCATGGGAACAAAATCGTTTCTGATATTCCCACAACTTCCATTGCCTAACTGAACAGCAGATAAGCAGGCCGCGTCACTGGTTTTGAAGTGCACAATCCGGGCATTTTCTGACGAACGGCAATAGAACAAAAGTTCGCGGAAACCCGTAAACGATCGCAGCAACTCATTGCCAGCATGACCCCAATGTTCCGGCACAAGCGATTCATCGACCCCCAAAGCCTGGCTTCCCAGGAGAGGGAGACTGTTGGTCCGCACGTTTAATGCAGGATTGGTGGCGCCTTTGTGATTGTAGTTCAAAATCAAGGTCCAGCCACCGCCATCCGTTTCCATATCACACGAGGCCTGGATGCTCATACCCTCAACCACGCCCTTCTGTGGGTAGATGCTATAAACAGCGCTCGGCAGAAAAGGTTGAGCTGTCTTCAAAGCCAGGCAGCTCTCTGGAAAAAAATCGACGTCCTGCGTTACGGAATCTGTGATGGAAGCTTCGGGATCGACCGGCTTCTGCGGCGGTACGCGGGGTTCATTATCAGCGTTCTCTTGAACATGGGAATCCGCCGTCATAACGGAAGATTCACCTTCATCAGGAGCGCGCGGGGCATGGCGCGCCTGACACGCGCCGAGCTGAATGAGGATGAGACCAAAGGCCATGATGCGATCCATACCATCGCTCCTTTATAAGCCGGAAGAACGGGAAAGGGTCACCGGAAACGTATACTGCAGCCCAATCTGAGATTCGGGAGCCATGGGCGAAGGAAAGCTAAACGTCGCGCCCTTACGCACATAGTCCTGGGTCGGAACGCCATCGATCAGAACCTTCCATAGACCGGCGTCCGGGTTTTGAATGCCAGCCAGGGTGAATTCCATCTGAGGTTCGTAATACTGATAGCTCACGACAAATTCTGTGCGACTTTTGACACCGCAAGTGCTGATCAATTGACCATCCTGGAGCTCAAGGCCGGCACCGAGCTGACAGGTGTTGGCCCCCATTTCCACGTGCGCGCTTTGAGGAATAGGCTGATGCGCCAGCGCGAATGTTCGCGTGCGGGCATCAGGCATCTGATACTGCAACGTGAGCTTTTTGCCAGGTCGGTGAAGGTCCGCTGGAATCGTGAAAAGTCCCTGATTTTCCGTAAAGGGCACCAGCCTGTTTCCATCCAAAATTTGAAAGCTGCTGCTTTCTTTGGCAACAGGCAAAGCATAGGTCAACTGCGGCCCTTCGCGCGAGGTCCAGGCCAAGGATATACGGGCATCATAAGTGGGAGCCGGATCAAATGTGATCGCCATGCCTCGGCCATCGATGCTAAAAGCCTGCGTGGGCTGACCATTGATTTCCGCGTCAAGCGTCTGCCCCAGGGCCGAGGACGAAAGACTGAATGTTCGGTTGAGCGGTTTATCCAACCCATAGCTGACGCGAACCAAGGCGCCAGCCGGTGGAAAGTCATAAAACTCCAGAGTCTGCCCATCCCAGCGGTAGGCCTGGTCACTGACAGGTTGATTGTTGAATTGCACGTCCAGAGTTCCCTGACCCGGTTTTTCCGCAAGCGAGAGTTTTTTCCATAGGGGTCTTCCGGGCACCAGGTAATCGGCCACGAGGCGAGCGCGGGCCGGAGGTTCCTGACCTGCTGCAAAGATAATGGTTTTCTCATTCAGGGTGTATTCGTTGGGTTGAATCACCCGCTCCGTGCCTTGATTCAGCACGAGCTTCAGCTTGAGGCTGCCTGATAACGGCTTTTCTTTGAGTTCAAATCGACTGCCAAGAAGGACCGCGATGTTATCCGAGATGCGATTCAACGTCGTTTTGTAGCTGGCATCACAGATATTCCCATAGTTGACCATGCCCTGGGCTTTATAATTCACCAGGCGTTGATATTGAATGCCCGTATTGGAAGAAGTCACGCAAGGAGCCGCCGGCGGGGAGAAAATTCCATAAAATCCCGCATTTTTGCCAACCTCCAGTCCCAGCTTTTGCTCCACGTACTGGATGAGGTACTGCTCATTCTCGGCGACACTGCCGCGACAATCCGCTCCGTCCGCGCTGCAATTATCTTCGTCAGACACGATCAGAACAGCCACGGATGCATGCGACCGGAGCCAGGGGCGAGACGGACAGGAAAGACCGACAACGGCCTGAAGAATACCTTCCTCATTTGAACTGCCACTGGTCCCAGCGAGGACTGCAGATCGGAATTTTTCCGCCGCATTCGTGTCCGTCGATCGGATCAGGTTCATCAAGCATTGCGGAATGCCATTTTCATAAACCGCCGTGGTGTTGATGACGCCGATCTGCCAGTCGCTGTTGCCGAGCGAGGCCACCAATTCGTGCATCTTGTCGCTTAGATTTCTTTGCTCTTCAGTCATGGAAATACTGTTGTCGATCACCACCAGGATATCGACGAGACCCTTTTTTGCCTGCTGATCAAAAACATCCTGCTTCCCTTGAGACGGATGCCCTTGCTGAAATTTTTCAGTACGGCTGTCACGCCCGACCTGGCGAAAAACCTCTTGATGTTCCTTGTAGATATCCTTCAGCTCAAATTCTGTCCTGACGTCCTGGGTATCGATGGTGAAACTGAGTTTGTCGGACAGGATCTGGGCCGCGGGATAGAGACCCATGATGGTCTCGGGTTCCATGCCGACAGGCGCGGGCAGATTGATCTCCTGACCCTGCATGGGCGCGACCGAGACATCTGCTTCTAAAATAGGCGTCTGCTGCTCGGGGGTTGCACCTTGAAAATCTTTATTGCCGCAGCCAGAGGCATGGAACAGGGGAATAAGCAGGAGGATTCGACATATTTTAGCTTCCAGGACATTCATCATAAGCGTCTCCCATCCTAGGATCTGAACGAATTCCGGGCCGCCGCTGCGGGAGTCTGTGCTGTCTTTTTAAACAGCAGCGAAAGCCAGAACTACGTCCTGTAGGCCCGGCTTATATCGGAATTGCGTTGTTTACCTTGAGGTAAAGGGACGGGAGATACGGTAGTCCACACCCGGCATCAAAGGCGATCCGTTGACTTGCTCTTGGCTTTCATTCTCGTGTGATCATAAACATGGACAGCGATCAGACAGTTCTGCCCTTCAGGACCACTGATGGTGACCCGGGCCTGACGAAAGGACGAAATTTCGGCGAGTCGGTAAACGCCTGGACTGTTCGACAAAGGATTGGCCTTGGTGTACTTGTTCTGCCGCAGGATTCCCACTTCGTCGATTTTTATGTCCTGACAATCGTCAGGGACTTTGATGGCAATATCCCGTGCATAGTAGGCTGAATTTAACTGAAGATTGCCCTGTTTTTGATCACCACCTGGAAAATTGAGGGTGCCGGCTTCCTGCCACTGACCCGCTGGTTCTGGTTCCGGTTCTGGTTCCGGCTGGGGCTGTGGTTCTGGTTCAGGTTCGGGTTGGGGTTGCGGCTGAGGTTGTGGTTCCGGTTCAGGTTGAGGTTGTGGTTCTGATGGATCACGGAGTGTGACCAAGGAGATGTCGCAAGTTTGGTTGACGAAGCGTGTTTGAAAACGAAGCTGAATGCTATAAACGTCACGGTCTGCTGTTGTGAAGACGGAGCCATCGAACCTGGCAGGATCCCACGCTGACCCTCCTGGATACCAGACCGCTGGACTCATGGTAAATTCCCGACAGCTTGCGCTTGGTGTGAAGAACACTTGAAACGGACTGATATTCTGAGGTGTCGGGAGCTGGTAATCGAAGTACGAGTTTCCAGCAGGGATACGCAATCTAATTTTGAACACTTCTCGCGATTCAAAGGCCTGGCTCATGGGCGCCGCCGAAAGCGTCAACAATGCAGCCGCAAGGATTCTTATCATCAATAGTTCCTCAAAAGTGTCGGAGATTTTTAAAATGATGTTTCAATTTGAATAGCGACATGCCTATAGGCTGTCAAGCAAATTAGGCGTCAGAACCAAAGTCCATTCTTCGCAAGGTTCCCCTTTAAAAATGGTTTTTTCCGGCTCATGGCCGAGTTGCTGAAAACCCACACGTTCCAGCAGACGCAGACTTGCCAGGTTGCGCGCGTCGGTCACCGCCTGAATTCTTTGACAGCCTGTCTTGGCAAAAAGCTGATGACACAGGGCCTGAACCGCTTCCCGCGCATAACCCTGGCCCTGGAAACGTGGGGCCACGGTAAAGCCAATTTCCATCCCGCCTTGTTCCGACAGAAAGTGCAAGCCGCAGTCGCCTATGAGCTCGTCCGTGTCCAGGCGAGTGCAGGCAATTTGCAGCCAGCTGTCAGGCTTTGCCCAAGGCAAATCCCGTTGCCCCTGAAAAAAAACCTGAGCGTCACGAAGCGTGAAGTGATTCCAGCTTTGATAACGTGCGACGGCTGGATCGCTACGATAATCCGTAAAAGCCGGCAGGTCCTTTTCATGAAAACGTCGCAAGAGCAGTCGCTGAGTTTTGAAGGGAAGTATGTCGGAGCTCATGATTCAGACCTCGGCATCGTGGAAGCAGAATCCCTCCACATTTGTTCACGAGCTCGGTTTTGGCAAGCGCAAGCCGCCCTCCGAGGACGGAAACCGAACCCGATTTCGCATAGAAGGGGAGCCAACCTCAGGCCGTTGAATCCTGCCGGCAGGGCATAAAGCGCTACAAATTTCTGCCATTTATAATCGGGTGTTGTCCTCATTTTCGACAGAAGCTTCGGTTTGGACATCAAGGGCCAAGGCAAGTATCGAATCTTCAAACGACAGCTTTGTGCGCTATTTTTTGCATAGAAAGGAATAAGAGTTCAGCAACAACAGGAAGACACCACATGGCGCTCAATAGCTTGAGTCTTATTCTTTACGCTGCGTATCATTCGCTTCAGCCTTGTGAAGTGGTTTTTCAGGAGACCGCGAAATCAGCCAATCCCTCCGTCAACTTTAAGGTCGAACAACCTTATCTGGAGGAATTTGCCAAAGCGGCCTGCAAAACATCCAATCCTGATGTTCTTTGGTTGATCGCCCAGCAGGAAAGCAATTTCCGCTTTACCATAGTTCGGGCGAACGGACCCGAACCGAAGATCTATCGCGGCGACGAGGCGCTTGCCTTTCTGAAAAATCTCAAGGACGCTCCAACTGTTGGACGTCCTAACATTGATATCGGGGCTCTTCAGTTCAACTGGGGTTGGCATAAGGAAGGCTTTCAGAATGATCCCATGGCGGCTTTATCCCCTCGGAAGCAGGTGGACTATTTCCTGAAGACTTTTGGTGGTGAAATCTATCGCCGCTGTGCCAACCAGTGGGTCGGCTGCTATCATAATCAGACCGATCAAGCCCGGGCGAACCGCTACCAGAGCGCGGTTCTGAAGAAAGGTAAAACGCTAGCGCTGCATAGCCTTTTATACCTGCGCACATACCGAAGCCAGCTCGCCGCAAGCGAACGTCAGCTGCTTCCCATGGTGAAAAAAGATGACTTTTATAAGATCTTTGAAACCGCTCAAGGGTTCCCCTTACCAAGGCGCCATATCTTTCACTTTGTGGATGACAATCCTGAGCAGAACCAGGACCCTTTAAAAGAAATCAATTTCGATACATGAAAGGGCGCTCCTATCTGCGGCGCCCTTCATTAAGCCTTTGATTCTTCGCCAAAACATGCTAGTCAAGGTGCCATGAAAGCATTCCACCTCATGCCTTTCGGCCCCTTGGAGCATTCATGAAATCCTGGTTTTTATTACTCCTCGGCCTCGCTGCGTTCAGCTGCCATCGCGCGCAGCCCGACTTCAAAGCTACCAAACGTCTTTGCGGTGACGACGCCGACGCCCACGCCTTTCACTATCTGCAACTCCCTGATATGGCAGGAGATGAGGCGCCTATTGCGTTTGCTGGAATCAACCCCAACATTCAAACATTGCGGATCACCTCACGTCGCTGCGTGGAGATACCCCAGGATTTGCCGCCGTCAACTGTGGTCATGGGCTCCGTGACGGGGCCAAGGAATCTGGCCTTTTATTTCCGCCTTGAGGACGTACCTGATCGAACAATACCCCTGATGGATACCAGCCGTTGGACCCTGGAAAGCGACTGCCAGAACCTGGGCACCATCCTGGGTCGGACCGATGAAACCCAGTTGCATTATCATGCGACGATTCCTCATCTGGAAGAAGCCAGTCGGGTGACCGCCACCCTTGCCGACAGCAACCGCACTTCCATTCAGACAGAAGCCGGATGGATGGCCGACGCGGGCATACTGACCCTTCGTCATGCAGACGCCAAGGCCGGTCTTTATACTTTAAAAATCGCGATCAAAAGTTACCTGCAAAATAAAACCATTGAACAGGAATGCTCCGTTCAACTGGATGGCAAGGCTCCAAATTTGGCATTGAACATCGATCAGGGTCTTGGCCTGATGAAAGATGAGGACGCATCGCCTCTGGCCAGTTTCGAGCCAGGCTTTGCTTTGAAGGTCAGCAGCGATGAAACGATCGTAAGCACCGAATACTGCCTTCGCCCGGCCGCAGGTGGCGCTGCCCGGTGCCAAACTCTGGATGGCAGTACGCCCTATCCCATACCGGAATCCGGTGTTTGGACCCTGGCCATCAAGGCTCGTGATGCCGCCGGTTGGGTCAGCAGTCGCGAGCTCACATTTATCAGCTATGAAGAAACCAAAATCGATTTGCTGGAGGCCAGGATTAAGGAGTCGATGCAACGCTTCGACAAGGGCGAGCAGCTGGCGGCCCTGACCGATCTATTGCAGTTGGAACGCAGTCGTCGTGCCTTCACCACGGAACGCGAACGTCAGGTCCTTCTCCCGCGCATCAAGGAAGCCCTGATGCATATGGCGGTTGCCGTGAATCTACAGGGCGTGTGGATCAATGCTGCCAAAAGCACACGATGCAGGATCATTCCTGCCGATTCCGAAACCGTAGTCTGTGTGGAAAATCACAACGGTGACCAGGCTTTGGTGTTCCGGAACATTCAGGACGGCCGTGAGATCAAGCGTTATCCTACGGCAGCTGGGGATAACTTTCAGCTGCTGATTCCCAAGTCATCGCCCGTGGTGATATTTCGCGATAGTCGCAACACTCTAACCCGCTATGATTGGCAGAACAATATCGTCAGCACCGAAGAGAAGCGGATTGATACCTGGAATGCCATAGGCGTGAGTGATGATGGACGTTACGTCAGTGCTCTTCTTGCCGACAAATTTCTGTGGCTCTGGGATTGGACCGATGCAACCCATCCGAAGGTCACTCAGTTACACGAGGCACCAGGCTTGAGCAATGTTGCCATACGCATCGGTCCGGATGCCCGCCTGATTTTTGCCACATCGGGTGCCGACCCTGGTCGGGGTCTGGTCCTGAGCAAGGATGAAAATGGCTATCATAAACAGTCCTTTCAGGACTGGCATGATATTCAGTTTTCCATCACGCAAGGGCTGTTTTTGGCGAGGACTCAGTTTGCTGTCAGCCTCTATCGTCTGAGCGACTTGAGTCTGGTTGATCGGGTCGATTATTATTCCGATCACTACTCCAGTGTATTTTACGCGGACTGGAGCGCCGATGGCAAAAGCATCGAAGTTCTGCGGAAATACGGAGCGGGGTACTCCTTGTTAACATTTGGCTGGGCGTCTTTAAAAACCATTTATCGTGATCTGATGCTACCCTTCCATGAGCAGAATAGAAACCCATCGCACCTGGACCTGAAGGTCGTCATCAGCCCAGACAGTGAAAAAGTAGCCCTTATTTCTGACAACGGTATGACCTTATGGAAATTGGATCCTAAGGGTTTCGACCCGCCGACCGAGCTGACCGTCGTGAACGAGAAGGTTCTTTCATCAGATTACGAAGGCATCTTCCTTGGCGAAAAAGGGACGTTCTTTTATAAATCCTATGACCAGTTCAGAAGTTACGGTCTGACCAAGGGACTGCTGAATTCCATCAACGGTTGGGCTCAACAGGTCGCTCCGGGGCGCAGCCATCGCTACAATATCGCGACCAATGCTTCCTGGGGCATTTATGATGCCGACACGGACCAGCTGACGACGCATCCTTACCCCGATGGAATGGGAAGTATGCCGCCTTTGGTGTTTCCTGATGAGCGTCTCGTGCTCAGCGGCAAAACAGAAGTCGGCGGTGTGGCCCTCTGGTTCAACGGCGACATCGTCGTTGATAGTGACACCCTGAGTCATCAATTCGAATCAAGTCCTGATGGAAATTGGGCGGCCGTAATTGTGCGTGATGTGAGTCCTCCTGAGATCGAGCTTTGGGATATCCGACAAAGGAAAATCGCGGGACGCTTTCCAGGTCGATTCTGTTTTGTGGATAACACGGGACTGCTCTTGAAGCACCCAACCCAGGGTCCGGTCCGCCTCGACTTTCAGTCCATGGAGATCAAACCGAGTCCTTCTTCGCTCTGTTCCTATTTTCCAGGCACACCCTTCCAGTGGAACGGCGAAACAGCCGTTGTAGGTGCGGGCCATGCCATCCAAAGTGTTTGGACAGATCGCACGCTGGTACCAGCGGTGACGGAAACATCAGAAGCGAATCGCGTTTACCTCCGTCGCGACTTCGACGGCAAGCATTTTGTTGATTTGTTTCGGGATCAGAATGCTGACTTTTGGTTGCAAGTCAACCAGCATACCCTGCCCATAAGCGCTAGCGTCTCCGCTTTTAGTGTTTATCCCGATTTTATTCTGACCGGAAATCCCTATTTTGGTGCGCTGGCGGACGCATCGGAGCTGATCGAAACCAAAGGTTTTACCCGTGTTCGCGTGCCAGGAAAGTTGATGAGCGGCACCATTGTGTCTCAAAAGACAGGCTCGGCCGTCATGCCCATGTACTTCCCGGCTGAGGATGTCACGCGCTTTATTCCTTACGATCTGGATCGCTTGTTACAAAAGGCCTGTGATTATCTGCAGTCGAAGCCGATCAAGATCGAAGGTGACATTTGCCTAATTCCCTAGAGTTATAAGATACGTCTGACTCCGGGAATCGAATGACAACCGAAACGTTTTCGGTATGAAATGATTTTTCACATTCACCAGGAACGCCTCGGGATATTGGATCGTCTGCACGACGGGTTGTCGCGACAGCAGATGATCGCGGGTGATCATAGGCTCAAAGAAGATGAATCGCCCCTGATAGTAGCCGTAGATCGGTGTCTCGGTAAAGGTAAAGCCGGGGCTGACATCTTTCAACGGCACCGCGTGAATCCCCATCGCCGGCACACAGGCCGTAGGCGCATCCAAAGGTGGGAGCACATAATCATCCGGCACCAGCGAGGCTGGGATCGGTGTGCGATCGCTGCAGTCAATCGCATGCACCTCGTCTTTGCCTATGAAATAAAAGTGAAAATCAAAATGCGGACGATCATACACGTGGGCTGGATCGTGACCCTCAGGATTCCAATCGATGGTGATATGCTGGATGAGGGAATCTTCCTTTAAGACAACCGGCAGATCAATTTTGAGTCCCGACATAGGTTGCCCAAGCGCCTTGTCAATCGCACTGACAGGAAGAACGAGCTGAATACCCGTAATTCTGGAATCTTTGTCCAACGTATACTCGCTCGTGATTGTCACGCCAAAGAGCTTCGTATCCGCACCATTCATTACCGAGGACTCAGCATGTCCTGCCATGGCACTGAGGGACCCACAAAGGCCGCCTGAAAGAGCGCACATACGGACGATGTTGACCATGGAACGCACCATACTCGAATCCTTTCGGTTGAAGTCTTGATTGTGAATGTCAGCAGTTTTGGCTGAAAAGTTGGACACTGGCAAGTTGGATGATTTCCCCAAGTCAGGCACGGGGCCGTGTTTTTATGAGCTGAAATCTGCCGCCCGTCCCCCGTCATTGACTATAAAAAAAGCCCCACGGAGGCCAGGCCTTCGCGGAGCTTTTTCGTGTGATCTTAAAGCACTTAGAAATCCCCTAAATTTAGCCGTCCTCCCGTCACGCATTTGCCGGTAACGGCCGGGGTCGGAACCGCTGAGCCGAGGATAGCCGCTTTGATCTGAGCCGCCGTGGCTCCAGGATTCAGCGAAGCAAAGAGAGCTACCGCACCCGTCACATGAGGCGTTGCCATGGATGTTCCACTAAACGAGGCATAGGCCGAAGTACTTGTGGCGGATGGAACAGTGGAAACAATTCCCGAACCTGGGGCGCCTATGTCCACGCTCGTGGCTCCGAAGTTGGAGAAAGACGCCAGCTGTCCGCGATTATTCAGGGCTGCGACGCTGATAATGTTGGAACTCGTATAGGATGCAGGGTAAGAGGGGGTTGTATCATTATTATCACTGATCCCGTCCGATCCACCATTCCCGGCTGCCGCGACAAACAAAATACCAGCTGCATTTGCACGGTCTATGGCATTCTTCAGAGATAGGGAAAAGCCACCGCCGCCCCAGGAATTGTTGGTCGCGACGATATTTAAACCATGGCGTCGCTTCAGATCCGTAAAGTAATCGATAGCACGGATGGCGCCGAGAGTCGACCCACCGCTTTGACCCAGAAACTTCGCGGAAATGAGCGTCACGGACCAGCAGACTCCAGCCACACCTTTCCCATTGCCGCCTTTCGCGCCAATAGTCCCGGCGACGTGAGTTCCATGATCGTCTGAGGGTCCATCAAAAACGCTGCGGTTATTGGCAGCAAAATCCCAACCATTGGTGTCGTCTATCAAACCATTGCCATCGTTATCACGACCGTCGACGGGATCGAACGGGTTCACCCATATGTTGTTCACTAAATCTTCATGCGTGGTCATGATGCCTTCATCAATCACCCCAACGTACACCCCGTTATTACAGATCTGATTTTTCGTCCAGGCTTCCCCCGCCTGACTGCCAAAGGCATTCGCAGGAGTGCTTGTGTTGCCGTACATTCCAAAGAGTGAACCGTTGGTAAAAAAGGGATCATTGGATACTGCAGTGTGCTGATAGATAAAGTTAGGTTCCGCGAACGTGAGAGCAGGATCATCCTTCAGATCTTCGAGTGCAGCTTCCAAGGTCTGGTCGATGGGCAGTTCCACTAATTCAAGCTCGCCCTCGCCGTTGTCTTTCATGACCTTACTATGCACTCCATTCTTACGGCTGCCTCGCACCTTGTCCTTGACGCGCTTCTTGTCAGCATTGTTTGCATCTAATTTATACTGCACGAGGACTTCGTTAGCGGAGGCCAAGCCCATGGGCGAACCGTTGCTATCCCTAAGGTAGATGGCTTTAGGCTGATTGCTACCATGTTCAGGACTCGCTAATTCGGACTCGTCGGTCTCATGACCGCACGCTGCTAATGCCAAACCAAGGCCCACGCACACAAGGCGCGAGGCATGTCTCGTTTTCATCGTAAGTTCCTCCAATCGCATGACTCTCGGATCGAGAAAAAACACGATCCGGGGGCAGATCGGCGGCGGCGACGGGTAACTTTAAGGAAATTAAATTGCTCGGTATTTCAAGGGGTTTTGCCCCCCCTTGAAGGCGCTCGACCCGTTCGAATTTTAGGGAAGCTCCTCCGAATAGAGCCAAGCCAGGGCAGCCATCAGCGCGGCACCAGACTGAAGATCGTTCTTGTTCACCGCCGCAAGTTGATCGCTGGCGGCATGATGAAAGTCAAAGTAATGCGACAAGTCCGGCAGGTATCCGATCGTCTCGGCCCCCAAAGCCTGAAACTGGCCGACGTCCACTCCACTCTCCCCGGGCTCTATTTTTCCAGCCCCTAAAGGTGCAAGCCATGGGCTCCAACCCCTCAGGCGCGCCAGAACTTTTGCTCCGGCATCGGTCGTCAAACCCACGGGTGCAAATCCCCCCAGGTCGGACTCAATAGCTGCCACATGCTTAAGACCCTGGGTGCGCGCATAACTCACATAAGCGCGTGCCCCCTGCCCACCCCATTCTTCAGAAGCGAAGAGAATAACGCGGATGCTGCGCTTCGGCTGCAGGCCCGCTGCCTTAATCGACCGTAAGACTTCCATCGCTTGCACGACCCCAGCACCGTCGTCGTGAGCTCCTACCCCGAGATCCCAGCTATCGAGGTGTGCTCCTACAACCACGAACTCATGGGGTCGTTCGCGACCCACAATATCCGCATAGACGTTGGAGGCCGTCGTCGTTCCTTTATTTTGAGCTGAGAGTTCAAGCGTGAATTTAAGGTTTGGATTGGCTTTTAACTGGCGCGAGAGTTCATTGGCACCACGGGTTGAAATCGCGGCGCCAGGAATCGCGGCGCGGCCCATGACACCCGTGTGCGGGTAATCATCATCGGTAAGGGTGGTCAGAGATCGAATCACAGAAGCCACAGCGCCCCGCGCCGCGGCTCGTGCAGCACCCTGAGAACGAATGCTACTGACTTCACCATAGGCACTCAGTCGATCCGGAGCCTTGGCATCCATAACTTGATTATAGAACACGATCTTGCCACGGACGGCTGAACCAAGCTGGTCGACCGCGGCCAGACTCGTCACCTCCACGACCTCGGCCGTGATGCCTCCTGCTGGTGTTCCCACGCTTCCCCCCAGAGCCGCGACCCGGACCGGCAGAGCAGGCTGATTGCCGCTCTGGATGAAACCGCGTTCGACAGCACCGCGTATCCAGTACGGAACGGATACGGATTGAAGGGTGACGTTGCTGAAGCCATAATCCTCGAGTTTGCTTTTCGCCCAGGCTTCGGCTTTTTTTCCGCCTTCCGACCCGGTAAGGCGGGCCCCCACACCCGTAAGCTCGGTGAGAAGCTCATATCCCTTGCCTCGGTCCGTAGCCTCCCGCCTGATGGCGGCTATTTCCTGGCGGCGAATATCATCGGCTTCGTGGGCTGATGCTCCGATCATCATAGTGGCCCATACCACAGTCAACAGTGCCCTCATGCTTTTTCCTCTTTCATGCGGATGTTTACGGTCAAGATTCGGCAGCATTGCGCAGAGTTTCGGGAAAGTCAAAGAAGGGGTCCGCCCGGCCACTTGAGAAAAAGTGTACCGGGGCCTTGCCGAATAAAGTACGAAGTAGGCTTGACGAGTTCCTATCGGTCAAGCATGTTGAAAGGTCGATCAGAAACCAACTATGGAGGCGTTTATGCAGAAGTCCGTTTCATCCTACGATGGCGTCGAAATTTATTACGAGCGGACCGGTCAAGGTCGCGAGGCTTTGGTTTTTGTCCACGGATGGCTCGGCAACGCACGCTGGTGGGATGCACAAAGAAAGGCTTTTGAAGCTGACTACCAGGTCGTGCAGATGGATCTGGCTGGACACGGGTGTTCAGGTAAAAATCGCAAGGTCTGGTCGGTCGAGGGCTATGCCGAGGATATCAAGGCCGTGGTCCTGGACGCCGGTCTGGATGCCTGCCATCTCGTGGGTCACTCCATGTCGGGTGCTAACGTTATCGCTGCTGCTCTGCTTCTGGGCGTGAGGGTGAAGTCAATCATTCTGGTGGATACGCTTTTGGATCTCGATAATATGCCGAATCTTGACACCGTCCAGCCTATGTTCAGCGGTCTTCGCACGAACTATCAGGCCGCGATGGAGCAGGCTTTTGCACAGTTCCTCCTGATTCCTGGTTCACCGCAGAAGGTTCGTGATCGCCTTAAAGAGGAAATGCTGGCGGTCGATCCCCAGCATTCCATCGCTGTTCTGGAACCTTTTTATCGGTCCGATATTCGCCCTCAAGCTTCGGCGATCAGCGTTCCCGTGCGTGCGATCAATTCGGATGCGAGACCTACGAATGCGCTAGCGAATCGAAAATATTTTCGGAGTTTCGATTTTAAAACTCTGAGCGATGTTGGCCACTATCCAATGCTGGAACGAGCCGACGTGTTCAACAAACTTTTGCAGGATACTCTGCGGGAACTGCGCTGAGTCGAGAGCCAGCATGATGAATCGTTGATCACGGGGCCATGACGTTCCAAGCTGCTGATCACGAAGTCAAGAGGATGATGGGTCCTTCTCAAAAATTAGAGCTTTACTTTTTTGTACTTTATTTTTTTGAAGAGTCAAAGCTAAACCTGCTGCAGCTTGCGATTGGACAAGCTTTTGCTCTCCAACGCTTGCCTGGTTAAGCCAGACAACCTCTCGCATCGATTCGCGCATTTTGAAGCGCATAATGTGGACCCGGCCGCCGTCATTCAAGCTCTGCGGGAGGCCATCCCACCAGGTTTGTGAGCCGCGTCTCCCAGCTTTTGTGTAGACATTTCTTGCCTATCAACGCGCCGTCCACGGGCCAGTTTATTCAGTATAATAGAAGGTGAATCTTTGTGTTATCCAACTGGCCGTTTGCTGAGGTCGACAGAACCAGCAAAATACCCTAAGGACTGCAACAGTTTATGATCAGGGTGAGACGTCATGCGTTTACATAAGCTGATGGCTGGACGCACACTATCGATAATCATCATCTCCATGGGGCTTGGATGGCCTTTAAACTCCAACGCCTCGGACGTTATTGCTATTGAGGAAAAGGATGAGATTGTTGATATAAGCCATCGTTTTTCCTACGTCATCGATCTCGATGGCCAGATGTCGTTAGAAGAACTCGCCAGCCATCAGCAACTGACATGGACAGAATCAAAATCCGAGAACATTAACTTCGACCGAGGCCATCCTCGCAACAAAGTCTTTGCCAAAATCAACCTGGACTCCAGGACCACTGGTAATTATACGCTCACGCACGAATTTACCTTTGATCCTGTCACGCGCGTTCGGTTGCTTCACTCGAGCGCGCATGGCACCTTGATCAAGGAAACATACTTTCTCCCTAAACCCACTTTTGAAATTGCGCTGACGCCTGGGATGCATACTTTCATTTTTGAGGTTTCCAGGAGTCGTTTCAATGCCACAAAAGTCAGATTTCAGCTTTTAAAGACCACTGATTTCAGTGTAAGAAACTACTGGCGCGGCAACTTCTATGGCATGATCTTCGGGATTGCCGTAGCCATGTGCTTCTATAACCTTTCGATGTTCTACTTCTTCAGGAATTGGTATTTCCTGTACTATTGCCCTTACGTCCTGGGCTTTGCCACGATCCTCGCCTATGGCGCGGGGAGCATTCCCTATCCGGATATGCACCTGTTCTGGAATCTGCCGATCATCCTCAGCGCAGCCTTCCTTTTTCTGTTTAAATCCTCGGCTCTGAACCTTAAAACGCATACGCCGAAGCTCTATAAAACATTCTTTATCCTGACGGCCCTTCACGTCATCACCATGTCTTACACGATGGCTACTGGGGCGGGCCGCATGTCGCTGATCTTTACGCCGTTTATCATCACGGTGGCCATTGCCTGTGCCTTTGTCCGTACGAAGCAAGGCTACAAGCCAGCCGTATTCTTTGTCTATGGCTGGTCCATATTCTTTCTTGGCTTTATCATCGGCGCCCTGCAGCTGGTGTTTCCCATCCATAATTCGTTTCACTTCGCCGGCTTCATTGGCTTTGCCATTGAGATTATCCTGTTCTCGTTCGCGACAAGTTATAAGGCGAGGCTCCAGGAAAAAAAGATCAATCAGGAAAATGAACACGCCTTTCGCCAGCTTCAAAAGGTATTCTATCCCCATCAAATCAGTCAAATTAAGCAGGAAGCTGAACTCGAATCCACCATGCCGACCCACTCGGGCGAAGCCTGCGTGATCAGCTTCGACATTATAGCGAGTTCCACCATTCAGCATGAAAAGACCAAGGATTTTTTCCGGAACGTCTTTCGGCGTTGCAATGAAATCATGATGACCGATTATGAGCCGGGTACTTTAACGGCCAATGCCTATCGAATCAAGGAAATGGGTGACGGTTTCCTTTGCAGCGTGGGCTATCCGTTTAAATCCAGAACGGGATTTATGGCCAAAGATGCCCTGGAAGTGGCCACCTTGTTCCATAATGCCTTTCGAGAGGAAGTCGAGAAATTCGGCTATAGGGAACCGATTTATTGCGGGATTGGCATTGCCTTTGATCACATCGCTGGCTTTTATCCGGAAACAGGTACCAAGGAATATGATCTTTATGGCAAAGCCATCGTCCTCGCGACACGTTATGAAGGCATGCGAAAAGTCCTGTTCCATAAGGTAGGCGCCAGCGTCCTGATTCTCCAGGCCCGGGTTTTCCTGAGCCTCGACCGGGAGCAGGCTGACACCTTTACGGAATGCAATCTGGAAGACATAAAAATCGTCGTACGGGATGATCCTGCAGCTACCAAGCTTTATTATAGATATTTGCCCGATAGGACGAAAAGTCAGCTGACATCTTATGATTCTGTCGGGTGACGTTGCCTCCAGACCACTTCAAGCCGACACCCCCTTTTTTGCCCGCACAAATCCAAGAACTCCTGTGACCAAGGCATCGCGTAGGTCCAGTGGCAACGATCGGCGAATCGTCTTAAGACTCTCGTGCCGAATGCGCAATTTTGTGACGGCATGGGCGCGGTTATCGAGTTGGGCGAACTGCGCCGCTGCCGCACGTGCCTGGTCGAGCAGCAGGTCCGCGGCCACCACTTCATCGAGCAGACCCGCGACGAGGGCTTCCTCGGGAGTGTAGGTCGCAGCGAGTATCGTGGCACGTTGGAATTGGGCGGGCGTCAGACGCTGGCGCAGGACCTCCGCGGCCACCCGCGGCATGGGCAGACCGATGGCGACCTCGTTGGCCGTGTACTTATAGGGACCCGTTACGCCGATGCGGTAGTCTGACGCCTGGCAAAGAAAGAGACCCATGGCAATGGTGTGACCGCTGCTGGCCACAATCACCGGCCGGGGAAACGAGAGCAGGCGGGCCGTCATGGAGTAACCAGCATTCAACATGCTGATGGCCGCTGTACCGCCTCCCCGCAAGACCTTAAGATCGAACCCAGCGGAGAAGGTTTCTGGCCTCCCCGTCAGCACGATAATCGCCTTGTCCTTCTCGGCCTGGTCGATAGCCTTGTTCAGTTCCTTGAACATATCGGGCGAGAGCGCATTGCGCTTGCCGTCGTCCATCTTGATTGTGGCGATTTCTCCGTCGAGCTGATAACTGATGGCGGCATGACTCATGGAAGGCTCCTCTGTGGGTAACTGAGCTGGTGGAATACGTATCCGACTGACCATAGAAATCACAATCCTGCCCTACGTTGCACTCCTAAATTTACCCATACTTGAGAAACGGGACAAAAAACCTCGGGCGTGTCCAATATTCTGGACCTCTCTTGCACCCTCTTCACCCAAACCTCGTCAGCCATCGACCCTTCACCGCTAGCTGCTCATGGCACCGTGATTGCAATGGAGCAAAATGATCCGTTCAACTTAAAAGGAGTGTACTGATGAAAACATTGGGAGGCCTCATGGCTGGGGCAGCTGTCGCAATCTGTGCCCTGGTTCCGAAGGCTGAGGCATGTTCGATCATGCCGGTTGATACTGCCAGGCAGGCCCTTGATATGCAGAGATTTGTGGCAACGGCCCTGAAAATTGATCCCGCAGGAATCACTTCTGTTGAGGTCAGTGATGCGTCTGGAGACTATATCTGGACAGATCCCATGTGCCCTGAGGGCTTGACGGCCAGCGCCACGTTCACTGTCACATTCAAAAAGCCAAAGGAACCTTTGGCGAGCCGATGCCTGGCCGAGGTCCAAATTTCCAAAACTGAACCCACAGGGCTCAGCAAAATTCCTGTCAAACACAGCATCCATATCGAAATCACCCAGGAAAAATGCAAGGGATAAGGACATGCGTACGAGATCATCATGTTTCGCCTTAAGCCTGTTCGTCGCCGAAGCCGCATTCGGATCAGCCGGGAGCAATACAATTTCCTTCCCCGATGTAGGCGGTCTCAAGCACGTATTCACTGATGTCAAAGGCAAAGCCATTGCCCATCCCATTGACTTCCCTATGGATGGCAAGGGCACGAAGATTTACTTAAAAGAGGTTTGCCGCGCTCTCGGGCACGATGAAATCGCGGCCTACAAGATTCAGGAATCGAATTATTACGATGTGGACTCAAAGCAATGGATTGATGTTGAGGATGGCCCTCGCGTCTATGAGTCCATCACCTGTGCCGTCTGGGTAAGGTAGTTGGTTTGGCTCCAAGTCCTCCACGGCCCTGCGCCGTGGAGTATGAATGTCCTGTCTTCACAGCACCACTGGCGTTCTTCCGCTTTTTTGTCAAAGATCAAACGCTGGGGCCCAAGGCATCTCTTCACATAAGGTACCATTCAACCGATACAACCATGGAGTCGGCCTCTTACGAAGGTGCTCAGGGGGTCTATGCAAATGCGCTGGCTTCCATGGATGCGGCTGCTACAACTCATCGCTTTGTTTGCCTGTATGGCAGGCCAGGCGTCCGCCGTCCATCGTTTCAACATGCCGCAAGGCTATGATGAAATCGGCCATAACTTTCGAATTCTCGAAGACCCAACCGGCCAGTATCAACCCGAGGCTGCCGCTCGTACTTTGCAAGCGATGCTGGGACCTATAACGAGGGAACCGCAGACCTTCACGGACGATGTAAAAATTGTCTGGCTGCTGTTTGAGCTGAACAACGCGACTTCGGAAAGCGAACTCGTCCTTCACCAGCAGTGGCTCACAGACGGCCGAGCTTTCAGAATCGATGACGGAAAAATATCGCCGTTATATAATTTTCCTCATCGCTACCCCGTTTTTCGACTCGACCTTCCCCAGGGCCACACCACCACTCTTTTGCTGGCTGTGGAGAAGCGCCTTGGCGACATCCAGCTGCATATTCAAATCACCACGTTCAAGCATTTTTGGGAAAGCACATTCTTCGAAAACAAAATTTTTGCTTTAACCATGTACGTCATGGGCATTTTGGGTTTTATCAGCCTTATTCTGGCCCTGGCTTTCCGTCAAAAATTCTATTTTTACAATGCAGCCTACATACTGGGTTTTGATCTCTTCCTGCTGGCCATGCATGGCCTTGTGAACATCCCTTACTATCCCTTTGTCGTGGTGCTGGTTCCAGCTATTGGTCTCACCTTGTCCCGCTTCAATGCGCACTTCTTCAATCTGGATCCAAAGTCGCCCATCGAACGCTTCCAGAAAATTGTCGTTCTGCTTTCCTTTTCGCTGTTCGCCTTCTGGTGGGCGACAGGGCGCGGACTTGCCCTTTCCTATCTGGCCACGAGCATCGTGACGTTCGTTTCGATTGTGCTGACGTTTCAGGAGGCCAGGAAAGGGGATTTATCCGCCAAGGTCCTCCTTCTGGGCTGGAGCATGCTCATCCTATCGTCCCTGGTCGGTATCTTTCATGTCTTTGTCGCCTCTAGCGAACTGACCAGCTATATCTGTCTGTTCAGTTTTCTGGCGGAAGCCATCTTTTTCAATATCTCGCTCGCGCTGAAAGTAAGGTTGAAAGAGCAGACCATCAACCGCTTGAATGATCATATGTTTGAGCAGCTCAGCAAGGTCTTCTATCCCCATCAGATTGAGTTGATGCGAAAAGGCGAACCTCTGGAAGCCACCATGCCCCTGGGCAAAGGCGAGGCCTGTGTGATTTGTTTCGACATCATCAGCAGCTCCAGCCTGATTCACCCTGATACGAGCGTGTTCCTCCAGAATGTCATTAAACATTGTCAGGAGAGCATGCTCGAAGGTTATGATGGCAACAGGCTTCGTGCCGCTGCCTTTCGCATCAAAGAGATGGGTGATGGATTTCTCTGCAGTGTAGGCTATCCGTTTCAAGCGCTGGAAGACAATCCGGCCGAAGCCGCTCTCAAAGTGAGTCATACATTCTATAAGATTTTTCAGGACGAAGTGGCCAGGCTTCCCGCCCTGCCCCAGGTCGGTTGCAGCATTGCCATCGCTCATGGCCCGCTTTCAAGTTTCTTCCCTCAGTCCGGCACCCGGGAATATGATCTCTATGGTAAAGCCATCATCCTTGCCACCCGCTATGAGCAAATGCGCCGTGTGCTCTTTCCCAATATCAAGGGCAGCATCCTCATCACCGACGCGCGCACGTTTCATCTGCTGAACAAATCCAGTCAGAGCACATTCTCAGCGGTGGACATCAAGGCTCGAGGCATCGTCATTCGGGATGATGCGGCAGCCGAGCAGCTGCATTACTGCCTCTTCCCGGACAACCCAATCCAGCAGGGATTCGAGCCTTTACGAGGCCACGAACGCGCATGATCTCTCGACCGAGCCGAACAACACATACCGATAGCAAGCAAACTTCAAGCCAACTGCCATATGCAGCATTCCCTAGGGAGGCCCGTCTCCAGGAGTGGGCTTTGGGAAAAATAACCGTAAGGGCTGTCGATGAATCAAAGTAATGCCTGGCAACCAGAGTCTCAAAAACTGGCTACGGGCAGCCGTCGCTTTCATGCCTTTCTGGTCGACGGTTTTTTATGTGCCGGTCTTGTCATGTCTCTATTTTATATGATGAATCAAATGCTCTCTCTCATGGATCTGCCTGGGGCGAGGCTTGTCCTGATTCTGATCGGTATCATGGGTTACGAATCCGTGCAGGTGGGCCTTTGGGGATGTACTCTAGGACATCGACTCTTTGGTCTTCGTGTGATCACACGGGACGGACGCAAGCCCGGCTTCAAACTGGCCTTCATCCGCTGGCTTACCAAAGGCTTTCACGGACTCCGCGGTCTTCGCCAACTCAACGCAGGCCTTGGTCCAGCGACACATGATGTCGCAACCCAAACGAGAGTCATCTCCATTCGCTGACACAAAATTTCATTATAATTTCACAGCCGTATAAATGGTGGCGATCGCCACACCTGCCACGTTGCCATAATCGATCTTTTTCGCAATAAAGCGGACAGCAGTCCGTCATTTCACGCGTCAGTTGACCGGATTGTCCTGCTTTTTCAAGGAAACGACATGAGCCATTTCAAATCCAGCAATTCCACAGTACCGCTTCTAGCGCTGACCTGCCTTATCCTGGCTACAGCATGTGGCAAGTCCAAATCGGAAAAGGCTGAGCCCCGACTGCCTGTTGATAACGTCCAGCTCATGGGTGGCGTTGGCCAGAAACACCGCCTGCTGGTGGCACGACCCAATGCCCAGCTGACCGTGGATAAACAGGATAGCGTTCTGCAGCTCGACGCAGAAGCGAGCATTGCGGCCCTTAAGGTCGTGAACACCAAATATATTGCCGTGGAATCAAATTCCTGCTCTGATAACGTTTGCACCATGACCTATAGTCAAAGCGAAAAAGCCGGCGAAAAAGATGAAATCAGTCTGACCTTGCGCATTCTGGATGCGAATGGAACTGAATGGAAGGAAGTCCAGGCCGTGGTTCTGGCCGCTCCCCTTCAGGTCAGCGCCCTGCCCTCATTTGTGCCGAATTTCGGCCAAATCGTATCGCTGACGCTCCCTGTCGCTTATAGTGACCGGCCGAACGACATCGAACCGAAGTTGGCGCAGCTGGAGGCCACGGGTGGTCGAATCGAATCCACAACGTGCGAACCGAGCAGCTGCCGCATCGATTTCAGATACGATACGTCCAACGTGCAGCCGATCATCCGTTTCGCCCTGAACAACAACACCCGCTTATCCCAAATCTATACGATAACCCCGCAACCTGAAACGTTCAGCTTCATCAAGCGTTCGCTCATGGTTGTCGACGGGACCAACATCGTAAAGATTCAAAAAGGCGTTGACTACCATTCCTCCTGGAATCGACCCGCTCACGTTGTCAAAGTCAAGAACAACAATGGTTTGACTGTCAAACCATTTGCCTGCGCCCCGGATGCCTGCGTCGCCGAAATTATTGTCCAGACGACGGGATCGAATCCCTTTCTGGAATATAGTCTTCAAAGCTTTGGCAATGAGTCACCTGGCAATCGTCAGGAACTGACGCGAACCACGGCCACGTTCCGCGGACTGCTGCAGGAAGCTGTGATTGAATACGGCAAAGACAATCTCATCACGCTGCGCCCAGGCCAGGAGTATGAATCAAACGCCGGCGTGCTACCGGGCGGACTACGCGTCACAGGCACCGGGCTCTATAATTCCACCGTTACGAATGCCAAATGCGACCTGGCCGGGATCTGTAGCTTTAACTTGAAACACGACAGCAACAACGAATTCTTTACCTTGAACTATTCGTTCTTTCGCGGCACGTACGAGAGTCCCCCTTTTACCATGAAGTTCCGTCCCTTTGTAAAAGCCTTGAACACCGATATCTCCGTCTGGCAGAAGCACGCCGATGAATGGAGCGAGCTCGTCCTGGAAGCCGGCCCAAATAAGGATTATGTTTCGGAAGACGGCCAGCTAGCGACAAGCATTATCGTCAAGAGTGCCGATAATCTGGTGTTTAAAGACGTTCGAACCATTGCGGAGTCGGCCGAGTCCATCTTCAAGTGTGATGCCGCAGGCGTGTGCCGGGCTTGGGTGAAAAACACAAATTCCGCATTCTCTACCTCGATCAGCTACCGCGTTCGAACAGCTGATCACGCGAGCCAGCTCGTGCAGCGCAGGGTCTTTGTTATGCGTGACTCCACAAAGCTCGTTACAGTTGCCGGCGAACATGCCTTTAGAAAGGTCCAGCTTACGGACGCTTCTTCCAATCTGTATAGCTTTGACTTGAGTTTTGCCCACGGTACAGATTACAGGAGTCGATTCCCTGCTACCCATATGCTGGTGACGCTAGGCGACGAAGAGACGATTACGATCGACACCCCGCATGAGAAGGAAGGAGCCAGCCTTGTTGTGAAATGCGACGAAGTCTGCCCCTTGAGTGGCAGCTTTATGAGCAAAAACTTTCACAAAACTGTTCGCGTCGCTTTCCGAAATGACTATACGGGCAGCACCTACGGCGATGAACTCTACATGATTGACGAAAACCACGTCGGTATTTTTCCAGACATGGATAGCTATAGGACGATCACCGTCCACACCGGGACGTCTTTTACCATTACGTTTGAGAAAGGCCCTAACCTGGGTTACGTTGGCGACAAGCTGGCCAAGGCCATACGCCTGCGCAACAGTCAGGAAGTCAACTTCAATCAAGGAATCTCGGGCCAGGACGCCTTCGGTGACTATCGGGAATTCCCTTGCAACGCGCAAGGTGCATGTCTGGTCCAGGCCACTGTTTCTAATATTTACCCTTTGGTGTCGTATTACTTTGTAGACACGGATGGTCAATCCAGCATCCAGCGAAATGTAGTTTTATCGACACCAGAAGAATTTGCCCCGCCTATCAGCGCGGATGCGGCGATTCAATCGGATCTGGTGGAGATCCATGTTTATAATTTTTGGCGAGCCCAGGGCAGTGAAACAGTGGAAATATTCGGCAGCCAGGACCAGGTGCTCGGATCCCTGGATTGCGAGTATAGGCACAGATGCAAGGGTCGTATCAAGTTGTCAGCTCCCTTAACCAAGGTTGGTGAAGCGGTTGAATTGGGCTATCGTCGGAAATTCAACAATGACGTCAAATCCGAGGCCGGTGTGTTGAAGCTCACGGGTTCCCCGACCTACCGCTTAAAAAAGGACCTGGTGAAAACAGCTCAGAAGCTGGACAGCCGCAAGTACAAGTTTACGATCAGCCTTGCCGATCTTGATATCCTTGACGCGTCACCAGCCAGCTGGCCATTGGATGACACGACGACCTTAAGTTTCGATGTCAACGGTATTATCATCAGTCAGAAAACTTGCGACAGAAATCAATGCGAGTTTACACTGGTTAATGTCCCTGGGAATGTCAGCAGCTTGAAAGTCAGCGTGATCAGGCCGCAGGGTTATTTCTCACGCACCTTTTTCGTGGATTCTTCGTTGAATCTTCAGCTCGTTTCGGCCAACTAAAATAGATTCGGCCTGAAGTAAAGCAGCCATGACCGGACCGGTTGTGGCTGCTTGGTTAATTTTGGCGCATCCTAAATTGGATCAAGCGATGAGACTTCGGCTTCCAGAAGGCTTCTCTATTTTGATTCCCCAAAGCTCCGAGCCCTTGGACCTGACGGATCAGCGCTGGCCTAGTCAGTTATGGCAGGCCACACATTTTGAATAAAAACGAGGACTTCCCGAAAGAACTCGCGAGTTTATTCTCCAACAAGTGGCTTCGGCAGTATGTTATGATTGTGGGAGGACTAATTGTCGAAAAAGGGAAAAACGTGAGTAGCTATATTTACCTTGTCGAAGAAGATAACAAACCAATCGAAATATTGGAATGTGATCATCTCATCAGACATGAGGACATCTCCATTCAGGAAATCATCGCGAGGTCCCCTTTCGGCACTTGGACAGGACAGGACATCTTGGGCAATAAAGAGATTGTTCTATCGTATCGCCCGAACGTAAAATTTGGTGTGGTCTTGTCGGAAAAAGCGGTTTACCAGGCTCGACAGTATTTTGCCAAGGATTATGGTATTGCGCTGGATCGCGTGGTGATTTGGAATCCCAAGGTCAATTTAAAGAAGAAGCCGATCGTTGAAGATACCAAAGATAGCTCCACGCCAACAATCGAGCTTTTAGTCGAGGACAAAAGCCGAACGTTGCGCCGGCATCGAGTGGATCCTCGCTTCACCGAGACTTAATGAATCAGGACACAGGGCAGCCCCGCCCGCGGTCCGCTGCGGACAAGGGGCATAACCCCCATGCATCCTGAGTGACACTTCAGATGACCAGGCAGGAATCGCCCACGCAATCCCCATAAATAGGCTTTAAAATAAGAGGAAACCGGAACACAGCGGCATGCGCAGGTATGTGTTCTTTCAAGTATCGTACTAAGGGAGTACTCATTCATGACCTATGCTTCAAAGATTCGCCGCATTTGGGTGATGCCTGTGGCCGTATCCTGCCTATGGTCCTGTACCAGCGCTGTAAGCGACGCCGACTCCAAGTCAGGCGCGGGCGGCACCATGAGTACCGTTGCTTTGCCAAACCAGCTTAATATCGAGAGCGAATCTCTGGGGTTGATCCGTAACGCGAAACTCCTGGGGAACCCTGCGCCTGAAGCTGCTTTGCGAGCCCTGAAAAACCTCGACGCAGCAGGCACCTTTGGTCACAGCCTGGCCGATGGCATCAAGTCCCTGAGTTATCGTATCGCCGGCATGACTCTGTGCGGCGAGACTGATGGCTCGAAAGGTGATGCCTGCAACAATCGTCCGTTTAGTATCTATAACGAATCGGAAGCGGAACGAGGCAATTACGATACGTTCGTACCTGGCGACGCAGCCGTAACCAGCTTCACGAAATGGACCGATTTCATGAAGGACGGAGCCATTGAAGAGCTGGTTGGCACAGTCACCTACACGGACACCCAAGTTGGTACGTATGATTCGGTGATCGTTAATTTCTACCGCACATTCAAGGCTAATGCTGAAGTCCAGCTCAACAACGGACAGAAGCTCTACACCAAGAATGCCACCGATTTCTATACCAACAACAAACCCGGCTTGGACGTGACCTATGCTGGAAAAAGCACCAACATCACGACTGGCCCTTCGGAAGAAGGCATTTTCTTCCTACCCAACGGTGGCAAAACGTTTTTCCTGCAGCGTCCTTTTGAAATCACCGAAGCCGACGTCGCGGACCTCGTGCCTTATAAGATGGCGCTGGCCTTTGATCATAACAACTTCATCAAGGGATCTGCGCATAGCGCAGGCTCCTATACCACCAACCCTCCTGATTGGGTTGATGGTCAAATTGATGACACGCTGGGTTTATCCATCAAGCCAGGATTCATGGAGTTTGCACCGATTTTGGCCCGTGAATCGGAAACTATCATGCGTGAAACTTATGTGATGTCTACCAACGACATGTCGGCAGTGGGCTCGACAGCCAAGCAAAGTTTCAGCGCTCGCCTGACCCTTTATTATGTCAAAGAAGATGAATCGAAATCGATTCGTGCTGTGACATCTCGAGGTTATTACAACGAGCATTCCGTCACTTACATGAGCCACGATCCGGTCTCCGGCATTCGCACCATTAAAGATGGAACCGAGGCTGGAACCATTGATATGGCCCAGTCAGTAGGAACCGAATTCTTGCTCTTCAAGGGTTTCAAGCGCCTCACAACTGTTGGTGACAGTGGCACCACAAGCGGCCAGTTCTGTAATGGAGGCGTCACCAACGGCGTGTGTGATGGCACCTTGAACACGTTCAACTGGGTTTATACCTTCGTCGGCGTGTCGGAAGCCGAAACGGAATTAACCTTTGAAGCTGTTCCCCCACCACCGCCTCCCACAGAAGAGGGTGATACCTCGGGCGGTTGATCAAGCTCAAACACTCAAATTCAAGGGATTCCATCATGGAATCCCTTTTTTGTTGTGTTAAAGGGACTTCAGAAATCGGAGGAGCTGGGCACGTTGCTCCGCCGGCATGGTCCGATAGGCCTCACGGCTCCCGTCCGCCTCCCCTCCATGCCAAAGTATGGCTTCTTCCAAAGTCCGCGCTCGCCCATCATGCAAATAAAAAGGCCGATTGTTGACCTCCTGGGTGAGACCGATGCCCCATAAAGGTGGTGTTCGCCACTCACGACCGTTCGCCAAGCCATCAGGTCGATGATCTGCAAGATCCGGTCCCATGTCATGCAGCAGAAGATCGGTGTAAGGCCAAATTTTTTGCTGGGCGAGAAGACGATGCGCTGCATCCGTACGGGTCGTCATGGTGGGCCGGTGACAGGCCGCGCAACCGGCCTCAAAGAATAACTTCCGACCCGCCTGGACCTCGGGCCGATCCGTGTCGCGACGAGCAGGGACGGCGATAAATCGAGAGTAATGAACCACCAGGTTAAACTGTTTATCCTCGACCTCCGGATGACCTCCATTTGGTACATCGGTCCAAACAGTTTGAAGAGAGGAACAGTTCTCCAACGGGGCCAGCGACGTGGTCAATCCCATATCACCATTAAAGGCGCCTGCATCCTGATCATGCAAAGTCGCTTGATTGGCTTTCCACCCGAAGCGACCTATCTCGGTTTGCTGCGTTGCCTGGCTAAAAACATAATTGGGCGTCCCGGAAATCCCATCCTGATTGTGATCATCCATGTCCGCAGACTCGAGTATGGTTTCCGGGCTCACTGCTTCCAGCAGCCCAAGCCCATGCACGGGTGGAGCCAGACGTAGTGAAGTTAAAACGTCTTTTGGCAAGGGTCCATAGGCGAGATTTTCCAACTGAAGCTGGGGAGCCCGAAGGCTCACCTTGGTACCATCAGCCAAATCCACGGAACGTTCCAGCCAGCTGATTTGAATCGAGGCTTCGGGCTTCGCACCTGGAATCGCACGATTCTGAATCTGATCACCATAGGCATGAGCTTCCTGCGATGAGAGACGCACCAGCAAACCCGTGGGCTCGTCCTGAGCATCAACTGGTGGTGCACCCCGACCATCTTTAAGATGACAGTTCGCACAGGCCCTTGTGATGTGCAGCGGTCCCAGTCCATCACGCCCCGCTGTGGACGCGGGTGCGGCCACCCAGGCCTCAGTAAACAGAGCATCGCCCGCCTGGAATTGCAGACGTTCGATGCCACCCAATTTGGGAAAAGGCAGTGAAAAGGCCTGTGAGTTTTTCTCGAACACTGTCGCCTGTCCACCCAAGAGCAGGTCTTCAGCCACTTCCTCAGCCGGCAGCTGCTGAAGGGCACCTAAAACTCCACAGAACAGGAGGAGCATCCCAACGATCCGATATCTCATAGTCTTCTCACGCGCTTGATTAGTTCGTAGGCAGGGCGATACCGATCGATTCAGCCGCATCTTTGATCGCGGTTCCCGCATCCTGCACAGTCAGAATCGCATCCAAAAGTTGCTTGCGTGCGTCGCTGCCCTCGGGGGCAACCAGCAAGGAATCGTAAGGTGTTGGGAGCGCCTGAGCTGCTTCCAAAGCTGCCTTCAGTTCTCGCGTCACCCGTTGAGCCATAGCCGGTGCAACCAGTTCATCAAAACCAACAGATGGCTGGCCGTTATAATCTCCCGTCCAGACAATGATCACGCCCTGAATGTTTTCAATAATATCGGTGTGCGTATTATCGCTGAAGCAGGAATGCTCGTCTTCCTGCGTTTGGCTTTCATAGCCCGTGTACATTCTTTCACCAGCCAGCTCGTCCGTCAGGAGCGTCGACATCCCTTTGAAGGCCTTGGTCAAGGCTTCCTGTGAAATCTGCTTGGAAAATTTCATCCCGTAGCTATTGATATCAGCTGGATTCCACGCGTTCTGCACGGTCGCGATCTGCTTCACGAGAAGGCTGGTGGCGGTTTGCAGATAGGTGGCGCGGCGAACGGCATTTTTACCTGTAGCGATTTCATAGTCTGTAAAGGGGCGCTGACCCGCGGACGTGAGCGAAAGGTCCTGCCCCCAGAGTAAAAACTCGATAGCGTGAAATCCAGTGGCGATATTGGTTTCACTCCCATTCTCGTTGAGGCTGATCAAAAGTTCTTCATTGATAACGGGGTAAGCTACAGGATCGTTGATAATGCCGGCATTGTCCTGACCCACCACATAATCAATATAAGCTTCATCCAGGGGCCAGGCATTGATCAAACCTTCCACACCGTAGGCAGCATCATCAATGGGACCTTCGTGACATCCTCTCCCTCCAAGCGGAGTACCGCTATGGAGGGAGCTTCCCTTGCTTCAGGCACGATGCCCAAGGCTCAGCGTCTCACGTCCGAGACGGAGAATGTTCTTCGCAGCATTGTGGTCGCGGTCATGGACCGCTCC
>NZ_DASQYZ010000216.1:0-37919 GCF_035638955.1 Oligoflexus sp. | reverse complement strand
CTATAATGGCGAACCGACATGCCGACCCCCCCAATTTCCAGGCACATTTGGGATGACTTTACATGTCAATAAGAGCAGATTCACCAGCGAATAATACCGTCAATTGTATCAGGAGGCTGTCCGGCTGCTGGACCCATCCTTGATCTGCCAACGTCCTTTGAGCAGCAACTGGATGACCAAAACCACTGGAAAAAAAAGCAAGAATTCCAATGAATTGAAAAGCATGAGCCTCTCGTTAGACGGGGAGTCGCAACTCCACAAACTGTAGCCTGTTGACGATAGTAAATACTGTTAAACTTTTGTCGCACATGAGGAAATTAGTGTCCAGATGCATTTCCTTGAACCGGGGAACCGATCCAGCTTTCTCTGACTTACCAAAATGGCCTCAATCTGTTAACGATCCGAGGGATCTGCCGAAGGCAGCTCTTGTAGAGTGGCGCTGTTCCAGTCCAGCTGTTCCATCTCTACCGAAGAACTTTTGCAGACTTTATAGCTCCAGCCGGGAAAATCAGGAGCCCCGACCTGCACAGTGAAGAAATGGACCCTGTACTCGACAAGGTACTTATGTGCTGTGCGCGCGTCCTTCTCGGATGAAATAGAAATGCCAAGTATTTTTCCAGAATTTCGCGAGAGACAAACGCAAGACGCAGGTCCGTTACTTCACGCGCCCGATTCCTGAAAGGGTCGTCCCCGTTGAGGCGCATGACATGAGGTGAGAGCAGGTGAGATTGCTTCAGGGGTTGGGAATGGTACTATCGCCCCTGGGGATATCGGTTCAGAAGCGGCTAAAGGTCCATTTGGAAAAAATGCTAAGGAAATCGAAAAACGGCTCCCCTCTGATGTCATTGATCCGCCGGACCGCATGTAGCCAACATCCAAAAAGTCGTTACGAATCGTAGAAGCTCTCAATGGTATCCGCAATGGTTTCGATTTCTTTCTGCGTTAATGCGAAAAACAGCGGCAATCGCATGAGACACTGTGAAAAACGAAGTGAATTGGGACACATCATCCTTTCAATCAGCTCGGGATGTTTCTCGGCAAAAGGACTGCTTTCCAGCGGGAGGTAATGCGTTACTGCGGATATTCCCCTCGCCCCCATGTAATTTTTGAGCTCATCTCTCGTTTGAGAATCGGGCATCATGATGAAAAACATGTGACCATTTTGTTCAGCCAGTGGCGGTATTTGGGGCAGTGCCAGGAGACCGCGTTCCTCAAGTCTCTTGAGGAGGCCATAGTAGTTGTTCCAGATCTCCTTTCGTCGGTTCTGAATGGTTTCGATTCGTTCCAGCTGCGCTCTTAAAAATGCGGCCGTCACCTCAGAGGGAAGGAATGACGACCCTATGTCGATCCATGAGTATTTGGCGAGTTCTCCGCGAGAAAATGCCGAGCGATTGGTGCCTTTTTCCCAAATTATCTCTGCCCGTGCCTCGTACTTGGGATTGTTGATCCCAAGAAGGCCTCCTTCACCCGCGATTACATTTTTGGTTTCGTGAAAAGAGAATGCTGACAAATCCCCGATAGAGCCGGCATATCTGCCATCAAATTGCGAGTCGACGGCTTGGGCTGCATCTTCGATGACAACGAGTTGGTTGGCCTCAGCTAGCGCTTGGATCGCATGCATGTCACAGACTACGCCTGCGTAGTGAACGACTACGATCGCCCTTGTCCTTTTCGTTATCTTGCGAGCGACATCAACTGGATCGATATTTGGAAAGTCGACACAGCTATCCGCAAAAACGATTCGAGCACCGCGCAGTACAAAAGCGTTTGCAGTGGAGACGAAAGTGAAAGATGGAACTATAACTTCATCTCCTGGCTGTATATCAATCAGTATGGCAGCCATTTCCAAAGCGTCTGTGCATGATGTCGTCAAAAGTGCCTTGTGTATTCCAAAGCGTTCTTCAAAAAATTTCTGGCACCACTGAGAGTATTCGCCGTTTCCAGAAATCTTCAGTTTGTTAACAACAGCATCTTCTATGTAAGCGAATTCTTTTCCGCAGAGAAAAGGTTTGTTGAATGGTATAGTTTCCACGAGATTACCAAAGAAAAGGTTTGATCAACGATTGTTAAAAACGACGGACTGAAATGCTTGATAAAATTGTACCTGAGGATCGCAGTGAATAGCACTGACAACTTTGCCGTTGACTTTTTATGGTCAAACTGGATAACCTGGTACTAATATCAGAGATTTACCCCACCAATTTTTTTGTATTGAATCGGGTCAAAACCTCCCTATGACACCTTAACAGAATCACTCGTTCGTATGGATAGCGCCGAAAGGACACCGTCTATCAGGAGACACTATGCAAGATTTTAATACTCTCGTGATTGATCTTGATGACACTCTTGTTAAGACGGACACCCTATTCGAGCAGATTTTGAGACTGATGCGGCATAAGCCCTGGTACCTGCCAGGAGCTCTTGTTGCTCTAGCTGGTGGACGTTGCTTTTTTAAATCTTTCTTGAGTCGTCATGTGCGTCTCGATCCGGGAAGTCTTGTTTACAGACAGGAAATCCTGGACTTGATCGTACGCCTAAGAATGGGAAAGAAGCTGCAGAATATCATTCTAGCTTCTGCAGCGCATGAGACAATCGTAGCGGATGTTGCCAGGCATACCGGCGTCTTTGATGACTATATGGGATCAAATCGTAATATCAATCTCAAGGGTGTTCACAAGCTCAAAGCTATTCAGAATCATCTAGGTGGCGCCTCTTTCGCTTATGTCGGCGACAGCACCAGTGACATTCCTATTTGGAATGCAAGTGCAAAAGCCTTTGTGGTCAATCCAAAGACCAAGGTTTTGAAAGTTTTGCGACGGGAAAACTGGGAATATGAAGCCATAATTGATGAAAAAAGACCTAAGATCCTCTCTCTTATTGTGAAACAGATCCGAGTCCATCAATGGGTGAAGAACGTATTGGTTTTTGTGCCTCTGATTGCTGCCCATCGGTTCACGGATGCCGATTTGCTCATCAAAGCCATCACTGCTTTCGCTGTCTTCTGTCTGGTGGCGTCAAGTGTCTATGTTCTGAATGATCTCCTCGACGTAGAATCAGATCGCAAGCACGCAAGTAAAGTTAGGCGCCCTTTCGCTTCTGGGGAGTTGCCTCTTAAGTATGGGTTAGTCTTGTTTCCCGTCCTAGGCTTATCGGCGATTGTGCTCTGCAGTATACTCCCTTGGAAATTTTTCCTAGTCATTGCTTGCTATTGGTTTTTGAATCTTTTGTATTCCATGAAACTCAAAGAAAAAATCATAATCGATGTTGTTTTACTCGGCGCCTTTTATAGTCTTAGAATTTTGGCGGGCGGTCTGGCGACTGACATCATGCCATCACCCTGGCTGCTGTCATTCAGTACGTTCTTCTTTTTTGGCTTGGCACTGGTGAAACGTTACACGGAGCTTCTAAAAAAGAAGGATGGCACCGAAACAGGATTGCTTCATGGTCGGGGCTATTCCAGTACAGACCTATTGCCTGTTATGATGCTCGGCACCGGGTCGAGCCTGCTGTCTGTTATCGTAATCGCGCTCTATCTTAATTCCTCCGAGATAGGGAGACTTTACGAACATCCTTTGAGGCTTTGGCTGCTTATTCCTCTCATGTTGTACTGGAACAGTCGATTATGGGTGATAGCCAATCGAGGCCAGGTCGATGATGATCCCGTGATCTTCGCGCTCAAGGATCGGACGACCTGGGTAGCCTTGGGAATTTTTGCAGTGATCACTGGTCTGGGCGTATAAAAGCCGATTAAAGTTCCGTTTGTTTTGTTGGAGTCGCGGCGCTATTCGGTCCAATCGGTGTCATTTGAAAAATATTCACGTGTTTATTGTGGGTCAATGGAGTGCCGGTCTTGAAATCGGAATAAGCGGTCACTACATAGTCTGCCCTTTCCTGCTTATCCACCATATAGGAACCCATTAGAAAGTAGCTGACGGCGTACGCTGGAATCTGATGGTTATAGTTATCTATATTAACCCACAGCTTCGCGCCTGGGGGCAGCTCCTTTCTGATGTCTTGAAACTGACTCGTGATCCCTTCGCCGTAAGCTCGTAAGTCGGTCTTTAATCGATTCATTCGCCAGACAGAAACAATGAACAGCCCGCAAACCACAACCGCAATCGATTGGCGCCAACGCTGGTCGACAAGAGAGCTGGCCATGGCATAAAAAGCGAGTGACGCGCCGATATAATAGATGGCTTGAAACTCATGAAAGGCGACGAAGAACTTCATCGGAATAGCCCACATGAATCCGGACAGAAAGAGAACGAGACCAGCAGCGTGCCAATCCTTTTGGCGTTTGGCGGCGATGAACCAAACAAGCGCAAGGCTGGCTATGAGGATGCAGACATAGAGGACAGCCCTAGGACCCGGTTGAATGCGCGGCAGTGTAGCTCCGAAGGGAAGGAGTACATTAGCCAGGCGGATGCCCTGTCCTTTGGCGAATGGCCAGGTATTCAGGAAACCTTCCCCAAAGCTTTGGTACATTTCATCTCTATTCGCCATTCCAAGGCGGACCATCATGCTCTTAAAGGAGTCGGCCCCCATAAATGCGACGCCTTGCACGTGACTTTCCATGGCCAGCTGTGTGCCTAGAATAAATACGCCCCAGACTATACCTACGATAGCAAACCTAACGGGGGGACGCTTCAGGAGGGAAACGATGCGGCGAGAAGCAAGTTCTCGCCAACCGAGGGATCTTGCCCAGAACAGACTGTCTACGACAATCCAAACGCCAAACACTGCAAAGGGCTGCCAGCCCATCGAGATAGGTATGATGGCCAGGCAGGCTTTGCCCCACCCTAACGTGTGATCGCGGCGATAAAAGGCGAACAGCAAGACCGCGAACATCATACCAAAGAGCGATGGGGTGTCGTTGAAAATCATGTCGGAGTAGTAAAGGAGCGGATAGGATGAAAAGGCAAGAATGGTAGCCATTGCGCTGGCAAACGGGTCGCTCATAAGTCTTGTCAGGGCGGTAAAAGCTGTCAGCATGGCAAGAAGGTAAAACACATTCATCACCTGACGGCCCACAAAGATCTGGTCGGCCATCACGGTGCTGGATGTGCTTTCAATAGCTTTCGATATGAACCAGAAGGAAAAAAACGGAAAGCGTGTATAGGGCAGATAGCGCACCTTGCCATCCGAGTCCGCATATTTTTCCATGAATGGGACTGTAACAGGCGTTTCATGACTTAGAATGCTTACAGCCAGAGCCATTCCGTGGCCTGATAAAAATCCGTGCTGGTCATTGTCAAACCCGTTCTTGCGAGTTTGTAATGCCAATAGACTGAGGCCACAGATGAAAACCAGAGCTAAAGCCAACAAGAATTTGGGTTGGCGCCTCATGAGACCATTGGTTGAATTGTTTTCCATTATCAAACCTCACGGTATTGCGAGCAGTCCTTAGCGGACTCTGCCCATTATGAAATCGGATATCATCTCGGCATCGGCGATGCGCAGGTCCGGGTGCAGCGGCAAGCTGAGGATTTGATCGTAGACCTTCTCCGCTGTCTTCAATGGATAATCGCTATGATACAACGACAGAAGGTGGTTCGGCTTATAATGAATTCCTGACTCAATACCTTTTTCGAGCATTTCCCCTCTCAATCTGTCTCTTGACCCTGTAAGGATCTTGACGACAAAGATGTGTGAGACAATGTTTTCGAAATCAAGGTTGAGAATTTCCAAAGCTGAGCATGCCTGAAGCTTGCTTCTGTAACATGCGACGAGCTCTTGCCGCTTGGCACCAAACCTGTCAATTTTTGCCAGCTGCGCGCTTCCGATGGCTGCCATGATGTTACTCATATGGTAACGATAACCTTGCCGGGTCGTATCGAAGTCCCAACTCCTCTGACCCGAGAAACGCTTTTCGGTATCATTTTCTACGCCAAGGAGACGAGCATCCCTAATACGTTGAGCGACCAGCTTATCCGATGTTACGACGGCCCCACCCTCTCCTGAGGTAATGTTTTTAATACCATCGAAGCTGAAGCAGAGGATGTCCCCTTCGCAGCCAATTTTCTGACCATTTCTTGTTGAGCCGAACGAATGAGCGGCATCCTCGATGACTCGAAGGTTGTGTTTTTCCGCAAAAGAATACACAGCATCCATGCGACTTGAATCGCTCGCATAATGCACTGGTAAAATAGCTTTGGTACGCTTCGTTATGCGCTTTTCTGCATCGGTGAGATCGATAAAAAGACTGTCCTGCAGGACATCAACGGCGACAGGTTTGGCTCCGGTAGCGGAAATTGCCTGGAAAGACGCTAAATACGTGATAGTTGGTATAAGCACCTCATCCCCTGGCCCCAGGTCGATGGCGAGGGCGGCCAGGTGGATTGCAGCTGTACCAGTATTGACGCAAATAACGTCCTTCTTGGTGCCGATATAGGCCTGCAATTCCGTCTCGAACTTCTGAACCTCCTTTCCCATTCCCAGAAACTCGGCGTCCAGTACCCGTGTGACGGCATCTTTTTCCTCAGACCCTAGGCAAGACTTCGATAGCCGAACTTTATTCATGGATTTGGCCATTCATAGTCAAATGTGTGGAGTTCACAGTTTTCCGATTCCAATGGATTATGTTCAATGTTTGCAATATTAAGAAGCAGATTCTGCGCCTTGCCAACGCCTTGGAATGCAACCCATAGCTTGGGTGGTAGCGTGAGTCTTTGATAGTTTTGGGTCGATAGCTCCCACTCTCCAAAGAGCCCTTTGCTAGGGCTGTCGGGTCGATCATCGTATACGACGACTCGAATGGCCCCACCGGCGGAGATGAAATTCATCGTCATTTCCTTATGCTTCTTCCAGCCTTTGATGGCACCGAAATTTACGAAACTAAAATAGGCCTCGCCAAAGCCGCTAAATCCGGGATCACTCGCCTTGAGGCCGTGCTGAACATTTCCCAGCGGATGGCTTATAATCTTGAGGGGGGTGCATTGGACCCCGCTAATTATTTCTGTGCCCAAATATGACCCCTGTCCCTTGCCTTGCTTGTATAGAAAGCAATTTGCTCCTGCGTTTTGTCCAGCATATTTATTTGATTTTGATAGAAGCCGACGTACCATTCGCTCACCAAACGAATCGTGTCGCGATATTCCAGGGTCGGAGTCCATTTCAGGCTAAACCTGGCCTTATCACAATTGAGCTTGAGTAGCCCTGCTTCGTGAAACGGGATTCGATCTGTGACACGATAACTGTCGTGCGGATCCTTGAAGCCCCATTGCAGGCTTAAGTCCTCCAGCAGCTGCTTGACGGTATAGGTTTGATCTGAAGGCGGGCCAAAGTTGAAAGACTCACCGCTAAGTTCCGGCTTTGCGCTGAGGACCTGACCGAGAGTAAGATACCCTCCCACAGGTTCCAACACATGCTGCCAAGGGCGTGTGGCGTCTGGTGATCGAATGACGACATGAGTCGATCGACTCCATGCGCGCATGGCGTCTGCAACGATTCTATCCTGAGCCCAGTCTCCGCCGCCAATGACGTTGCCCGCGCGAGCAGAAGCTACCTTGACAGGATGCTCTGTCTTATTGAAGAAAGAGCAGTGAAAAGCATGGAAGATGACCTCAGCGGCTCCTTTGGAGCCGCTGTAAATGTCCTTGCCTCCGACTGTGTCGTTCTCGCGGTAACCCCACGGCCATTCAACGTTCTCATAGCACTTGTCACTGGTCACGATGATTCCAATGCAGCGCTTGTTCAAGATACGAAGCGCTTCCAGGATATTGGCTGTTCCCATGACGTTAGTAGAAATCGTATCAGTCGGATCGGAATAGGATTTTGAAACGATAGCTTGGGCTGCCAAATGAAAGACAAAATCAGGTTGCGTGTCAGCACAGACTTTTGTCACGGCTTCTTTGTTGCGCACATCTATGAAATGACTGTTCATGTGATTTTCAAGACCGAGTGCCTTGAACATCGAAGGCTCCGTTGGAATTTCATTCGAAATCCCTGTTAACTCTGCCCCCAATTCCAAGAGCCAGGAACAAAGCCAAGACCCTTTGAAGCCGGTATGTCCTGTCACTAAGACTCGTTTGCCTCGGTATATATTGGAAAACAATATTCAATCACTCCACTTATAGAGAATGTTTGGATAGGGCGGTGTCATCGTCTCTCGTTCTTTTTTCCGCAGAAACACTTTCGAGGAAGATGCCATATTCTCGGATATAGTCTTCGCTTGAATAGTGATGCGACGCAAATACCATCAGAATAGCATCTTGCGAGTATTTGTATTGTATTCCCCACACCATGGGTTTCATGTAAAGGCCGAAGTTTCCAGGGGTGAGTTTGAATTCTTCTTTGTTTACCCCATCATCGACCAGCACAGAGCAACTGCCCTTGACGCACATAAGGTATTGGTGGCACTCCCTATGGGCATGTTCTCCGCGCACTTCAAGGCTTGGGACGTTAAATACCATGAAATATCGCAGGGGCTTAAAAGGTATTTCCTTTTCAAACTCCTGGACGCAGAGATCGCCCCGCATATCAGAGACGGTCTTGATCGGATGGAGGCTGACTCCCTTCACGATCGATGTGAAGTCTTGGGAGCCCGGTTGAAATTTGACTTTCGAGTTCGCGCTTTCGTGCCGGAATGAGTCCACATATCCAGTTATTTTTGCCGGATTGCCCACTACAATCGCATTTCGTGGCACTGATCTCGTGACGACGGAACCGGCACCGATCATGGCATTTTCGCCAATCTCGATTCCAGGCAGAATGGTGGCATTGGCGCCAATCGAAGCGCCCTTGCGAACGATGGTCGTGAGAAATTTTTCTGGATACTTCTTGCTTCGTGGGGCGAGATCGTTCGTAAACGTTACGTTTGGTCCGATAAAGACGTCGCTTTCAATGCGAATCCCGTCCCAGATTTGAACGCCGCATTTAATTGTTACACGATCTTCGATCAGAACATCGTTCTCAATGAATGTATGATCGCAGATGTTGCAATCCTTCCCGACCGTCGCTTGCGGAAGGACATGAGCAAACGCCCAAATTTTAGTGCCGGCACCAACATTGGTTGACTCACAAACTCCCAAGGGGTGCACGTAATAGCTCACACCAGCTCCCTTCAGAAAAAACAGTTTGGTGATTTTTAGGAGTGCATTTCTGAGATAAATCGAAGCCTATCCACCGTGAGTATGATATGTCAATGGCAAAAGTACAATGCTTTTGACGCTATTCCCTTCGTCAAGCCGAAGCCATGTGCAGGCTGCCAAAGTATGAGAGTGTGACTAGGTTAAGTTGTCGCATTTCAATTGCTGAAAAATTGGGAAGTGTAGCTGTAACGCACGCCGCGCGCCGTGTAGAAGCGAAATACGAGAGTTTGATCTTCGTATGAGTGCAGAAATATCCACTTTTCATTCTTGCAAATATATGTTAGCCATAATAAATTCACCGTTTTAAGCAGTTAATAAACGAGATGGCACATCAGTGTATCTATCGCATTTTATAGGAGCATCGACCCCTACTTTTGGCAACAAAGGTGGGCTCTCGATATCGAAGAGTCGCAGCATGTGCGATGGATGTTCAACGAATGAAATGCGCATTGATATGCTGAACCATATCGGAACTCATGTTGATGCTCCCTATCATTTTGATGAGCAAGGCAAGAAGCTAACCGATTATTCAGCGGATTTCTGGGTATGTCGAAATATCTTGTTGATTGACCTTCAAGGTATCGCGCACAACCAGCTGATCGACCTGGCGCTATGGCAAACTTTGGCGCCTCCGATCGACGAAGGAACTGACCTACTCCTGATTCGCACCGGGTTTGAGAAATATCGTGCGAATCAATCGGACGAGAGCCCTTACATTTTCAAAGGTCCAGGCCTTCATCCCGACCTGTGTGAGTATTTCAGGAAGACGACCACTATTCGAATGCTCGGCTTTGACTTTATTTCTTTGACAGCCTTTGCTCACCGGGAACCGGGGCGAATAGCGCACAGGATGCTCCTCGGACCTTTGGATCGTGACGCCATCCCTTTCACGCGTGAACCCATTTTGATAATCGAGGACATGAGCCTGCGTCATCTTGAAGGGAGCCCTAAAATGGTAGTCATCGCTCCTCTCATGATAGAAAATGCAGACGGTGGTCCCGTTACAGCATTTGTTTACTCACATTGATTTGATTGGTGATGAGGATTTGCGCATGACGGGCAGAGATGCTCATTTTTTGTACAGCCAATTTGCGAGAACTCATACAGAGGAGACCGGCGCATGTTTGACTTTTACCTTGGCTCTAGTGAAGAAATTCGGCGTGATGAGCATAAGTTCCTGATCTCAGTCAAGCGCATGATGCCCAGATGGGTCAATTCCATTGCCGATTCGGAGCTACTGGCCTTGGCCGCGATCCTCGATGAGCAAGGGAAGTTTGCCAAGGAACATAATCAGCGATTTGTTACCGTGGAAACGGGTGCTGGAGCGAGTTCCTTAGCTTTTGCCTATTATGCGATGAAATATGATGGCATAGCGTATTCCTGGGACTTGAACGGCGAAAAAGGCTCTCTGATTCGCACTATTTGCACCGAAACTCTCGGCAACTACTTTCGCAAGCTCGTTGATAATCACTGGAAGCTTCTGGCTTTCTTCAGCACCTCAGAGCATCTCGGGATTCCCGTGCTGAAGGATCTTAACCCTGCCGTTCATATGTTTTTCCACGATAGCGAGCATACGTGGCAGACCATTGAAAAGGAAATCCAACTCGTTACACCATTCCTGGTTGATGGCGCTGTTGTGGCCTTGGACGATGCGAATTTGGAATGCCTCCACACCAACGTCGGCTACATCAATACCATGAGGAAAAAGCATGGTCTTGAAGCGATCCGTCCCATTGAAGGCAACCAGACGGAACCTTTCTATGTCAAGGCTGAGGCGCTCTTGCGAACCCAGTGGGAGACGGTTGATCACATACCCGATCTCTACAAGCAGAACTATAAAGACGACGCCTATTTTACTTACTACAATAGTGAGTTCAAAATAAATTCTGGTTTTGGCACCGTCAACGCCGATAATATGGAGCACAGATTTGACAGCTGGCGAGTCTTTAAAAAGAAAACCAGGAGCTAATCTAGAGCTCTTATAAGATCGCGCAGCTCCGCATGATTCCTCAGGATGACTCTCTTTTTTCCGCTCAATTGGCAGGGAGATCCTAAACTATGGCAAAAGCGCCTGGGGAATACTGCTAACCCCAAAGTAAGATCGGTACCGGTATGAAAGTTGTGATTGGAATTCCTGCTCGTATGGGTGCTTCAAGATTTCCAGGCAAGCCGCTCTGTAAAATCCTGGGTCTGACGATGATTGAGCACGTCTACAAACGATGCCTGCTGGCGCAAAAAGTCGACCATGTTTTTGTCGCGGTGTGTGATGAGGTGGTGAAACAGGAAGTCGAGCGTTTTGGTGGGACCGCGATCATGACAGATCCGGACATTGAGCGTCCGGGATTGCGTGTGGCTGCGGCGGCGAAAACTTTGGGCCTGGTCAAGGATGATATCGTTGTCGTCGCGCAAGGCGACGAGCCACTCCTCCATCCTGACATGATAGACCTGGCAGTCGAACCGCTGCTCAAGGAACCAGATCTCATGCTTGGCACGTTGGTCGCGCCAGCCAATGAAGACGAGTGGCTCGATCCGAACGAAGTCAAGGTGCTCGTGAACAAGCACAATGACATCCTATTCATGACGCGAAGTCCGGTCCCATCCAACACGAGAAACCAGGTGGGCCAGCGTCTCAAGCAAGTTGCCATCATGCCTTTCAGAGCCCATTTCCTCCAGGAATTCAACCAAATGGAAATGATGCCCTATGAAACGGTGGAATCTGTGGAACTGCTCCGCGCTTTGGAGCATGGAATAAAAGTAAGAGCTATACACTCGCCCTATCAGAGCGTTTCGGTGGATACCGAACGTGATAGACGAGAAGCCGAAGAGATCATGAAAACGGATCCGTTTTATCCTAAATACGGGGGGAACCTGTTGTGAGAAAGAACGCCCTAAAAGAAAAGCTCGATGCTGGCAAAAGAGTCTTTGGTGCCTGGTCGAATCTTTCCTCTCCGACAGCGATCAATGTGCTAGGTGAAACAGGTCTGGACTTTTGCATTATTGATATGGAGCATGGCCCGACTACATTTCAGACGGCGGAGAATCAACTCTTTGCAGCTGAAGCGGCGAACATGTCGCCTATCATAAGGCTAGGCGAGGGGCCGGCGCCTCACATTCTGCATGCCCTCGACATTGGAGCCCAGTCTATTTTGGTTTCTCAGGTTTCAACTGCTGAACAGGCCAAGCAGATCGCTGATGCCTGTTACTATATGCCGGAAGGCAATCGGGGCCTGTCACCTTTTACTCGAAACCACAGCTATTCAGAGATCAATCTGAAAGAAAAGATGGCAACTGCCAATAAGCAGATGTTCGTGGGTGTGCTGGTCGAGGGTGAGGAAGGCGTTCGAAACATTCCCGAGATTGCCAAAGTCAAGGGTCTGCACATGATTTACATCGGCATCTACGATCTTTCGATGGCGTGTGGAGTGCCGGGTGAATTGACCCATCCCAAAGTGCTCAATGTTATGAAAGAGTATGCAAAAATCATAGATGGATCCGGGCTGGTGGCCGGGTCCGTTGCGCCGGACCTGGGCTATATGCAGATCCTCTTCGATTGCGGCTTCAGATTTGTCTCTTACAGAGCTGATTCGGCTATGCTGCGGGATGGGTATGCATCGGCTCTTCGAGCCTTTTCGGAGATTTCAGAGAGTCGCTCAAACTAATAGGCAAGGGGCATTTTATGTTGAGGGTTGGAATCGCAGGCTACGGCACCGTCGGCAAGAGGCGTTACCTATGCATGAAAGAGGATCCTCGTGTAAAAGTGGTGTCGGTCTGCGACAAGTCGATGGAAGATGGCGACAATTCGCTGCAACCGATCCGAGTCTATAATGATTTCCGTGCCATGATAGCCAAGGAAGAACTGGATGTCCTATTCGTATGCCTGACCAACGATGTGGCGGCTGAGGCGACGATTTTAGGACTGGAACGAGGATTTCACGTTTTCTGCGAAAAGCCACCCGGAAGGAACGTTCAGGAGATCGCTCAGGTTCGAGTCGTGGAAAAACGATATCCACATCTCAAACTCAAGTACGGGTTCAACCACAGGTATCATGACTCAATCAGAGAAGCTTTACGTATTGCCTCGTCAGGTGAACTCGGGCGCGTGATCAATATTCGCGGTGAATATGGCAAGTCTATGATTGTCAATGTCGCCGATGGGTGGCGATCGAAAAGAGCGATCGCCGGCGGCGGAATCCTATTGGACCAAGGGATCCATATGGTGGATCTCATACGCCTTTTTGCTGGCGACATGGAAGACGTCAAGAGTTACGTCTCCAATGACTATTGGGGATTGGATGTCGAAGATAACGCCTTTGCGCTGATGAAGTCCCATTCAGGGGTTATTGTCCAGTTTCAATCAACGGCGACTGAGTGGAGGCATCGATTTAACCTCCAGATCAACTTTGCCGAAGGTTCGGTTGTCATGGCCGGAATCCTGTCCGGGACAATGTCTTATGGGCAGGAAACGCTCACGATCTACCCAAAAGATCCCAAAAGCAGTGGCAATCCGAAAATCCAGACAACCAATTATCTGAACGATCATTCGTGGCCCGATGAAATAAACGATTTCCTGGAAAACGTTCTTAACGATGAACCCGTCACGACCGGATCCAGCGAAGACGCCTATAAAACGATGCAACTTGTCTATCGGATCTACTTTGAGGATCAAATATGGCGGGAAAAATACGGGATTGAACTATGAATATCAATTTTGATGGGCAAGTCGCGCTCGTCACAGGCGGAACGAGAGGAATTGGGTGGCAAATGGCCCAAGACTTCGAACGTCTAGGAGCCAAGGTTTGGGTCACCGGAACATCTCCCGTGAAGCCAGCTCATCTTTCTGAGAGAAATTTCGAATACATTGCCGTTGATTTCTCGATTGAGCAGCAGGTTCAGATATTCCTGGAAAAACTCAAGACTTTGGATCGACTCGATATTTGCGTCAACAATGCTGGAATCAACCGCATCAATCCTCTCCAGAACATCGAAGCCGGAGATTACCGGGATATGATGGCCGTTAATCTGGATGTGCCGTTTAAAATCATCCAGACAGTTGCTCCGATCATGCAGAAGCGTGCTTACGGCAGAATCGTCAATATCTCATCGATCTTTGGTAAAATCAGCATGGAAAAAAGAACGGCCTACTCGATGACCAAGTTTGGTCTTAAAGGCCTGACTGTGGCCACTTCCATCGAACTGGCTAGGCAGGGAATATTGGTCAACACGGTATCTCCCGGATTTACCTTGACCGACCTTACACGGAAGAATCTCAAGGAACTCGAGATCGAAGCCTTGTCTGCGCAAATTCCAGCCCGAAGATTGGCTGAGGTCCACGAAATTTCCCATGTCGTCACATTTCTCTGCAGCCGCTACAACAGCTATATGTGCGGGCAGGATGTTGTCGTTGATGGCGGATTTACCAATGTTTGAGTCCCTTGAAATCAAGTCCAGGCTGCGGGCGTACAGCGTGCATTTTACCAACGATTTTCGCAGTGAAGTGCGGAGGTTCGTTGCCGCGGATGCATTTTTTATCGTTGATAGGGAAGTCGCACGGCTCTACCTTTCATCCGAGCAGCAAATCATACCTGTCGAAAGAATGCTGCTGGTTGAAGCAACCGAGCCAAATAAGACTCTGCACTTCAGCATGGATCTGATTCAGGGCTTGATTGAAAAGGGAGTGAAGCGCTCCAGCTCAGTCGTGGCGATAGGAGGTGGTGTCGTTCAGGACTTGACGTCCTTCCTCTGCTCTATCTTATTCCGAGGCGTCACCTGGCACTTTATTCCGACGACTTTGCTGGCCCAGGCTGACAGCTGCATCGGCGGAAAATCCTCGATAAACTTTGGGAAAGCCAAGAACCTGTTGGGGACATTTAATCCTCCGGAATCGATATATATTGATACCGCCTTCCTGTTTTCGCTCCCCGTCGATGAGATCAAATCCGGGATCGGCGAAATACTGCATTATTATTTTTATAAGAATACCCCGAAGATTACTGATCTTGCAGAAAGCTATGCAGCTCTTCTGGATGATCGCTCGTTGCTGAGGGAACATATAGAAGAGAGCCTGAGCATAAAGAAGGAACTTGTTGAGATCGACGAATTCGATAAGGGTCCAAGGCGATTGTTCAATTACGGCCATACGTTTGGTCACGCCCTGGAGGCGATGACGGACTATAAAATAAACCATGGTCAGGCCGTGACGCTGGGGATGGACCTTGCCAACTATGTGTCCCTGAATCTGGGGTTTTTGTCGAGTGACCAGTATCATACGATGAGTTCCATCTTGCGCCTCAATTCGCCTGATTTCTCCCTGGAAAAGTATGCTTTGGATGAGTACTTCAGATATCTGTCCTTGGACAAGAAGAATACGTCTTCCAAGGTCACCTGCATTCTGTCCCGAGGGTTGGCTGAACTTTTCGTTCATCAAATCGAGCTGAATGCGACGACGACTGGAATTATTGAAGCGTTTTTTCGAGAAAAATATCCTTAAGGAGTCAGGGATGCATCGGAGGCCGAAAGTATTCATCTCCACCTATCCCTTTGGAGTCCACGATCAAACGCCGCTTTCGATTTTGGAGAAGGGTGGCATTGACTTTGTCCTCAATGCGGAAAAGAGAAAGCTGAAATCGGAGGAAGTGGCAGAGATTGCCCGGGATGTGGATGCTATCATTGCTGGTACTGAGGACTTGCTGCCTTTACTCACTGCCAATCCGAAACTGAAATTTATTTCGCGTGTCGGTATCGGTCTGGATGCCGTTCCAGTGTCCGCCTGTATGGATCGAGGCATTCGGGTTTCTTATACCCCCGATGCTGTGACGATGGCGGTTTCGGAACTGACTCTTGGTTTGATGATCGCTGGAACCCGCCATGTTGTAAGGTCAGATCGAGAGTTGCGCCGAAAGGGATGGTCGAGACCTATCGGGACGCGGATCGGCGAATCCGTGGTCGGTATTATAGGTGTAGGGCGGGTTGGGAAAAACGTCATCCGCATGCTCAGTGAGTTTCGACCCCGCAAAATTCTTTTGAATGATATCCTGGATAAAACCCAGGAAGTTTTTGACATTCTCGGCTCCCGAGGCATTGACTATGAGTTTGTTTCAAAAGAAAGAATCTTTCTTGAATCAAACATAGTTACCCTTCATGTTCCCCTCAATGCACGGACAAGGAATATGATTGGAAAGAAGGAGCTTGATCTATTCCGGCCCGACTGCTTTTTGATCAATACAGCAAGGGGGGGTATCGTCAATGAAGCAGACCTCTTCAATGCCCTTCAGGCAAAAACCATCCTGGGGGCTGCCGTTGATGTATTTGAATACGAACCTTACACAGGGCCCCTGATCGAGTTGGATAACATAGTCCTGACCCAGCATATGGGCTCGTGCTCGTTTGATTGCCGGTTTCTAATGGAGACTCAGTCCGCCGCGGAAGTCGTTCGCTATTTTAATGGTGAACCCCTTCTTAATGAAATAAAATACGAAGACTACATATAGAGGGCTAGCTATGGATAAGCTTCAGCACGCGATGGATTTTGCCAAGAACTTTGCTAGCCAAAGTATTGCAGCGATACGTGACTTCGATATAGCGAAGATTGCAGAGGTCGCGCATATTCTTTACGAGGCCAAGGAAAGAGGCAATCAGATCTTCTTTTTTGGGAATGGAGGAAGCCATGGCATCGCTTCCCATTTGGCTTGCGATTTTGGCAAGGGAACCAAGATCACAGGTCGGAAGAATCAAAAGTTCTATAAAGTCTTCGCGCTTGATAGTGCACCCTGGCTGACAGCGCAAGCCAACGATGGAAAAGAGCCATTCACGGAAGGTGATTATCCAGGTACCTACAATCACGGCTATGATGGAATCTTTGTAGGTCAAATGGAAAACTTTATCCAGAGTGGCGATGTTGCCTTTGGAATCTCCAGTTCCGGCAATAGTTTGAATGTGGTGAATGCTCTTCAGTTTGCCAAGGAAAAAGGTTGCGCAACTATTGCGATGGTAGGATTTGATGGAGGAGAAGCGGCCAAGGTCGCCAATCACGTGCTGCTGGTCCGATCACCAAAAGGTGCCTACGGGCTTGTCGAAGGTGCGCACGAAGTGATTCATCACCTCCTGTACGAATATGCCATCGTACTGGAAAAAGGCCAGGATGCGGACAAACCAGAATTTTTCATTCCTGAGGCATCGTTTCAAGAATCTCAACAGCGTTTAAGCTGAAGGAGGCTTCGCAGCTGCGGGGATCCTAATACAATTGGATTGAAGGAAAATCAAGAAATGCTCCCCCAGGGATTCCCTATCACCGCAGAAAGCCATTCCACCCGTGACCGGTGCCTGGTCGGGTTTCTTCTCTTCCTTCTTTTGCTCCTGCCCAAATTGGGGGTCTACGACTTATCCATACTGCCTCTCGCCTTGTGGTTTGCTGTTGCAGGATTTCGTCGTCGCTATTCCTTAAAGATCGTGGGATGGATGGATGTCTTATTGCTGGCGTGGTGGATTCTTCTTGGGATTGGGGTCTGCGGCTACCTATACAACGGCATCTATTATGCGGAAATTCTCTTTAAACCCGCCAGACAGATCGTATTGATTGTACTCCTGGCCGCATTGTTTCAATACGTGCGGGTCCCGTTTCAAACTCTCGGCAAGGCTGTCATATTCGCAGCTACAGTGAATGGTCTCATCATCTTCACTCAATATATTTTGAATCTCACGCATATTTCGTCCGACTTTATGATTATGCCAGCCTTTGCCGACTACTATATACAAAGCTATCGAAAGCCCGGCCTCTATGCGGGTTATCCCGTGGCGGGAATGATGGGCGTCTACGGACTGATTTTTTCTGCAAACGTCCTGCGGTCCAAACGCAGCTTTTTTTATGCTTCCACTCTCGTGATATGTGGATTCTCAATACTCTTGACGTCGCGGACCGCGATCATTTTTGAAATCCTGGCGATTATATTGTTCGTATTGCCTCTCTTTTTTTCAACTTCTGGTCGTCTGATTCGATTTTCAGCATTGTCCATTGCTCTGGTACTGGGAGCTGCCGGACTCATCAAGTCGGGGAAGTTAAACCAGGACACTGTCAATGAGATGATCCATCCTTTTGTCAAACTTGCTGAGGGTGAAGTGGTTGCCGTCCCGAGTGTGGATGCTCTGATGGGGAGTTACGGAAATTTTCCGATGAAAGATTCGACATGGCTTGTCGGTAATGGCCTGACGATGAAAACCGACGAAGGTGTCTCAGTTGACGACGGCTTTCAGGTTGTTCTCTTTGGGGGTGGGGCGATTTATCTCCTCATTCTGATGCTGCTGCCATTTCTGTATTTTGCTCTGCCCTTGCGAATGAGGCTGTCAAAGTATGATAAGCGGGCTCTATTTTTTATTTATGCGATGAATTTCCTTAGCAATGCCAAGGGCAGTTATCTCTTCAGCCGAGCTTTGGGCGATGTTCTCGTTATCATCACCATCTATAGCATCTGCGAAGCCAGTCGAACCTTCGCTAGGGTTCAAAGGATGTCCGATCCCATCGATGCGGGTATGATGACCACGTCGAAGATCGTTTCTTAAGTCTCTTATTTCTGAGTGTGTAAATTATGGCGACCGAACCTAAAAGCCTGGAAATATATATCGATGGACTGGACCACGGTGGGGCTGAGCACCTGCTGCTGTCCATGCTTCCTACGCTCAAAAAGTCCTTTCCCGACCTTATGATCGTGACTTTCCGTGGCGACTTTCCCCTGACCAGGAAATTTGAAGAGTATGCGCAGGTGAAGCAGGAAAGCTTCCTGCGTATTTTTCGGAGGCTTTGGCAGTCTGAGTCGATCGCCTATGTCGGCCTCTCGAAGTCAATCATGCTTGCCACTTTAGTCAGCGTCCTGCGATGGTCTTGTCGACTGCCGAAGCGTCGCATCTACTGTCACGAGCACACGTCCTTTCATTACTTTTCAGGTCGTACCGGTGGGTTAAAAAAATTCTTTGATTTTTTCTATAAAAAACTCATCATCGTCTGCCTAAACAGACAGCTCATCTCCTATATCATTAGCACCAGATCGCGGAAAAAAGAGCTTGAGGTCAGCGTCAGATGCTTGACGAACACGCTGCTTTTTCCCAACAGCTTTAGTGCCGAGACTTTGGCCGCTCTTCTCGCTAGCCGCAAGTCCATAAAAATCCATGGTGACATGGGACGACGCCAGTTTCGAATGTTCACGCTGTCTCGTCTGGATCCCGTGAAACAACTCACGTGGGCTATCGATGCTGCTCACCTTGTGGCTCTTAAGAATCCAGCCTGGCAAGTAAGCCTGGAGATCTGCGGCAAAGGTCCAGACTTGACCAGGCTCTCGGCGCACCTGGAATCCTGTCGTCCCCTTGAAAACTTGCAGGTGGTGTTTGCCGGCTTTGTGGGGAGTATTTTGGATTTGCTGGTGCGAACGGATCTCTTCCTTTTTCCGAGCCGCGTCGAGGGTTTTCCCTTGTCCCTGACTGAGGCTGCTTTATCAGGGATTGACTGTGTGGCAACAAACTGCCCCCATGGACCTTTCGATATTGCCGCGCATTTTCCAAACGTTCGATTGGTCGATCCTCCGACACGAGAGCTTTTTATCTCTGAAGTCGTTGAGCATTTCGAAACATGGAAACGCCGGGACGAAAACTTTCAGCGTCCCTTAGCGGGACAGACCTGGCCTTCCATTGAGGAACTCACGGAGCGTCTGGTCAAGTACTTCCAAAATGCCGATCGATCGTCACAGGCTTCGATATTGGACGCAGCATCATCGCCGGTTTCGTAGAACATTTTCTTCAGGTCTAAAGGATTTTTCGTCATGGATCTTAAATCAAAGAAAATATTGGTAACAGGAGCCGATGGTTTTATCGGCAGTCATCTTGTAGAGCGGCTTATTGAACTGGGATGCAACACTCGTGCCTTCGTCTACTACAACTCATTCAATAGTTACGGCTGGCTGGATACGTTGCCCCAGGACAAGCTGAATCAGATTGAGGTCTTTTCCGGTGATATTCGAGATCCCCAGGGTGTGCGTAAGGCGGTCACTGGTTGTGACGTTGTGCTGCATCTCGCCGCATTGATAGCTATCCCTTTTTCCTATCACTCTCCCGACAGCTATGTTGATACGAATATAAAGGGAACACTCAATATCCTGAACGCTGCGAGGGACCTGGGAGTGGCAAAAACCATAGTCACGTCCACCAGCGAAGTCTATGGTACCGCGCAGTATGTCCCTATCGATGAATTACATCCTTTGCAGGGTCAATCCCCCTATTCGGCAACAAAAATCGGTGCTGATCAGCTCGCCCTGAGTTTCTATCGAAGTTTTGAAATGCCTGTAGGTATCATTCGACCCTTTAATACTTTCGGCCCAAGACAGTCTGCGCGTGCCGTCATTCCCACCATTATTGCTCAGCTCGCCAATGGCGCCAAGGAGATCAAGCTTGGCAGCCTCAGTCCAACACGCGATCTGACTTTCGTTGCGGATACTGTCGAAGGTTTCATCTGCATGGCGAAGTCGTCAGACGTGATGGGAAGGGTCGTAAATGTCGGCAGTGGGTTTGAGATATCCATTGGTGATCTGGCGACGAAAATCATCAAGCTCATGGGTTCTGATGCCCAAATAGCGAAGGATGTGGAGCGGGAGAGACCTAAAGATAGCGAAGTGGAGCGGCTCTGGGCTTCCAATGAGCTGGCGAAAAATATCATGTCCTGGTCACCCCAATATAGTTTGGATCGTGGTCTGAAGACCACGATTGATTGGTTTATGCAGAGCGTGAACTTGGAAAAGTATAAGAGCCATATTTACAACATTTAAATGAAGGGTTTGCCTATGCAGGCTGTTATTTTAGCTGGGGGCAAAGGATCTCGGCTCAAGCCATTTACAGTGAGCCTTCCGAAGCCGCTCGTGCCGATCGACGATGTCCCCATCCTTGAGGTTGTTCTGAAACAGCTGAAAAGGGCTGGATTTACCGATATCGTCCTCGCAGTGAATCATCTGTCCAATCTGATTATGGCGTTTTTTGGGGACGGCAAAAGCCTCGGCTTAAACATCACGTATTCCCGCGAAGAATACCCTTTGGGAACCGCAGCTCCGCTCCGACTCGTCGATCAACTGGATGACAATTTCCTGGTTATGAACGGGGACTTGCTGACGACGATAGATTACGCAAAATTGATGGATTTTCATCGAAGCGAAGGCTGCGATATCACAATCGCCACATACAAGAAAGAAGTGAACATCGATCTCGGTGTTCTTAAATGCGATGGTAAATTATTCCTCGACTATATAGAAAAGCCAACTTACTCGTTTGATGTGAGCATGGGTATTTACATCTTCAAGAAGGAGATACTCGAGTACATTCCACGCGATGGAAAATTCGATATGCCGGAACTGGTGCTGGCCGTTCGCGACGCAGGTAAGAAAATTTCCTGTTTTTCGGGCGAATACTATTGGCTCGATATCGGGCGGGTTGCGGATTATGAGACTGCGAACCAACTTTTCAAAGATAGACGTTCGGAGTTTCTGCCGGAATGAAAACAGTCCTTGTTTTGGGAATCAGCGGCTTTACGGGTCGTCACTTTCAAAGGTTTGTGACGGAGCATAAGCTCGACGAAAAATTCAATTTCGTCGGCGTGACAAGAGACGTTGATCTCTCACTGGAAAATAGCTTCGAGCTTATCGTTCAGAGGCATCGGCCGTCCTACGTTGTGAATTTCATAGGGGCTATTGGCCGCAAGAGCGTCGGCGAGCTCATTAAAGTAAATGCGTTGATGAGCCAGAGACTGCTCGAAGCCTGCCTTCGTTTTGGTGATGCCATCGAGCGCATTCTGCTCATCGGTTCCGCTGCGGAATACGGTAAGCCTTTGGCATTGCCTATTACCGAGGGACATGAGCTGCGACCGATAAGCAACTATGGATTGTCGAAGGTTTTGCAGACTGACATCGCCAATTTTTTCTGGCGTACACATGGGCTTCCGATCGTCATGGCAAGGCCATTTAACCTCTCGGGTCCGGACTTGTCTCCGGAGCTGTCTCTGGGAACGTTTATGGATCAGATTCGTAGGGCAGCTCCGGGTGATGTGATCAAAACCGGAGACTTGTCAGCTCGCAGGGATTTTGTAAGCATCAATGATGCTGTCAGAGCATATTGGGACATACTGATGAAGGGGCAAAACGGCGAGGTCTATAACGTCTGCAGCGGTTATTCCCTGCAAATGCACGAGATTCTGCTCGATCTCATCCGACGGTCGGAAAAAACCTTGAAGATTCAAATCGAGACGGATCGCTTCAGGAAGGACGATATTCTGGATATCTTTGGCAGCTTTGCAAAGCTGCAAGCCCATGTAGGATGGGAACCCAAGGCAAGTAATCCCTACTAAGGTAGGAAGGAGTATAACAAGTGGCATTTGAAAGTGTCTCCCTATTCGCAAATAGAGGTCATGAGGAAGCTCTGGAACTGTATCGGCTCAGAAAATCTGATGCGTTGGCATTCTATGAAAAATATTCGAGCAGTTTTGTCGAACGGGCTTGTCCCATCTGTGGTGAGACCGAGCATTCGGAAGATGACCCTTTTCTCGGGGTTTACGCGATTGCCCGATGTAGCGCCTGCCAGAGCCAATACGTCAACCCCTGTCCTCCCTCGGAGGCATTAGGTGACTACTATGGTAATTTCCAATCGTGGATATTAGCCGATGCGATGTTGGCAAGACGACTCAAGGAGAAGTCCGGTTATTCTTTCTATGAGCGTCAAGATAAGGTGATCGAGGCGATCGAAGAGACGATACAGTCAGGAGTCGATCAGGTCAATGTACTTGAAATAGGCGCCAATTCGGGGGCTTTTCTCTGTGCTCTGAAAGCGAAATGCCAGGAATTGGGTATACTCAACAAGGTCAAGCTGTCTGGAATTGACCTGGATCGACGGGCTGTTGAAAACCCGTTGGACAAGGATCTGAATCTCATTTATGGCGATGCCGAAACTTTTCTGGGAGATCGGAAGGGCGAGTATCATGTCATTGTTTTCTTTGAGTTGATAGAGCATCTGATTGATCCCTTTGCATTCATGTGCAACGTTAAAAATGCCCTCAAGCCAGGCGGGCGAGCAGCCCTGACGACTCCGAACAATTGTGGGTTTGAGCTGCTGGCAATTGGCTACAATAGCCAACGTCTTCTGGCGCACGCGATTTTTCCTCCGATGCACCTGAACGCTTTCAGTACACAGAATATCCTCCATTTTGCTTTGCGTTGCGGTCTCAAACTTAACTGTTTGATCACACCAGGCAAGCTCGACGTTGACATGCTCGGGAAGACGAAAGTTGAATATCAAGACGAGCTATTGAAATTCCTCGCAACTGCAGATGATCAAACAAAGGGCCTTGCCCAGGCCTTGATACGCTATGTCAATGGAAGCAGTCACATGCTTGTAGTTCTGGCTAAATGATTCATGGGAGTGTTCATGCCAACGATTGCCTTCTATTTTCCGTATGGAAGTATTGGAGGAGTCTCAGTTTTATTCTTGCGGTTGGCTGCCCGACTGACGGAAAGCTATCGCGTCATCATCATGGACCTGAACGACGGTTATATGGCGAACCATCTCCCGCAAGGTTGTGAATTCCTGCCTTATGATCAACCAGAAAAACTTCCCGAGGATTCTTTGCTCATTTTGCAGAGCTGCCCATTGTGGCGTATAAAGGGCCTCGCCATGTTCCCGAAAGGAACCAGGATATTCTTTTGGAACCTTCATCCCGATAATCTAACGCCCCGCTTGGTTTCATGGGGTCTGAACAGCTCCTGGCATCATTTCGCAGCAGCGTTCATCCATGCATTATCAAGAGGGAGGAGGCAAAAGCTCAGGATGCTTGTCTCGCATCTCATTGAGCGAAAATCCATCGTATTCATGGACAGGGAGAACGCAAGGAAGACCACGACTTCACTCGGCCTATCCGCAAATGATTGCGTATACCTTCCTATCCTTACGGACGAACCGACTTTAAGCCGGGAGCCTTTCGATGCGATTGATACCTTGGAATGCGGCTGGATCGGGAGATTGGAGGATTTTAAGATGCCCATCCTATTGCATCTCATCGATAGGCTGGATCAAATAGCCTCCCCAAAGCCCAGGTTGACGATTGTCGGGGATGGTTCGGGTAGGAAAGCAATAGAAGCAGCCTTGGAAAAGTGTCGAAATCTAAGCGTTCAATTCACTGGCACGATCGGATTTCAAGACCTCGACAGCAAAATTGTCCGCTTTCATGCGCTGTTTGCTATGGGGACAAGTGCCCTGGAAGGTGCAAAACTCGGAATTCCGACCTTCTGTCTCGACTATTCCTATCGGCCGATTACGGGCTTGTACCGATTCCGTTATATTTTTGAGACTCATGGGTATAATCTTGGTGAAGAGATAGGTGAGCGGCATCTGGAGAGCCAAAGCTCGCTGGAAGCGAAGATCTCCGACTTGATCCAATCTCCTAACGAGCTCGGAGAGCGATGCAGAAGGCATTGGGAAGGCAGCTATTCGCCGGAGTTCGTGGTTAAGAGATTTGTCGATCTGGTTGAGAACTCAAATGCACCTATAGAGGAACTTGTCGATCTCAACCTGGGCAGATCGGATTTTTTCAGTTATTTAAAATCCCTTCTCTTGAAGCCAAGTGCAGTCACGGGATTCATTGGGACCTGATCCTGCATCCCCTTAAATGAAGATACGTGGCAAGGGTGTGCGCTGATCGCCGATATCGTATTGATTCAAATAATTGTCAGCATAGCTGCCAAACCCCTTCTGCCCCTCCGTCTCCCAATCCTCAGGACTTAAACCCATGGCAAGCATGAGGGTGATGAATAATTCGTTGATAGGTCGACCCAGATTGAGCGGGGACGTTGCGACAACGTCAGATCGGAATTTTTTCTTCACCTCGGCTTGGTAATTTATGTAGCGACCTGTCTGGAGTCTGCCACCTGCAGAGCCTGCGAGGAGCACTATCATGTCATCGCTTGTATGGACATTGTTGACGGTTGGATCGCTGCCCCAGGCTCCACTTTCGCTTCCCCAATAGACAATCGAGTTGTCCAAATAGGTTCTGCCTGTCTCTGGATCTTCTACGACGTCCAGTTTGGTCAGCAGGTCGGCAACCTGCTTGGCCGTCCAACGGTTGATGGCCGACATGCGCATAACGTTGTAAGGATTATCCATGTTGTGGGTCATGAAGTGAAAGGTCGATCCCTTCCCAGGGCCTTCAATTCGTGCGACATCGGGTACGAATGAATAGGACCGGCCGTCTGCTGGTGACCCGATTTCCAGAGTTACAACTTTCGTTAGATTACATTTTATCGCATTGACGACGAGATCCATATGTGCCGTTGTAATGGCCGGAGTATCCGTTTCACCTAGCACCTCTGGGCGGGCTGGAGCCTGGCACATTGATGAGCTGAGGCCCAGGCGACGATTCAGGTCGTCAAGCAGGGTCATATGCTGATCAAGACGTGATCTATCCTCACGTGAGAGTCGGGAATTGCTGAGCAGGCGTTGATAATCGTCCCGGAGATGATCCACAATTCGGCGTCGGGAAGATCCAATTGGGATGGGAAACAGCATTTGGAATATACCAGTTGGGTCGGCCATGGGCACGACAGGCTGAACCCCGTAACCGACCTTAGCATAGCTCAAGGCATGGGGTACCTCCAGAAGGCTGGGGCCTGGAACTTTTGCGTTCAAGACACGGACAGCTGGTTCTTCCTGGTAAACTTTGGATGACCTTGCCATCACCTGGTCTATCGACAGATGCATTTCTCCCTGCATGGCAAAGCCCGTTAGCATCTTTCCAGGCCAATGATCTCGACCATTTTCAGAAATCTGGTCGAGGCCCCTTATGAGAAGGAGCTTGCTTCGGATGGCATCGAATTCCGGTCCCAGGATGTTCGATATAGGGCCATTGATATCGCTGAGGTTGGTTTCATGAATGTTGGGACCAGTTTTGATCGCATTTGGTATTTGGGAAGGATACCATTCAGGTGAGTACAGGCCATTGCCGCTGAATATCGCTATAAATCTTTTTGGAGCATCCGCAGCGGCTTTCGCTGTGCCGGATGTCAAGAGAGACGGCAAGATTGGAAGAGCAAGGCATGCACCACCAGCACCACTTAAAAAGCTTCGACGAGTATGGGCATCTTGGAAACTATGTTTTGGCTTCAGACGCATAGCTCTTTCTCCATTCAATGATTGAAATCAAGGCTCGATTTTTCTGTCCACGGCTTTTAGGATGCTGCCACTTTTGGATAGCATGACTTGAATTCCACCGCCGGGTCGCGTCAGCTCGTTATAAAGAATCTGCAAGGTTTCACGATCATTCCCAGTTTCACGGCGACCCATGGCGTAACGGAACCACTGCCGCACGAAGCAGAAATTAGCCTTTTCACTCACAGCGATTCGATCGATGAGTTCCAACGGACCGTTGGCCGGTGCTTCAGCTGAATTGTCAATGTTTGGAACCATGGCGAGATCGATAGGGAGCATTCTGATAAAACCCCCTGATAGATCACGTGCCGGTTCTTCAAGCCGAACTTTTCCAAGTGTGTCGTACATTTCCATGGCGAAGCCAAGGGGATTGATACGCGTGTGGCAGGTATAACAAGGCTCCGAAGCGGTTTTCTGCTCCCAACGCTGCCTTGCTGTCATGTTTGGATCGAAAGGCGGCAAATCAAACGTTCCAGGAGGAAAAAGATTCGATGGTGGTGGGGTAATTTCATCGCAAAGGATCTGTTGGCGAATCCCAGCTCCGCGGTGAATGGGTGAAGTTTCTTCCGATTTTTGAAAGAGCGTGGCCACTCGTGTCAGGATTCCTCGCCTCGAGCTGCGCGACAGAAGGACAAGATCCTGGCCTGGAGGGAAGTTCGTTTGATAGATGGAAGTCGGAAAGTCAAATTGTGTCTTAACCATCACCGTTGATTGCATCAGATCGGCGAAATTTCCCTTTCTTTCCCACGTTATATAATCAAGGAATGCATGACTTTCGGCGAGAGCGGATTCAACGATTGTCGACGCATCGCGGATGCCACGATCGGCAAGAAATTGTTCAGAGAATTCACCATAAGAAACGGTCTTAAGGCGATTCAGGTGCAGCCACTGGTCGTAAAACTCCTGAACCCATGTGCGAGCCCTGGGCGATGAAAAGATTCTGGCCGATTGCTGTTCTGCTTCTTCAAATGTCTCCAATTTGCCGGTCGACGCCAGCATAAGCAACTCATCATCTGGCATGGAACCAAAAGCCAGATAGGAAAGGCGCGACGCGAGAGCAAAGGGGCCAACCTTCAAAAGTCCATCATTTTCGGTCCCGTCGACTTCCAAATGATAGAGAAAGTTTGGAGATTGCAGGAACCAGCTGACGACAGATTTCAGACCGACTTTTTGTCCTTCAGAAAGATTTTCTTCATAAATTCCATGGGCTTTGGCGAATTCCTCGGCAGTAATAGGCCTTCGAAACGCCCTCATGCCAAAATTAGTGATGAAACTCGTGATGCAGTCACTGCTGAGATCGGTGGCCTTGAGGCAGGGATAGTCTGTACCAAAACCAAGGTCCTCAGTGACAGCTGATTCGGCAGCCGCCTCCGCAATATAGAAAAACGCGCTGACCATGCTTGCGCTTAAGGTGAGCCCCATCCTTTCAAATGGTTGGCTTGGGTCTTCATTGAGCGATAGAGAGATCTGATCGCTGATCCTGGCAAAGGTTTTTGGACCCATTAAGTCGCGGATCGTGTTGGTGTATTCTTTCTTTGTAAGGCGGCGGAGGGGATCAACAATCGCCGTGCTTCTGGATAACGAATCTCCTGTCTTCGTTGGATCTTGCGCGTCGATGAGCAATCCATCTGCGATCCACTGGTTGAACATCTTCGTTTCACAAGTGTGCAGGTTCCTGGCTGGCGGCATACGCTCTGAATTAACTTGATCAAGGGCTTTTTTCCAGCGCTGCTGCGCAGTAAATATCGAGGCTGAATCTTCGAAAATATCGAGTCGGATGCCTCCGCTTGCTGTAGTATCATTATGACAATTGATGCAATGCCTTGTCACAAATGGCAGAATATGGTGCGTGAAATCATAGCCCTTTGCAAAGGGAGGCTCATAATCCTGACACGTGAAGACCTGAGCGTCAGCTTCCGAGGTTGGCTGACTGCGGGGGCGCTGTTTAGAGAGACAGCTGACCAGAATCCACGAGGCACTGAACAAAATAAATGTCGCCCGAATGTAAGGAGCAATTGCGCCGCATGACATTCTCAGCATTTCCTCTCCTCGATAATTAAGGATCTTCAGAAACCCAGGATTCACAGTCCGATGAGGAGCCCCTGAAGCAAGATTTGGACCTTGAAGGTATCGGAAAGATTCATGGAAACTCAATACAGAGCGGTTTGATCATTCGACAAATAAGCAGCGAGAGAATTGAGTTTTCTGCAGGTCAGAGGCAAGACCTCAGCAACCAAGAGGTTAACCAGCAATCCCCGGACAAACTATTTCGGGTTTGACCAATCTTGAATAGACAGGGCGTATACCACTTTTTATTTATTATGATTTTATCAAAAATTGGCGGGATATTTGATGCCCATAGTGTAATGGGCCTTTTTCAAGGGGCAAGCTCGTCAGAGCGAGAGGCGCCTGAAGATTGAATCTGGGATGGATTTGATGATCAGCATGATAAACCGCCAGAATCCGGGAACATAACGAATGCCACCTTTGCCATCCATGGCTTTTACTATGATCCTGCCGACTGCGTCCGGTTTCTTCCAGAGCAAACATTTGTTGGTAATGTGACGAGTCATTGGACTATCGACAAAGCCCAGCTTGATATCTGTTACAAAGACCCCCTTGGAGAAAAGCCGGTTTCGTAATCCCGAGAGAAAAATTGAAATTGAGCCTTTGCACATTCCGTATATGTAATTGCTCTGCCTTCCCCGATCACCGGCCACTGAAGTGATGACGCCTATATGACCTTTTCCTTGAGCCTCAAGTTCATTGGCAGCAATGGTAAGTAGGGATAGAACGCTCAGGAGATTGACATTCAAGGCCTTCTGGGTAAGTGAGAAATCTTTCTGCAGCGCAGTCTGATCCCCAAGAATTCCGTGAGCAATGAACACAGAGTCATACCTGCCTAAAGCGTTTTTAGCCGTCGCGAAAGCAGCAGCATGATCCTTAAGGTCCGCAAGATCAAGGGCCATACTTTCAATTCGGGATCTGGCACGAACTCTCAGATCAAGGACCAAGGCTTCCAGCTTTTTCTCGTCGCGTCCTACAAGGAAAAGGTCATGACCCTGTTCAGCCCATAGCTTTGCGCAAGCCTGTGCAACCGCTGAATTGGCGCCGAATATCACAATTTTCTTCATGTTGATCTCACTTGGTTGGGTGAACCCGTCTCCAGAGTGAGCTGGAGAATTTTGGGTCTTTGTACTGCAGAAATTCCTCGACTCTTGGGAAAAACTTTTGGAAGGATTCAGAGCTCATGCGAGCGTCTTTGGCTGGATAGATGGCACCTCCTGCGTTACCGACGATTCCGTCCAACTCATCCAAAAGCTGAAAAAGCTTTGGGCCAGCCATAGGGAAGTCGAGAGCTAAAGTGACTCCCTCCTTGGGGAACGATAGCATACCAATCGCCGGCATCTTGCCAAATGTTTTGAGAACGGCCAGGAACGAGCCATAACCTGATTTTGCAATACGCCCAAGCAACTCTTGAATCGCGTCCCTTCCATCGGCGAAGGGCACCACGCATTGCCATTGAAGAAAACCGCGTTTACCGTAGATTCGATTCCAGTGATGGATCGAGTCCAGTGGATAAAAGAACGGATCATACGAAATGGTAGTCCTCTTGAAATCTTTGAACTGCTTGCGGTAGTAAAGATTATTAAATATTTTGACTGACAATGAGTTTAGAGCCCAACCAGGAAAATCGATAGGAACAGACCTGGTACCGCCAGACTTTAAATTCTTGACATGACTCATAATGCTACTGGCATGATTGCCACGGATAAAGAGTCCACGTCCCAGACCTTTGCCTTTGGCCACACAATCGACCCACGACACAGTATAGGCATATTCGCTTTCAGACTCCTCAGAGAGGACAAAAAATTCATCAAGGTTTCGAAAGCGAACGACTTCCTGAGTGATAAAGGAATTAAAGACCGGCTTTAGTTTGAATTCTGCCCAGGTTATGACGCCGGTAAGGCCAAGCCCGCCTATGGTCGCATGGAAATATGGGGTATTCTGGGTTCGAGAACATAGAAGGCGCTGGCCATCGGAGCGCAAGAGCTCGAAGCGCAGCAAGTGATGACCAAATGTTCCGTCACAGTGATGATTTTTTCCATGGATGTCATTGGCAATAGCGCCGCCGACTGTAATAAATTTCGTACCCGGAGTCACGGGCAGGAACCAGCCCTGCGGCAGCACGTATTTAATAATATCTTCAAACGTCATCCCTGATTCACACATCAGGATACCTGAGCTTCGATCAAATGAAATGAAGCGACTCAAGTGTGTCATCGGGAGGATATAATTGCTGTCATTTAGACATGAATCACCGTAGCTTCGACCGATTCCATAGGGTAATACGTTTCTTTCGTTCTCAACGTCCGGGAAATCCGAAAAGCGGGAATCAAGATACAGCGGCGAATGTTTGGCTTTGGGAAAACGTCCCCAGCTTTGATAAGCAGGAGTCATAGGATAACCCTTTGCAATAGTTTAACAGACCTTTCTCCAGGCCAAGCAGGGTATGCTCTCTTTAATGCCATGAGGTGAGGGATTCTCATGTTTTTTGCGAGACTCCACTGGTTTGCTGTTAAGGTTTCTATGATTCAGTCGGCCCTAAAACTTTTGCCGATAGTGTGCTTGTTGGGGGGGCGCTAACTTGGAACTGCACGGCAAAGGCCTTCAGCAATCGTCAAAACCAAACTCCAGTCAGTGCAATCACCGAGACGGAGATGGCCATGGATAGTTTTTGATAGCATGGCCGCTTCACCTCATGTGAAGAAATTCCGAATGGTTCATGCCGCGTAGGAAAGACTTTTTCTTCCCTTGGATTTCATAAAGCGCCAATTGATTACCTGTCCTTTGCGATTGACCCGCTTATTCCAGAGTTTAGTGATTCTTTCTAAGACATTGTCTCGAATACATTCCGATGGAGAGCTCAGTTTCCAAGCGATCTCTCGAGGTACACCCTGTCCTAGACGAATTCCAAGTCATAGTGTTGGTAATGTAGTAGGCAAATGGTTGGTCGTCAAGATCCCGGCTCTTCTCGACAGCAACTACCTTGCGAGTCGAATCCTTTTCGATGTGGATTTGGAAACGCTCACAATGGAGCCGTCAACGAGTTCCAGGTTGTGTTTGGCCGCGACTCACAGCGCCGGTGTGTCCCTGTCGTTGATCAGATCGGCGATGCGCTTGCCGCTCAGGATGCTGTGGTCCATATTGTAGTATTGCCAGTCGCCAAAGCGCCCACGGGGGTGGATGTCCAAGCTCATGAGGTAATCGTGAATAGTCTTGACATTCTTCTCGTGGTCGAGGTCGTAGATCACATAGGCAGGGTCGATGTTCAGTACGTCGGTGGCCAGCACTTCGTCCTCCGGTCGCATGATCTTGGCCTTAACTAGACCGTCAATGGTGGCCTGGATGAGTGCTTCACGAACGTGTACGCGAAGCGGGCGGTGCTTGGAACTGGAGATTTCGTAGCACACCGAACTGGTGCCAGGCGGGCACGTCTTCGCGGATGCACTGCGCGGGAAGCTGATGCGGTGGAAGATGAATTCTTCGGCTTCATGGAAGTAAAGCCAGTGGTAGGGGCTGATGTCGGGGCGGTTGATGCCGATGTTCACGCACTTGATTTGGTTGAACTGCAATCCTTTGATGGCATCCATCACATGCTGAGGGATATCGTCGCTGAAGTGCGGCAGGTGGGTCAGTGACAGGGTATAGATTAGGTTCTGGTAGCCCACTACCTTGCCGGTGTCGAAGCTGACTTGTTTATTCTTTGGGTCGATCTTCGTGACAGTATGGTTCAGATAGATGTTTTTCACACCTTTGGCTAAAGCCTTGGGCAGCGACGCGATGGCGCCTTCGATCGGGTACCAGAACTCATGGTTGAAGCCGCTACGGTCGTGTTCGTGCTGAAATGCGCCCCGCAGAACCGTTTCAAAGTTGGGCTCTGGCGGCACACGGTGGTCGATCCAGCTGAAGTTCATGTGCTTGGGGGCGATGGCCCAGACGCGCTCGGCAAATGGAATCATCAGTCGCTCGGCGATGCCCTTGCCGAAGCGCCAGTACGTCCATTCGCGGTAATTCTGGGGCTTTGGGCGATCGGGGTCACGCAGAAGTTCCACTAAACCGCTCAGGCACTCGATGATGTCTTTGGCGGGCAGGCCATACAGCTGAGCCTGGTACGGAAACTGTGTGTAGACGTTGTACTTGCCGTGGTAGATGAAGGCCTTACGTTTCTTGATCTCAATGTTGCCCTTGAGCAGCGTGGATCAGTTCATGCAGATACGGGTTCACGGTGTACAGGATGTGCGGCGCGTAGTCGAAGAGGAACCCATTGACCTCTTCCGATCGACATAGACCGCCGACCTCGTGCAGCTTTTCGTAGACCTGGTAGTCGTCGTCTTTAAGGTGGTAGCCGGCACTCAAGCCGGTGAGGCCGCCGGGATCTGGATTTCCCGTGGGACCAGGTTTTGGACCAGCGCAGGCGTGGCGTCACCTGCAAGCAACTCTATTTGGAGATGCAGCCGGCAATACGCTATCCGCATTTTGCCAGAATCGTAAGGCAACGATTGAAGCCAGTATCAACACCGGCCTTGAGGCTTGATCACGAGCCTGGTTAGCGGGTTCAAATTGATTTTTGCGATGGCCCTCTGGTTCGTGATCCCAGGACCAATAAGCCTCGCAAGACCTGCCTGTTCTGTGCAGTCCTGCCTTTCAGCAGCTATACTTATGCGGAGATCGTGTTCGACCAGAAGCTTGCAACATTTATTGCTTGCCATCAGCGGATGTGGTCTTTTTTTGGCGGTATAACACCCTATGTGGTAATCGACAAACTGAAGTCAGGCGTGAAGAACGCGCATCGATATGATCCCGATGTAAACCCTACCTTTTGTGACTTCGGCAATCAATGCGGCTTTGCCGTCCTTCCTGCCCGTCCCTACACCCCGAGAGAGAAGGCCAGTTGTGAGGCTGCAATTGGTATCATCCAGAGAACATTTTTTCAGGAGATCCGCGACGAGTCTTTTTACGACAACGCTCAGATCAACGATCGACTCCGGTATTTCCTTGAAAAACTGAACACAGCAGTGATGAAGGATCACGGCATCAGCCGGTCCGATCGTTTTGCCATCGAGCGCCCACTGCCCCTTCCATTGAAAGGAATAGATTATGAGATCCTTGAAATGGGTCAGGTAAGAGGATACCGGGTACCCGGCAAATACCCACTGCTTTTTCCCCGGATTCCTGATGCTTGATGGTTTTGGTGATCTGTTCTTCCGTGAATCGACTCTTCTTCATGACCTCTCCTTGTGCTTTGAATTGGCACAGAAGACTCAACTTTTCAACGGATTACTTTGACAAGGAGCAGTCGCTGACTACCGTCCCTTTCGGAATAAATCTGCAGTTATGGCCGGTTTTCCGCGAGTCTGAATATTTTAAATGCCTAAGCCGGGAATGGAAGGCAAAAGGCGGCCAAGCATTAAGAGAGCAGGCATATTTGGCTATTGAATCAGACCAGAAAATTATCAATAATTGCCTACAGATCTCTTTATATGCATGCCTTAGTAGTTGCTGCATTCTCAACTCTTTCCATAGTCCGAGGAAGCTGTCATGCGCCACGTTTTAATAGTACTTTTGGTGTTCGTTGCTCTTTTGCAGCCGATCTCTTTTGCGATGCCATCGCTCCGATCTGAACATGCCAAAATTGGCCGAGATGGATGGCTTATTTTTACCGCCCAGCAAGGCGGCAATATACGAGACTATCGACGTCAGAATCTTCGAAGTGAGCAAGAGCTTGAAAATGCCTATCAAGCTGTACGCTTGGTGCAAAGCAAACTAGAAAGCATGGGCTCTCACTTTGTTTGGATCGTGATCCCGAACACTCCGACAGTATATCCTGAATCGATGCCAAAACATATCAAGCAGAAGGCTGGCCCGTCCCGTCTCGAGCAGCTAGCGGAATACCTGCAAAGGCGGGGTATCCACTTCATTCATGCGACGTCTGCCATGCGGCAGGCAAAAACATTGGGACAGCTCTATCAAAAGACTGATACACACTGGAATGAACTTGGAGCGTACATTGGTTATAAGACCCTCCTGGACTATCTCCGAACTTTAGATCGCCGCTTCTCGTCTCAGCTAGAACCCCTCGATCTCGAGCACATTACAGTGAATACCTTCGAAAAGGAGGGAGGCGATCTTGCTGGAATGCTTGCTCTGCAGGATATACTGCACGAGCAGTATACCCAATTGCTACCCAAGATACCACGAGAGGCTCGCACGACAGGAAACCCAGAAACGGTGCTTGTCTCACGTAAGGACACTCAATGTCCAGGCCCAACGCTTGCTATGTACCGCGATTCGTTTTCAAACTTGCTCCAACCCTTTGTTTCAGAGCACTTCTGTGAGGCTGAGTTTTATTGGAAATGGGAAGTTGATCGTGAGCTGCTGTTGAAACGTAGACCCAGCTACGTCGTTTTCCAAAATATTGAAAGATTCACTGACGACGCTCTCAACGGTTTGATTCAGCTTGCCCAGCAACCGCTGGCTACCATCCCATAACATCTCCAAGGTAGTAGGACATGTCATGGTATTCAGTTCAATGCAGTTCCTGTTTGTTTTCTTTCCTGTTGTTTTTGGCGTCTATTTTGTCCTCCCGACAATACGTTTGAAGAATCTATTCCTTTTGTTCGCGTCCCTTATGTTCTACATCTGGGGTGAAAGAAATTATGTGTTTGTCATGCTGGCTTCGATAACGATCACATGGGCCGGTGGCGTTCTGCTCGAAAAGTCAAGGTCGGACAAAGAGCGGCGCATAGCTCTCGCGACTGGCATCATCGTCAACCTTCTGCTGCTCGCCTACTATAAATATGCCGTTTTTCTTATCCAGAGTTTTGGTAACGCTCTTGCTTTGGTTGGCATCAGATTTGCGGCTCCCGAGAATCTCCAGCACGTCCATCTTCCCGCTGGTATTTCGTTCTTTACTTTTCAGGCGATTTCTTACCTCATTGACCTTAATCGAGGCACGATCAAATGCCAAAGAAACTTGGCCACTTTCGGAATGTATAAGAGCTTCTTTCCGCAGTTGATCGCTGGCCCCATCGTTCGCTATGCCCACATTGAAAAAGAAGTCGACCATCGACCCGTCTCGTGGGCTCATGTCACCGAGGGCATCAGCATCTTCTGTGTTGGCCTTGCCCAAAAGATTCTCCTGGCAAATCCGATGGGGCAACTTGCTGATGACGTTTTCAATTCCCCTCTCGCTGACTTGACAAGCGCCAGCACATGGCTCGGCGCTACCGCTTATGATCTGCAGATTTTCTTTGATTTTTCTGGTTACTCGCAGATGGCCATAGGCCTAGGGCGAATGTTCGGCTTTACGTTTCCGCAAAACTTCAATGTCCCTTATACAGCGTCGTCCATCACCGACTTTTGGCGCCGCTGGCATATGTCGCTTTCCTCGTGGTTCCGCGACTACCTTTACATCCCCTTGGGAGGCAACCGCTGTTCCAAAACAAGGAACTTCTTTAATCTTTTTATCGTATTTTTTCTCTGCGGGCTATGGCATGGCGCGAGTTGGACTTTCGTGATCTGGGGTGCCTATCATGGTCTTTTTCTATGTTTAGAAAAAGCGGGTCTACTTGAGAAGCTCAACAAGGCTCCTGTCGGTTTGTCCAGACTCTACGCGATGCTTGTCGTCCTGGTCGGCTGGGTGTTCTTTCGGGCTGACAGCCTTACCTATGCTCTGGGGTTTCTTAAAAAAATGTTTGGCTTGGACTCGACTCCGCTGTCGGCTGATCGTCTTTCGCTCTATGACCTGCTGAATTATGAGCGTATAGTCGTCTTTTCCATTGCTTTGGTGTTGAGCGCTCAACTCTACCCTAAACTTCCCGTCTTTCAATCATCCGAACGTCCTCATCCGCTTGCTGAGATCGTTCGCGGCGTTGCCTTGTCCGGTGTTTTCCTGCTTTCTCTGGTTTATCTTGCAGGAAGTACTTTCAACCCATTTATTTACTTCAGGTTTTGACATATGAAGAGATTGTCCCATTCCATACTCGCGGTTTCATTTCTGATATCCATCGCTCTTGGGTTCCTCGGCACTCTCAATCAATGGAATCCTTATTTCGGACCCATAAATGAAAATCGGACCATTGCCGGCAAGCCAGAGTTTTCGATCAAAGACTTAAGCAAAACGATCGCTCAGACCGATCAGTATCTGGCTGACAACTTTGGCTTTAGAAAATTCATGATACGATCCCACGCTTTGATTCGACACTTTGTATTCAACGCCTATAGTGCCGAGAATCGCGTTCTCGAAAAATTGGGTGTGACGGAATAAATCAACTTGGCGTTGTGTTCAGCCAGGCAGGAAAGTGAGCCACTAAGCGACGAGGACGCTGCCGTTCGATGGGTTGGGACATGAGTCATTTCATGACAAAGAGGGATGGCTGGTGTCACAGCGCAGCAGCGATAGATTGCAATCCGCTGCGCCACTCAGCCCATCGCTGATGCTGCTCCATACAACGGTAGGCCTTGCGGTTGAAGTCCAGAGTTGAGCGCGCGACTTTCCATGGTTTTCAAACTTTTTTCAGCGATCCATGACGATCGATGGCATGAGCGATAGTACCTTCTTCAATTGTGGGCATGGTTTCCGCGAGCGGTGTGTCATGGACCATCGCCTGACTCAGTTTTTGAAGAATTTTCAGGCCATACCAGCGGTAAATCGGCTGCAGTCATGAGCTCGTCTTTACAGCCGGCACAGTACTTTGATCTTCCCTATGCGTAAAACCTTGCAGACTACGAAGCGCTTCTGCCCTGGAATTTTAAAAAACGTTGAACCATCAGGCAACTCAGAGCCGGATCCTTTCCGATGTGGATTTGGAAGCGCTCACAAAGACCCGACAGTTGGGTTCCAATATTTTGGTATTTATTGACCACTGCATAATTAAAGACGCTACTTGTCCCCCAATGGCGTTCGCTTAACAGCGAACGCCTTCTGCTTTTGGGGTTCAACGGCCAATCGGTCTATGTGAAAATCTTCTATATGATCGCCCTGGCCGAAACCTTGACATGGGTTCATGGATCTGCTCGTTCACAATATCGAGCCAGTGAGAGATGATTTTGTTAGCGCCATGGATCAGGATGGGAAAAACTTTCTTGATAATTCCAAGAACTAACGACGGCGAGGAAACTTGTCTTTCAGCTCTCCTGGTTTTTGGGCCGATGGTTAGCAAAGTCATACCCTGAGCCATATTGATCAGCATCAAGACAGTAAATATTTCCTGAAGAACACCATTAAGATTTTTACTTCTGAATTTTTCAGCAAGGAAATTTCCCTTGAGAATTTTAAAATGCTCTTCAATATCCCAACGTAATTTGTATGCTTCGCGTATGTGGCTGCCAGTGATCTCTTCGTCAAAAATCGATGTTAAGAGGACGATCGGCTCACTTTCACGCAAATCGCTGACGACTCGCAATCCAATGGATCTAGGTACCTAAGCAAAAGTCTTTGATCACTTTTTCTTTACGAACTCACGAAGCCAGAAATTGTCTGCCAGGACTCCGGCTTTTTTAAGCCGCTCACGTGGCGATAACGAACGCAAATGTGCACAGGCGATCTTTATGGTT
>NZ_DASQYZ010000215.1:0-38601 GCF_035638955.1 Oligoflexus sp. | reverse complement strand
GAAGCTCTACGGCCTTGCGCTGATCGTCAGGCCCTAGAACTTTTTTTCGAGCAGGAACTTGATGGCCTGGATATCGAGTGCCTGGTCAGCAACAATTTGTTTTAGTCGACGATTCTCGTCTTCCAGAGTCCGAAGCTTCTGTGCTTCAGATACCTCCAAGCCGCCGAATTTGGCCTTCCACTTGTAAAAAGCCTGCTGGCTAATGCCGAGCTCGCGGCAAAGATCCGTGATCTTCTCGCCGGCTTCGTTGCGTTTCAGAGCCTTGATGATTTGTTCGTCCGTGAAGCGACTCTTTTTCATGCGATCTCCTTGCTTGTGCTTAGTGGCACAGGAGATTCAACTAATCAATGGAAGAAAATGGCGGGGAACCCTCGGCGCTTTTAGCTTTTCAGGATGATAACCTTTGTGAGCGACTTCAATATGATCCGCGCTTTCGTCGCGAACGTTGCGCATGGATTTCCACATACAGCCGGGGCGTGATGCGCTTCACCTTCTCCATCCACGCGTTTTCTAACCAGGCTCAAGGTCGATTCGAAAACCAGTGTTGGGGTGGGTTCAGACCCGTGAACAATCGGCAAGCCATAGTGATGAAGGTCCTGAGCCCAACCTTGAAACGCGTCATCCGCTGACTCGATATTCGGATTCATGACCAGCGCTTCCCGCGGCTCGTCTGCCGGCGCCGAGATCAGCTCGACCATGTGCATATTGGGAAAATCCAAGTCATTCATCTGACTCAGGACGGCGTTGATGAAATTAATCCGATTGGGAGCAGCGGTCAGCGCTGCAGCCCCATCAAAACGCACTCGCGGATGAACCGTCGGTGCGACCAAAAAAGCGAGATTGTGAGTTTCGAAAGCCCACAAACCGAATTCGAGAGCATTTTTATCGGAGAAGGGATTGCCCACCGTTAATCCCACCGCTCGATCCGGATCGATGGTCACTGCCAGCAATTCAAGTTGTCGATCCTCGATCCGGTCCCGAAGCAGCCCACGGGGTTTATGGGCCTGATCGCCCGCGATACCTTATGAACTCCATTCATCCCTATTGGGCATGTTGCAGTCGGTCACAATCAAAGAAAACTATGTGGACCTGCAGCTCTCCAGGGCCGCCTTGCCGTCCGCTGCCATAGTTGGTTTGCTTCGGGAGCCATAAAGCGAAAAAGGTCCACGGACCATTCAAGGATCTCGGGTTCGTCATCGACAAAAAGAGAAAGTTCACCTGGCAACCCTTTCGGTTCAACTGCCGATTGAAATGTTCCCGCCAAAAAAAGCTGTGCGCAAGGATTATGAATTCACCAATCACCTGGGAGCCCGCCGTTATAAGGCGGAAGCTTTATCACAAAAAATCATCCTTGAATTGGGATGCGAGACTCTCGCCTAAACTCTTAAGCCGCAAAGGTTTATTCAAAATATCGGGGAACGTCTGAACGGATGAAACGGAAGCCTTGCGAAAAAAATACAAAAAACTTTTCTTATTATTTTTTTCGTCGAACGCCAAAGGCAGTGATGGCACCCGATCCAACCAGGAAAAATTTTTTGTGAAGAATAAAGCAACGTCTGTGTTGGAAAACAGACAGATCCTGACGATGCGCTGCCAACAGAAATTTTTTTGAAAGCAGCGGCTTGACTGCACTTGTAGACAGTTTGCACATCAGCAAACCGATCGCACCCTGAAGTCTCAAGACTACATGAGCCAGGAGTGAAGGTGATCGATCCCTTGATCAAGCGAGAGGGTAATGCATTTCCTATGTATGTCCGATTGCAATGTATCGTCGCATAGTCAGCACCTCCGCAATACCATCGAAGGTCAAGACTTTATCAAGGCCAGATGATAGAATAGTGGATATAGATCAAAGAGGGGTCTCATGCGAACCGTGCACCTGTTTCTGCTGGCCTTGACCTTCACCCAGGCCTGCCGCACCTCCCGCGCAACGATAGAAGTCATGGACAACCAGGCGCCACCTCGCCCACCTGGGGACGACTATCCGAATGTCGGGCGTTCCATTGAAACGACATTTGCTGTGAGTGCCATCAGTCTGCCGACGGTCAAGAGGGATTACGACCATCTTGATCTGGTTTTGAAAGCTCCTGGCGCAGGGGCCGAGGCTTATCGCCAAAAGAATTACAAGCCCGGCGAACCTTTTTCCATCGAGGCTCATCGGAACTACGAAATCATCCTCAGCGCCTACGCCGCAGATATGGAACTTTACTCCACCAGGTTCTGCAGCCAACGCCAAACGTTTCGCGCCGAAGAGGGGGCGAATATCTTTACCGCCTCCCTCTGCGCCAAACCAAATGATCCTTGATTTAAACTTCGTGCAGGAGGGCTGTATAGCCTTCCCGATAGGTGGGATACAAAAATCCGTAGCCGGCTTCGCGAATCTTCTTGTTAAGGATCCGTTTGTTCCCACGAGCCGCGATCTGCTTGAGATCATCGGTTGACTGCAGGGTAGCCGGATTCACCCCCAGCTGCTCGGCCATCCAACGGATGACTTCATTCCGATCCGCCGCCTCGCTGTCGACCCCATTATAAACCTGACGCGCCGCCTGACCCTGCAGCACATGCAGGATCATGCCGACGCAATCATCGCGGTGAATGCGATTACTGTAGACTCCGCCCTTGGCATAAAGGCGCTCCGCTCCTTCTTTCACCCGCCGCAGAAAATACGTCCGACCGGGACCATAGATACCGCCCATCCGCAGGATGCTATAATCTTCAGGGCCTTGGGCGAGCACCTGTTCTCCACTCACCATATAGCGCGAAGGACCTTGTTTGACGAGATTCGAATCGGACTCATCCACCCACGCGCCCCCGTGTTCAGCATACACGGAAGTGCTGGAAATATAGACCAAACGTCGATATCGGCCCCGCGCCCGAAGCGCCTGCACAAGATTTTGTAATCCGTCCTGATAGATCTTCCGATAGCTTTCCTCATCGGACGCATCGGCGGACGCGCAGTAAACCACATCATCAAAGTCGGGTAACTGCGTGAGGGTCTCCGGTCGCAGAAGGTCAGCCTGGATACTCGTAACACCTGGCTGTGCAACCGCACTGCGACGCAGGATGGAAACGTCATGTTTCCCCTCCGTTAGAACCCGCTCGGCCAAGGCCTGACCAAGATAACCCGCTCCAGCTATCAATAACCTCGCCATCAATGATTTCTTTCTGTTTCCGTCCTGAATTTTTTCAGGACATATTTCAGTTCACCCGTCGACCGATAAAGACAAGCCGTGTTACTGGACTGTTGCTCCCCCTCGCTGCAGTAACTGGTCAAGAGTCGCGCCCCCAGGTTTTTAGCCTGAGCATCCAACCATTTTTGACAGGAATTCATTGCGTCTTTTTCTGAGGACTTGGAGCAGAAGACTTTCACTTCTGATTTTTCCTGTTCCTCAACCGTTTCCGTTTTGGTTTGGATTCCAGCCCACGCGACGGTGGTCAAATAAAAGCCGCCCAAAACGATCAGACCTCGCTTTTTCATGCAAAATCTCCAAGCCAGATTTGTCTATGGAACCATCCTGTGGTAAACAAGGCCCTCGAACAGCTGATGCTCTCACGGAGGCTATGCTTGTCCAGGACACCTGATCTTATCAAACTCGAACCCGCCCTGCCATGGCTCTCGGAACAGGGAAGTACCGGATTTGTCCAGGCTCTGGGTCGGGATCGGCTTCTTCTCCAGCCCACTCCTGGCAGCCGTGATGGTGCTCATCTGACATCCATCACCGTCCGCCTCAATGAGGGCCCGACTTTCACGCTTCATGGCGCCTGCACCCCAACCGCAGCCGAATGGGTTTTCGTGATCGTGGACGAGGACCAACCGCGTCTTCTTGATATGATTGGGCAGTTACGGAAGGATCAACATATAGAGATCTGCCGCAACAAGGACGTCGAGGCCAGTGATCGGTTCACTGGTTTTAGTCGTCTGAATTTTATTCCGGAAGCTCTGCCGCAGATGGATGAAGCGGACCTGGATCTCAGCCGTGAATTCCTCGGACGCACGTTCAGTGCTCCCCTTCTGATTACGGGCATGACCGGTGGTATCAGCAAGGGCGCAGAGATCAATCGCCGACTGGCTCAGGCCGCGGCGCGCATGAATATTCCTATGGGTGTTGGATCGCAGCGCATTGCCCTCGACAACCCTGAATATGCCGCCATTTTCAAAGTGAAACCCCAGGCTCCCGGCCTTTATTTGATCGGCAACATTGGAATGTCGCAGCTGACCGGAGCCGATGCTTTGGATATCTGCCGACGCGCCGTGGATATGATTGATGCCGATGCGCTGGCCATTCATTTTAATTTGGTCCAGGAACTCGTTCAGGTCGAAGGCGATCGCCGCTTCTCGGGACTGTTTCATGGCTTGGAACGTATTTGCAAACATCTGCATGTCCCGGTGATTGCCAAGGAAGTCGGCTGCGGCATGGGACCTGATACCGTGCGTCGCCTGACGGATATGGGCTTCAGCGCCATCGATATCGGCGGGAAAGGTGGGACTTCATGGTCTCATATCGAGGGCCTTCGCAGTCGCAGCGCCCTCTCGCAGGAACTCGGCCACGGATTCCGGGATTGGGGTATTCCCACCGCCTATAGCCTGGCTGTGGTGCATCAAGCCTTCCCGCGCTTGCCCCTGATTGCAACCGGCGGGATACGCGATGGCATGACGGTCGCCAAAGCTGTGGGTCTCGGCGCCCGACTCGTGGGCATTGGCCTGCCACTTTTGCGCGCCGCGCTGGAGAGTGAAGAAGCCCCCATGGAAGTGCTGGAAACGCTCCGCCAGGGATTAAAACTGACCCTTATGGCGACCGGCGCCACCCGCCTGGATGAATTGTCGCACCGATTGGTATTGGGTCATCCCTTTGAGCGTGAATTTGAATCAATCTTCCGTGCATAAGGCCTGATAATCAAGGGCTGGAAGCAGCATTTCCAGGATGTCAGGTACGGTTCAAGAAAACTTGAACTGAGCTTTGCTTTCAGGCATGCTGAGGACGCTCCTGTGTAAGGCGGCTGACTCTGACCCTCCAGTGGAAATGAAACCATGACCGGTGAAAATCGCAATCTGTTTCAGAATCGCTACCAAACGACTCAAACTCCAGTTTCTTCCCGTTTACCAGGTTTTTATGAACTCCCTATCGGTGAGCGACGTGAAATCGTGACGGGCATGGGGCGCCTGGATCGGAGTCAAACGCATCTGCTCGGAGATTTTGGCACTCTCTCGGCAGAATTGGTGGATGTCTTTATCGAGAATGGCGTTGGCACCTTTGCCATGCCTCTGGGTATTGCTACGAATTTTCTCATCAATGGTCAGGACGTGCTCGTTCCTATGGCTGTCGAGGAATCCAGCGTGGTGGCAGCGGCCAGTCATGGCGCCAAGCTCGCTCGGGCAGGTGGCGGCTTTCAAACCAGCAGTACAGCTCCCGTTGGGACCGGCCAGGTCCAGGTATTCCTGCGGCAGCCCTGTGATTACGACAGCGTGCTGGAGGCCGAAAAACAAAATCTCATCGCCTATGCGAACGAAGGTCATCATCGTCTTCTGGCTCGCGGCGGTGGCGCCCAGAATATTTCCTGGCGTTACATTGAAGCTTTGAAGTCCCTCGTGCTTTATATCGACATCGACACCCGCGATGCCATGGGTGCGAATATGATCAACACCATGTGTGAGCGTCTTGGCAAACGCATGCAGGAACTTTTGCCCTGCGAAGTGGGTTTGCGCATCCTCACCAATCTCTGTGACAAACGCATTGCGCGCGCCCATTGCAAAGTCCCGAAGGAGGCCCTCTCCAACCGTGAATTCAACGGCACGGAAGTGGTCGAGCGTATTGAGCAAGCCTATCTTTTCGCAGCCCACGATGTTTATCGGGCCACGACCCATAATAAAGGGGTCATGAACGGCATCGATCCGGTGGTGATTGCCACGGGCAACGACTGGCGTGCTGTGGAAGCCGGCGCGCATGCCTACAGCTGCCGCACGGGTGTGTATCAGCCGATGACCCGCTGGTGGAAAAACAGCGAAGGTGATCTGGAAGGTGAAATCGAATTGCCCATGGCTTTGGGAACAGTCGGCGGTGTGACCACACTGCATCCGACATCCCAGGCAGCTTTGAAAATATTGGGATCGCCCAACGCCCAAGGTTTGGCAGAAATCGTTGTGGCGGTTGGCCTCGCGCAAAATCTATCAGCCTTACGCGCCTTGGCCTCGGAAGGTATTCAACGCGGCCATATGAGTCTGCATGAAAGCAATCTGCGTATGGCCCAGGAAAAGGGAGCCCAGCGTCATTGAAAAGTGTTTCGATTCAAGTGCCAGGTAAAATACTTTTGGCCGGCGAATACGCGGTGCTGGATGGGTATCCCGCGTTGAGTATGGCCGTCGATCGCTATTTGACCGTGACACTCACAGAAACACAGCACGGCGGATGGGTCCTGGATTCTGATCTTTGGTCAACACCCCGCAATTTGCGCGACGCTACCCTTGACGATGTGGCTCGTGAGCCCCTCCTGCAGGTCGCGGACTATGCCCAACACCATTATTCTTTGCCTCATATCCATTGTCGTATCGCATCGGATCTCGATATACGCTTTGGTCTTGGCAGTTCCACAGCTCTGCGACTTGGAGTTTTGCTCGGGGCAACTGCCTTGCAAAAGGACCGTCCTACGCTGAGTCCCAGTGAGATTCTGGAAGCGGCAACTCTGGCCTTTCACATGCAGCGCGTCCAGCAATCCTTTGCCTCGGGTTATGATGTGTTGACCCAGGCCCTGGGCGGCGTTCTCGTTTGGACTCCCGATTATCAGAACTGGCCTGGACAGTCATGGCAAAGAATGGATCCGGCGCCTCTTGCGCAGTACCTGCAAATTTTTGTAGGGGGAACCGGGGCTCCCACGACCAAGGTCGGAGGCAGTGTACGTAAGGCTTTGCAGGAATTCTCGCTCCAACGTGAATACAATGAAGCCTCGAACAAGGTCATCACGAGTTGGCTTCAGATGTGGTCGCATGGGATCGATACTCTGCCTCAACTTTGTCATGATATCGCAGCCCAGCGGCGTCTCTTTGCAAAGCTGCCTTATTTCCCTGAACATTTATTCCAGGCCCTGGAAACTCTGCCGGGCTTTGATCAAACCTGGTCTGCAAAAACAACAGGAGCTGGTGGTGAAGATGCCATCCTCCTGATCGGAACTCGCGAGCAAACCAACATGGCCGTTGAACGCCTGGATCGGGAAGGCTGGTATCAACTCCCTGTGCATCCCGCGGAAGGCGGAGCCGGCCTTCATCCCGGGACAATCCTATGAGCTCTCTATATACCGCAACCGTACCCAGCAATATCGCCTTTATCAAATATTGGGGCAAACGCGCTGACGCTCAGCAATGGCCCGCCAACGACTCCTTGTCGATGACCTTGAATCAGCTCGCCACCAAAACAACAGTTCGTTTGCATCAGGCTGATGATCACATGTTAAGGCTGGGCGATCGGATTTATAACCGCAGTGATAAGAATCTTGGCAAGACCTTTGTCCATCTGGACCGCCTGGCTTTGCGCTTCGGCTATTCCCAAAAGCTACAGATCACTAGCTCCAATAGTTTTCCTATGGGCGCGGGAATTGCCAGTAGCGCGAGTGGCCTGGCCGCACTCACTCTGGCCTCGCTGATGGCATGGACCGATTCGCGCAACTGGGACGATCTCGAGCGTCATGGCTTTGATCGGTCGATGCTGGCCGACCTGGCCCGACTGGGCTCCGGCAGCGCCTGCCGTTCTCTTTTCGGCGGTTTTGTGCAATGGGAAGCCGGTCTCGATCCAGACGCCCAACGCTATGCCTCGCTCTTTTCGGACGAGCACTGGGCGCTGCGTGACACGGTGGTGCTGTTCAGTTCAGAACAAAAATCCGTGGGCTCGACCGAAGCGCATGAACTCGCCTGGAGCAGTCCGCTCTTTATTCCCCGGCTCAGCGGTTTGCCCGAGCGCATGAACCTCGTCAAGGACGCGCTGGCGGCCCGGGATATGCAGGCGCTCGGCCTATGGTTGGAAGTGGAAGCGCTGGAGATGCACGCCGTGATCATGACAGCCAGGCAGCCGGTCTATTATCTGAATGAAGCGGCGCGGCAGTTCCTTGCGGATTTGCGCGAAGCCAGGCAGAAGGGCGAAATCCATGCCTATTTTACAATTGATGCCGGCCCTAATATTCATGTGATTCATGAGGCAAGCGAACATGAGCGTCTGAAGCTTTGGTTGCAAAGACGCCTGGCGGCGGACCACCTGTTGCATGACAGCGTGGGTGCCGGCCCGCATTTGGACTTTCAAAGTGAGTGACAAAGCGTGAGTGAAAATCATAATTCCAAAAGTCCTCTGAGCAGTCGGTCCGCGCCGGTCGAAACCCAGGCCAGTGCCTGCGGCAAGGCCATCATCGTCGGTGAACATGCTGTCGTCTATGGAACTCATGCCGTGGCCCTGCCGCTCAAACAGATGCGTTTGCATCTGACTTTGACGCCGCAGCCTCGCCATGAAAGGCAGCAGATTCAGCTGACGTTTGCGGGTCATGAGGCCTCGCCCCGCGTGAACAGTGTCCTGACCGATGCCATGGAATTGCTGGGCTCCGCTCCGTTTTCACTCAGTGCAAAAAGTCACAATGCCTTGCCTATCGGTGCAGGCCTCGGATCCTCGGCCACTCTTTGTGTGGCGACCCTGCGGGCCTTAACATCCAGTCTGGGTTATGAACTGCCGCCGGCCCAGCTTGCGGCCTATGCCAATGAATTGGAAAAACGATTTCACGGCACGCCCTCAGGTTTGGATGCGGCGGTCGTAGCCTATGAAGCCTGTATTCTTTTCGCCAAGAATAAACCGATCCTGCCCATCCAATTGAAAGTCCCAACCGGCTCCACAAGCTGGGAATTCCTGCTGATTGACAGCTGCATTCGAGCGTCTACCATGGCCATGATTCGCCAGGCCGAGCCTTATTTCAAAGGCCGTTCCGGTGAACGCCATCTGCAAAATTTTGATGAACTCTCCTGGCTGGTCTATGGAGCCCTGCAGCAGGGTGATGTGAGTACCGTGGGTGCAGCCATGAACGAATGCGGGGACCTCCTGCGTGCTGCCTCGGTCGTGCCGGATTCTCTGGAGGAGATCATTCAGATTTGCCGCAAAATCGGTTTGCCTGGTGTGAAGACCACAGGCGCCGGTGGTGGCGGCATGATCCTCGGGCTTCTGGATCCACAGAAGGCAGACGAGCAGCAGGAAGCCGTAAAAGCGGCCTTCCCCAACCACTCTGTTTTTCGCGTGGCGATCGAATCCTGACGCGGCTACAATGGAAGGATTACCGGAAAAGGGGCCACGCGCATGGATATTAAAGTCCTATTGAACGGACCGGTTCCTTACGATCAATTATCCGAGCTTTATACCCTCGTCGGCTGGAATCGCGACGGCAGTCGCACGTCCACAGCCTTGCAAAAAATGCTGGAAAAAACCTCGCACTATGTCACCGCCTTTGATGGGACATCCCTAGTGGGTTTCGGTCGGGTTATTTCGGACGAGATCTTTTTGTTTCAACTCTCGGATGTCATGGTCCGCCCCGAATATCGCAAGCAAGGCATCGGCATGCAGGTGCTTCGGACCCTGCTGGATGCCCTGCCCGCCAATGCCGGCACCATTCGCATGATCGATGGTTTTATCAGTGCTTCGATCTGGGAGAAACTGGGGTATCACACCGTTCCAGCCGAAAAGGTGATGTATGCCTTGCTGGAAAAGGATGAGCTTAAAGACAAGCAAAAGGATAAGAAATCCTCTTAAAGCTCATTGTATTTCCTGGCCAGACCCTTGGCTTTATCGACCGGATACTTCGCGCGGTTCTTCACCATTTTTTGCAGGGCCGCATCCACCGCATCGATACCCAGCTGATCCGCCAGATTCAAAAGACAAATCAGTACATCACCAATTTCATCCCGAGTGTCCTGCAGCTTTTCCGCCGGCAATTGCCGGCTTTGTTCGACCGTAAGCCACATGAAAATTTCGAGCAGCTCAGCGGCCTCGACAGACACGGCCGCGGCCAGGTTTTTGGGGTTATGAAATTGACGCCAGTCGCGTTCCTCAGAAAAATGGCGAATCTCAGCGATCAGTTTTGCGAGTTCCATGAATGCCTTTCTTTTTCGCCGGCTGTTGCTTCGGCTTGATAGGCGAAGGCTGAGCGGCACGAGGCGTTCCGGTCTGGGGCCTTGGCTGTGGACGAGGCGTTCCCGATGGCGAAGGGCGCGCGGCTCGACTGATTTTTTTCTGCTGTTTTTTGCTCAGGTGTTCCTGCAGTCGATCCTTTTCCTCATCCAGGAGGTGACCGAATTTTTCAGGCGTCACCACTTCTCCAGGACTGGCCTTGGCTGCAGCTTCAAAAAGCTTGGACAGGATGCCGGCCTCTTCATGCTTATGGGTTTCCGAACTTTCCACAGGGCGTTTGCGCACGATGAACAGGTAATTGAAACCGCGCAGAAAGAAGTTGCCTTCAATCGCCGACGTATGCCAGTGATTGCGCTTCAGCGATTTATTATGCCGGGTCACACAGACGACATCGACCGGTTCAAAGAGTTTGGTCATCCGCAGAAAAAGTTCAAAACCAATCGGACAGAAGGCTTTATTCTTGGCCTGGGAATCCGAGACATAAAGCGCAAAATAAGCCCCTGGTTTCAGCACGCGGTACATATCCGCGATCACTTCTTCCATGGCCTCATAATAACCGCCGCCACGAGCGTCCAGCTCGCCGATGCATTGCTTATCACCGGAATATTTCACGTGCGTGGAATAAGGAGGATCCACAAAAACGAAATCCGCACTGCTATCGTCCAAAGGCAAATGCCGGGCATCCGCTTTTTGAATATCGGGCCGCGAAGGTGCGATATCAAAACCAAGGCCGCGCCGATCCAAGTCCTTGCACACATCGACCGTTGTGCCGCTGCCGCACATGGGATCGACCACCACCGCACCGGGTTTGGTATAACGATGCAAAAGATTCCAGATCACATAGGACGGCGTGGCGCCGACGTAATCCGCATCCCCCTGCATCTCTTCACCGTAATGCTGGGAAGGGAAATCCCACAGCGTGGTGGTCTGCATTTTGGGGGTTTTTGGCGCCTGCGGCTTGTTAAAACGATTATTATTCATCATAAGTTCTCATCTCTTGCAAAGGCCATGGTTCAGGCCAGATCTCGGTCCAATAGTCAGGCAGGGGCGCTTCCAAAATCAGAGGCTTGCCGCCCACAGGATGTTTGAGATGCAAAGAGAAGGCATGCAACGCGATGCGGCCTTCCCAGTTGAGGCTCGACCCATACTTGCCGTCACCGACGATGGGCGTGCCGAGGGACGTCAGCTGCACTCGAATCTGATGACTGCGTCCCGTCTCGGGCTGCACGCGAATCCAGCTGCGATGCCCCTGAGTCGCAATCACTTCGTAATCCAAGAGACTGCGCTTGGCTTCAGGATCCTTGGGATTTGAGATGCGAGTCAGATTTGTGCTCTTATCCTTGGTCAGATAATGCTCGAGGCGGCCTCGGGCTTGGGCCGGCCGACCCTCGACGACAGCCACATAGATTTTATTCAGCTGGCGCTTGCGAAACATTTCATTCAGCCGCGCGGCACTCTTGCTGCTCAGTCCAAACAGAACCAGTCCCGACACGGGTCGATCCAAAAAATGGATCGGCACGCAGTAGCCTTTTTTTCCAGACTCCTGCCGCTCGGCGTTCCAGATCCGCACCCGTTCCAAAAGGGTCTGATCCCCACTGTGATCCGACGCCACAGGCAACCGGGCCGGTTTATTGACCGCCACGAGATGGTGATCTTGAAAAAGGATGCTCAGGGATGAATCCATAGGTCCGTCATGTCGATTATGCGGATGAAGTTCCTGCAAGAAACGCAGACTAGGACAGGACTTCTGCCCTGTCAACAGCGCGTTACGGGCCCCTGGCCCCGAGGCTTGTCTGCCCTTCCGATCGGCTGACAATCCTGGGCAAGGATCCCTATTTTGCCTGATTCCCAAAGGGCGGCTTGCAGCCAAAGCTCAGATCCTGCCCCTGATCTGCCGAAAATGACCAGGACGAAAGGGTTATCCATGCGTGCCTGGCTTATCACATTGCTGCTGCTATCTGGTCCAGCCTGGGCCAAGGACCATGACGCCTTCATCGACTACGATAAACTCGACCTGACCGTGAGCATCAAAGCCCTGCGTTCCGGGAATCAGGACCCCAGCGGCTTGAACACCTATTATTTCAAGCTGACGGCTTATGCCCTCCCCATCCTCAAAGAGGAAGTGAAAAAGCCTTTTGCCGAGCGGTTGAAAATTGAACGCGAGGTTGGGCTATTCGGCGAATTGGAAATCAAAAGTCTGAAAAACTGGGTTCCCGATAAAAAGCCCAATCCCTTGTTTGCCATTGCGCTCAACGGCGACTTGATCCGTGAAATTGCCGCCGAAACCATGCGCCAATACAAGGTTGCCGAGGATGGTTTGGCTGTCATCTGCCGGATTGAACTCTTCGAACGCAGCAGGAAATTTGGTTTCTGGGGAGATGATCAGCGGGTCGGGGAAGTCACCTTCCCCATTATCCCCGAAACGCTCCCGCACGGACCGCGCGTGGAAAACCGCGAACTCAAAATCGATGATGCGCTGGGAACACGGGTTCGCCTATCGGTCGTCTTCAAGCATGCGGACGAAAAAGCCGCTGAACTCAAAGCAGCTGCCGAGACCGCCGCAGCTGCCAAAAAATAAGCTTAGGCCTCGTAAACCACCATATCATCCGATCGATACAGGCGTTCGATAAACTGTTCCTTCTGCTTCACCACGACATTGCGTTTCACCTTCAGAGTGGGTGTCAGCGCCCCGTTTTCCACTGTGAAAGATTCCTTCATCACACCGACCCGTTTGATCGATTCAAAGCTGGCCAAAGGCTCATTCACGCGCCGCAGGAGTTTTTTGATCTCATCCTTGCGCTGGTCCTCGTCAAAGGCTTTGGCATTTTCTGTTTCAAAAGAAATCAGGGCGACGCAGTATTTTTTATCGTCGCCGATAATCATCGCATCTTTAACGATAGGATGGGACTTCAGGCTGTCTTCGATCGGCACAGGCGCCACATATTTGCCACCGGATGTTTTCAGCAGCTCCTTCTTCCGACCCACGATCCGCAGTCGACCTTCGCTATCCATGGTACCCAAATCACCCGTTGCAAACCAGCCATCATCCGATAGCACCTCGCGGGTGGCTTCCGGATTTTTGTAGTAGCCTTTGAACATCCAGGGCGCGCGGAACATGATTTCGCCATCTTCCGCAATGCGAACCTCGTTGCCTGGGAATGGCTTACCGCAGCTGCCGATCACGACTTCGTGCGCATCATTCAGCACGCCGCAGCAGAGGTTCTCAGTCAAACCATAAACCTCACGGATCATCATGCCAAAGGCACCGAAAAACCGCATGACCTCAGGCCTTGTGGGAGCCGCGCCGGTCACCAGCATCCGGCAACGGTCCAGTCCCAGGCGCCCGCGCATTTTCCTGCCCACCAAAGCGTCGGAAATAATGCCGCCGATGCTCTGATCCTTGGCGCGCCTGATGATCTGATCGTCTTCAATGCGCTGCTCGCCCAGCGTGCGCGCGAAGGCAAATACAGTTCGTTTGATCGGACTGGCGGTCAGGAGGCCCGCTTGAATTTTCTCATAGATCTTTTCCCAGAGCCGCGGCACGCAAAGCAAAATAGTCGGCCGACAACGCAGAAGGTCTTCGCCCAAGGTATCGATGGAACGGGCAAAGGCCACCTCAGAGCCGGTCATGATGGAACCGATTTCCACCAGCTGGCGCTCGGCCACATGACTCAGGGGCAAAAAGGAAAAATAGCGATCGGTCGTGCCTTCCGGCGTTTCCAAAATATCATAAGACGCTGCCATCGATTCGGCTAGGTTTCCATGCGTGTGGATCACGCCCTTCGGCTTGCCGGTCGTGCCCGACGTATAGATGATGGTGGCGACATCATCATTCTTGAGGGCCACGGGTTCGTGGAGCGTTTGTTTGGTTTCATGCAGAATCGTGGACAGCGAATGCACTTTTGCGGCGAACGCTTCGATCTGCTTCTTCGGAGATTTTTCAAAACTTACGATCGCGCTAAGTTTGGTTTTCTGCAGATAAGCAATGTGCTCCAGCTGATCCACGACCAGCATTTCGGCGCCGGAGTGTTCCAAAATATAAGTCACATCCGTCTGCGAGGACGTTGCATAAACCGGGATGGAAATCGCGCCGATGGAGAGAATAGCCAGGTCCGCAATCATCCATTCGGGACGGTTGGACGACAGCAGCGCAATCTTCGAACCCTTGTTCACACCCTGGGCCAGAAGCCAGCTGGAAAGCAGGCAAACCTCTTCCCGGTAACGTTTCCACGTCATGCTTACCCATTTACTGTCGCGCACTCGGCAGTAATAGAAAGCCTTCTGATCCAGGCGTAGTTGCGCCTGTTGAAAGAATTTCTCGGGCAAAGTCATCTTTGTGAACATGCGAGTCCCCTGAGCAAGTGTGATATCTTCGGACGGATCTGCCTTTATTATCACATGGTGTCGGACCGACAAGACCTTTTGTCAAAATCGTGTAAGATAAGCTTCCCAATCTTCCGCATTGCTCCTAAACTAGGTCGGTCCATCCTTTGGGTGGCCATTTTTTCGTACAGGAACATCATGCGTGTTTTGAACTCGATCCTGGCATTGCTGGCCGTCCTGCTGTCCAGCTGCGCCACCCCCACCCAAAAATCAGGCAAGCCTTACGACTTTTGTATCTGTGGCCCCACGATCAGCGCCGCGGGCCAACCGCACTGCGCAGTTTGGGGCGATAATAAAAATGCAGCTCCGAATGTTAAAGTTTGGGCCAGCGAGCCCCGACCGAGTTGCGAACCGACCGATTGCAGTCAGCTTTTCAGTCCCGTTTGCCAGAAAATCCAGATGTCCGGCCTCGGTCGCCCTACGCCTCCGGCCCCCACCAATTCCTGCTTTTGTGATGCTGTCCTTTTGGAGAACGACAAAGGCCAGGTCCAGCTTGCCTGCGCAGCTTGGGCCGAAGGCAGCAAAAACCTCATTGAATACTACAACTTGGAGGACTGCTCCCCACAGCGTTGCGGCGAAGCCCCCTTCGTCCTGGCGCCCAAGGTTTGCAGCAATACCTTCAAGGCATTTTATCCGCCGTTGTTGAACAAGCGTTGAAAACTTGAGGGGGTCCCTGGACCACTCCTGCAAGGCTTAAGAATCAGCCCCAGGTGCCGATAGGCACCTTATGAAACACGTCAATCAAATCCGAAAAATCGTCGAGCAGGGTCACCTGGATGAAGCCCATAAGGCCATCGAGGATTTGTTGGAACTGGGTCCTAAAAACCTGGAAGCTCTGAAGCTCAAAGCCGCGCTTTTCGAACACGTGGGGCGGTTTGAAGACGAGGAGCACCAGTGGCGCCGCATTATCGAAATCGATAATGAGGACGAGGATGCCATCCACTACTTCCAGAAAGCTCAGCTCGAAGATCGCGAGCACTATTACTTCACCGATCCTCTGCCCGGTGGCGGACGCCGTTTTCTGGCTTATCCGCGCACGCTGGTGTCGGTGTCGTTTGTTGGCCTTGTCGGCTGTGTCAGCTTCCTGCTCCTGACCCGAATCAATGGTCAGATGATCGTGCAATCACCCATGCTGCTCCTGGGCGCCTTCATGCTGATGGTGGTGAGCCCATGGTTTGCTATTATTTACCTGTACGTCCGCACCATACGCTCGATCAATGTCACCAGCGCCGCGCTCGAAGTCAGCACGCGTTTCAAGACCTTTCGCTATGCCTGGCCAGACATCCAACACATCTGTCTCGCCCATTCTGGCGAACCTGAGCAAGGTGAGTTGAAGCTTTTGATCGTGCCGCGCGAAGGGGATGCCCTGCCGATGAGCATCGACTTCGCAGAAGCGACATCGGCTGTGCGCGCACGCCGCCACCTGATTCAAGAGATTCGCGATTATTTCCACGATATCCGCTATGAAAGTCTGGATTCCTTACCGGTTGACAGACGTTCTGTTCGTCGCTTCTAAAAAAACTTGCCATCCCACGTAATCCCGCCATGCCGGGATTTTTTTTAGTCCTTCCCTTGACACCTGAAAAAGGATACTTATTTTTCATTCGATAAAGTGGCTGATCTGAGCCCATGGGCTGCTCATGTCTTCGTCGCTGACGAAGAGGGCAAGCCTTATTTGAACCCGTCAAAATGATCGAATGTTATTACGAGAGTTGGAGGCCAATTTATGAAAATCAGACCATTGCAGGATCGAGTCCTCGTTAAGCGCGTTGAAGCCGAGGAAAAGACTGCTAGCGGCATTATCATCCCCGATAACGCCAAAGAAAAACCCCTGGAAGCAGAAGTGATTGCGGTTGGCAATGGCCGTCGCCTCGACAACGGCGATGTCGTGAAGCCAGACTTGAAAGTCGGCGATCGCGTTCTGATCAGCAAATATTCCGGTTCTGAAGTTAAAGTGGATGGGATCGAGCATTTGATCCTGCGCGAAGACGACATTATGGGCGTCCTTGTTTAAAACATTCCTTCTCAATTCCATAAATTCAGATATGAGGAAATCATGACAGCTAAGACGATTAATTTTGGTGAAGAATCCCGTCGCAAGATTCTTGTTGGTGTCGACACTCTGGCTAACGCTGTGAAAGTTACACTGGGTCCCAAAGGCCGTAACGTTGTGATCGACCGTTCTTTCGGCGCTCCGACCATCACCAAAGACGGTGTATCGGTGGCCAAGGAAATCGAACTCGAAGACAAGTTTGAAAACATGGGCGCTCAGATGGTAAAGGAAGTTGCTTCCCGCACCTCGGACAACGCTGGTGACGGTACAACCACCGCAACTGTCTTGGCTCAAGCGATCTTCCGCGAAGGCGTGAAACTCGTTGCAGCTGGCCACAACCCCATGGAACTCAAGAGAGGCATCGACCTCGCTGTGAAGGCCATTGTGGAAGCCCTCGACAAACTCTCCCGTCCCACCCAGACCCGCGAAGAAGTCGCCCAAGTCGGCGCTATCTCGGCCAACAACGATCGCGATATCGGCAACATCCTGGCGGAAGCCATGGACAAAGTCGGCCGTGACGGTGTGATCACCGTTGATGAAGCCAAGGGCATGGAAACAACCCTTGAATTCACCGAAGGTATGCAGTTCGATCGCGGCTACCTGTCGCCATATTTTGTGACTGACGCTGAGCGCATGGAATGCGTTTACGAAGGCGCGTTCATTCTGTTGAGCGAGAAGAAAATCAGCAACATGAAAGAACTGCTGCCTGTGCTTGAGGCAGTCGCTCAATCGGGCCGTCCACTTATCATCATCGCTGAAGATGTCGACGGCGAAGCTCTGGCCACCCTCGTGGTCAACCGTCTGCGCGGCACCCTGAAAATCGCTGCTGTGAAAGCGCCTGGCTTCGGCGACCGCCGCAAAGCCATGCTGCAGGACATCGCGATCCTCACCGGCGGTACCGTGGTGTCGGAAGATGTGGGCCTCAAACTCGAAACCACCACTCTGCAGCAGCTCGGCCAGGCCAAGCGCGTGACCATCAGCAAAGACAACAGCACGATCGTGGACGGTCAAGGTGCAAAAGCTGATATCGACGGTCGCGTGGCCCAGATCCGCGCTGAGATCGACAACACCAGCTCCGATTACGATAAAGAAAAGCTTCAGGAACGCCTGGCGAAACTCGTCGGCGGCGTTGCTGTGATCAAAGTCGGTGCAGCCACCGAAGTTGAAATGAAAGAAAAGAAAGCTCGCGTGGAAGATGCCTTGAACTCCACACGCGCAGCTGTTGAAGACGGTATCGTCCCCGGCGGCGGTACAGCTCTGATCCGTTGCCAATCCGCTCTCGACAACATCAAAGTCGAAGGCGAGCAGAAATTCGGCGTCGCCATCGTCCGTCGCTCGATCGAAGAGCCTCTTCGTCAAATCGCCCTCAACGCCGGCCTCGAGCCCGCCGTTGTCGTCGACAAGATCAAGGGCATGAAAGGCGGCGAAGGCTTCAACGCTTTGACTGAAGTCTACGAAGACCTCTACAAAGCCGGCGTCATCGACCCAACCAAAGTAACCAAAACTGCTCTTACCAATGCAGCTTCGGTTGCCGGCCTCCTCCTCACGACGGAAGCCATGATCGCTGACAAGCCTCAAGAGGCTGGTGCAGCGGCGGCTCCTGCTATGGGTGGCATGGGCGGAATGGGTGGTATGGGCGGCATGGGCGGGATGATGTAATGTTATCCCAAACATTACGCTATGTTACCAAGCACTGAACCCAAATCGGGCCAAAAAATCGGGCCAAACTCTGAAAGAGTACCCGTCTTAAGCAAATAGCAGTCTTCTTTTCCGGCCTCGAAAATCGAGAAAGGAAGACCAAAATTCTGAGGGGTGTAAGCTGAAACTTGCACCTCTTTTTTCGTAGTAGCCATGACATTTTGTGCCCTCATCCGTCTCTCAGCTCTGCTCCATTGACGCGAACTTGTGTTCTTTATCCCCGCACCATGGACATAGACCATAGTCGTTTCGATATCCTTATGGCCTGCCAACTCCATAACTTTAAGTAGCTCAACCGGAGTATCCATACCGAAGCCATTTGCAATATTTGTCAAAAAAGTATGTCGAAGTGCGTGGAAATGTAGCTCTCTAACCCCTGCTTTTTTTGTGAGTTTAGAAAAATTTTTCATCGTATGACTGCGCATTATTAGCTCAAACGGACGGTGTTCTGGTCCCTCATGGCGGTACTGATGCAGAATTTGACGGACATCTTCATTCATCTCTATACGACGGTAGCTTCCATTTTTCGTGGTGTCGTTATCCACCCCTTCTTTAAAGCTCCAGGACGTATGCACAGTGATGAGGTTAGAGTCAAAGTCCACGTCCCGCATTTTGAGGCTAGAGATTTCTCCTTTCCTCATGCCAGTCCGCAATGCGAAGAGCACGACATCGTAGACTTTCTTGCAATTCCAGACGTTCCACCTTCGCATGATCTTTTCGCCATGGATATTCCCATGAGGCTTGTAGTATAGCCCTCCAGCTTCAAGCCAATTCAGGAATGCGTCTTCCTCTTCGAGCCGCCAGTAATCGTATGGTTTGTCCCCAGCGTCCGGCAGATCAAAGGCTTTAAAGGGATGCGATGGTAGATAGTCTCGAAGATATCCGAACTTGGCGATGCTACACGCAAGCGTCAGAATTTCTCTTCGATAAGATGCACTCAGGAATTCATCGTGCTCATGCAATTCCTTCCGAACCGCAAGGTATGAAAACGTCTTTTTCTTAGTTTTCTTGAGGAAAGCAGCCAATCGCTCTACATCCTTCAAATGCAATTCAGCGATCGGAACCTTCCCAAGGATGGGCAAGATATGGTTATTAAGCTGCGACTCGTATGTCCAAAAACACGAGTCAGAAATCTCCCTAACATCTTTTCTGTGCTCCAGAAACTTTTCAGCCAAATGTGAAAAGTTTTTAACAAGAACATTTGATGCTTGGTGATCGCGCGGAAACCATTGCTCAAGACTCTCTCGTCTTTTTACCGTTCTAATAAAAAGGTCTCGCTCCGCTACTGTCCTTATATTTGCGCTTTGTCTAGCCCCTGTTTCATCAAAAAAACGAATACGGAAAGTTCCGTTTGAAGTTTTGGAGAAAGTGCATTTTCCATCTATACTGATCATTAAAGATTCATCCTTTCCGTGACAATGCCTTGACTACATCGTCAACGACATATCGCACAGACCGACCGAATCTTTTTGGTACTATTCTCCCTTGACTACGCCACTTTCTGATTGCGTGCACTGATACACCAAGGATCTGCGCAAGTTCTTTCGAGCAAACGTAGCGGGAAGTTTCAGTCTTTATTTGATTGTCAAAGAGCACTTTGCGAGTATTGCTACGATGAGCTTTATTTTCCATACTTATCTAACACCAATAGAAACAAGATAATTAGAACAAGAAAGCCGCCCATTGAGCAGCTTTCTCTTAGGGTAATTGGACTAGAAACAGGCGGGTAAACCCGCCTTCTCAATCATTTTCTAAATCAGTTAATCGTCCAGAAGTCGCCGGACAAGCTTGAGTTCAAGACAAAATCATAAGGCAGATACCCATATCCCCCTTCACCCCAGTCCTCGCCCCACGAGTTCCGAATGATCAAAGCGCCTTTGGTGTCATCATATCCGCAAACCAATACAGCATGGCCGCCCTCGAGTTTTTCACTAGTCTTCGGGACAGGAATAACCCCAGTCTTTTTCACGTTTCGTCCATAAAGCGATTCGTAAACTGAAAAGCCCATAATGATGGGGTGTCCTTCACTAATGATCTGCCGGAAATGATCCAGATTTCGCTGCACACGTTCATAAATCTTAACCTTTTCCTTTGCGGCCACTCCGATAACTTCCTCCTTTGGTCTTATGGAGAATGCCTTAATATCGTAAGGCCAAGCCTCTTCAGGTGGGTATCCCCACGTGGAAATTGCTTTGAGCGTATTGCGAAGTGTTGCGCCACTGTCATATTTTTTTGTGCCCTCAAGTGTTCGTGTCGCGTAATAAATAAAGAGTCTGGACGGTGTTACCACCGGCATGTCTCTATCATATACATCGAGAAACATACACGCCGCAGCAGCAGCCTGAGCGGTACAGGAACCAAGGTCCCCTTGGTCCCAGGCACGGAAATAGCGTTCGCGATGATCCACAACTGGGGCCGTTGCTCTGGAAGCGTTTCTTTGAGCCTGATAAACGAAATCCCGCTGATCAGGAACATCTGGCCGCCAACCTAATTTTTTCATTCTTCACAATCCTTAACTTGAAAACAAACGCCAATATTTTGGCGATTCAATGATTCGACTTATCTTGCTGACTCAACAAATTCCGTTCGACTTACTGAACACGTTGTCCAGACTTTAATTTCCGCTGCCAAACACACAGATCTATCATCTGCAGTAACCTCGTATGTCCAGCCTTTACGTGAACTGTCAGGATACGCTGCTTCGAACTTCGCCTGGTTGATTCCACTTTCCGGGGTCCATAGCAACTGGTGAGATCCAGATATTGCGTAGGGGTGGGAGTCCGGGCAGCCACTGAAAAACTTTTTGAGGTACCCGTCGTTGTAGGGTATGCAAACACGAGTCCCTGCAGGTCGGCGATCTGAAGTAATCATAAAGAGTATTTGCGATTTGATCCCCTCAAGACACGCGGGGTAAATGGAGGCCCCCTTCACGCAACTTTCGCCATTCTTTCCTGCAAGTCCTGTTGGCCCCTGCAGCCCGATTTCCCCTTGCTGTCCTTTTTCTCCTTGAGAGCCTACGGGGCCGACTTCGCCTTGAGGCCCCTGCGGCCCCTCTGGCCCTCTTAGGCCTGCCGGACCTTGTGGACCGCGATCGCCGCGAGGCCCCCTGAGAGTGTCCAGTGTAACAATGGAATCGCCGCAAATAATGGAGTCTTCTGTGAGTGTGCACCCTTCGCCACTATCGCCTTTCGGACCCTGGAATCCTCGTGGGCCTCGAATGTTTTCGGTGCTTCCTTGCCACTCCCCCTGTTGATTGATAACCGGCTGACCGTTGATATAAAGAGCCTGAGCATTGAGCTTGCCTTTTATATCTGTGTTGCCTTTTTCCACATCAATTATGACAGCAGGCGGACATTTATCCGGGTTATTGCACGGTGAATTCGATTCGGGCAGCCGTCTTATAACGATATCTCGACCTCGTTGGGCATTTACGATCTCGTTGCTTGTCCAGATATTCTCATCGACAGGGTGTCTTTTATCCGGGAATTCGTCAGCTGCGTAAACCAGGTTGGACATAATGAGACAAATGAATGCAGTGTTTCTCAAGGATTTTCCTCTAAAATTATTCTGAGTGAAGGTTAAATTTTGCAGCAAACGGCCGTTGCAGAGATGGTAGTATTCAGGCTGACAGACCCTTTAAAGCCAAAATCGCATTGGTAGAAGTTGTCTTCAGGAAACGGCATGGACGATTGGATGTACACTTCATCACCAGATCCAGCTGAAACGTAGCATCCACCGCCTGTCATTATTTCGCCTGCAGAGCATTCAGCGACAACGTTGCGCCCACTGGCTAAAGTGGATTCAACAAAATTAGACCTGCAGCCAGAGAACGAACCTTTTGGGCCTTCGGGTCCACGGTCGCCCTTCTCACCATTGGGACCTTGAACGCCGGCAAGTCCAGTGTCACCTTTAAGTCCAGTATCACCTTTGTCGCCTTTGTCGCCTTTGTCACCTTTCAAACCCGCTTCACCTTTATCCCCTTTGAGTCCGGTCTCGCCACGGTCGCCTTTTTCACCTTGAAAGCCTCTTGGCCCTCGCAGTTCCTCGACCAACTTCTTGTAGCCCCCGCAATCAATGAATCCATTTTCAATCTTGCAGGACTCACCTTTGTCGCCCTTGGCTCCTTGCAAACCTTGAGGCCCTATTGGTCCAATATCGCCTTGAGGACCTTGCACGCCTTCTGGCCCACGAATGCCCTGCGATCCTTGAATACCCTGAAGTCCGCGATCACCCTTTGGTCCTCGCAGGGTCTCTAAAGTGACAACAGATTCGCCGCAAATAATTGAATCCTGAGTGATGGTACAGCCTTCACCTTGATCACCTTTAGGACCTTGAACCCCTTGCGGCCCAAGCAGGTTTTCCGTGCTGCCTTGCCACTCTCCTTTTTGATTGATGACGGGCTGACCTCCAATATAGAGCGCATCGGCATTGAGCTTTCCTTTGACGTTGGTGTTGCCCTTTTCAACGTCGATAATCAGAGCAGGTGGACATTTATCGGGGTTGTTGCAAGGGCTGTTATCCTTCGGCAAGCGCCTGATGACGATATCGCGACCCCTCTGAGCGTTAACAAACTCGTTGCTTGTCCAGATATTCTCATCGACAGGCAGACGCTTATCAGGAAATTCCTGGGCAAGCGCAATTGAAGACATGAAAAACAAAAAAATACTAAAGAACTTGATCAAGATACTTTACCTTCTGAGGTGATTTTTGATGTGTAGCCGCTATGGTCCAGGATGTGTTCAACAGAACTGATCATCCATTCGCCATCGATCTGAGGTCGCAGGTCTTCGATTGAGCACCGTCCTCCAGCATAGAGCAGAGGATTTCCCGGCACTGTGACAGACAATCGAGAAGACAGACGTTTGAGCTTTTTAAATTTGGCATCAGCGGCCACGCGTGCCGATGCCTCATCCTTCATTAAAAATTTTATGGCATGAACTCTTCCTTCCTTTCCAGAGATAACAGACTTTTCACGAGCTGAATTCCTATCCCACCAAAAGGCCTTAACTCCTGAGTAAACTGGGTCTGAAACATATTTGAAGTCATAGTCGATAGGTTTCCTAATAGTTACAGGCTTGATTCGTGAACCATTGGGTGTTGTAGCTGAATCCCGATCAAAGAAAATGAGATGATCCCGCTGGATCTTAAAAATGCATTCATAGTGCTCAGCCAAACGCGCGAGAAAAGCTGCATCACTCTCGGTTTGGTCTTCGTGAGGAACTTTTATTCGTGAACAATCAGGATCAATTGCAGCCTTTAGCCCATGGGTTTTACAAATCTCAATTAAGACTTTCTCAAGCGTACCCGGTCGCCATGATTTCTTTTTCGGAATCTTCAGCGACGGATAGCAGTCGATCACGCCTGCTTCAATGGTAGCGGTTGCTGGCGGACCTTTAAGCGAAATAGGTCGCGCTGCGTACAGACCAAGATCATAGAGTTCTTCGTCGTAGCCGACCCATACTTCGAGGCGCGTCCCTTCCTTTGGGGCCACGATTGGCGGGTTATCAGAAAGCTGGAGCTGTATCGAATCGCATTCAAATCCTGCTTCGTCTTTAACTGTGAGGCCAAGAAATCGCTTTCGAATCTCACGGGTAAGGTCTTCGCCATTTGCATTTATTTTGAACCGGGGTATCGTCAATTGAATAATCTCTGCGGTGTTTTTGTTCTGGTTAGTTCGGGAATATCAGGCAAAAGGATCGTTTCCCGCTTCTCCAGCCTCGCCGCTCGACCAAAATCATCAAACAGTCCGAGCTGGCTTGGATTTGCAGCCAGGACTGCTTCGACAGAGCCTCGGGAGAATCCATAATGGTGGAAGCATATCAAATCGATCTCATCATCATCTTTAAGTTCATATATCTGCGGCATAGCTCTCGAGTTCCAAGGTAAATTCAACTTTCAAAGGTCGCCCGTCATCTATGAAAAGCGTTCGATTATCTTTGGCGGACAAAATGATCCAAAGACCCAGGTTCTGGCCACTTTCGCTGTCCGCCGCGATCAAGCGATAAGGAACACCAGCCCTTCCCATGGTCCGCAACTCTGAAATTTGGCTAAGATTTCCTCTGTAATGCGGATACATGACCCCCGAAATTGTGATCTTTTCGCCGTTGGTGCCTAGAAACTGCCTGAGCGGTTCGGCACCAATTCTTTTCAGCTCGGCCCAGTTGAACGATGTCTCCCGATCAAATTTCTGAAAAGAAATGCCTTTGGGTTCAAAAATGAGGTCCCCAAGCTTCGCAAGGAAGCCTGACTTTATGAGTGGAATATCCATTCCTAGAATCCTAGTGAGTCAGCAAACGAAAAATTCGCAGGCTTGAATCCTTCGGTCATATGTGATTTGATCCTGCTCGCTATCTGCCCTGGCGCTTCTTCTCCTCCAGTCACCGCGATTTCAAATCGTTGGTTCAGGTTATAGTTCTGTTCCTTATTCATGGCGTATGGTTGAAATCTTGACGATGAAATCTCTGGAATGTTCGCACCAACCGGAAACCTTGGAGGGGCAATATTCTTGAGCAGGTCAGTGTCGTTGTTCTCAAAATCGAAGAATTTACCGATCGCTTTAAAGACTGGCTCCAGTTGGTCCAGAAGCTTTTTAAAATAGGCAACGATCGGATCCCAGTTTTTGATTATCGCGCCAAGTGGTGTGAACTGCGCAACCGGCTCGATGACTTTCCAAACTGCTTTGAAAATTTGTTTAAGCTGTTCCCACTTGACTTTAATATATGCCATGATCCCGTCCCAGTTCTTGTAGACGGCAATTGCCAACGGGACTAAAGCCGCAGCAGCAAGGATGATAAGAGCTACCGGATTTTTACTCGCTACAAGGTTCCAGGCCTTTTGAGCCACAGTTATGATTTGTAGAGCACCGTTCAGGGTCCACAGTGCTGTTTTGTAGGCAAGCACAACACCTTTACTAAGAAGCAGGCCAGCAGCAAGGTAGCCAACCCACTTGACCAAAGTCTGGTGATTGGTGGCGAGCCCCGAGACTTTCAGCATGCCGTCTGCTATAACCTTCATAAGATCAGAGAGTGCTGGCAGAAAAACCGCCCCTGCTGAAATCCCGGCAGCTTCCAAGGCTGACTGCATTGTTTTCCAGGCTCCGACCGTGGTTTCATTTAGTCTTTTTGAGATTTCTTCAGCAGAGTTGGTTTTCTCCAATGCATCCGTGAGCCCCTGGAATTTCTCGCCACCCTCTGCAGCTTCATTCATGAGAGTTTTCAACTCTGTCCTGGTTTTGGAAAATAGAACTGAAATCGCCTCCAATCTCTTTGCCTCTGGTAGACCTGCGAGGGCAGATTCAATTTCCTTGGTCAGTTGGTCATTCGACTTCTGCTGTTTATCCGATCCCATATGGGAAATATTCAAGGACTTTAACTTCGCTTCCGCTTCCTTCGAACTAAGATCCAGTTCTGTTTTGTCGATCGAGGGCTTTATTTTGAAGATTTCGTTGAATCTCTTGTCAAAATCGGTACCTTTCAGACCATCGAATGCCTTGGCGAATTCAGCAACATTCGCTCCCTTGGCTCCGTCTTTGAATGCGATACCGAACTTGTCTTGAAGCACCTTCAAGTCGCCACTTGTCATGCTGTCCTGAATATATTTGAGAGATTCACGGAAAGCTGGTGCGAGCTGTAGCTTTTTTATTTCAAATTCGAGCTGGCCTGCGCCTGCTTTTCCGAGCAGCTCTGTAGCACCCGCTGCAGCCTCTTCGCCAAAAATGTCTTTAATATATTTGGCGCGGTCGGCGGTTCCCATCTTGGCTAGTTTTTTATTCAGATTTTCGAGAATTTCCGGCATGGGCAAAAGATTTTTCTTTGCGTCCTTGGTTGCCACCCCAAGTTTTTCCAATGCCTCCCGTCCCCCCGCTGGTGGAGAGGCCAGGCGTTGATACATCGCCCTTAGAGCTGTACCAGCCATTGATCCTTGAATGCCTACATTGCCCAGCAAACCCGAAGCTGCAGCCACTTCTTCGAGCGAAGCGCCCAAGCCGGACGCAACCGGGGCCACATATTTCATTGTTTCAGCCAGGTCCCGGAGGTCGGTATTCGACGAGATAAAGGTTGCCGTCATCGCATTCGCAACCCGCCCCATTTCCGTTGCATCAAGGCTGAATCCGGCCAACATGTTCGAGGCCATCTCAGCAGTTTCGCTGAGACCTGTATCACCGGCAGCGGCGAGATTGAGAACCCCTCCCAACGAATCAGCAATTTCCTGAACACTGAATCCAGCCTGAGCAAGGAATGATTGTGCTGACGCCGCTTCCGAGGATGAAAAGATTGTGGTGTCACCCAGTTTCCTCGCTTCGGCTTCCAGCATCTTCATTTCGCTGGAAGTGGCCATCGTCTGGGCACCGACCTTTGCCATGGCATGCTCAAACTGTGCGGCAAGCTTGATAGGTGCCGCCAGCGCCATACCCATACCGGCAACCTCAAATGCACCACCAACGATGTCGCCTCTGAGTTCACGCCCCCGCTCAGCCGCCCTCTTGCCACGAGAAGCCAGATCCTGGGTACGTTTGGTTTTGGCCATGGCAGCAGCCAGTTCGCCTTCAAGTCTGGTCAGGTTCTTTGTGTCGTGACCCGCGGCCTTCAGAGCCTCTTCATACTCTTTGATTGACGCGGTTTGCGTTTTGAAGGCTGTCGTCGTCTGGCTCAGCTCGTCTTCAGTATCTGCCAGCTTGTCGGCATGCGAACCCAGTTCCTTATTTGCCGTCTTCAGGATCGCTACCTGGGCTGTTAGAGCCTGTTTCGACTTCTGGTGTTCCCGGCTCAGCTGGATATGCTCAGCCCGGAGCTGCGAGAGTTTAGCCTTCTGATCAGCAATGGATACTGCCGTCGTATCGAAAACACTCCCAAGGTCCCTGGCACGGGCCGCTGCTGTGGCCTTGGCGTTCGATAGCTGTTCAAGCTCAGCCTTGAGTGAGGCGACCTTTAATGCATTGCCGGCAGTAGATGAGGCATTCTCGGCCAGTTGAGTGGAATTCTGGGCCGATGCTCTTGAAAGCTCATCCAGCGACCTGGTTGTCTTCGAAATCACCGATTCCAGAGCCCGTTCCTGCGTCTGGGCATCAGTAAGCTCCAATGAGCGCTTCATCTGAGCTGCTGCGGCGGCGGATATTGCCGCTTTGGCCTCGGCCATCGCCTGGGATGACTTTGCCACCAGAGCCTGCTGCTGGCGTTCTGCTTCCGAAAGCTGGACCACTGTTAGGGTATGAGTTTCAACCGCAGATCTGGCCGAGTCGTGTGCAGCTTTCAGATCGGGGATCTTTGCAGTTAATTCGCCAATGCGGGACTCGAGATTTTTGGTCGCGACCTGGAGTCCCTGAAGACTTCCAATATCTCTTGAAGTCGCAGCAAGTTCGGCGATGCGGCCCTTGAGTTTGGATATCCGTTCGCCCGCCGTGGAAAATATCGATCCAAAGGACTCCTGGAAGGATGCAGCAATCTCAACCATTACGCGTTTTCTATCAGTCACTCAGCATTCACCCATACGTCATCCGATGACGAATTCGAATTATCGCCATCGTCAAGTGCCGAAATCCAGAAGACACATTCGTCTTCGCTCATCTTCAAAGTCTCAGTAGCGCGAAATCCATATTCGCGATGAAGAAGTCTTACTACTTTCGCAATGTTTTTCTCTTCGGCTGAGGCAGCGGCTTTTTTCCTGCTGAATCCTCAAACAAACGCCGAACAGCTTGCGTTACCCGTTCAAAGTCAGCGATGGAGATTCGATCAAACGCCACCTCTGGCATTTCACAAAGAGCAGCACAAAGGGCAATTCCGACTTCATCACCCTGAAGTCCCTGATATTTTGCATAGAGGCGGCGATGACCCAGCTGGAGGTAATCAGGAATATTGATTGAATCGTAACGCACGCCGTCATACTCAAATGGATTTCGCAGTTTCAGTTCCATCAGGTCCTCAGTGCTTTGCGAATCGAGGACCCATAATCCACGCCGCTAATAAATTGAATTCCGTTTTCGAGATCGATGTTTATGAGCGGAACATCACCGATAGAGAATGAGTATCGGTTGACTGCCATTTCAATAGTCAGGTTTGCAGCCTTGGGATCGCCTGGTTTCCAGGTTCCAAAGTCGAGTCCCTTGATCCATCCCTGCATCAAAGCTGTCAGGGGTTCCGCGTCGCCACCCTGGGGTTGACGGGCTCCAGTGACAAGAGTCGTCACGTATCCGCCCACTGAAAAACCAGTGGCAAGCAGAATCTCCGAAGGGATTTCGAGTAATTTGAGCGTGGATTCCAGCTTTTCGAGAGAAACACCGATTTCAAGAGGACCGTGCATAGCGGACGCCTGAAATTCCTCTGTTTTGACCTTGATTTTTGGAAGGGTGACTTCCTCCGCACGCAGTTTGTAGTTGAATCCATTTACCTGGACGTTAAAATTCTTTAAAAATTTGGGTAGAGGCAAAACTTGTCCTTGATCAATTCACGATATTTTCGAGAAATTTGTCTGTAATTTGTTCTTCGAAGGTCAGGGTCTCAGAGACAGGTGATGGAGTGTACGAATAAACAAAAGTCGCCTTGCCATCGAAAAGATTCTCTGGCGTATTGGCTTCTGCCTTTGCGTAGCAGATGCCACCCGCGATGGCACCCAGAACCTGAAGATCAGCAAGGTAAGCATTGACGCTGGCGGTGACCGTTTCGAAGTACGTCCGGGTCAAATTCCTGGCAACTGCGTATGCGTGTGAAGAGATCAGAGCCTCCTTGATGGCATCCGAAATTCGGACCTTTTGAAGCTGATTCGTCTTGAGGTCTGTCTGATCGCCGGTTCCTCTTACACCCCAAAGTCTGAAGCCGTTGAGGCGAACGATTGTCGCAACTTGAATTGAGTTGAGCAGCTGACCTTCTGAGTCGGGGTCATCAAGTGCAAACGATATTGGGCGGGAGGTTCCAACAATCCCACTAATTTCCTTGTTTGACGGACTTTCCCAGAAATTTATCGTGGCCATGATTCCGGCAGCGTGTGCGCTCGCTGGGACATCCAACAATGCATCCTTTAGAAATTCCTTTGCAGCAGGGCTTACCAAATAGAGCCGTTCGGAACCATTGGCAACGCGGTACTCCTTTTCCTTACCCGATGGAGCATCAGCGACCACGACCGCGTTAAGCCTTCGAGCCACACTTTTTAAAGACGATACAATTGGATCTGCGAGAATATCAGCCATTTACTTTTTCTCTTTCGCGGTTGGTGACTGTGCGCTCTTTGGTTACGATTTCAGCCATGCGCAGCGGAGTAGGGTTAGGAGTAGGATTAGGAATCAAAGCCGTATGGCCAGGAGCACAAAGCAGTTTCGGTTTGTAGGAAGTAACGGCCTCAGCTTCGAGGAGCTTTTCTATGGCGCGACTGACATCCGATACGGAGCCGGATTGGGAGCGAACCACAATCACAACCCGCGCACCCTGGGCAAAGATCGCCCGCACCGAGAGATACAAGGTGCCAGTGTCAGCCGTCTCAGGTTTGGGCCTTATGGCAATCAGAGCCGTTTCTTTTTTCAGATACGCTACTGGTGTATCGACCGTCAGCGCATCAGATGGTGCATCGGCAGTACCAACAACTCCTACAACCGCCTGGTTTGGTGTGAGGACGACGCGAACTTCGCCGTCGCCTTTTACGACTCGTATGCCGTGGACATAATCTTGATCGGACAAACTAAACACTCACTGACTGATCGTTGTGGAATATGCGCTTAAGAGTGGCTGCGGCAGGTGCAGACTGCCGGCAGGCGCTCTGAATGGCTGAAATTTGCAGGCTATTGAATTTCTTTCCGGGATTTACTTCGTAAGAGGTGCGGGACAGCCTGATAAACTCTGGAGCCGGAAAACCCACCCAGGTCATGGCCAGCTTCATCGAGAAGAGCGTGCCTCTATACTTCAAAAACTTTGCTATATCTTTGAAAATAACTTCCAAATCGACAATATATTGCTCAAGATCGCCCAGCGAAAATTCCCATAGAAGAGCCTCGTGGAATCTCGAATTTCGACCATTCCTGACTGGGATGATCAGCTCGGGCGAATAGCTCGGATAGACAAATTTAAAGTGTTTCTCGATCAAGATGCAGCCTGCTTTATAACAATAGTTCCGGGGACGATATACTCATTACGGTTCACGGTGATATCGCTGATAGGAGTGGAAATGCTTATCGAATCGATGCCGTTTACATGCAGCTGCGAGTACGCCCAGGACAAAGGCATTGGCCATCCAAGGCGCGAGACTTCGGCAAGCGCGTCCCTGAAAGTAACCTGAAGGTTTGTGAGCAGAGCAACGCCTTTGCCGCGCGACAGCCTGGCTTCGGCGACGAGATTCACCCTCTTTGGCAAAGCCGCTCGTACTTCGAAAATGTCAAACGCGGGTTTAATATGCTCCTGGGCGATAAATGCAGTAACCTTGCCGACTATCTGGGTCATATCGGGGGACAGTTTTGCATTTGGCTGCAGGTGAATGACAATTTTGTCGCCTTCAATCTCGGCCAGGGCATCGACAATCAGAAAGTCATCCTTCGATTTGGCTTCCTGATTGGCTGCAGCCAGGGCCAGTGAACGATACATTTCGAGTGGGCCGGCTGGGGACGCCATATGAATGTTGAGCCTGATTCTTTCACGGAAAGCTTCGGGGGTTTCCCCTTCGCGCCTCATGCCGAACATTATGAAGTCAAGATCCTGTGAGAAGCGGAGGAGTTGGGCGCTTCCAGCTGCATTTATTCGTGCTCTGACCATAAGCTCGGTCATTGACAGCTCTGACAGCACCCGAAAAGTGGGATCAATCGGCACTGGGGTTTCAAATGATGGCATCTCTTCCTGATAGCTGGACGTGAAGCGCTCAAGCTTCTCCAAAAAGATGCGTTCATAGTTCAAGTCTTCTACAAGCAGAGGAATTTTCATGGAGTCACGCTATTTACTGAGAATACCGATTGCTGCCACTGAATCGAAACGGAAGTATTGAGTTGGCCATCGCTCGGAGCTGAATTCACAGCCACAACTTTGACTTTCGGCAAAAGGCTTTCTATCCCCTGTACAATCTCGGCTGTCAGGCTCAGCATCCAGACATCGGTTGTTGATGCGGCGATGTATGGTTGAACATCAGGCCCGACTTCTCTGTGCATGAGCATGGAGTATTTTGGCGATTTTAGAATACGGCGGACACACTGCCTAACATACCTTTCGCCGCCAATCACTTTACCAGTGATTTCGTCCGTACCAGTCACTGTATTTTCCCTTCAGTAATAGGCCCGCCACCGCTCGGGGCAAGTCCCACCACTACGGCGTTTTCTATCAAATATTCCTCCATGTTTTCAGCGAATACGGCCCATGCTTTCTCATAGCTGTCCGCGTTTTTCATCGTGTCGGCCATTTTTTTGCCTAGCGCTGCAGCACTTCCTTTTAAAGGCATACTATTTCTTAAAGCTCGCTATCTTTTTACTGATCGGTGGAAGATTCGCTGCGTTTTCCGTGGACAACTGAGGACCAAAGAGCGTAGGCGTTTTGGATTTGGTGACAATATCGAATGCTTCGAGCACGAGCGAAATCAGCTCCCCCTCCTCGTTTCTAATCGCGACAGTCTTCACATTGAATTCAAGCTCGTCGCATCTGAACCTTATCTTTAAACCCGAATCGCGGGAGATCGTGAGGGTATGGCTCTTAGCATCATATGAATAAACCATATCGTCAGAATATTTCCGCATGGAAACGTTTGGATCTTTCGAAGGGCTGACCTGAGTACCGGAATAAACGCCTGTGAGCACGAAGCCGGCAGCCAATTCACCACCCGGCGATAAAATGATACAGGATTCGCCCGGTGATGGCGGGTCCCAGTCAATGGTGCCCCAGGCCCGCCGCTGGAAAAATGGGAGCCATTCGGTTTCCAAATCTCCTGACTCAACCCGTACCAAAGCGGCTTCGTGGTCAATTTCCTTGATGATCCCAGGCAGGATAAGGTTCGATAGTCTCCTGCTCAGTTCTGATATCTCCCGCATTAGGTTGTCTCCGGTTCCTCGCTCAGGTATTTCAGCCGATAGGTTTGCTGAGCAGCTGCAATTACTGAATCCCCATCAGCTTCGATCACAAAATCGGCCCGTTCGAGGTCGATTGAGGTCAGAAGTGATTCAAGACCTTGATCCGCCAGCAGGGCTTCTTCGATCTTATCTGCAAGGTCAAAAACCTCGTCTTCAGGATCTGTCTTGGGCAGAACTGCGACCTCCACTCTCATTTCCAGCTCTCTTTCCTGGGAATCTCCAACCTTCTCCAGGAGCCTTTCGCTCGGGAAATAGAGCAGAGCAGCAGGCAGATCTTCGATCGCCAGAGCCGCAGTTCGGGCGCTGAAGCGATTTATCGGCACCTGGACCCTGAGAATGTCCCGAATTCTCTCGCGGATTTTTCTTCGTATGACCCTAGAATTTCCCATGTGTAATCGCTTCACCTGATGCCTGCTTTTCAAGAGTGATTTCGAGCAATCCGACCCCGGAATTCATGATTTCTTTGACGAAATATTTCTCGCCAGTGGATTCAAGGGTCACAATTTTCCGGGACGCGACAAAGGGTGCATCTTCGATCGAGATAAGGGCCACTGCCTTGGTCGGCAGCGCTGACGGCTTTAAGGCAGTGGATCTCTCGCTGTACTCGAAGAAGTCAGCCTCAATTTTTTTGCCCGATTGGGTAACAAGGTTGTCGTCCATGCGAGTTGGGACATCATGCAACCTTCATAAGACAGGTCGCGTTCGTGTCATAAGGCACAAGAAGCGGCGCTGACTGAATCATGATATACCTGTGCGATGGATCATCAGTTTCCCAGGATTTAAGGAAGAACTGCCTTGCACTGATTTCCGCTTTCAAATCCTTGATGGCCCCAAAGTGCCTTACACCTTCAATGCTTTTGCCCATAAGCATGGCCTCGGTGGGTTCGAGAAAGCGCTTTTCAATACCTTCATCGAGATAGCGGCCGTAATGCACAAAAACGTCATAGTCGCCGAAGCGGCCTTTATACTGAATCTCCTGGGACTGCTCTGTAGGAGTCAGGACTATGGTGCTATCGACGTTACGCAGGAGTTCAGCCGATTTTCTTACTTCCGCATTCGCCCGGAACAAATTCCACGCCGTAGGACCCATTATAAGGTCAGTCGCTCGAGCTGCTTTATTGGACTTCTCGCGTATCAGGCCGCTTTTTTCTTCTAAAAATTCCGTCATCTTAAGGTTCACGTTTGACCATTTTTCAGTGTCACCTTTCAGCTCGATTGTGAGGGCAAGATCACGCCCGAAATCGACCACCTCATCAAAGCCTTCGCCTTTGATCACGACCTTTCCAGTCTTGCAGACTTCAGCAGCCATCACTTCCAGGCGATTGTTGAGACGTTCGCGAAGACGGTTCACGTCGTTGATGACATGAAGCCTCATGCGCTGCTCGTTGGACATGGTGCCGCCAAACGCTTCGCCGGCCATTCGCTTCAAAGGAAGCTCAGGATCATGAATTACCCGCTCTTTAACGTAGGCAGGTTTATAGGATTTGGTCTTGTAACCTCTATGCGTCAGGATTTTGCCTTCATGCAAGGGATGCACGTATGGGGTGATCCCTTCAGAATGATCGACAAGATCAAAAAAGACTTCTTCGGTCTCGTGGGTAATTTCTTCCTTGAAAAACCTGTTCAGGAAGAAACGCGGCTGAGCACGAAGACGCTGGACAACACGATCAAGATGATAAGTAGAGTATAGAGGCAGCGACAAATTACATTAACCTTCGATAAAAATTGAGCGGGTTTCGAGTTCGGATTTCATTGAGACAAGTGAATGGCCTTTACCTATTTTCAGACCTGCGGCGCGAAAAGAGCCCGTTCTGTAAGCAATGGTTGGCTTGTCTTCGCCTGTGGTATCCATATCTTCGGCGAGGATTCTTAGCGGCTGCTCACTGCCATCTGTGACCGGGTCGTTATTCCCAGCAACTTTTGCCGATAATACGAATTTCCCGTTTGCGGTCTTGCGTCCAAGAACCGCGCCTCGTTGGAGAACCTGACCGGCTTCGAGGGTGATCGATTCAGACTTGAGCGGAAAGTCTCCCCCGATAAGATCGAGCGGCGAGTATTCACTTTGGTCTTTAAATGCTGGTGCGTATCCCATTCAAACCTCAAGATAGAGCGACAAGGCCAAGGCTTGCAGCCTGGCGAAGGTCAGATTCAAAGGCATCATCTTCTGCTTTAACAGGCTTCCCTGAGACGGGCATGAGGGCATCATCGGCCTTTTTGAGTTCTGAAAGCCTTTGCGTCCGATCTTCATCAGACCTGCTGAGAATTTGCAGAGCAGCTTGCTCAACCGTCAACCCTTCAGCAATGAGGTTGTCGGTAAACTCTGGCGACACCCGGCCCCTGGCTATTGCCTGGATGCCGAGGATACGATCAGATTCGATGCGCCGCGCCTCAGCGGTGGCCTTTGCAATTTCGTCAGAGTTGAAATTCGGCGGATTGATGGTTTCTTTTTCGATGGTTTCCTGGATGGACAAGAGCGTTCCTTCAAACGAATTTATAGAGTCGATCATCCCTCGCTCGAGGGCTGAATTTCCGATATAGAGAGATCCTTGGCCGAATTTTTCGAGAACTGTTTCTGGACTTAGAGCCCGGTTCCGGGCCACTTTCTGAACAAAGATCGAGCCGAGACCGTCCACCATGCGCTGGATTTCGGTGGCCCCAGCATCGGTGGCTGGGTCCTGATTTTTGTTTGGTGACACAGAGCTGACAAATTTCAGTTCACCAGAATTGTTTCTGGACCTGACTACGACCTGAGCCCCGATGCTTCCGACGAAGGCTGTCTCTTCGGCAAAAATTTTGTCCGCCGCTGATGCGAGCCAATAGGCTGCGGATGCACCCATACCACCGATATAGGCATGGATTGGTTTTCGACCCCGAGCGGCATAAACATGCTCCGCCAGTTCTGAAATTCCGTTGGCTTCGCCGCCTGGGGAGTCGATCGATAGCAGAATGGCTTTCACAGAAGGATTGTCGATCAGGGCCTGGAGGTCGCGGAGAACTATTTCGTAGCTCGTCGCGCCGCATACTTCTGTGAAGAGATTCGCTCGTTTGAATGTTGGCCCGGAAATAGGAATGATTCCGACACCATCACGCACGGTCGAAGCCTGGGCATTGGGTGCCCGCTTGCCGAGCGACTTTTCAAGAGTGTTTATTTCCGTGGATCTGGATGCCAATGAAATTAGGGTGTTCAGCCCTTCTTCAGTGATGGCCCACTGCGATCCAACGATATATGAGAGTGCAAAACCCAAGGCATTCCTCCGCGACTTCGCCAACCATAATCGACTTGGAGTTGTCTGGGAATGCGGAGAAACCTTTCACATGGTCAAGAAGGGGGTGCAAACTTTCTCCGCATCCCTTTTCGGTTTTGGATCTGCTAGACCAACTTTCGTCGGGGGATCCTCCCCTAAATTTCACACTGAGGTTTTTCTAGTGAAAAGCAAAGTTTTGGTAATCTGTGCTCTTTTCGTGTCTACAGGCGCTTTGGCGGGTGAACTCTCCATCAAACCAGAGGTAATTTACTCGACCTCTCAGCTCCGCCTGGGTAACGAGAAATTCACAACTGTAAGTGGCGCAACTCTTAGCAGCGATGTTTCAAACTCGCGTTTTGTTAAAGGTTTGGGCGGTGCGTTGAACCTGGAGTATGAGCTGAACGATCGGATTAGGGCTGGCGCTGGTGTGGGGCATGTCAGCTACAACGAGCAGCACGGTTCGAATCAACCCAATTTTTCGGATCTTTTTGGGAAGGCACAGCTTTCCTATGATTTCCTGAAGGTCGGCGATCTGTCCGCTTACGCGGCGGGTGGCGCAAGCTATCACATGGTCAGCCTCAATACCGAGCGGGGCGAAGGCTTTAAGATTGATCCGTCTGATGTCCAGCTTTGGAACTGGGATGCAGGTTTAGGTGCCCGCCTGAAAGCATCGGACAATGTAAGTTTGGGTCTTGAGTACCGTGTTACCAACACCTTTAATCATGACCGCATGAAGGTGAAGTATGCAGCAGGCGATCAAGCCTTGAAAACGGATGTGAACAGGGTCAATCTCAGCACGAACGAAGTGCTGACCTCGTTGTCGTACAATTTCTGAAATTTCATTTCCTGAATCGGGTCAGAGGCTGTTGTCTCTGACCCTTTTTTATTCCGTAAACCAAGCCAAGAATCTCTTGAACGCGCTCTTTCTGCTGGCGGGTACAGATGCGGACTATAGGCATTAGCTGCAAATCCTGCTTGCTTAAAAATTCATAACTTATCAAAATCTTAGTGTATTTCGTGTAGGATCATTGAGAACAATTACCTTTTAAGGACTTATTTACAGATGGACATGAGCACTCTGGCATTTGAACTCTTCATCATAATAGCGCTGGCTTTGTTGAACGGTGTTCTATCTATGTCAGAAATGGCGATGGTTTCAGCCAGAAAAATTCGTCTTCAGCAGGCAGCACAGAACGGCAGCACTGGAGCAAAGACGGCACTTAAACTACTGGAGCACCCTTCCCGATTTTTGGCTGCAATCCAAATTGGAATCACCATGATTGGCGTATTCGCAGGCGCTTTTGGTGGTGCAAACATGGCCGAAGAAATTGGGCGACTGTTATCGAATATTTCCTTTTTTGCTCCCTACGCATCAGCAATCGGACTTGGAAGCGTCGTCGTGCTTGTTACTCTCCTGTCCCTTATACTAGGTGAATTGGTGCCTAAGCGCTTGGCATTGGGGCACTCTGAGGGAATTGCCATATTTATGGCTAAACCTATAACATGGATTTCTTTTCTATCGCGGCCAGCTGTTCGCTTTCTAAGCGCCGCTACTGAAGGCATTTTGAAACTGTTCCGCTATCGACAGCCTGAAGATCCACCTGTTACCGATGACGAAGTCCGAATTCTTATTGAACAGGGAGCACAAGCTGGAGTATTCGAAAAAGAAGAAGAAGACATCATAAAACGCACCTTAAAACTCAGTGATCGTTCTGTATCTGAAGTCATGACGCAAAGGCTGCACCTTGTCTGTCTCGACATTGAGGACCCAGTTGATGTTCTGATGGCAAAAATCAGTTCTTCAATTCACTCTTATTTCCCAATTTTCAAAGGTGAAATCGACGAGATTGTCGGAGTGGTTTCTATCAAACATCTGTTCTCTCTTACCAGCAAAAATCTTCCGATTGATCTTGTTTCCATCATGCAGGAGCCTCTTTTTGTTCCAGACAGCATGGCAGCTCTAAAACTCCTGGGTAAGTTTAAAACGTCAGGAAAACATTTTGCCGTTGTTATAGACGAGTATGGCGGTTTAGGTGGAGTGGTGACCGCGATTGATCTATTGGAATCAATCGTTGGGGATCTGCCCTCTGAACATGGTCGGGATTCTGATAGCGCAGTGGCAAGGGAAGACGGGTCATGGCTTGTGGACGGGATTATTTTGGTCGAGGATTTGTCGGATTTCATCCCTGTTCCTGAAGTGGGCTTCTTTGAAGGCGACTATCAGACTCTCGGTGGTTTCATGATGGTTGAGTTGGGTCATGTTCCTCGACTCGGTGAAAGAATTCTTTGGAAGGGCTGGACGTTTGAAGTTATCGATATGGATGGAAATCGCGTGGATAAAGTTCTTGTCCATCCACCGACGGAGCAGGGAGGTTAGGGGTCTTGCCGACTAGGGGGACAAGCGAATTGCGGTCTTTCCAGTCACGGATATTCCAAAAATTATCAAGCTTTTGAACGCATCCCTCGCCACCATGAAAAAAAATTCCCGAACTCGCCAAAGGAAAAAGACTCCCATCCGGGAGCCCAAATTCTGCCTCGATATAATTCTGGATCTAAGTGCAATGGCAGCGTGATAGATGATCGTTGATGCAGACGGAAAGCCAATCAATTTCTTGCCCTGCATGACCGCAATGAGGGCAATTCCCAGACCCTGATAAAGCTTCTATCGATCGCTGACCGCATTTCTCACAAGCGGAAGCTATATCGATATCTTCCTGCAATTCATCAATCAGTGATTCCGATTTCGCTTGTTTTATACTTTGCATTCATTCCCTCTCGTTGTTGAGCTTCAGGAATACAAAGTCAGGAACCCCAATGTCCAAGGACATCTTGTCGAACCATGAGGACCCGGAGATAGTCGCCTCCTTTGACTAGAGCTGCCAACTTGATAGCCTCGTGCTATGCGCCTGTGCCCCGCTTTTCCTGCTTTCTGAAAAATTTCTTGACCGCAAATCACGTCCCAGGGTACCCATTCATGCGTATGGTGATCGACTGATATACGCTTGGGAGGTCGGTATGAGTCAGCCTATTTTGAGCGAGAGCACGATTGCAGCATGC
>NZ_DASQYZ010000214.1:0-8241 GCF_035638955.1 Oligoflexus sp. | reverse complement strand
CCGAACGCTGTCTCAAGGAATGGATCGAACGCCTGCAGGATGGACCTGCTGTGCTCATTCCCAGAGAGGGGCTTGATGCCTTTATTCGAGATTATTCTGATATCCCAGCGGCGCCCCTTCTGCTGCTCCCGGACGAAGCTGGTTGGACCGAGGAACTGGATCTGCCGCGTCCCATTCTGCGACTGACACCCAAAGCCCATAACAATCGAAGTGAATGGCTCGGCGAGATTATTTACCGATACAGTCGCGGTGATGTCAGCCTGATTGATGGCAGCGCCCGATGGTTGGATCATAAGGAACGGCGTCTGTGGCTGCGGGATCGATCCGCTGAAGAACAGTTGGCGCGTGATCTCCTCAATGTTCCAGGCGTTTTGCGCTGCTACGCGCCGGATATGGTGGAGCTGGGACGCATTGCACGGATCTATCTGCCGAATCTGCCCGGCGTCATCGAAAAACTGGAAGACCAGGGCTGGCAGGTAGAGGCGGAAAACAAACGGCTTAACCTGCTTCGAAACTTTGAAACAACGGTGCAAGGCGATACGGACTGGCTGGATGTGGATATCAAAACCACATTGGACGCCAAAACTTATGAATTGCCGGGCCTCTTGAAAGGCTTGGCCGCCAGCGATGGCTTTATACCGTTAGGCAATGAGGGTCTGGGCCTTTTGCCGGAAGCCTGGGCGCAGCGGTATGCGCTGCTGGAAGAAGCTGCTGTTCATCACGAGGGGAACTTGCGCTTTTCGTCGAGGCAAGCGCTTTTGATTGAAAGCCTGCTGAGTGAAGTTCCCGCTGTTATCAAGAGCGCACGGCTCCATGATATCAGGCTTAAAATCAAGGCTTTCCGTACTTTGGAACCCGAAGATGCCCCGCCTGGATTTATCGGAACCCTGAGGGATTATCAGCGTGAGGGCCTCGCGTGGTTGGGCTTTCTGCACGATTTCGGCTTCGGTGGGTGTCTTGCCGATGAAATGGGACTTGGCAAAACTGTGCAGGTCCTCGCTCAATTGCAAAAATTTCATAGTGAACCGCGAAGGCCTAGTCTAATTATAGTTCCACGCAGTCTGATCGGAAATTGGCTGGCCGAAGCCCAGAACTTCTGCCCGAATCTGAGGATCCGGGACTTGAGCACCACGCAACGCAATTGGAGCGACTGCCGCGACATCGATGTCGCGCTGATCACCTATGGTACCTTGCGCCTCGATATTGAGCAGCTGCGCAGAATTCCTTTCTCGTATGCCATACTCGATGAATCGCAGTTGATCAAAAATGATCTTTCACAGACCGCTAAAGCCGCCTTTCTGATTGAAGCCGAACATCGACTGGCTCTCTCAGGAACGCCAATCGAGAACCATCTCGGCGAAATGCGATCTCTCCTGCGTTTTCTGAATCCGGATTTTTTGGACACGCGAACCTGGGCCAAAACCCTGCAAAAAAATTCCGACCTGAAAGACCCTCACATTGCTTTCCTCAAGAAAGCCTTAAAGCCTTTAATCCTGCGCCGAACCAAAGCTCAGGTCCTGCAAGATTTGCCGCCCAAAATTGAGCACACCATTATCTGCGAACTGGAAGGCGAACAGCGGCGGCACTACGATGAACTGCGAGAGCATTATCAGCGTCACCTCCTGCCTGATCTTCAGGACGGCCAGTGGCGGAAGTCGCCGCTTATCTTGATCGAAGCCTTGCTGCGACTGCGGCAGGTGGCTTGTCATCCGGGCCTCCTGGATGCCAGACATGAAGACAAGAGCAGCGCCAAACTCGAAATTCTGCTCGATCGTCTTCAGGAAATCCATGAATCGGGGCACAAAGCATTGGTCTTCTCCCAGTTCACGAGCTTTCTGAAAATTATCAGCAAGCACCTCAAAAACCGAGGCATGCCGCATCTTTATCTGGACGGTCAAACCCGGGACCGATCCGAACGCACGCACCGCTTTCTAACGGATCCCTCGATTCCGGTATTTTTAATCAGTCTCAAGGCTGGCGGGGTCGGCCTCAACCTGACGGCGGCTGACTACTGCTTTATTCTGGATCCCTGGTGGAATCCCGCAGTCGAAGCGCAGGCTATCGATCGCGCTCATCGCATTCATCAGAAGAATACTGTTTTCGCGTATCGCATGATTGCCAAAGATACGATCGAGGAAAAGATTTTGCACCTGCAGCAGGGGAAGCGGCAGCTTGCCGAATCTCTGCTGCAAAATGATGCCTCACTGCTGAACAGTCTTGATCTGAAAACAATCCAGTCGCTGCTGACCTAAAAATGAGGGATGAACCATGAAATGTCTAAAATCTCTGATCATAATAGGAATGATGTTGCTGTCGGGTTGCACACACGCAGCCTCTTCACCCAAGGGACTCGATCCCGAACTGAGCAACTATCCATACCCTAAACCGGTGGCCTTTTTTGAAATACAGAGTCAGCAGCAGAAGCTTAGAATGGCCTATATTAACGCTGAACCGAAGCAGGCGAATGGTCGAACTGTTCTACTCCTCCACGGCAAAAACTTTTCTGCCTCCTACTGGAATCGCACCATCGACAGCCTCACGGCACAGGGCTACCGCGTGATCGCGCCGGATCAGATTGGATTCGGCAAATCCTCGAAACCACAATCCTATCAATACAGCTTTCATGCTCTGGCCGAACACACCTTCCATCTTCTTGAATCCCTTCAAATTAAAAAATTCGACGTCATGGGTCATTCCATGGGGGGTATGCTGGCCGCGCGCCTGGTTCTTATGTATCCCTCTCGTATCGGCAAGCTGATCCTGGTCAATCCCATTGGCCTGGAGGATTGGAAGCTTCACGTTCCCTATCGAACTGTCGAGGAGCTCTATCAAGCGGAACTCAAAGCCACCCCGGCAAGCATCCGTGAATATCAGCGGACGAGCTATTTCGGAGGGGAATGGAAACCTGAATATGAACCACTCACAGAGATTCTTTCGGGTTGGACCCAGCACCCTGACTATCCACGTGTCGCCTGGAACGCGGCTCTCACTTCCGATATGGTGTTCACACAACCAGTTCTCTATGAATTCCCGCTCATCCGTGCCGACACCCTTCTCATCATTGGCCTGCGCGATCGAACCGCCATCGGTAAGGACCGGGTGACCGAAGAACAACAGAAAAGCCTCGGCCAGTATCCCGTTCTTGGGAAAAAAGCGGCACAAGCCATTCCCCGAGCGAAACTTGTGGAACTGGAGGGAGTCGGACACATCCCGCAGGTTGAAGCCTTCGACCGCTATATAAAAGCCAGTTTGGAGTTTCTATCCCCCTGATGGGTGATATTTCATCAAGGCTCTCTCGTTCAAGTGGCACGGAATCTGATAGCAACACCGAAGCAAAGCTCGAATGTGTTCGAGCCTTCCTCGAAAAATTCTTCGATTCACGAACAACGGAGGGTTGTTATGAAGCGATCGATCCAGGATTCAGTTGTTGTCATCACAGGTGCATCAAGTGGAATAGGACGGGCCGCAGCGCTGGATTTTGCCAAGCAGGGGGCCCGTCTTGTGCTGGCTGCCCGCAGCGAAGATCAGCTGCAGGAAGTGGCCGAAGCCTGCGAACGCCTGGGAGCAACAGCTCTCGTCGTACCCACGGATGTCAGTCAGCACGAAGCCGTTAAGCAACTTGCCGAGCGAGCGATCACGACGTTTGGTGGTATCGACGTTTGGGTGAACGATGCCGCCGTCTCTTTATTTGCTCGTCTGGAGGACGCTCCCTGGGAAGACTACCGTCAGGTGATTGAAACCAACCTCTTCGGTTACATTCATGGAACCAGGGTAGTGGTGCCTCACTTTCGTGAGCGCGGTCGAGGCACTCTGATCAATATTTCCTCCATGGTGGGGAAAACAGGAGCACCGTACATCAGTGCTTATGCCATCAGCAAAGCTGCGATTATCGGTCTGTCCGATAGCTTGCGTCAGGAATTGCTGGATTTGCCTGATATTCATGTTTGTACTGTTCTGCCCGCTTCCATTGATACTCCCATCTTTCAGCATGCCGCAAACTATACAGGCAAAGCTGTTAAACCCATGAATCCCATCTATGATGTGGAAGCCGTGGCAAGCGAAATTGTAAAACTCGCGCTGCATCCCAGGCGTGAGGTGTATGTGGGCGGAGCAGGTCGTCGCATTGGGCTTTTGAGCCGCATTGCTCCCGGGCTGGCGCAACGCATGATGGCGAAACAGGTGAACAAGGATCATTTCGCATCGCGTCCGGCGGAGCCCAGTGACGGGAATATCCATGAACCGATGTCTGAAATTTCAGGCACCTCAGGTCATTGGCGTCAGAAACAGGAAGGAAGCTCAAGCAGGACGGCTCTCATCGTGGGGCTGGCAACGGTGGGGGTTGGGCTGGCCGCTCTTATCATTTATCGTAAAACGACGTTCCCGATCCTTACACGTCGATTGGGGAATCATGGCTTCAAGGCGCTGGCGAATACCGCTCTTGTGGGCCTTTCGAAAACCATGCAAAAATCCAACAAGCAGCTCCGTAAGAAAATAAATCGGGATATCAAGAAGCCTATTTTGCGTCTGGTCAGCTAAATCCAGAGAGTTGCGCCTCTCGCGCCTTCGGTCAGTTCAATTCAGAGGGGCGCGCCTCTTGCGCGTCCGGTCAGTTCAATCCAGAGCCGCGCCCCTCGCGCGGCTTGTCGACTCCTTCTGCCGAACTCCGCCGTATCATGATATAATCACAGACCAATCATCCAGCATTCTTTGGGACACCCGCATGCCATTCAAACTTCCGCCTTTGCAGTCGGTTGGTCGCGTCATGACATCGTATGTGAAAGTCCTGGCTTGGGGTGGAGCTATGATGCTGGGTTTACCAGGATGCCACAGCATGGGCAAGTCAGCCGAAGGTGAACGTCGGTCCCGTATGGAACGGTCCCCACAGTGGCATGAGGGAAAATTTACCAATCCTCGGGAACGAACGCAGGCTTCACGATTTTCCCTCTTGAAAGAAATGGTCTTTGGTCAACCGGCAGAGCGAAGTCCGGCGGATAAAATTCCCGTGCAAACCCGGCAGCGCAAGGATTTTGATCAAGCTCCCGAATTGAGAACCACCTGGCTTGGACACTCCACCTTGCTGGTTGAAATCGAAGGCAAACGCCTGCTGATCGATCCCGTTTGGGGGGAACGAGCTTCACCCGTGTCCTTCGCTGGTCCTCTGCGTTGGTATCCTCCCCCCTTGCCATGGGAGGAGTTGCCAGAGATCGACGCGGTTTTGATTTCCCACGATCACTATGATCATCTGGATCATTTTACGGTCCTGAAACTTGCCGCTCGTGGGGTGCAATGGATTGTCCCGCTGGGTGTCGGCGCGCATCTCGAATCCTGGGGTGTGACACCGCAAAATATTGTGGAACTGGACTGGTGGGAAGCCCATGAATTAGCGGGTCTTACCATCACGGCCACGCCTGCGCGACATTTTTCAGGTCGTGGTCTGCTCGATCATGAGTCCACTTTATGGTGCGGTTTCGCTATTGCCGGATTGCGCCGCCGGGTTTACTACAGCGGTGATACGGCCCTTTTCGATGAAATGAGTGCCATAGGCGAACGACTGGGCCCCTTTGATCTGACGATGATTGAAGTGGGAGCTTACGACCGCCACTGGGTTGATGTGCATCTGGGGCCTGAACAGGCTGTACGGGCCCATCAACTGGTCCGGGGCAAAATTTTTCTGCCCGTGCATTGGGGACTTTTCAGTCTGGCCTTTCACAGTTGGACGGAACCCATGGAGCGTGTGCTGGTAGCGGCCCAGGAACATAACATTCCTGTGGCCGTATTGCGACCTGGCGAAAGCATCGTGCCACCCGACCTGCCTGCCATGACCCGCTGGTGGCCAAAGACTGTTTGGCGAAGTGGAGAGGCCGATCCCATTCAATCATCCGGTGTCGAGCACCTTATGCGGTAGTTATGCGTTCCGGCTTGCATAGCGGTCCGTTGCGGCTACCAATGCCCGACAGTTCCCCGGCTCGCTTGCAGCATGGCCAGCATCAGGTGTAATCATCAATTCCGCTTCAGGCCATTTCTTATGCAGGTCCCAGGCGGATGTCAGGGGGCATACGACATCGTATCGTCCGTGCACAATCGTTGCGGGGATATGACGAATGCGATCCACGCCCTGCAGCAGGAAATCATCCTTGTCAAAGAATCCCTTGTTAACGAAGTAGTGGCATTCAATGCGAGCAAACGCCAAAGCAAATTCGGCTCCATCGAAGCGTTCAATACTGGCCTGCTCTGGCAAAAGTTTGCTGGTCCGTCCTTCCCAAACACTCCAGGCCCGTGCTGCGTTCAAGCGAACCTCAGGATTATCGGAGGTAAGGCGTTTATGATAAGCGGAAAGGAAGTCGTGGCGCTCGGCCTCGGGAATGGCATTGCGATACGATTCCCAGGCATCAGGATAGATTTCGCTGGCTCCGAATTGATAGAACCAATCGATTTCCTGTTTCCTGAGCAGGAATATTCCACGCAGCACCAACTCGGTGACCACTTCAGGGTGCTTTTGCGCATAGGCCAGCGCCAGGGTACTGCCCCACGATCCCCCAAAAACCTGCCAGCGTTGAATACCCAGGTGCTGGCGCAAAGTCTCCATATCAGCCACGAGATCCCAGGTGGTGTTCTCGTCGAGACAGGCGTGTGGTGTGCTCTTGCCACAACCTCGCTGGTCAAAAAGCACAATCCGATAGCGTTCCGGATCAAAAAAGCGTCGATGACTCGGATCGGTGCCACCGCCCGGTCCTCCATGGACGAAGACAACGAGTTTGCCCTTGGGGTTGCCCGATTCTTCAAAATACAATTCGTGAATTTTGGAAACACGCAATCGATCCACGCGATAGGGTTCAATCGCGGGATACTGCCAGGTCAAGGGATCACGTCGAAGAGCCATATTCCACTGTCCTATGTTGCCTGAATGCGGCAGGCTGAGGGTTGATATTGCCCTTCCTGCTTATCCCAAATTTGGACCTTGAAGCAACCGGGCCAGCGACATGATCCTTCGACTTTTCTTGCCGAAAAGCCGGGTCCAGGTCCGTCCTGAGTGCGCTTGATCATTTTGCTGGTCGCTGTATTAATCTGAATTCATTGATAAAATGTTAAATTTTTAAAAGTCCTTAAGTTCATGGGGCCAGCTCCGAAATCGGCTCCTATGCCTGCAGTCAAGCTCCCTTGCGTGAGGATAAACCTGTGTTTCTGAATCGAATAAGCACCAAACTGGCCATGGTCGGTTTTTCCTTTACCCTGCCGATCGCCACCATGCTTTCGCTCATGATTGCAGCCAAACAAAAAGACTTAAACCTCTCCACCCAAGCCAGGGGCTATGGATGGAGATTCCTGGCCTTCCATTCGCGCCAACATCGAGCAAAACTTGCATGAGCTCACCAAAACGAACGCGAGACTTGGGAAAGACCTGCAGTTCACATCGGAGGCCCTTGGAAAACGTAAACGCGGGGCCTTCACAGCCCAAAAACTAACCAAAGACCTCAACAGGTTTTTAGCCAAAGATCCCAAGACCGTGCTCAACAACGATTACGCACATTTTTTTACGCATATCCGTACGATGATCACGCCATTACCTTTGCTTTGAAGAAATGGACCATATGCTTCAGCATCGCATCGCTGATGTTGAAGCCAATAAAAAGCAGGCCATGTTATGGACGATGATAGCCCTGGCCTTTTCATCGGTCCTCTTCGTTGTGATCGCCCTGAGCCTGATTCGCCGCGTTTCGCGCATCAGTCATGCAACCTCGATGATTGCCAATGGCAATCTCCAGGCTCGCGTGGGCGCCCAGGGTGGTGATGAATTGGGTCAATTGGCTCGATCCTTTGACCAGATGACCGACAACGTGGAACGCCTCAATAATGAAATCGCCCGCAAGAATGCGGATCTGCAGGATGTGAATCAGAACCTGGAAAAAATGGTGGCCGAGCGCACAGTTACGATCAACACCATTTTGAATAACGTGAAGTTTGGCTTTCTCCTCATCGGGCGGATTCTTTTGCTTGCTGAAGGTTTTAGCAAGAGCTGCCAGGATCTTTTGGGAACCAAGGTTAAGGCTGGTCAATCCTTCCGTGAACTTTTTCAGTTGCAGGATCACCGCAACGTCGCCCTTTATCGAGTCAGACCGTAATACTCCAACCATAGCCCGTCCCGAGCCAGCGAGGGGACAGACGGGTTTGGTTGGAGATATAAGGGCTGCCGCCATCTCCCAGGTCGGAGATAATTTTGTTTTTTCTTTGCTGCCGCATGAT
>NZ_DASQYZ010000213.1:0-1649 GCF_035638955.1 Oligoflexus sp. | reverse complement strand
GGTAGATGTCAACAGCCTGGGCTTTAGGGCGTGCAGGTATTCGCGGGAGTATATTTCACGGGAATTAAAGCGGTTTCATGCGGGTTTGAAGGTGATCGAAAATCGACCGAATCTCAAGCAGCCATTGGTTGAGGACTTCAGCCGCCTTATCAAAAGAACCTCTTCAAAGAATCAACGTTAGGGATCGATCCCCGATATGTCAGCGGATCAAACTTTCGTGCCACCAAATCTGGACCAATAAGTTTTGGATATTGATAATAAAAGTTCCATGTTCTGAATTGAAGTTCCGGGAACTTTCTTATCTGTCCAACCTGGGCCCCTTCGACCCTGGTCTTCAATCCATGGTAATCAAATAAACACCGTATGCAGTCGACATCAGCCCATTCTCCAGAGAAGAGAAAGTCACCTTTGGCAATGGCAAGTGATGATTTCAGGTCGAGTTCCGCTGATTTATGTATGGCCAGCGCGGTTTCCTTGGCGTGATCAAGGCTTTTTACAACAAACGTTTTGTCATGAGTCAGATGCTTAATAATTACTCAGCGATTGCAGCAAATTTAGAGTCTAAGCTCGAAGGCATTGACTGAAGACGGTTTTATTGGACGCATCTCATGGGGACCCTCAAAATTCTGGCTTACGCGAAATAGTTGATCTGAACTATTGAAAAAATAAGCTCCTGCAGCAAGATTGGAAGCAACAAAACACAGAACTTCCAGCGCAGGAGCCGATGATGCAGAAGCATCTGAGCCGTATGATACAAGAGTTTGAACTGATTCCCAAGGCCCTTGTGAATGTCGTGGCTGCCTATATTCTATACCTGATGCTGGAAACTCGTGGTCACAATGCCAAGCAGGCAGCGGTGTTAATGGGAGTATCTGAGTCGTCTTTTTCGAGAATGTTGAATCGACCGGATAGTCTGGCTTTAGCAAAAGGAAGTCTTAATCGTTCCGCCAGACGTCGCTTGAAAGTATTGCAGAGCGGCAAGAAAGGCAAAAGGCCCTTGATCATTATCGACAGCACACTGACCGACCGTCGTGGAAAATACGTGGAAAACATCGCATTTTATAGGCTTGGAAAGCGAACTGTCAGAGGCCATAAGTTTATCAACTTTGTTTTATTCCTGGACGGCGAAGTCGTGCCACTCTCTGCTCTCGCTCACTACTCGCGCGAGTACTGCGAAAATAATGGTTACACCTACAAAACGGAAAATGATCTCGTCATCGAGTGGCTGAACTGGCTTCATGCCAGCGGCCTCTTTTCCAGGGATGACATCAAACACCTGCATTTCGTGTGCGATGCGGGATACGATGCCAGGAAAGTTCAAAAGGCCATCAATCGCATTGGCTGTCATTTTACTATGGCCATCAAGAGTAACAGGCTTATTGAGGATCTATCGATTGGAGAATATTTTCGCAGACAGCGTATCATCCCGTGGCAGTCCATTCGGCTTTTTGCCGAGAAGGACGGAAAAAAAAGCGAAAGGAATATCGCGTAAGAATTGCTCCAAACGTTAAGCTCAAAGGATTTGGGCTGGTTTCGGCAGTATACTCAGAAGCCAGGAAAAGGGATGGCTCAAAGTCAAAGAAATATATTGTTTCAAGCGACACAGATCTCTCTGTACGGGAAATCGTGGAGAACTACAAAAATCGATG
>NZ_DASQYZ010000212.1:0-13804 GCF_035638955.1 Oligoflexus sp. | reverse complement strand
CCCGGCAGACTCCGCATCGGGAGGTGGCCGACGGGACCGCGTCCCATGCATCCGGGCCGGCAACCCCGGCAGAATTCTGCATCGGGAAGTTACCGACGGGACCGCGTCCCCTGCATCCTGGCCGGCAACCCCGGCAGAATTCTGCATCGGGAAGTTACCGACGGGACCGCGTCCCCTGCATCCTGGCCGGCAACCCCGGCAGAATTCTGCATCGGGAGGTGACCGACGGACCCCGCACCCCCATGCGTTCCGGGGCCGCCAGGTCCCGCCCTGCCGGGTGCTCGCGCGCGGCGATACGTGTTTTCGGACCGCGCCCTCCCGGCCGGTCCCCGCAGCGCGAAGTGACTGCGCCGGGTTTTGTTTGTTGCAGAGCACCCCCATTAGAATCTGCACAGCGGGGTCATAGAGAAGTGGGGTATTGCACGCTCGGTAATTCCGCAAAGCACGGCTCTGCGAGGTAAAAGGCGAGCGGTAAAACCCATTCAGGAAGGACCTGGGACGCATGCGACTCAGCTCCACGCATTTCCTGCAAGCCCGCACTTCAATGCAACCTGTAAGCGCTATCTCTCCATTATTCGGACGCCCCACGTTGCAGTGTCAATGAACGCCGATCATCTCTGCCCAAGGCGTAAAATCGTTCCGCCACCATTTCTTTGTTTCCCTTCCAAGGCTTTCCCACCAAGCTGTCTACGAATACAGACACAGGAAAAATAAATACAAAATTTCGTGCACGACGTGACAAAGTTGTTTGGTCTCCTTGAGCAAGCGTTTGGATTTTTGCCAAATTTTGATTGGACAAACCGGCCAGGCACTGGCTAAGTAGTCAGTACCAAATACTTCAACAGGATGAGATTCCCATGCGCAAACAACTTTTGTTTTTCAGTTTACTGACGCTGACAGCTTGCGGTCAACAAACCCAGCAAACCAGTGATACGAGTGCCCTTGTGTCCCAGCAGCAAGCCGCTCAAGCTTTCTCGATCGTAAAAGCCATCGACTATATTCCATTTACATTTATTGAAGATGGCTGCTATGCGCGTTCGCTTTATATGTCTTTGGAATTGGCAGCGAAAGGAATTCCTAGCTCCGCACATTACGTGACGGGCTACCTGCAGCCGACGAGTCGAGTCACATGGAGCTATCACGTGGCTCCGCTACTTCAGCTGCGAAATTCCAGCCAGGAACCATGGGTTCTCGACCCGGCCTTTGAAGAAGAGCCTTTGACCCGCTCGCAGTGGCTTAAAAAGAATTTCGCTGCTTCGAAAAACAGTCTGGTTGCGACAGCGGCCAGCACTAAAACTTATCTCCGCGCGGGCTCGGCTTATTTTGATACCTCGGGCCGTGTTTCCGAATTCGATACAGAGGAAACCTTAGCTTTCACACCGATGAAAGATAGCTCGGGCACAGTCGTTTCCCTGAACCCCAAGCCTATCAACCCATCCGTGTTGATCCCAGAGTTTGCTGATATGCCTTCGTTCCTCTCGAGCGATATTCATTCGGCGTGTACCGTGATGTACGACTATATCCTGCGCGAAAACGTGGACGATGAAGACGAAAAGGTTGAAAGACTCTTGAGCAGCACGACCCGCTTGATCAAGTCGATGTATAGCCTTAAAAAACTCACTCGTGACGGTGTATCGAGCTATTGGGGAACTGCGGCGAAGTCTTGCACTTCAGCAATGACTGGATACTATAACTAAGAGATAGCCGCGAGAAATTGCGCCTTCTTCGGCGCGATTTCCCCCTCCCAGACTTCAAGGGCAGCTGTCGACGTCGTGCGCTCAGGATGTCAAGAAACCTAACAGACATCCTGCACCTTTCCCCAGCCGCATTAGGCCGTTATCCACCTCCCCAATCTGGACCATATCTTGTATCATTAAGTCTGGCGCAATCCGCGTCTGAGGCGAATCCTGATGGCCAGACTCTATCCCAATACAGACAAGGTCCGTGTTATCTTCGCCAGCCAGGCGGAAGAACAATTTTATCAGCACTGCAAAATGCTCAGCAGCGACTGGAGCATCTACTATTCCTGTACCCTAACCAGTATCGAAGGTGATCAGGGTCTGACCGATAACGAAATCGACTTCGTCCTCTATCATCCGCGCTTTGGTTTGATCATTCTGGAAGTCAAGGGCGGCCGTATTTCCTATGATCCGGATAGCCAGCAGTTTCATACCGAAAATCGTTTCGGGGAACGCTTTTCCATCAAAAACCCCTTCGCCCAGGCGTTGAACTGGAAGAGCCGTTTTCTGAGGTATCTGAAAAAGAAAAACGTCAAACTTCCCATGACCCACATGGTATGTTTGCCTTCGGTTCATGAGCAGGATTTCCCGGATCGTCCGGACGTGGAAAACATGCTCCTCATCGGTCGCCAGCGCCTTGAGAACCTGGAGGAAGCCCTTGTCAACGCCGTGACCGCAGCGCAGCCTGCACGTTTTCTGCAGTTCGATGATGTGGCAGATGCAGTGGATAAGATCCTGCGCGGTTCGCATTACACGAGTCGTCTCTATATCCGCGATTACATTGACCAGCATGAGGGCAAGGTCAAGGATGTGGAGCATATCCACGATACTCTGATTTCGCCCATGGTGAGTACCAAGCGCCTGGCTGTTGAAGGTGAGGCCGGAACCGGGAAAACCATGCTGGCCATGGCTTTGGCCAAACACTTTCGTGACCTGGGACAGAAGGTGCTGCTGCTGTCACCGAATCCGGTTTTGAATCAGTACATGAGAGAAACGGTTGGCAGCCGCATTGAAGTGCAAACCTATGCGGAGTTTGCCTCTGATTTTGGGGTCGATATTTTGAAGCGCGCCCCTGATTATGAAGGCAGCCGCGAAGATTGGATTCAGTATGTCGGGCCCGAACGCCTGAAGGCATCCATCCTGAAATCAAGCAAGCGCTTTGATGTTCTGCTCTGCGATGAAGCGCAGGACGTGCAGCCCTTCTGGTGGGAATCCATCGAGGCGTCGCTGACCAGTCCTGACAGTCATTTCTATATCTTCTTTGATCGGAGCCAGGGTGTATTCGGTTCCGGCTCTTCCGAAGGTCATTTTGTGCCGGAAGATGTTCTGCCGATCAGCACCCCCTATTTCCCGCTGGTGAACAACTATCGGACCACCAAGGAAATCTCGACCTTCTCACGCAACTTCCGAACCGGCCGGCAGATCCTGAATAGCCATTCCGGACGCCTGGGGTATATCCCTGAACTCGTTCTTTACAAGGATAGTGCCGACGCCCAGACCAAACTCCAGGAGCTGATCACACGCCTCTGTGAGCAGGAAGGACTGCGCAGTGAAGAATTGACGCTCCTCTCCGCCCGTCGCCCCTTTCAGGAAGGATCGTTCCTTCAAAATGTGCAAAAATTAGGCAATTATGACCTTTTTGATATCGGTCATGATCGGAAAGCGCCGCGTACGGATCGAACGGTAGCCGTGTCGACCATTCAAGCCTTCAAAGGCCTTGAAACTTCGGTGGGCATCATCGGCAACCTCAGCGAATACAATATGCCTCTGACGAATCCAATCATGGCCAGCCTGCTTTATGTGGCCTGCACGCGGGCCAAGCACATGCTTTATATCCTGCTGCAGCAGGATGATCCGAAAAAGGATGTCATTCAAAAAGCCATCGATGCCATCAGTAAGAGGGGTTCCCTCGTTATCGGCGAAGCCTCGCATGATCATCTTTATGCGGGAACTGTGAGCTACTTTAATCCTGAACGTTTGGGCTGGCTCACGGTTGATGATGCCAGTCTGCAGCGCTCCACCATCATGTTCTTTCCCCATGATTTGAAAGTCATTGGCAAGGATAAGATTGAGGTGGGAATCCGTCTGAGCTTCAGGGTCAGGCTCGAAGGCTTTGCGCCGATTGCTACAGACTTGAAGGTCCTGGACACGACGCTGCAGGACAGCGCCGGCAAGGGAGAAACCATCAAGCCTGATAAGAAACCGGAAAAAGAAAAAGAAAAGACGCGGAAGATAAAACCTCGCAGTTCGAAGAAGACCGGTGTGGCTTAAGCCAGACCGATTTCCTTAAGACGCTGCATCAGGTATTCATCGGCTGTGATATTCGGATAAATCTGCTTGCCGCCCGTGGCTTCAATACATGAAGCCAGCGGGTTCAAAGAAACCTCGCCCCTGGCATGAACAAAGAATGGTGCTGAATAACGACGCTCACGGCTGTTATCAGGATTGACCACACGATGGGTGGTCGACTTGAAGAAACCGTTGGTCAGATTCTGCAGCATATCGCCCGCATCGACGATAATACAGCCTTTGGGAGTCGTGACCGGGACCCACTGCTGGCGTCGATCCAGGATTTCCAAACCAGACGCCGTGGCATCGATCAGCAGCGTGATGAGGTTGATGTCCTCATGAGCGCCAGCCCGAATGCTGCCCGGATCACGATCCGCAGGCACCGGCGGATAATGGATCAAACGCAATATGGAATTCCCATCAATCGCAGTATCACGAATCGAAAATTTTTCTTCGCCGATATAGAGCGCACATGCTTCCTGAATGGCAAATGCCGCTGTTTCCAAGCGCCGATAAACATCGACCATCACGCGCTGAAACTCATCCAATTCCGAGGGCCAGACATTCGGAGGATAATGCGCCGAGCGTGGATGGGCCGCAGAAAGTTCCTGGCCGACGTGCCAGAATTCTTTCAAGTCAGGGGACTTGGAATCTTTTGCGTGTTCCTTGCCAAACGAAGTGTAGCCGCGCTGGCCTTTGAGTCCCGGCACTTCATAGGATTTTTTCGTGGCCTCGGGCAAGGCAAAGAGTTCGGCAGTCTGAGCGTAAGTGTCGAGGATCAGCTCAGGACTTACGGTGTGATTGGTCAGAGCAAAGAAACCGACTTCCCGCAGCGCGTTGCCGACGCTTTTGATGAATTGGTCTTTTTGTTCTGCTGTGCCGTGCAGATAGTCATGGAGATCGACGACAGGGATCGAGTATTGCGAACTCATGGAACTCTCCTCATCGAGGTCTGGAAAGGATGCTGTAACGGTCGCTCATGACTAACAAAAGCCATAAGGGACTGCAAAGCCCATCTTTCGCTAAAGGCCATCCAAATTTTCGAAGAGGGCGTTCCGAGCTTTCTTAAACTTATCGCGCTCTTTCATGGGAGGCGGATTTTCGCGCGGTTTTCATAGGGCTGTCCGGACCGTTGCGATAATCATAATAGGCCATTATGGATTCAGCTGCGAGATTCGTGGCCTTGAATTTCCAAAGATTTTCCAGCATCACGACCGCTGCCACAGCAATTTCCGGATCTTCCAGGGGATAGATGCCAGCAAACCATGTTGTCAAACCCTGGGGATGATTGCCCGTCAGTGTTCCGGTCTTGCCACCCACTTCGGTTCGCAAAAGGCGCAAACGTCCACGGCTGAAGGCGTGCTTGGCGGTTCCGTCCATCACGGTTGAATCCATAATGCGTTTCAAATTGATGGCTGTGGTTTCTTCCAAAATCCGGATTCCCTGATTGGCATTCGAAGGGGCGGTATCTTTGAAGAGGCGCATGGGCATCGACATGCCGTTGTTGGCGATGACCGCTTCCTGCCATGCCGCGTGCACAGCAGAAATGGAAACGGCGCCAAAACCGGCGGCGAACTTGCCGATCGTATGAATACTCGACGAAGTGGCCTTGGGTTCACGCAATGGACTCGGTGGCACCATAAAATCCGCCGCCAGCGACTGATTCCAGCCCAACTTGCGAGCCATATTCAAAATGGGACCTAGACCGATCCGATTGACGGCGAGTTTGGCAAAGAAACCATTGCAGCTATTACCATAAGCTCGGCGTAGACTCAGACCTTGGTTAGGATTGCGGCTTTCCACGTTAGGCCAGATGCCACGCGGATGCACATGCGAGCAACCACCGAACATACTCAGGGTCTCATCCGTATCCAAATCCGCAATCTCAAAGGCAGTGGCGGCTACGACAGTTTTGAAAAGCGAGGCTGTTGGGAAGCCAATATGCAGAGCCGAGTGCGTTTCTGAACCCCATTTGCCGGGTTGAGCACCCTGAGCCATGGCGAGGATTTCACCCGTTTTGACATTGACCATGACCAATGCCGCAATCGGGCTGCCGCCGTTCCGAATAAAACGGGAGATTTGATTTTGAATCTGAGGCACGATAGTGACGGGACGACCAGCCAACAGAGGAGCCGCTTCTGTGTCACTCCATTCAGGCAGTTCAACCGGCAGAGTTGTCAGGCTTTGCGGTTTGCTCGCTTCCGCAACGGCAGGAGGCGTGGTGGTATCATCGCCTTTTTGGGCCGACGATTGCTGGCAAGCCAGGCAGCCCGCCAGCCACAGAAGAGAAAAATAGAGCCGGCCCCGGCAAGTAGTATGGGAGTTTGACACTCTTATCCCTCTACCTTATAAAGGTTTTTTTATGATTGGATCGGTTTGAGCTGTTATCAGCCTATTATACAGGATCAGCAGATTTTTTACACGGCCTTGGATACTATTGCAAACTCTGCGTTGTTGCTCATAAGAGCGCAATCCGAGATAATATTGGGCCGAGCCGAATAGGAGTTGCGTTATCACTCTCTTTTTTTACTTGATTCTGGAAATCATGCCGCAGTTCGTGACGGTGTTTTGCGTCATGAGTGCTGTGATCGTGATATCGCAGCTGGTTCGCTTATCAGAAATTTTGGTGACCTTCGGGCTTTCCGTGGAAAACCTGCTCTTGCCGTTTCTGTTTATTCTCATGCCATTTATTTCCATCATTGTACCTATCTCGATTATGTTTGCCATCCTTTTAGCATTCAGTCGGCTTTCCGCTGATGGCGAGTTCACGGCCATGCTCGCCTCAGGATTTTCCTTGCGTCGTGCGCTACGCCCTGTTTTAGCTGTAACGTTTGTCGCTTACATGATCGCTTTGCTGGGATCAGTCTACTTCGAAGCCTGGGGACGTCGCGAAACCTTGGAATTCTATCATCGAAAAACTCAGAATGAACTTGATAACATGATTCGCTACCGAATGAAGCCTGGAGTTTTTCTCGATGACTTTCTGGGCTATGTGCTTTACGCCGAACATATCTCGGCCGATCGCACGCGTTTTGAAAACGTGATGCTCGGTCCTGGACATAACACGGATACTCAGCATTTTACCCTCCTGGCGCCGGCCGCAGCCATCACGGGCTCGGTGGAAACAGGCGATTTACGCATGTCGTTTGATTATGGAATCATCTACACCACCAAAGCCGATAATGATGATGTATCGGTGATCAAATTCAAACGTGCAGAACTTGATCTCCTGTCGATTTTTCGCGAGCAGATTTTCGGACCCGGCTCGACGGAAGATGATTACCGCGGCTACGCACCGGCTGACTTGGGCCGCTTCGTGGACTCGTTGAAGGACAGCAAAGAGCCCAAGGATCGCGAGACCTGGTTTAAAGCGCGCTTTCTTTATCATCAAAGAATGAGCATGCCGTTTGCGTGTTTCGCATTTGCACTCTTTGCCCTGGTGTTGGGTATTCAGGATGAGCGGCGCGGAAAGAGTAACGCTTTTATGGGCGCGAGCCTCACGATAGTGGTTGGTTATATCGGTATGATGTCGTTTAAATTCCTGAGTGAGAAAGGTATGCTTTCCGCACCACTGGGTGCCTGGTTGCCGCATCTTCTCATGACGGCGTTTGGTGCCTTTATGGTCTACCAAAAAAACCGACTCCCACCTTCGGAATCCATCTTTGATTTGCGTCATATTCCCGTCTTAAGGAATTTCCGGAGGCGTGCTAAAATGCGCCCAGACTACGGGTGAAAGCATACAACTGATCGCTGGTCGAGCCGTTGCAAGCATGATATGACTGGGACACTCTTGGATGAGGGTTCAGCCGGGTCGAGGCGATAGCCATTCAACAGCTTGAAGGTGGAGACATGAGACGAGTTGTCATCACAGGTTTGGGAATCGTTGCACCAACAGGTAACAATGTCCAGGAAGCCTGGGAAAATGCCGTCGCTGGTCGTTCAGGAACGGACCGAATTACCCTATTCGATCCCACCGGACAACGGGTTCAGGTGGCCGGTGAAGTCAAGAATCTCAAAACCGAAGGCGTGATCGATTCGAAAGATTTCAATCGACTCAGCCGTTTTATAGTATTTGCCACCATGGCTTCTCATGAAGCGATCAAAGATAGCGGCATTCCGCTGGATGTGAATAAGGATCGCAATGGCTGTGTCATCGGTGTTGGCATGGGCGGCATTGCTGACATTGAAGAATCCACGAAAATTCTTTTGGAAAAAGGTGAGAAACGGATTTCGCCTTTCTTTATTCCTTATGCCATACCCAATATGGCAGCGGGCTATGTGTCCATTCAGTATGGATTGCGTGGTCCCAATCTTTGTCCTGCCACAGCCTGCTCAAGTGGCACCCATGCGATCGGTGAAGCATTCCGATATATTCGTGAAGGCATAGCCGATGTCATGGTTTGCGGGGGTGCGGAAAGCGCGATCAGTCCGCTCGGGATTGCTTCCTTCGCCGCACTCAAAGCCCTAAGCACAAACAATGATGATCCTGTGCACGCCTCACGACCTTTCGACCTCAACCGCGATGGTTTTGTAATGGGTGAAGGTGCGGGAATTTTGATTCTTGAAGAACTCGAAAGCGCTCAAAAACGCGGCGCGAAAATTTACGCCGAGGTGATTGGTTACGGTTTTTCGGGTGATGGACATCATATAACCGCCCCACGTGAGCGGGGAGAAGGTGGACGTCGATGCATGAAGATGGCACTGGATGCAGCAGGCCTCGTGCCGGAAGATATCGACTATATCAATGCCCACGGAACTTCGACCAAGATCAACGACCAGTATGAATCGGAAGCGATCCTTGACCTCTTCGGCTCGCATGCCTACAAACTGGCTATTTCCTCGACCAAAGGTGTGACGGGGCACTGCCTCGGCGCCGCTGGTGGTATCGAGGCGGTCTATACCGCTCTGACGATTCATCGCAGTCTGGTCCCGCCGACGGCCAACTTCCAAACGCCGGATCCTGACTGTCCGCTTGACTATACGACACGCGAAGCTGTTGAAAAAAAGGTCGCTGTCGCTCTGTCGAATTCCTTCGGTTTCGGAGGCACAAACGCGACGATCGCCTTCCGTCGCTTTCATTGAAATGTATTTTTTCAACCTGCTGTTTGGTGTAAAAGCAGCAGGTTGCTGTTTTTTTTGGCGCCATTATCCAAAAAGACAGCATAAAAGCCCAGATATTTTCGTAAATTTACAAGATCTCAAGTTTTGAAGGGTGAGAAATGACTGCGAAGAAGAAGACTCCCTTGGAGCGGGATCTCCTTGTCAAGATGTACAAGGACATGGCCTTGTTCCGTAGATTTGAGGAGCGTGTAGGCCTGGCCTACACCAAGCAGAAGTTTTCCGGCTTCTGTCACCTTCACATCGGCCAGGAAGCTTTGGCCGTGGGGGTACAGAGTGCTCTCCGTGACACCGACTACATGCTCAGCGGGTATCGCTCTCATACGCAGGCCATTGGTAAAGGCATCACACCGGAAGCGGTGATGGCCGAGCTCTTTGGCAAAGTGGACGGCTGTTGTCGCGGTAAGGGCGGGTCGATGCACATGTTCAGCAAGGATCGTCGATTCCTTGGTGGTCATGGCATCGTGGGTGGTCAGGCGCCATTGGCAGCGGGCGTAGGCTTTTCCATTCGCTATCGCAATGAAGACGATATCTGCGTTTGCTATCTGGGCGACGCCGCGACTAACCAGGGTCAATTTTTCGAAGCCATGAACATGGCTGCGACCTGGGATCTGCCGGTGCTTTTCATCGTCGAAAACAATAAGTACGGCATGGGCACTGACATCCGCCGCACCACATCAGTGGATGCGCTTTGGAAGCGTGCCCTCGCCTTTGATATGGCTCAATCGGATGTCGACGGCATGAACGTCATCACCGTCCATGAGCATGTGAAAAATATTGTCGAGCAGATGCGCAAGGATCATAAGCCTTATTTCTTTGAGGCGTTGACGTACCGTTATCGTGGTCACTCGGTCTCGGATCCGGGAACCTACCGGACCAAAGAGGAAGTTGAAGATTATCAAAAAAATCGCGACCCCATCATGCAGCTCGAGCGCTATATGAGCGAGCAGAAGCTGGCGGCGGAAGCCGATTTCAAGGCCTGGGATGTCGAGGCCAAGGAAAAGGTGAAGGCGGCCGAGGATTTCGCGGACAACTCACCCGAGCCGTCCATCGAAGAGCTGTGGGACCACGTACTGGTTCCTTGATATGGGGAAGGAGAACTTGCAATGGCAGTTTTAACATTTCGTGAAGCCCTGGGCCAAGCGATGGCCGAAGAGATGGAACGCGATCCGAACGTGTTTCTGATGGGCGAAGAAGTTGGTCTTTATAATGGTGCGTACAAGGTTTCCAAAGGTCTTTTGGATCGCTTTGGTCCGCGCCGCGTGTGGGATGCTCCTATTTCGGAAGCCGGTTTTGCTGGTTTGGGCGTGGGTGCTGCGATGTCGGGCACAAGGCCGATTATCGAATTCATGACCTGGAACTTCGGTATCCAGGCCTTCGATCAGATCGTCAATCACGCTGCGAAAATGCTTTATATGTCCGGCGGGCAATTCAATATGCCCATCGTGTTCCGTGGTCCCAATGGAGCGGCGCACATGCTCGGGGCTCAGCATAGCCAGGCCTATGAACCGATGATCACCAATATTCCCGGCATGAAAGTCGTGACCTGTTCCACGCCTTACGATGGCAAAGGTCTTTTGAAGTCAGCGATTCGTGATAATAATCCGGTGCTGTTTTTGGAAAGCGAGATGATGTACGGCATGAAGGGTGAAGTGCCGGATGAGGAATATCTTATTCCTTTGGGCGTCGGTGACATCAAGCGCGAAGGCAAGGATGTTACGTTGATCGCCTGGAATAAAGTCCTGCATAAAACCCTGGAAGCCGCCGAGGCGCTGGCCAAGGAAGGTATCTCGGCCGAGGTTCTGGATCCCCGTACGCTCCAGCCTTTGGATGAAGATTTAATCTTTGCTTCCGTCCGTAAAACACACCGTCTGGTCATCGTCGAGGAAGCCTGGAGTTTTGGATCCGTGGGTTCCCAGATCGCTGATCGCGTTCAGAAGGAATGCTTCGACGACCTGGATGCTCCGGTCGGTCGCGTGACCAATGAATTTGTTCCCATGCCTTATAACGAGGCTCAGGAGGAGCGCGTCGTGCCTTCTGTGGAACGCATTGTGGCAGCGGTGAAACAAGCTCTTTACCTCTAAAATGCAGCAGGAAGTGTTATGGCTGAAGTCATAGAAATGCCCAAGCTTAGCGATACCATGGAAGAAGGTGGGATCGCTGCCTGGTTGAAAAAAGAAGGCGATTTTATCAAGGAAGGCGAGGCCTTTGTCGAGATCGAAACCGACAAGGCCACGATGGAATACAATTCTCCCGTTGAAGGTACATTGCTGAAAATTCTGGTGCCGGCTGGGAAAGCCTGTGCCTTGAATGATCCGATCTGTGTGATCGGGGAGAAGGGTGAAAGTTTTGATGTGGGTAAGGCGGGTGGCAAGGCGAAAGCGCCTGCAGCTGAGCCAGCCAAGGCTGAGGCTCCCAAGGCGGCAGCTGCGCCGACTCCGGCGAAAGCATCAGCACCTGCTGCTGCGCCTGCACCAGCTCCGGCCCAAGCGCCCGCAGCTGCATCCGCAGCGTCTTCGGATGAGCGTCTGCGCGCTTCGCCCTTGGCCAAAAAAGTGGCGGAAGAGAAACATATTGATTTGCGCCAGATCTCAGGTTCGGGGCCGAACGGTCGCGTCGTGATTCGTGATGTGGAGCAGGCTTTGTCATCCGGCGGCGCAGCACCCAAGGCAGCGGCTCCGGCTCCTGGCAAGGATGCTGGTCCGGTTCAACCAATGCCTTTGCCGCAGTTTCGTGATCAGGATATTCCTGTGAATATGATGCGCAAAACGATTGCCAAGCGATTGCTCGCGGGTAAAAACGAAGCGCCGCATTTCTATCTGACCCGTTCTGTTAACATGACCAATCTGAATGCCTGGCGCCAGCGCTTGAATGCTGATGCTGAAGCACAAAAACAGCCTAAAGTCAGCGTTACCGATCTTTTGGTTTTAGCGGTGTCACGGGCCTTGATGAAGCATCCTGAAGTAAATTCGTCATGGCAGGGTGATTTCATCCGCCGTTATGGGGCGGCTCACGTAGCTGTTGCCGTTGCTATCCAGGATGGTTTGATTACGCCTGTGGTTCGCAATGCCAACCAGCTGGGTGCGCGTGATATAGCGCGGTTGACCAAGGATCTGATCGGCCGAGCCAAATCCAGTTCCCTGAAGCCTGATGAATACCAGGGTGGGACCTTTTCCATCTCGAACCTTGGCATGATGGGCATTGAGCATTTTACCGCCATCATCAATCCCCCCCAGGCCGCGATCCTCGCCGTCGGTGCGACTATCCCGACGCCTTGGGTCAATGAAGCGGGTGCGGTGGAAGTCCAGCCCAGGATGACCATGACCATGTCCTGCGATCACCGGGTGGTGGACGGCGCTGTGGGAGCCACATTTCTACAGACTCTGGCCGCTTACCTGGAAGACCCCTTGCTGATCCTTTCCTAAGCTGTTACTAGAAGTCAAAGGGGTCTCGAGCAGGCCCCTTTCCATGTCTCGATGGCCCTATAGTTAAATGGATATAACGGTCCCTTCCTAAGGGATAGTTCTTGGTTCGATTCCAGGTGGGGCCGCCACTCTTCACTGCTGAAAAATTAGTTATTAGTTGGTAACCGGTGAACACGCGCCATCTACACTGCAGCAGGAATATCCTTGATCAGTCAAAGAACTTTCAACCGAAAGCTCAACGTATTCTGAACCCAAGGTATTCACATCAGCACCTATCTTCGTGAAATAATCAACGCAATACTTTAAGGATACCTGGTAGGGAAAAGTCCCTGCTTTGGATATAACGCTGATCTCCTGCTTGTTTGTCAGTGTTGGATAGAAATTGAAAGTTTGTCGGATCCCAGATTGATCTTTGGATGCAACGTGAGGCAAGACAAGCTTGCCCTGACTCTGAATTTTCAGATCAGAACTCGACGAAACATAGACCACTTTTGCATCACTGTTAGCTTCTACTTTTTCACAGATTGCAGCAGTCAGATCTGCTTCGGGCGAAGATAATCCAACGCGCCTCAGTGTATTTTGTACGGAATTAAAGATGAAATAGACTTTCATTTTATGAAAGCTAGTCGATTCATAACCCAAATCCGCCGTAAAATCGCAGTCGCTAAAATTCAGGACCGGACTCGTAACTGTCTTGCCAGAATAAGTCAGCGTAAATTGCTGATCCTTGTTCCTGTTCGAGGGAGTCAGAGACATCCTATAACGAACCCCGGAATCCAAAGTATTTTCAAAGGTCCCGCCGCCACCTACCCAAGAACCACTATAAGGCGGGGGTGAAGTTCGTCCGATGTCGGAATTTTCAAGGAGTATAGCCTCGATCGTATAGAGCGAAGGATCAAGATTACCAGAGGGTCTTTGCGCTAGCGATTCCCTTGACGTTTTGGTGTGACACGCGCAAAGAAGCATCACGCTACTTACCAACAATCTCTTTACCATTCGACAATCCTTATTTTCTGCACCGAGTTCTCGGAAAGAACTAAGTTTTATCGGATTTTCGAGCAAAAAATTGAATTGGCTATTGGAGTGCTGAATCGTGTCCTTTCCGCAACGATTCGTGACTTGAGCTGAGCCATCCACGAAGATCTCCGAAACGAAAGGAGATCCGAAATGCAGACACCATCCATCGCAACGGTTAAAGAACAGATCGAAGTCTATAGAAAAACACGGTCCTAT
>NZ_DASQYZ010000211.1:0-6253 GCF_035638955.1 Oligoflexus sp. | reverse complement strand
GCCGCGCGGGCGTATTCGCGGCTCGTCAGCTTCGAGCCATGGGAGTGGAGGAAGGCGAGAAGAGTTTTTTCAAGTTTCGGGTCCAGGGCCGGGAGGTTTGGCAGAATCTCAAGATCCTTTTGAGATATTTCCAGCATGGGGCACTCCTGATTTTTTTGGAGTATGTCAGACCCTGAAGGTTGGAAGAATGCATTTTCTTCCAACCTTTACTTGATATCCAAGCCGTGTCTTATTTTCTTGACAAATCGAATACAATTTGAATCAAGATATAGGTTTACTTTCTGACAAGTGTACCCACGCTTCTCTACTGGGCGGCGTACCTGAAACCATTCAGGCCCCGGTATCAGCTCACCTAGCAGGATTGCCGGAAGGATCAACCAAATGGCCACCACAAGTTATCCTACTGGGACGTACTTTCTTACGATTCCGCTCAATGATTTGAAAGAACAACTAACAGATCAGCTGACAGAAGGCCGGGAAATTCTCGCGCACATGAGAACAAACAATTCGAACGAAGAATTTAAAACTGACAAAATCAGATACAAAACGTGGAATGATTACAATTCTACACTGCTTCAGTCCGCCTTTACGGACATTCGACAATTCAGAGGCTACCGGTACTGCGTCCCGACCTTCTTCGATTTGAAGGATGAGTGCGATATGGATACGTGGCTGGAATATACTGAAATCCTGGAAGAGGAGCTTCGTTATCTTGAAAGCGTTTTGAAGCAGAGCCGTCTCTTTCGACAATACGATGCCTCCATCCCGGTTATTTCCGAAAATCAGCCAAACCTTCAACCGAAAGGCCCTTCGATGTCCAGTTCAGCAAAACAAGCTCAGCTCAATCCTATGCGATTGGGCGCAACATGGCCCACGATCAGGGGAACTCTGCGCGATCTTTCTTTCTCGACGATCGAAGATATCATGGGAAAGGCCGGACTCGCCGTTCAAACGCTTCATCACCTGTCTCAAAGCAGCGGAACTTCCAAGTCCACTCTGCTTAAAGCATGCGAAGAGCTGTTCATTGCCGAATCCCCGGAGGCACAGGACCGTGTGGTTAGAACAACAATCGGAGAGATTATCCGGCTTAGCCCTGACAAAAAGGATGAAATCCAGGAAGCATTGGAGCGCGTTGGTTGGAGTCTGAGCGGCTCAGTCCCATGCCCCTTGCACATTCAGATTGATATTGATACGAGCACACTGCCAGCCGCTCAGCAGCAGGCAATCCGTGATGCTCTAAGGCGGTACAGCTCGGGTGATATTTCAGGAGCGATCACAAAAATTTGCGGGGCAGTAGATCAACTGACGAGCGAGATTTACCAACAGAACGGATTTTCTAACCACGCAACTGACGCCTACCAAGAAAAAGTCAATACTGCTTTCAAGGCCAACGAAGTCTCTTTTAAGAGTTCGCTTGGTGAAATTGACGAAAAAACGCGAAACTTGATCTGGCAGAACGCCAAAGGCGCTATCAACCAAAGCGCCTATGTACTAAGCGCGTTCCGACGACAATACTCCGATGCCCACGGAAATATAATCACTGGAGCAAACTCGCAATACGCGCAGACGGCGCTCGATAATGCTATATTCATTATCCGATCGCTCCTAAATACCAGCAACCAGGGACGCCCGTTAACGCAGTAGAACCGACTATGGGCTCGACCGAGTGAGAGAAAACCTACCCTGATTTTTACATCAAAAATTTGGCGTGGGTTATGTTGTACACACCAAGCAAGGACTTGGCTGTGAACTCCTGCAGGCTGATTGATTGAACTGTTTCGAGGGCAAAATTTATGAAAGCACTTGACCTACGTTTGCTTCAGCTCGATGAAGTCGACCGTAAGGAACTTGAAATTTTCTTTGCCGAAGAACGCTGGACGGAATTTGACATGTTAACTGAAACTGTCGCATCGAAAGTCGTCTGGGCACATGACAGCGTTGTTCTATATCACGGAACCCGTCTCCCAAATGCAGCGCTGGTTCGGGACCGTGGATTGAAACTCATGACCGCCAATGATCTCGCAGAGCTTGTAGCGCCCCTTTGGTCGCGGCCTGCTCACCTATGACTTGCTGGAGTTCGGCTATCTGCTTGTCCTGCTCAGAAAAACGGTCCTTGGCATTAGACTTGAGGCCTTGAGTCCCCGACTTGACAAAGTCGATCCAACTCGGGTATTTATGTTGAACTTCATCCGGTATCATAGCTTCAGGGCTTGATCTTCCGATGGATTTCGTCGGGAAACATGCCGATGTTCACGAAATTCAAAAGCCGATTAACGACCAAATTTTGCTTAAATTGTGTTCAGACCTGACAAAAATTTTCATGTTGTGGAGCCATGTTTGATCAGGGGATCGCTTTTCTGCTTCGCGCAAGCCTTTTCGGAGCTTCAGAAAAACCCGGAAGGGCTGAAGCCTCTTAATGGGCTTCAGCAAAGACTTGAAAACGCCTTACTGACCAACCCGCCTAAACTTATAAGGCCCTGATTCAGATCCCCATACCTGCAATCCTGCAGCATCAAAGCCACGGTCCCAGGAGTCAATGCCCACGGGGCCAAGTGTAACTTCAGAACTTGTCGATGTTGCTCCACCGAAGCTGCTGGGACAGCCCTTCTTGGGCGTGCTGCCGGAGTAGAAACCGTTTTCTTTGCCAAGAAAAACGGAACAATCACTGGCCGCCAAAAGCCTGGCTTCGATCACCCGCTCGTCGTCTGGTTTTAGGCAAAGACCGACAAGTGTTGATTCGTCCGTGTAACGATAGACCCTTGATTCGACGTTGTTTCCAGCTTCTGTGATCCAGTAGAGTCGAACGCGGTAGGGACGGTTTATATTGTAATTGACGGCCTGTTCAACATGGAGAGCTATGCCAAGTTCCTGAGATTCGAGTCCCTTGAGCTGGACCTGGCAGCTTTTTAAGGAAACAGCGACAAAACGATTATCGGCTGCAGCCTGTTCATTGTTATTGAAGGTGCCTGTAAGCCAGGTCGCTGCTTCTTCAATCGTAGCATCCTCACTTGCCATGACATCTGCAAGCGCCAGGGGAGGGGTGATCATCACAGTCAGCCCGAACACAGTCTGCTTCCACGTATTCTTCATCATGTTAAAGTCTCAATCGAAGGTTAAATCTGAATGACTCTCTTGAAAGCCTGCACTATAGACGAAGTTTGCCTATGGGTGAAGATTGTAGGTCCAAATGTCTGATCTGGAGTCCACGATAATAGGCCGGCGCTTTCCTGGCTTTGGACAGTTGGAGGTTTATTTTTTGCTGGACCCCTTTGGGAGGTGTTTTAAAAGTTCAAATAAAGCTGGACAGATGCAGCGCTTTCACCCGCCAAAAACTGAACCGTACACCCACTGGAATCAGCACCTGGAAACCAGTCAACATCAACTGCATATAGTTTCTGTATCAATTCGGGGTTGAGGTCGGTGGTCTTGAGCAGCTTGACGCTGCTTAATTCACATTCGAATCCGCCGTAGGTTTCAGTCACGACCACATCAGGATCCTTGTTCTCGACTGATTTTTTTTCCGTGACAGTAAAAACAAGGGTGATCTCCTTGAAGCCAGCAACATCAATATCCAGTTGATTTCCAGGCGTGAGTATGTAGGTGGATTGATTGCTGGCAGAGGCGGAAGACGCACCGATAGATAGCGATCCTGCTGCCAATAAAGTCATGATTTTTTTCATCGCGGTTCTCCGCTTGGGTGGGTTCAGGGATATCTGTGTCGCCTATCTCGTAGCAGACTGAGAATGTTAATTCAAAGAATTTATTTGCTCACGAAGGTCAGTCAGGATTGTAGTGAATAAGTGATCGGGACGTGATGACCATAATCAAAAAGCTAAATGTTGCCTCGATCGACGAACAAAAATAACCAGGAAGCTCGCACCGGCACCGAACTGTGGCTGCCTATGTAAACCACAATAGCCTCCACTTCGCCTTTCGCGAAAGCAGAAAACATCTTTATATTTGAGTTTAAGTTTTACATCTGATACCCATGCAGGTCCCTGCACCTTCATGCAGGTAACCCACACTGAGGTATTTATGAAATTTCCTGGACTGCTGGTATCCCTTCTTTTTGCCTCCTCTTCTTCCATTTTTGCAGGCACATTGCAATTTCAAGACCAGAGCCTCAACGATGCGTCTGAAAATTATGAGCTTCTCAAGGCTGAGGCGCCTGCGCAGTATGAATATGCCGTGCGCTTTAACTATGGTGAAGAAGCCTTGGACCTTCTTGCCGAAGACCGGCTCAAAACTGTTTTGGAAAGCAGTATTTTGAACTCTTTGTGTGGCTCTTCGGCCAACGTCCTCTATACCTGCCCGGATCGACTGATTCTAAATGAATTTGTTGCGAGTACTTATGAACGCGTGGAACCGTTGATAAAAAATGCTCTGTCGTCAAGCCGTCCTTCTGCAGAGAAATCCGAATATTTCTTCGACCTAAGTACAAAGCTCACTGACATGGTGAATGATCCTGAAGCCTACTATGCCTTGTATGGTTCTGAGAGCAATTCATTTGGCAGTGCTGAAGTTATAACCGTAACAAGCTTGAAAACAGGGGAGACTATATTTATTGGTTCCGGCTGGGTCGAGTAAAATTATGCAGGCAAAAGAGCTGCAGGGTTTAGCTCAAGGCTACCACAGAGCAGTTGAGATAATTTTCCCAGGCAGCAGCCATTTGATATTTTGACCTCAGCTGGTTTGGTTTCCAGGCTTATGGTAGAGATTCAATCCCAATGGATTTGAAAAAGGAAATTCCATGCATGCTTTTCTTCTGACCGCCGCTTTGCTGTCATCAAATTCTGACGCCCCGACCATACTGAAAGCCATTGATAGCATCTGCGGAGACACCTGGTGTGAGGGGGATTTTGGCTTTCACTTTCAGAACGTCGTTCTTGATGCAAGTACCAATAGCACTACGGTTTTTTTCACAATCGGCATCAACGATCCAGTCGACATCACTCAAATTCAGCCCATTCAATTTCAAGCGAGTTGCACTGTTGCTGGATATTCAACCTTTACGACGATCATGCAATCAGATGATAGTCTGACTCAGGAATTTTACGCCCGCCTGACAGAATGTATCCAGGACGTGGAAGACAAGCTTTCAAAATTCTAGCACTTCGATGTGGACATTCTCCCCAAAGGGCCAAAGCCCTGAAAGGAAAGGTGGCACCGACAATTGACACCGGCGCGCTGCACGTTTTTCGTCGCGGCCGCGGGTGGCTCCTGTAGAACTTCGCTTTTTGGGCCAGCGGGTACATCCACTGACCGAAAACGTTATCGACTTTGAGGGAATTAGGGTTATGCGCATTTTTCTTGCGGCTTCGATACTTTGCCTGTCTGGTTTTGCCTGTTCCAAAGATCCTGACACATCCAACACAAAGTCACAAAGCGATCACGATCGCGACGGATTGCTCGTCCGTTGCGAGCAGCGTATGAAAAGCGGAAACCCCGTGAAACACTCTGAGCTGGAGATTTTTATCGTCAAAGAGCCGATAATTTCAGTCGCCGAGGGAATCGCCCTGGGATTCAAAGGGCGCTGGAACGAAGAGACCAGCCTTGGATATTCGCAGGGCGACCAACCGGCAATCGTTGGATTCTCGGAAAGCGGCAGGAAAGTCACTTTCACGATGGCCAAAAAAATCTGCCCAGGGCTTTGTGGCAACACCCTCATACTTACGACAGGGGGAGGGGATAGTGAAGAAAGCCAATTCATAGAAATCACAGAATTGACCCTCAATCAGGAAAAGGATTCAGTCAGAATAGAGGGTACAGATACGTCATCCCCTGCTGAACCCTGGGTTGGCAACTTTGAAAAGTGCAACGTAAAGAAAAGCGTACTCAAAGATATTCGTGCGTTATTGAAGTAACGTTCACAGCTGGGTGGCTGAGCCGCGAGGGCTAAAGCCATCAACCTGAAAAGATTGCAGCTGGAGCTCATTAGCAGCCACAAATCCGGCGCCCGGCCGACTGGAATGGATGGCCGCACTGAAGACAGTTGCGAATTTTGATTAGAATGCTGCTCAGCCCCATCATGGCGAGTCATCCTCCGTCCCGAAAAAGAAGTAGATCCGCAAAGGAGAAATTTCGTTTCCAAGCACATCATGCATGGGAAGGGTGGGACCGTCGGCTAATTGGTGTCTCCTAATCTGAAACCGTGGTAAAACGGTCAGAGAAAGAAACACCAAATGATAGCTCAAGTGTCTGTAATTAAGGTAGAAATCAAACTTCATGAAATTCCCAAAGCCATCGAGGCTTT
>NZ_DASQYZ010000210.1:0-4879 GCF_035638955.1 Oligoflexus sp. | reverse complement strand
AGCAATTTGATCCATGAGATCCGCTTTTTTAATATCAAAGGGAAGGATGCTGCTGGAGGACTGGCCTTCAGAGGCCGAACTCCCCTCGCTGCAGTTGTACTCCCGGTGCATCTGTCTGGCTTTGTCCTCACAGGTCTGGATCCCGCCCTCAGGCAGGGCGAAATTGGCAATAAGGGAGAATTCAAACTCGGTCTTTGTCCGGCAGAAGGAATTGCAGTAAACGCTCGCAAAGGTGTCCGCATCGGCGGCAATGCTGTCCATGAACAGCCGCTGCTCGGCCTCGAGTGTCGCGGCGGAGCACTCGCCATTTAGCTGCGAGGCGTCTTCCTGCCCCTGAAGGGAATTTTCCACGGCGGCCAACTCAATGCCCACGGCATTCAGATAATCAAGATAGTCGGCGAAAAGCAGCCGGCTCAGTTCCTCTTTTTCCCTCGCAGCGTCTGCGCCCGTTTCTCCTTCATAGATTTCGTTCGCAAGATGCTCCCACACCGGCCCTGTGGCCCCGGGTGTAAGCGCACCACTGACTGTGGCCAGTTCGATGGCCTGGGCGGGCGGAACCATGATGAAAAGGGCCAAAAACGTGGCAAGAATTCTGTGAAGGATGAGACGCTTTTTCTTCATTTTTCTCATCCATCCGGGCAAAGGTTCAGTCGGCGGGCTTTGAGGGAGGGCCCGTGCGGGGCGTTATAGCGGATGGGACGGCATTACACAAGCAGGGGTAAACACTGCCGGCTGGCCAATTGCCGAATAACCGTTCTCAACTCCTTTTTTTACAGAGTGACTTTTTTCCCTTCATTAAGAAGTCACAAAGGAAAATTTTGTTACTCCTCATGAGCAATGGCTGGATCAACTGGTTGAGGGTGAATTGACCCGATGGACGGCGGTAAATCCATTTAAAATCCTTTTTAACTTTGATTGCCATCCCCCACCATCGGCACCATCTGCGCCTTTTGAATCTCTTTTCGCAAACGCAGGACTTTTTTGCAACAAAACTGCATAAAGTCGGGGGGTATGGGAAAGGCCCAAGAGACTTCGCTTACAAGGCGATTGCACGATGATTCCTTCCTTCAACAGAATGCCAATAAACGTTTGAGCAGGTTTCAAAATGATTTGCAATGGCTGGTCGTCTTCGTTACATAGCAAATATTGGCCATTGGCCCAATCCCATAAAAAACAAGCCCGTGAGCCCTGAACTCTCAAACGTAAGCGTGGAGGCAAAAATGCTTGATTGCCTGAACCTGTTTTCAAAGGGTGATACTGTCGAAATTAATGGAAGGCGCGGAATTGTGCGTCATATCACAAACTCCCGCTACTGGGTGATTCATGATGGAGACCATTTGGCGACGGGTTATACACGCGGGCAGATGCGTCGCGGCTTATCCAAATCCTCGCAGGTTCCCTTCCTGAAATTAAGTGGTTCCTGCATCTGGTTGCCTCTCTATCAGAAAGAGAACATTTAAAAACGGCCATCCAACAGGGGGACCTGGTTTTGGCCCCCAAACGACGCTACGGAATCCACGTGGAGCCAGCAGCTTTTCATGGAAGCCAATTCCGGTCTTCCACTTCCTTCGATTAGGGTGGTTCGGTCCATGAGAGTGGGCAGCCGGGGTCTCGAGAAAAAATGGCTCGGAATGCTCGAAAGGGATCCCTTCTTTTACGTTTTCGCTGTACGTCCATGGGGGCTAACCGCATAATGTTAAGAGGAAACCCAAACATGATAGCGGTGATCATGAATATCCTTTTCGTTGACGATGACGCAGATGTGCTGATGCTTTACAGACAAGTCCTTAAGGACGCTTTCCCAAAGGCATACTTTATTGGTGCAATCAGTGGCGCCCAGGCTGTTTGAGTTTATCGTCGAGCATGATACAAGCAACAGCATAAAAAACAATATCTTCAAGAACACCTCCGTCAATGTTCAAAATTAACCTCTTATGTAGTCGAGGATTCGCATGCCAAGCAGGAAGATTACACACGCGACCATAACTTGAACACTGAGATCAAAGAGGGGTAAACCCTTCCTTTTACGTCCAGTTAAAATAAGAGCAATCAAAGTTGAATATCCGCCAATAAACCCCCAATGCTGGAAGCGGTCGTCGAAAAACTCTGAAGCATAAAATGCCAAGGATATTACAAACAAAATCTTTTCGAGATGCTTCTTCATGAACCTGTTAGGACCATCCAAAGACAGTGCCATAGAGTATCCTCTCACTTGACTCTAGAAACCAACCGTGGCTCAGCGTCCATTGGAAGGCCCAAAGACCCTTTTCTGTTTTTGTAGCCAGCTTCAAAGAAATCACTGCGCAGCCAGTGATTTATTCGTCGTCATAGTTACTCGAACCCATCGATAACAATGTATCCATCCAAATCCTCACTGGGATATCTGAGCCTAACATCTTTGAGGTTCCAGTTGAAGTGCGCGGGAATATTCTGACTTGAGCAAACTATAATGTCTTCGTCGCCAAACTTCACAAAGTTATCACTTACTTTCTGTTTGCCAGCCTTCCTGACATCCCACTTCTTGAACTTGTAGAATTGCCTGATCAGCAGCATGCAGACCTCTCCGGCTGGAACCTGAACCCTGGACGGCTCTATTATCGTCGGTGTGGGCTCGACCCAGCTAGGGCTTAAAATAGCAACTCGATCGTTGATAAACTTGCTTTCATGGTCAATATCCAATCGATTTATGACCAGACGCACGCAGCGCTCAAACCCGGCGTCATCCTTCGCTTCTTCAGAAGTCGATATGTCGACCAGTGTCAGCTTGCCCAATTTTGGACCGCTAATTTTGATCGATGCCTTGAGCTTTCCTGGAAGTCTCTGGTTTGAGCTGGTTACAAAACAATGGTCGAAACGACTCTTGTCACTGAACAAGGCAGATCGGGTCTGTTCAAGCAACATGCTTAGGGATTCCAAATCAGCCTTTCGTTCATTCTGGTAGTCATCGTACGTGAATGGTTTACTGGACTGCGACGTGACGCATGACCCGAGAAACGTGACTGACCCGACGAATGAGATCCCAGGAATCCAGAATCTAGCGAAACCGTGCATAGTAAACCTTTATTGTGAATAGCTTCCCAATGCCCATTCGGAAGTTTGCCGCCCGGTATAACCTGCTCGTGGGCTTTAGTTCACCGCTGGATTGCCCATAAAAGCGAATCGCTCGACAAGAGTCAAGCGACACGAGTAAGTGGGATTGTCATTCAGAAACAACAGGGATCTAACTACTGCCCCGAGGTGGAGCGGTAGCTGAGATCTCATCAAGATCTTTCATTTGGAATTTAAGTCTTTTTGATCACCGTAGCTTGGCGTAACGCTCTCAGTACGGCGTTCTTGACGGCAAAACCTTAGCGTACGATATTTTCCGTTTCGTAAGCTGACCCTTACTATTTAAATTTAGTCATGATTCGCTGCAGAAGACTCGCCTGCTTCAATTGAGCCTTTGGTACCCATCTCTTACCTAGCAACGCATCAATATATTTCATGACAAATTCTTCAAACGAGTTCGAATGCTCACAAGCGAATACAGATTTTTGTGTTGCGCTAAAGTAAACCATCTTAGGAAGCCCTTCAATTGCCGAACAATTCAAGCAGAGGTATGACTCATAATCTGAGCCGAATACTGCTACAAGGTCTTGGGGCAGTGAGAATTCCTTTCTGAGCCGCAGAGTCTCGCCAAGCACGGTTGCGCCACGGAGATCGTCGACTGAGTCAGACCAAGTCCCAAAGAAGTTGATATCGCCAATTCCTATAGCGCCGTAGCGTTTCAAGAATCGGATGTAGTCACCAGGCAGGCGGCGACAAAGAACGTCCTCGATACCTCTGATGGTGCTATCGGACGCCTGAGCACCTTGCGTGATGGGGCCCAAATCCTCTTCGTCAGATGCTTTTGATAGGGTTGCCAACCTTTCTTCCAAATCCATCCGTTACCTCGATTTTTGCAGGATTTCCTTGGCTCGTCCTGCCCAATATCGCCGCCTAAATTGACAATATTGGGCCGACAATTCGGGGTTTTGTCTGAACTGAGCCTCAATAGCTTTCTGGAAAACCTGGAACTCAGGAGGAACACTCGACGCTTCAATCTCAATCAAGGCTGCCTTGGCCGCCAAGTTCAGCATCTGATCTGGTGACTTCCCATCAACTACGTGTTGCAACAAAAGCTGATAGCCATCAGATCCTATTGGTGCATTTCCGGACATCATCAAATCCAGGTTAGTAGCTCCGGCTTCCAACCTTTCATAAATATTTGCTGGGATCATTTGAGGCAATTGATTCACCCCTTACCGCCGTATGGGCAGCAGCTTCCATTTCAATAATTGGTCCGGGCTCGGCGCCAAAGACATGGTGAAGATTTACATATCGACCATCGCCCGGAAAGGCCAGGGGGAGCCCCTGACCACTACATTTATTCGGACTTACAACTCAAATCACCAGGATTGGCTGCGCAAAACAGTCGGCAACCGGGAGCTAGCGGGCTTGCTTTGCAAAGTAGGTTTTTATCAATAGTGAGCATTTTAAATATTTCGCAGCCTTTTGCTGATGGATCTTCCTCACATTCTTCAGCGGTTTTAAGTACCGTCTCTTTACAGCCCACAGCCTCAGGGTTCAAACGACATCTTTGCTCTTCAAACTGCTTAACGCAATCCGCTCCTTTGCAGGTTGGAGTCTTGGGTATATCCTGCCCAATACCTTGCCCTTCACATTTTCCATCATCTATCGGTTCAGAATCTACCTCGGGTAAACTGCACTTAATTAGCGGGTTTTTGCAATCCAATAGAATCTGAGGAATCTTGGGCTTAAGTCCAATTTTGCCCCCAGAGGTGCTGCTATCGCATTCTGCATTTGGCTGGCTGCAATCCACTTCTGTGCTTCCAGGCTT
>NZ_DASQYZ010000209.1:0-4000 GCF_035638955.1 Oligoflexus sp. | reverse complement strand
TATTCTTGAAATTGTCAAACGTTCGGACGACGAGAAAGGATTCAAGGTTCTGCCAATGAGATGGATCGTGGAGAGAACGTTTGGATGGCTTGGAAGGAATCGGCGGTTGAGCAAGGATTATGAGAGGCTTCCTTCGTCAAGTGAAGCCTTTGTATATATAGGGATGATCCGTCTTATGTTGCGACGGTTGACTTGAAAGCAGTGACTGGCAACTTTTTAAACCAGCTCTAAAAGATTAGATCGGTGGAAGCCGGATGAGCCGAGAGGTTCCCGTCCGGTTTTAAGAGGGACTCTGGATGAAACGCCAGGGTCTACTCACCCGTATATCAAGGTCAAAGGCCAGTGGAAATACCTCTACCGGGCCGTGGATAAGGAAGGCAATACCGTCGATTATTTGCTCACGGCAAAGCGGGATGGAAAAGCTGCAAAGCGCTTCCTGTGCAAGGCAATCAAGTCAAGCGATGAACCGATAAAGATCAATATCGACAAAAGCGGAGCCAACACATCTGCCATCAATGGATTATAACGACGACGCTGGAGCCGATATCGAAATTCGTCAGAACAAATATTTGAACACCATTATCGAGCAGGACCATAGGCCCATCAAGCAGCTATGCAGAGCCACCTTGGGCTTTGGGAGGTTTCGAACGGCAACGATTACAATTGGTGGGTTTGAGTCGATGAAGATCATTCGAAAACGGCAGATCAGGGCAGACGGTAAAACCTCTGCTGAAATCTTTTATTCCCTGGCTGCATGACTGCTCGCGACTCCAGACATTTTCCCACCCAGAGTTTGCAAACGCAACAAACCCAAAAAAACAAAACACCTGCAAATCAAGGACATTCTATGAGTTTAAAGAGGAAGGGCCCTACGGCTTTCACCGTCAAAGTTCCTATTCCCCGGCGAACCTGAGCGGTTGTAACGAAGTGCAAGATCTCTTGCGTACCGCATCCTGATCGCACAGTGGTGGCTGCGATCGGTGGATTCAATGTCTGAGCGTCGCCAGCCGGAACAGTGGTTTCTGCGAAGTTCGCAGTCGCATTGAAATTACTGTTGAAATAATAGCTGCCGTTTACTTTACCGCCATCTGCTGAAAGCGCAGCTTCAATATTCACCCGAGCGTCGGTCGCAGGCTCGACAACCAGTCGCATGTTTTGAGGGATATTGAGTGAGAGCGAGTATCTACAGAAAGCCTGCAGATTCGCTGTATTCGCCGTGAGCCCTGTATATTCCAAAGTCAGAAGGCCAGAAATGTCGTCTCTTACAGCTTTCACATCGTTTAAAGGGCAACCGCTTCCACCTGAAATCGAACTTACGATTTCTGGAAACCGACCTGTTCCAGGTGCGCCAGGTGTTACCGTTACTGTCGGTATCGGCGTCGGTTTCCTTGTCGTGTCTACTGTCGAAGTCAGATTTATGGTGCTCAAAAATGCTTTACTTTCAGGACTTGTGAGATCTGTATATTCAGTCTGGAAGACCGTTCCACCGACTGGCCTCTTGGTGGGCCCAGCCTTCGAAGCAACTCCAACAATTTGGTTGCTGGCATAAAGTGGGCTGCCCGAATCACCTGAAGCCGCGGCAGCAACCTTGCCTTCAAAATCCGGTAGGCTCGGGTTGGGGCCCAGCACGCCAGTGACTTGAATAATGCCATCCTTCCTATAGACCAGGGTATTGGTTCCGATTCTTTTTACCCCAGCACCCGATTCATTCCAGCTTTCTTCGTCATCTGCTAGAGTTGCTTGATTGCTGCCAAAGCCCACAAGAGTCAATGAGGTGCCCAATTTAGGGGCATCCTGCGCAATGATGGACACGGAAGGGGCTATGTTCTCTGCAAACGTGACTATCGCTAAATCGTGTAGCTCTGTACCATCATATTGCGGATTGGGTTTAACACTCTCTGCAACTGCAACTGTTTTAAAGTTTTGATCGCTGTCTTGCGCGAGGTAGGAGACCTTTCCAATCTTGTCTCGCTCTTCATTCAGAACGCAGTGAGCTGATGTTAAAATCTGGTTGACGCTCACAAAGGTTCCGGAGCATCTCGCTTTTGTCACTTTGTCCTCAGACTCAAACGCAATTTCGATCAAAACAACAGAAGAGTATTCTTCCGCTGGAATGGCCTTGCCGTTTGTGATATTTAAGCTGCTTTTATTATCAGCTTTACGGCTGCTACTGCAACCTGCGAGCTGAAGGACGAGGACGGACAACAGAATGAAGCGGTCGATACTGATCATAATGGGCCTTTCTTGAACGGTTGTGCGAACGTGATCGCGTTACTCGACCATCAAGTCTTATCACTCTTTCATATTTATAACCAATGGAACTCAGACGTGCCTGATCCATGTTAGGCTTATCCAGCCCCTCAATATCCGTCAATATCTGGCGGCATGGTGAGATTTTCCTTTGATTCAAGCTCTGTCCACAATGGTCCTTGGCAAAATCTCTGTGGATAATAATTAAATCTGACGACTCTGTCTGACCATGCACTTTCATTCCGTTCTACATCCTGATCTATATGAAATCTACCAAGGTCGCTTTTTGGGAAGGGATACACCTCTGCTGAGGTCTTCCATTCCATGGCGGCATGATTGCTGGCGAATCCAGATGAGTCCTCACTCGGCATCTGCAAACACAACACAACCCAACGAGGCGGGAACGCTGTCAAACGGTTGATTGCTGAGGCACTTACATACCGGAACGCACCTTGAGGCGTATCACTTTGCAAAGGCGGGCTTGGTGAGATTTCAGTTCCATTCTTTTGCTCAGAATTTCATACCGAATTTTCTACACTTTGAATTGTTTTACTCTGTGATCAATTCGAAAGCTTGAGCTGGAAATCAATCGGATTTTCATCAGTGTAGTTTTGCACATGATTTGTTATAGAGGCTGCATAGCTGAATTCCGCTTCCCGGCAAGAGCTATTAAACGCCGGGTGGCCCAAGGAACTTGCGCCCCCCAGGCTCCCACAGATCCGGACTTGCCCAATTAAGGCATCCGGCTCTTCAATCAATCGTTTCGCTAGCCCGTTGCTGTCCGTCTTCTGAAGTAAGGGTGTAGCTGAAGAATTCGAGACATTCTTGCAAGGTCGACGTAACCGCTATTGGATCGGCGGGAAAGCCAGCTTCTCCAGATTGCCAAGCCAAAGTATTGGAATAAGTCGCAACGCCTCGAGTTGCCGATGACCCCAAAATAATTTTTGTGACCACGCAGCTTAAGGACGATTCCTTCGAGTTGGACTCGAATGGGATCATGCATATGTTGCCTGCACCAGTCTGAGAGATTCCTCAATGAGCGGCTGAACCGCTTTCGCGAAGTTATTCTCTTGACTATCCAGTGTCCGCGCCTTGTCAACCCCCAAAAAAACGTGAAACCAAGGAGGTCAAACGTTTCCGTATGGACTTTCCTGGTTTTGGTTTGATTTGGGAATGGTCGGCAGAAGGGCACAATGTGGGTCTTGTCTGCATGAAGCGTTAAGCCGAACTCAGAAAATCGCTTGTGCAGTTGTTCCAGTACCTTTTCCGCATCGCCTTTATTACGACAGGCTATACAGAAATCGTCACAGTACCTGACAAGAAGAGTCTCGCCATTCAGTTCTTTGATGAACGATTCGTAGAACCATTGATCGAGAACTTTGTGTAGATAGAGGTTAGCCAAAATCGGGGAAACGAGTCCCCGGACGCAATTGACACAATCTCGTTTAACATGATAATATCACTGCGAAATCATGGAATTTATGCAGAAGGGCGTAAGTTTGCCCATTACCGGTGGGGAGTCATGGACTCCGAGATTCAAGGTTGCTCCGGGGAAGCTCCATGCCCAAGCAAAAACGAAAGCCCAAGTGGCAAATCACGATTGAAAGCATCTACGTCTTCGGTAGAGAAGAGAGGCTTGAAGCAGCGTACGAACAGATCATCCCTGCTGAAACCATCCAAGTCAAAAGCAAGGAGGTAAAAGATGCAAGGGATGAGAATAGGCCTTTACGCAAGGGTATCGAGCGAAAAA
>NZ_DASQYZ010000208.1:0-5872 GCF_035638955.1 Oligoflexus sp. | reverse complement strand
GGTGGCCGGTGATAAGGATCGCTTCACCCCCTATCCGATCTGCTTGAAACTCCATCAAGGGATTCCGGGCGCCGACCTCCTGACTGTGCCAACGGGAAGTCATATCGGGCCTTTGGAATTGCCGGAATTCATACACCTGCGAATAGAAAAGTTTATCACGGACAAAATCAAGGTTGCAGACAAGAGACCGGACAAGGCATCTGTTGAGGTGCAGTCGAAAGACAAAGGCAAAAATCAAACCAAACCGGCAGCCCAAGCGAAAAAGAAATCCAAATCGCGGTAGGTGCTCTTTCAGGAGGAACCATGACCGATCTTCTTGCGGCGCGATCCCAGATGGCCTTGAGCCTGGGCTTTCACATCATCTTCGCGGCGGTGGGTATTGCGATGCCCTTTCTCATGTCCATCGCCCACTATCGGTATCTGAAGACCAGGCGTCCGGAATATCGCGTGCTGACCAAAGCCTGGTCCAAAACTGTGGCGATTTTCTTTGCCGTCGGCGCCGTCTCGGGGACAGCGCTTTCCTTTGAACTGGGCCTGCTCTGGCCTGGATTTATGATTCATGCAGGACCGATTATCGGCATGCCCTTTTCCTGGGAAGGCGCGGCCTTTTTTTTGGAAGCCATTTTTATCGGCATCTTCCTTTACGGCTGGAAACGCTTGCCGGAGCGCAGTCACTGGCTAAGCGGCGTGATGGTCGGGATATCCGGCGTCGCCTCAGGATTTTTTGTCATTTGCGCCAACGGATGGATGAATAGCCCTGCGGGATTCGATTGGAATGGAGGCGAGCCGATCAATATTGATCCCTGGGCGGCCATGTTTAATGATGCGGCTTTGGGTCAAGGCGTGCATATGATCATCGCCTCCTTTCAAGCCGTGGGTTTTGCCTTTGCCGGCGTGCACGCCCTGCTTTATCTTCGTTGGAAACATCCGGTGCATCATGAGGCTATGAAAATAGCCTTTTTCGTGGGCGCCATAGCCGCGATCATTCAACCTATCAGCGGTGATCTTCTGGCCAAGGGCGTGGCGCAACGCCAGCCTATCAAACTCGCGGCCATGGAAGGGCATTTTGAAACGGAAAAAGGCGCCCCGCTTTTGCTCGGGGGTCTGCCGAATGTGGAAACGCGTCGCACGGATTATGCCCTGCCGATTCCCAAAGCCTTAAGCTTTCTGGCCTTTGGTGATTTCAATGCCGAGGTCAAAGGTCTCAATGATTTTCCACGCGACCTATGGCCGCCCGTTGTGATCACCCATATCGCGTTTCAAATCATGATTGGGATCGGCACGCTGATGGCTCTGGTCAGTGTCCTTGGGCTCTTTTGGCTTTGGAAAAAACCCCAGAATTTTTTGCGGCCGCTCTGGCTGAAGTTGCTTGTCCTCATGTCGCCGCTTGGTTTGATTGCGATTGAAGCTGGCTGGGTGGTAACGGAAGTGGGTCGACAGCCCTGGGTGATCTATGGCTATTTGAAAACAGCGGATGCGCTGACGCCGCGTCCTGGGATTGTCTATACGTTCATTCTCTATACGGCGATTTATATCGCCTTGACTCTGGTCGTCTATCAACTGGTGCGGCGGCAAATTTCAACCCTGCAACAGGATCTGGGCCAGCCGCAGGATAAGGAGACCCAGCCATGAATCTGGTGGACGTGGTTCTGGTGTTTCTGGGCCTTTCGCTGCTGTTTTATGCACTGTTCGGCGGCGCGGACCTGGGTGGCGGCATCATGGAACTTTTTTTAAGCAAAGATACCCGCGAGGATGAACGCGCGTTGATCACCCATGCGATGGCTCCAGTATGGGAAGCCAATCACGTCTGGCTGATCCTGGCGGTTGTGATCCTGTTCATGGGCTTTCCTCGGGTTTATACGGAAGCCTCGACTTATCTGCATCTGCCTTTGATGGCTCTGCTGGTGGGCATTGTCGCGCGCGGTTGCGCCTTCACCTTTCGATATTATGATACGAGCCGCACGTACCGACGAACGTACACCCGAATATTCGCCTACTCGAGTCTCTGGACGGCATTTTTCCTCGGCGTCCTCGGCGCATCGTCAGTGGCGGGACTCATTCATCCCAAAGCCATGACCTATGGCGAACTGTTTCTGGATCCGTGGCTCAATCCCTTTTGTATCAGTCTCGGCCTCTTTACTGCGAGCTTTTGCACAATGCTGGCGGCCATTTTCCTGGTCGGTGAGGCTGATGATATCGATTTGACCCGTATTCTCAGGCGCAAAGCCAAGATCACTTTGCTCGTGACCTCGTTCCTGGCGCCAGTGCCCCTGGTCATGGCTCATCTCATGAATCGACCTATCTTTGAAATGATCAGAGACCATAGACCCAGCCTTTTGTTTTTCGTCCTGGCCATTCTTCTGATTCCCTGCGTCTGGATAAGTCTGAATCGCTCCATCTGGACCACATGGGCCCGCGCCTTGAGTGTCATGCTGGTCGGCTCGATTATCCTGTCCTGGTTCATGGCCCAGTACCCGACTGCACTTTTCTATGCCGGTGACTCCGGCCAACCCTCACTCAGTTTTCAGGAAGCCGCCGCACCTCCCGCAACCCTTCGCGTTTTAGTGGGCGGGCTGGTCGTCGGGTCCTTGTGCATTTTCCCCGCGCTGGCTTATTTGTTTCGCATCTTCAAATGGGAGACGCTGGATGAGGAGCGGCGCTACAAGCCCTGAATACGGCGGCGAATTGAGCCGCATTTTATCAAAAAGCCGCATAATTTCTTCCTGCCAAATAGCCAGGCATTCCCCCAGATGTTTAGCGAAAGGTCATTAAACCTGTTAGAATTAACAGGTATATTCCACTTCTGTTGGAGCCTTGCGGGATGAAAGAAACCAATCATGATCTCATTGCGACCCATGAAATCATAAGGGTTCTTGAAACGTCACTCTACTTTTCCCGCAATATCATCGACACCCAGCCCGATATCATCATCATCACGGACCTGAACGGCCGCATCTACCGGTTGAATCAGCACGGGATGAATTTTTTCAACCGCTCCAAGACCGAGATCCTGGGGCGCAGCATCGACGAGCTGAGCCAGGGTCGCGTGAAACGCAATTTTGCCGAGATCCTGAACAAGGTCCCCTTCGAAAACACCAGCTTTTCGAACGAGGACATGAACGATGACCTCAAGATCTACTGGCAGATCACCCGTATGGTCGATAGCCATATCAAGATACCTTTGTTCCTGATCAAAGGCACGGACACCACCGAACTGCATCTCGCTTATAAAAAAATGGAAGCGATCAATTCGGAAAAGCAAAAGATCGAAGACGAGATCAAGAAAGCCAAGATCATCCAGGAAACTCTGCTGCCCGACAGTACGCTGCCGCCGGCCATCAAACTGGAATCGATTTTCGTCCCGGCCGCGGAAACAAGCGGGGACTGGTTTGGTTATCACTACGATGAGCCGGATGACATTTTCAATGTCTACGTCGGTGACGTCACCGGTCACGGCCTGTCCTCGGCGCTGCTGACGGGTGTGGTCTATGGCGCCATCTATTCAACCGAGCAACTCTTTCACGATCAGGAAAAACTGTTTGCCGCCTATACCCAGTCGCAGCGTCTGATGCTGCTCGCTTCCGCTGCCAACAGCATGATTCTGAAAGCGGACGCCCGTCTGTCGATGACCATGTTTTTTATTTCCATCGAAATCGGCACCGGCAAGACCTGCTTTTTGAATGCCGGTCATCGCCTGCCCTTCCTTTATCAGGCCAAGCAAGGTCAGCTGTCGCGCATTAAGGGTGGCGGTGACATCCTTGGTTTCAGTCCGGATCCCCGCTTTGATGTCTATGAATTCAACATGCAGCCCGGTGATACCATCGTCCTTTACACCGACGGCCTTTTGGAAAACAAGGACAAGAGCGGCCAGGTCATCAAGGAGAAAGTCATCAGGCAGATGATCGTCGATCGCAAAGGCGATATTCATCAGCTGAAAACCGATTGCCTTGCCCTGATGAAGCAGAGCTGGGAAGGTACGGAAGTCGAGGATGACGTCGCGATGATTTTCATCTCTTATAAAGCCTGAGGGATCCATGCACGCTGACCCAATCCATCAGAATCTTGAACTTTCCATCACCGCCATGCTGTCTGAATTTTTTCAGAAGCAGGTGCCTTCGGAAAAGCTGAGCATCAACGCCATTCCTAAGAAGGATCTGGCGTTTTCCGAGCATATGGTGATCATGCTGCTGAGCAACGCGCAGATTCGCATGTTCCTCAAGATCCACTTTCATATCGACCAGGCCAAGCGCCTGGCTGCTGTCCGTCAGCATAAAAAATGGGACGATGTCCCGGACAAGGTCGCGATCGATTTCATGAAAGAGCTGTGCAACGTCTTGGGCGGACGCCTGAAACGGAAGATCGCGCATCTGCAATTGGAACTGGGTCAGAGTATTCCGCTGGACCTGGAAGGTTTCTGCGAAATCTTTTTTGAAGATGTGAACTGGAGCAGCCAGACCCTGGTTTTCCGCGTGTCAAACCCACAGCTGCAGGTGATGGTCTCCGCTCAGTATGAAATCACCGGACAGGAAGCCCGGCAGAAGTTGACGACTCTGAGCGAAGCCGACAAGGGCGAGGAAGAGGACGATATCGAATTCCTTTAATTCCTTTTGGAGCGGATTTCACTGAAATCCGTTGGAAAACGCGCCCATTCCTTGCGATAAAAATTCCGGATCGCATCCCAATCCGCTTCATGCTGACCGGTGAAATGCAGCACCGGTCCAACCCCTACCCTTTTATTCTTATAGTCGATAAAAGCCAGTGCCACCGGCAGGCGGGTCTTCAGAGCAATCAGGTAAAAACCGCTTTTCCAGTGATCAGTCCATTTCCGTGTGCCTTCAGGCGCCAGCGCCAGGATGAGTTCTTCGCGCCTGTTGATGGCTTCAATGGTTTGCGTGACCACGCGGTGCGGATGGGAACGGTCGATGGGAATGCCACCAAGGGAACGCAGGAAGCGGCCGATGACGCCCACAAAGATGGTGTGCTTGCCGAACCAAATGGTCTTGCGCATGGCCTTCCAATGCAGACCCAAAGCCAGCGCGACAAAGAAATCCCAATTCGAGGTATGCGGGGCGATAATCACTATATATTTCTTATGCGATGGCAGTTCCCCAACGACCTGCCAGCCCGCAAGTCGCAGCAAATACCCGACAAGCCTTGCCAAAGCTTCCATGCCTTTTCTCCTGTCGTCTTTTGTCTTCCAGGATACCACATTTCGGCTGCAGAATTTACTGTAAAGCCTGGGTTTGCTGGGCTGTACGGACAGACCTCCCTGACTAGGCTGGCTTGCGAAGGGGTCCAGGCGCTTGGACATGATGGCTGCCGCCTTCAGACTTGCCAGGGCTTGATGCTCTTGCTAGCTTGCAGCGTCTGTCAGCCCATTATGTAGCTTTTAAGCGTCAAAATTGCGTAGAAGGAATTCCTATGAAACATTCCATCAGCGGTCTTGGACTGAGCCTTGTCCTTGGCTTGAGCAGTCTGGTTCATGCCGCGGCCGACAAAGCACCCGTGGCCACCAGGCCTGCGACAGTTGAAGAAGCCAAGGCTTTCGTTGCGAAAGTGGACAAGGATCTGCGCCGCCTGCTCGTCACCCAATCCAAAGCGGACTGGGCCAAGCAAACCAACATCACCCCTGCAACAGAATCCGTGGCTGCTGCCGCCAACGCTGAATATCTCACCTACTCCACCCAGGCCATTCAGGATGCGGCGCGCTTTCTACCGATCCTGGATAAACGGATCTGTTGCAAAAAACCTCTGGTGTTTTGACCTGGGACTCGTCATAGTTCCGGGTTCACCGTATCCAGGGAGTGGTTATGGCGCTGAGCTTCAAAGGACGGCATTTCCAAAAGTCGATTATCCTGACCTCCATCCGCTG
>NZ_DASQYZ010000207.1:0-120155 GCF_035638955.1 Oligoflexus sp. | reverse complement strand
CGGGGGCGGTCAGGAAGGAGTGATTCCAGTCTAATCCAAAGTTCATCAGGCACTTGATATCGGTCACAAATTTTTCTCAAGTCAACCCAGCATCGACAACAGAGGATGCAGAAATCATAAGCAGAAATGTTTGATTTCCGCATCCTCTGTTGTCGATGCTGGGTTGACTTGAGAAAAATTTGTGACCGATATCAAGTGCCTGATGAACTTTGGATTAGACTGGAATCACTCCTTCCTGACCGCCCCCGAACAACCCGAAAAGGCCGACGACCAAGACAGCAAAATTAGAAGCCTGTGGCTGAGGCCATAGACTAGAAGATGCGAACAGGGTGTCAGTGGAATCATTGCCGAGCTGGCATAGGGAAAAATAAAGTGTGACGCGACGAGGGGAGATTACGGCGTCGCTGGTCAGCTTTTAGGCAACGTATCGCGAGTGCCAATTGAAACCTATGCTAAGCGCAAAAAAAGCACCTTAGTCAACGTGGCACACAGTAGGTGGGATGAAGCAGCAATTGTGCGGCTGGTCGCAATTGGTCGCAACTGCCTTTAGAAACTCTATATTTGTCTATAAATATTGAAATTTCTCTGATGATTGCTATAACTGGACACTTTTTCCAGACGGAGGATCAAATTTGGCAACGATAACGAAGAAGGGGGCTGCGACCATGCCGGCCGGCGAATTCAATGATGAGGGGGGCAGTTTTCTCGGGCACCCCAAGGGTCTTTTCGTACTGTTTTTGACTGAAATGTGGGAGCGCATGAGTTACTACGGCATGCGCGCCTTGCTGGTGCTCTACATGGTCGATCACCTGTTCCTGCGCCCTGATGTGAATGAGCAGGTGGTGGGTTTTGCGACGATCAAGGGCCTTTTGGAATCGGCGTTTGGGCCCCTGGCGATTCAACCTCTGGCTTCGCAGATCTACGGTCTGTATACGGGCCTCGTCTATGCCACACCCCTGATTGGGGGCTTAATTGCGGATCGTTGGCTGGGTCAATATCGAACCGTGATTATCGGCGGTATTCTCATGACCATTGGTCACTTTTTGATGGCCTTTGAAAACCTCTTCTTCCTCGCCCTCTTCTTTCTCATCATTGGCAATGGCGCTTTCAAGCCTAATATTTCAACTCAGGTCGGCGATCTTTATGGCAAGGACGATCCCCGTCGTGACGGAGCATTTACGCTGTTCTATATGGGGATCAACCTGGGCGCATTTCTCTCACCTCTGGTTTGCGGAACCCTGGGACAGAAAGTCGGCTGGCACTGGGGCTTCGGCTCGGCCGGGGTCGGTATGATTTTGGGTTTGATGGTTTATATCTTTGGTCAGCGTTTCATCATTGTGCATCCCGATCACCGGGGCAGCAAGATCATGAATCAGACCGCGGCGCAAAAAGATGCCGTGAAAACGCCATTTACCCCTGCGGAATGGAAAGCCATTATCGCGTTGATCGTGCTCTGTGCCCTGAACATCGTTTTTTGGGCGGTTTATGAGCAGCAGGGCAACACCATGCAGCTGTGGGCTGACAATCAAACGGATTGGAATTTCATGGGCGTGGAAATTCCCTCGACTTGGTATCAGTCGTTCAATCCGCTGACCATTCTCATCTTCGCACCGCTGCTGGGCATCTTCTGGAAAAAACAGGCGAGCAAAAATAGCGAGCCTTCCTCCGTCACCAAGATGGCCATTGGCTGTTTGCTGCTGGGTGCTGCGTTCTGCATCATGATCTTTGCCGCGCAGACAGTGGGTGATGGTCGCGGTTCCGTGCTCTGGCTCGTGATGACCACTTTAGTGCTGACCATGGGAGAACTCTATCTCTCGCCTGTCGGCCTGTCGCTCGTGACCAAGGTGGCTCCGGCCCGTATCGTTTCCATGATGATGGGCATGTGGTTTTTGTCGAGCTTTCTCGGCAATTACCTGAGTGGTTATCTGGGGACCTACTATACGACGATGTCCCGTGAAGGCTTCTTTACGATGATGGCTGTGCTGGCCGGTGCGGCGGCTTTGGCCATGGCCGCGTTTAACAAGCCCTTGCGCTCGGCTCTCGGGAATCGCTGAATTCGGAGGTGCGGTGAAGGCGGGAATCAATCCTCGACTTTCGCCGCCCTGCCAGCCAGAATAGATGGACTCTTCCTCAAGGAGACCCCCATGAAGTTTCCCTGTCGCCTTCTTATTCTGGCCTTTCTCTTTTCCTGTTCCCATGTGGAAACCGGTCAACCGCAAATCGTGCCTTCCAAACAAGGGCAGGCGTCTCCGGAAGCGGATGATATCGAAGGTCTGGTTCGTCCGAAGCTGGCTGACTTCAACTCCTGTTACAAGGACGAGCAGCAAAGCAATGCCAAGGCCTCAGGTAAGATCCTGTTCGGCTTTACCATCCTGAAAGACGGCCGAACGAGCGATGTTCGCCTGCTGGCGAGCACTCTGAAAAGCCCGCAGATGGAAGGCTGCCTCGTGGGCAGGATCGAAGCCTGGCAGTTTCCGCCGCCACGCGGGGGCCAGGACGTGAAAGTTCGCTATCCCTTTTCTTTCCAGCCTTAACCACCGAACCTTCCTGCCAGCTCGTTCGATTGCGTCCAATTAGCAGGCCAGCTTATCCTATGTATTACACTGACTTATGGATTTGTCTGGTCGGAATATTCCGCCGATTTCCTCAATGCTTTGAAGTACTTATCAAATAAATTTTAGAACTTTAGGTTTCTTCCGAAAATAAGGAGGCAAGGCTGTTCACAGCATAAGAGGAGAAGACCTTGGATCTGATGCAAATGACTGACGACGTCTTAAAAATCATCACACCCATCTCCGTGGGATTGGTTGTGGTTGAAGCTGCCTATAGTTACAAGAAACGTGATGGCTCGTACGAAGCCAAAGATACGTTTGGAAGTCTGGTCACCACACTTGGGTATCAGGGTTTCCGTAAGCTGGCGCTGGCGTCGATTTTTATCAGTGGTTTGCTTTGGGCGGAAAGTCTGAGTCCGTTTGCATGGTCGGCCTCCAGTCCATGGACCTGGGTCGCATGCTTTTTCCTGGTCGATTTTTTCTATTACTGGGATCATCGCCTTGGCCACGAGACGAATATCCTGTGGGCCTTTCATAATATCCATCATTCATCGGAAAAATTTAATCTGGCTGTGGCTTCGCGCCTGTCATGGGTTGAGGAACTCTATCGATGGATATTCCTGGCGCCGCTGGCCTTGCTTGGTATTCCTGTTCCAATGATTGTGTTTATGAAACTCCTGCATCGTATTTATCAGGTTCCCATTCATACAAATTATATCTGCAAGCTGGGCTGGCTGGAATATTTCATGGCGACACCTTCGCAGCATCGCGTGCATCATGGCCGCAATGAGCACTATTTGGATAAGAACTACGGCGGCGTGCTTTGTATTTGGGATCGACTCTTTAATACATTTGAACCCGAAGACGCTCCGGTTGAGTACGGACTGGTGAAGCAGATTCACACGACCAATCCGATCAAGATTCAATTGATAGGACCCCAGCGCCTGTGGGCTGAACTGCAGCAGCCGTCCACCGGTTGGGAGAAATTCAGTTATCTGTTCAAAAAGCCAGGCTCGCCTTTGACGGAGTCGATTCATGAGATGCACGTGGAAGAAACAGTGCCCTTGAGTGAGTCGGCTGTTTCCTAAATCTCTATGTGGATAGGATTTCACGGAAACCTGCTGGTTACCAGGATGGGGGCCATTTCCACGAGTGTTTTTAGAAAAAGCGAAGGGAGCTGTCGTGCGATCGTGGTGGGACGTGCGATCAGGCTAATGGGGCGGCTAAGTTCATTCATTGAGAAATGACTTAAGGTTTTGCTTTCAAGCCTTAGCGCTTCGCATACCCCCCAGGGCACAAGCCCATGCCCAAACCCCGCCAATGCCATCTGTATTACACCAAAAAAAGATTCCATCTCGCGCTCACGAACGAGGCCCAGGTTCTGGCAACGCTTTTCAATCGCTGACCATGTTCCGGATCGGGATTCTATAGTGATGACGTTGAGGCCTTCTCTTTTCGCAGGAAGACGCTCGAGATTTTTGGGAACCAGGACCATGGGTTCACGGAGGATTTCCTGAACAAAAAGCGTCTGAGCCTGATCGGCTGCGCCTGCGATGATTCCTAATTGATATTCGCCTGAAAGCACGCGATCGACCACAACAGGACTTCGATGCGCATGCACCTCAAGATTAAGGCTGGGCAGCTGGTTACAGGTTTCTGCCAGAAGGCGTGCGCCCCATGAACTGAGGACGGATTCTGAAATGCCAAGGGTGAGGCGGCCGATGTGTTGGGAGGGTTCGGCCTGAAGTGCATTGCGAAATTCTGCAAGCAGCGGCTGGAGACGTTCCAACAGGTGACGACCTTCGGGCGTTAGGTTCACGCGTCGGCCATTTTTTTCAATGAGAGTCAGGCCAAGCTTTTCTTCGAGGCTTGCAATGCGTTTCGAGATCGCGGATTGAGACAGGCGGAGGCGCGTCGCAGCTTGACCCATGGTCCCGGTGTTGAATAAAGCTTCCAAGGCTTCGAGATAACTCAGCATTTTATATATTCCAAAATGGAATTGAATCGATGAAATCTATTCGCTTTAATCATATATGAAAGCGGCCGAAATCTACAGGGAAGAAGGCGTGATTGAGCCTTAAAGGAGATTCCCATGACGGTCGTGACTCTCAGCATACTTTTTACGGTTTTGATAACGAGCACTCTCTCCGGAGTTCTGGGCATGGGCGGCGGGATGCTGCTTATGGGTGTTCTGGTGGCCCTATTGCCAATGGGTCAGGCCATGATTCTGCATGGGATCGCTCAGTTATTTGCGAACGGATCCCGAGCGCTTCTGCATGCCAGACATATTAAATGGTCAATCATGCCATTTTATGCGGCGGGGGCGTTCGTCGCTTACGCAGGGTTTGCCTGGCTGAACTTTATTCCGGACGTGTGGCTGATCTATCTTATTATGGGCTTCATGCCCTGGGTCGCGATTTTTGGCCGACGATGGATGGTTCTCCAGATTGAGAAGCCGCAGCATGCCGTAGCGTGCGGATTGCTGGTCACGCTTCTGCAGTTGGCCTGTGGCGTATCAGGGCCGGCATTGGATATTTTTTATCTTCATACGAGCCTCGGACGGCACAGTATCGTGAGTACGAAAGCTTTGACTCAGACTTTGGGCCACGCTTTGAAACTTATCTATTATGGAAACCTGCTGGCGCATGATGATCTGCAGACTTTGGGGCTGAGGCTTCCGCTGTCTGTCTGCGTCATCACATTGCTGGGAACGGCTGCGGGAGGCTTCCTCTTAAATCAAGCGAATGACCAGAATTTTCAAAAGTGGTCGCGCCGCATTCTTCTTGGCATCGGAACGATTTATTTATACCAGGGTGGGCATGGGCTTTGGCGAAGTTTTGCATCAGCGTGGTTGCCATAGGCTGAATATGGGCTGCGAATTCCACGCCTCGCTGGGGCATATCTGCGCCCTGCGAAATTGCTCGGAGAGCTGCACGACCTCAAAATCTTCTTCGCTGATTCTTTCGATGGCATAGCTTTGACCTCGCAATGGAGCCGAGGCATGTGAGAGATAGACCTTCTTGAGAAACTCCCGGGAAAGAGGCCGATGAATTTCCACAGGGCTATTCGAGGCCAGCGTTGTTTCCTCCTTATCCCCGATCGCCGTTCCCACCCCGACAATGAATCCAGCCATCAGCCAGGTCACACGCACGAGAGTCGAGCGCGTGTAGTTGCTGAGCAAACAGGGGGGCGCGCCGTCCAGCCTTTGTCTTAATCTCTTAAAATGCTCGAGCGTCCACATTTCGACATTGGCGCTTGGTGAATAGGGGTCATAGAAAATTGCCTGGGGGACTGGCAGATCAGTCTTGAGCATCTGCTCCCGAAAATCCCCAAGATGAAGATACCAGCGTATCCTTGGATTAACCTGCACCACTCCGTCCTGCAAAAGACTGCTGAGGACGGGCGCGTAGGGAGCGAGATAGTCGAGATGCTCGGTATGCTGCAATCCGAATTGCAGAGGTTCCAGTGTCTTGTCAAAACTATGAATTTCCACCTGCCCAGCGCAATCCTTTAAGGCTTCGAGCGCAGCCACGGCATTCGCAGCGGCTCCCAATCCTACATCCCAGATCACCAGACGACCTGATTTTTTGAGGCGTTCCGTCAGCCTTTGCTGTTCGACGTGCAGAATGCGGGCTTCGGCGACGGGACCTATGCCGGGATGAAAGGTTTCCTGGTTATCGATCAAGCGAAGACTCTTGATCCCGGATTTGAGTTCGACGATTTCAAATTTTGTCTCTGGCATAAAGAGGGATTCGTCTCGCATTCATGGCCCGATCAAGGAGGATCGGAGTGGATATAAGGGGCGGCATTCGAGTGCGGATTCTACCTCAAACTCCGGCTAAGCTCTATAATGAATAGCCGCTCCTCGCCGCTGTCGTGGCCTCGGAACGGGGCTTCCTTCGGCCTCATTTTGCAAACCCTCTTATGACTTTTCCCGCTATAATTACAGGGAAAAATAATTCGACATGCATTCAGAGCTTGCGATTTTGCAAGTGTCTCAAAAATTCTGAAAAATGATTATCATAAATTCCAGTATCTTATGCGTAAAAGTTTGCAAAATTAGCAGATATATTATTCTGAAATTTCATATTTCTCCTAAAATAACAATAACATAAAAATTTTACTTAATTGCAGAAACTAACGTCCGATAAGTCTTTTGTAGGTTGTGATGGGTGCCTCCCATCGATCTGAAACTCACTTGGAGACTAAACATGAAAAACAACATCCGTCTCGCTCCTGTCTGCATAGCTTTGGCTGGTTATCTGCTGGTCGGCTGCGGTCAAAATGATGAACGCGCCGACGTTTCGTCTAACCTGGCAAGCGACGAGGCTCAAAGCGAGGCAGCAGTCTCGGCCGGCTTCAATGAAGCCATGGACAGCATGAGCGATACCAACATGTCGAGCTCATCCAGCAGCGCCCTGGCTCTCGACGGCGGCATCGGTGTGGATGTGGAAATCACCATGGACCGCAACTGTGCGGTGGTCGATGGTAACGCTGTCGTGACCATCAATCGCGACAAGGAAATGAGCTGGGAGCGTTCCAATGCACGCGTCTCCATCAGCGCCTCGTCAACCATTGAAAACGATATCATTCGCACCTGGTCCAAGGATGATGCATCCGTTGCCTGTGAACTGAATGGTAAAGCAGCGGCGATTGATTTTGAACCTGATCTGACCGGTTATGAATTGAATGTCTCGGTGAAGCGCAGTGCCAGCCGCGTGATGGAAAAAACAGTGGCGCGCACGGGTGAAACAACCAGTCGTTCCCTGAAAAGTACGGTCGAAGGGACCCGTTCGGCCCTTTGGTTATCCCAGGAGACAGAAGCCGACGGCAGCATTAGCCGCACCAAAAGTGTGAGTTTCAACGTGACCCGTACCGATAACTTTGTGGCCAAGGACGGTACGATCAAGGATTTGCAGTTGACTGTGGAAACCAAGGAAGATCTGCAGGTGACGGTGACCTGGGATAACCTCACCCGCGACCGTCAGCTGCTGTCCAAGAAAATAGCCTCGGGTATTATCAAGGCCTCGCATGCGGCAACGGGCTATATGGAAGCAAGCTTCAGCAATCTTCTGATGAAATTCGAAGATGCAACGTGTGCGGTGGAATCTGGTTCGATGGAAGCGAAAATCTATGCTGAAGGCTCGGTCGAAGCTTCCAAAATTTACGCGCTGACCGCTGTGGATGGAGCCATTACAGTGAGCGACGTCACCGATCCTGCCAATCCTCAAGAGGTCGAAGACTTTGATTACTCGCCTTGCGACCTTAAGGACTTCAATTACTAAAAAAGTTCTTAACTAGCCGAAAACTCCTGTTGGTCAAGGTCCCAACAGGAGTTTTCATTGTCCATCAGCCTTTATTCTCTGGATCTGTTTGCGATGCCTGACGGTCGTCGCGAGTTTCAGGGTTCTTCACATAAGTGTCAAACCACTGAAGCGATTCCCACACCACGTGCTCGATGGATTCCCGGGCCTGGTAGCCATGCGATTCAAACGGTAAACGCACGAGACGCACCGTGCCTCCGTTCCCTCGCACAGCCTCATACAATTTTTCCGATTGCATGGTCTCTGTGCCCGGATTGGCGTCGGCCGCTCCATGAATCAGCAGGAGTGGTTTCTTGATTTTGTCAGCAACAAAGAAGGGCGATACCTTCTGATAAACTTCCGGCGCCTCCCAAACTGTTCTCGTCTCGTTTTGAAAGCCGAATGCTGTCAGACTGCGATTGTAAGCACCACTGCGGGCAATTCCGGCTTTGAACATATTGGTATGAGCCAGAAGGTTGACTGTCATCAATCCTCCATGACTGTGCCCCATCACGCCGATGCGGTTGCGATCGGTGACGCCCATGTCAACGGCTTTGTTGACAGCGGCTTCCGCGCCGGCAATCAATTGCTCCATGTAATTGTCATAAATTTTATTCGTATCACCGATAACCGGGATGGAAGCATCGTCGATAACAGCATAGCCAGCCTGCAGGAAAAACAGCTGCAGGGGCCAGCCAGGCATTGTGAACTCCTGTGTGGAACCCGTAACCTGTCCTGCTACCTTGGCATCCGAATAATCCAGTGGATAGGCCCACAGGACAGTTGGCAGGCGGGTACCCTTCTGATGGCCAGCAGGCAGATAGAGGGTGAACGAAAGGTCCACGCCATCCGCACGTTTGTATTTTACGATCTGTTTGGTAATGCCGCGGAGAGCCGGTAGCGGATCTTGAAACTGAGTCAGAGCCTTGTTACGGCTCGACCATTGCGCTTCTCCCGCAGGAGCTTTGGCAGTCACCTGGGTCAGCTTGTGTACGAAATAATTTGGGAATTCTTGAGCAGATTCGCGACGAGTCAGGAACTCCTGAGTGCTGGACCCGACCCAGCCAAGGTAATGTTCCAGATGTCCGCGATCGCTGCGGAACAGGCGTTCCTTTTTCATGGTTTTGATATTCAAGGCGTCGAGGAAAGGACGGTCTCCTTCCGGCGACGATCCCTGACCGCTCAGGAACACCCGATCACCGTCCTGGTGAATGAGGTAGCGGCCATTCTTCTGCGCACGACGAACAAATTCACCAGGATTGCTATAGACATCATCCGAGCTGAAGTTTTCCAGCACCTGGGGTTTCATCTGCGGTGTATCGATGTCGATCAAGGATACTTTAATCATATGACTGATCGCGTCATATTCGGTAGCTACCGCCATATCTTTCTGTTCGCCCCAGGAAAGTTCGACCAATCTCTGCTCGGTCTTATAAATTTCCTGAGCTGCACCTTGAAAGGGAGCTCGGAGCACCATCAGGCGATCCCGAGGGCTGGCTTTCTTGAGCGACTCGCCGCCGTCCAGGGCTTCGACGTACACCAGTGTTGCAGGTTCATTACCGCGCCACTGAAAAGATCGTGGGCCAGTCTGGACTCCATGGATGGGAACTCTTTCCACCAGGGGCAATGAGGCGATACGCGCTGGAGCCTGGCCGTTGGCCTTCCAAACTTCAACGTTGGTTGGAAAACGATTATAGGTCGTCACATAGGAAAACGGCCGGTGGATGCTTTGCACCAGGATATGCTCACCATCCGGGGCTGGATCCACTTTGGTAAAGAGAGCAGGCTTGCCGAGATTTTTAATGCTGCCTGATTTGACATCGACTAATGCCAATTGCGAGCGGCCATAGTATTCGAAAAGTTTTTCATCATGCGGGTTTTTGAGGACATCACGCACTTCATAGGTGCTGCTGGCCTTCGTACGACCCAGGGATTCCTGAATGGAAGGGCCAAAGACTTCGGTGTCGGCAGGTTCCTTGCCAGCATTGGGATCCACCAGCTTAACGAGTAGATGCTGCTGATCAGGCATCCAAACCACGGCTCGGTCCAGGATACGATTGACCTGCACTTTATCCAGGCGGCGCACAGCGCCTGAATCGGCTTGACCGATCCAAAGTTCGACACCCTTATCGGTGTCGTTGGTGAACGCAAAATATTTTCCGTCGGCGCTCCATTGCAGGGATCCTATATGGGCTTCGCTTGGGACTTTGACGGTTTTCTGCTGACCGCTGGCTGTATCCACCAAAACAAGACCGCTGAGAAAGCGACTGCTATGGAGTGATTTATTGTGAGGAGTCACGCGCACTCCAGCCAGTCGATAATAAGGAGCCGATAGTTCCTTGATCGATGGGTAACGGATAGGGGTCCCAAGGATCATTTTATCCGAACGAGGGCTCAGGAAAGAGCGAGCCGGCAACTCTGCATTGAGGGTTTTCAGAATCTCAGCTGGTGGCTTTTGATAGCTGGCCTGAGCCATGAGTGGTGTGAGCTCAGAACCGGAAATCAGTAGGCATGCAGTCAGGATGGTCTTGCTTAAAAGCATGGAGTCTCCAAAACAGAAAGATAGGAGAAGGTTGCTCTACCACAAGTGAAGTTTTAGGGCCAGTCGGAGCCTTTTTATGAGAACGTTTTTTGCTGGTTCAGCTATGTCTGTATGAACAGGGCGTAGCTCGTTAAGGAAAGAACGCTCATCGAACTGACAAGCGTCCTAACCGGATCCATCGCGCTCAAAAGAAGTCTGGTTATTCGAACGGGAGTGGACGCTTCGTACACTTCAAGGCTTTAAAGCTAAAAGCTTCGCCTTGGTCGCACGCTACATTACGAAGTTTATCTGCAGCTTTGCAGTAGTTGTCGCCAAAAGACGTGCGACCTTTGGAATCTTCGCATTCCCAATTTTCAACGCCAAATGTGCAAAATAAACGCTCGGTGCAGTCCGGTGATGGAGCGGGAGCAGGTTCAGGTTCAGCATTGGGGGAGCAGCTGCAGGCCGACTGTTCGTTCGGTACAGTCGTCCACCAGTGACCATTCCAGGATTCATTGATACTGGAGCAGGCTGCAGGGCACACCTGGTTGGCATGATCATTGTTCCAGATCGCTGGAATTTCCAGCGTCGCAGCTTGGCCAGCTCCTGATTGTGCTGCCATGAAAAGTCCAAAAGAAAGTGACATCAAAAGTTTTTTAAAGCTCATAGTGGTTATCCAATTCGTAAGTTACCTGGTGTTTAAGACAATGCGGATGAGACGGTTTTAGAAACTGATTCCATCAAGGGATAGCGATTTGTTCGACGACGAACGACTTGCGTGGCAAGCTTGTAAGACCTTCGACGGTCCGGTAATTTCCCTCCACTAAAGCGATCATGCCGCTGGAAAAAGCATTCTCTTTCTGATGGGTGCGCAAATCGATTCTTACGAAGTGACCGTTGTCCAGCTCAAGGGCTGTGAAGGGTTCGCCGCCAGACGCTTGAAGCGATATCATGGTTCCGCTCAGAGACGTTTCCTGAGAAAGAGTTTCGATATTTTCCACTTCGATATAGGGTGTGCGAGCGGCAGTCGAGGCCGACTTCTGTGGACCTCCGACTTTCACTTGCTTACCGACTTTGAAGAGATGCTCGAGATTGTACGCTTTCAGATCCAGATCAACCTTGGTTCCATCAGAAAGCGCCAACGCATACTGGGTTTTTTGCCCACGGGTGAAGGTGCCGTCCAGGTATTTGTAGGTCCAGAATTGGGTTTCAGTTTCCCCGGCAAACGCGGCATTTTCCAATGCGATGGAGACGACGGGGCCTTGCAGTACGATCATGGCTACAATAAGACTGCGAGTGAACTTCATGTGATACCTCTTGAGATTTGATTGGGTCTTGCCGTTTCGTCCGGCTGAGATCGTTTTATCGAATCCGATCGGACATGACGAGGCAATCAGCGGGACATCACGGGACGTGACTCGCGCCGGGGACGAAATCAAGTGTGGAAACAGATGCGGTGTGGATATTTGTACTCATTAAAAAAGATGCTGTCTGGGCCTGGTGCGCTGCTTGGGATTATTGTTTACAAGTATGTTGGCTGGAAAGACGAATCACCGATAGGCCCTTCGAGGGCTATCTATGCCGAATTCATACTTGAGCGTATCAAAGCATTTTCTCTGGTGGCTGAGCAGGCTGGTTGTTGTGCTGGCTGCCGTCTGGCCGACCTGGGTTTTGCAGGCTTCACCGTCCTATCGCATTGAAAAAGGGGTTCTGGACCTTCGGAATTGGGACCCTCAGCGGGATCCCATCATTGAGTTGAAGGGCGAAGCGGAGTTTTACTGGGAGCAGTTTATTGTCTCCGCTCCTCGTGCCGGTGCAGATCCTCAGTATCTTGAAATGTCACTGCCGTGGAACCGTGACGGACGATTTCCCGCCTTGGGATTTGCCAGCTATCGCGTCCGCATCCTCCTTCCGAACCGTACCCAGGGCCTCGGCATGACCCTCGTTGGCGCTGTGACCCGCGCTCGCGTCTTTATCAACCATGAGCTTCAATACACTTTTGGTGAACCTCTCAGCATACTCGACTCGACTTATGAATCAACGCAGGTGTACAGCAGAAAACCCAAACACATACCAATACCCAGTCAGGAATCTGAAATTGAGCTGGTTTATGAAGCTTCGAATTGGGAAAGCCCTTTGAATGGCGGTTTTAGGAGAAAAGTTTCCAGGATTGGTCTGACTCATGCACTTGAAGATAATCTTAGAAAGCAACTCGGCCTTGAAACTTCATTGATTGCAGTCTGCTTCGTCATGGGAATTTATCATCTCTTTCTGTTCGCCTTGAGGAGCGACGACAAAAGCAATCTCTTCTTTACATTGATGACTATCGCCGTCGCGCTCAACTTAACGGCAATCAATGAGTCTGAAGTTATAGAGCTCGTACTGCCCTCCTGGCATTACAACCATCGCATTCTTCTCTTCAATCTGGGCTGGCAGGGCACGTCCGTCGCTTGCTTTTACTTCGTCGCCAACATTTTCCCGGCCGAAGTTAATAAAAAATTTGCCCATCTCTTTGCCATTGCAACTTTGTTTTTCTCAGCACTCGTTATATTTTCAGTGCCGGCACAGTATATTAAATTTCTCGGGATTTTTCAGCTTATGTGCGTCTCATTGATAGGATACACTCTTGTGTCAGTCGTCCGGGCGCTCCGGCGGAAACCGACAGAAGCGCGAATTTTTCTCGGCATTATCGGTGTCTTCGGCATTGCCACCGTCAACGATATGTTCCTGATGATGGGGAAACTCAATACTCCAGCACTCACTATGTATGGCATCCTTATTTTCATACTGGGGCAATCAGCGCTCTTATCTATGCGGTTTGCCCAAGCTTTCCGGCAGGTGCAGATCTTATCCGATGAAATCATAGAAAAGGAAAAAGCCCGTACGGTTTTCTTCCACAACACGTCGCACGAGCTCCGGACGCCTCTTAACGGCATTCTTGGCTTTCTTGACCTCGTACGTGGCGGCCACTATGGTCCTGTCCCTGACAAGGCCCGCATTCAGATCGACAAAGCCTGGCGTCTCGCGGAATCCTTGAAACTTCAAGTTAACACCATCCTCGATCTGGCCAAGTCCAAACGCGGGGACCTGCGCCTGACCATGAACGTCATCGACCTCGCTCAACTTAAAAAAGACTGCGATGTCCTCGCTGAAGGACTTCAGTTGAAATTTCCCGGCACCCAATATGCCTCGCAGCTCGATGATATTGCCGGGACACGTCGATGGAATGGTGACAGGGAAAAAATATTGACCATGATCCGTAACCTGCTGGGCAATGCCTTTAAATTTCGCAGCCCCGATCGTCCCAACCAGGTCCGTCTCGTGATTGAGCACCGGCAGGGCGAGCTTCTGATCCGCGTCAGCGATCAAGGCATAGGGATTGCCCCTGAAAACCAGACTAAAATCTTTGACGAGTTCAGCCAGGCGCAATCGGACGCGCGACGTTCCTATGAAGGAACAGGCTTGGGGCTTGCCATGGTACGGGATCTGGTGAAACTGAGCCAGGGCACCGTTCAGGTTGAATCCACCTTGAACAAGGGGTCGCTCTTTTTTGTCAAACTGCCAGAACTTTCCCGGGATATTCAGGCCCAAGCAGAGGAAGCCAACGACGGTGCGATTACAGTCAGCGAAGTCAACGAGGATGGTGGAGCCGTTCATAGCCTCGCGGCCGGGCATTCGGCAGCGATTCATGATTTTGCCTCGCAATTCCGCCTGCTGGTCGTGGATGACAATTCCAGCAACCTTGAGGTGATTCAAGACATTCTGAGTCTTGATGGCTATCAAATCGAGCTGGCGGATGGTGGGAAAAAAGCACTTCAGAGCCTGGACGAAGCTGCTCCCGACCTGCTGATCCTGGATCTTATGATGCCCGAGGTTTCCGGTGAGGATGTCCTGCGCACCGTGCGATCCACCCCCCGGCTCAAGGACCTTCCTATTATTATCCTGACCGCAAGAGCGTCGGATCAGGACCGTATTGCCAGTCTGGGCCTTGGCGCGGATGAATACATGTCCAAACCCTTCGATCCCCGGGAATTGAGCCTGCGCGTCTACAATACGATTGAACGCAGGGAGCTTCAGCGCCAGGCTCTAGATTCAGAACACCGTCAACGTCTGAGCGAGCTTGGAGCGCTTTTTACGGATCTCAGTCATGAGCTCAAAAACATCTTTCAACTCCCGCATGCAAAACCTCAGGAGCTGGCTCAGCTATTTCCTGAGCTTTGGTCACGTCCGGATTTGCCAGTTCCTGCAGTAGCGGCCTTGCAAAAAGCCTTTGAAATGTCGCGCCGAGGCTCCAACCGTCTTGCCTCTTTCGACCAGATGCAGCAGCAGGCGAAGCAAAGGTGGCCCGGTGAGAATCGCCGTCGAGCCGCAAGGATTCTGGCCTTCAGCTCTCTCGACGACCCTACGACCCTCGAACTTTGGAAGACCATCCACGAGCTCCCCGCAGAATCGTTCGCCTCCTTGCAGGATCAGCTGGACATGAGCGACCAGTTCATTGACTTTCAGCTGGCGCTATATCGGGGCCGTGATCTCGCCCTATCCGCCCTTGACCTGGAACGCATGGGGCACAGCCAGGGCCAATCCATCCTGCGGGAAGTCATTGCCAGCATCCAGACGCTGATGCAGGCCCGTTTTCGCAAGTCTGGTGTTGAACTTCGGTCTGACGTTCCGCCCCTTGATCTGCCGATGGCTCCTGGGGTTTTGCAGCAGGTTCTGATTAACCTGCTTGGGAATGCCTGCGATGTCATGGCCAAGGAACCCATGGAAAAGCGGTGGATTGAAATAGCTTATCGAGAGCACCGTGATTCCTGTGAGCTACGTATTCGCAATGGTGGACCAAAAATTGACGAGTCCATAGCCAAACAGATTTTCCGCCGTGGGTTTTCAACCAAGGGTCAGCAAGGGACAGGCCTCGGCCTGTCATTGTCACAGAGGCTCGTACGGGAACAGGGCGCTAACCTCAGTCTTGATTTGAAAGACGAGCATACGACCTTTGTGATCAGCTTTGTGAAAAAGAAAGAGGAGAAACTGGCATGAGAACAGCCTTTCTTTTTCTGGCCATGATGTCCCTCTTCTTCAGTTCTGCGGCATGGTCACTGAACGTGCAGAACGTGCATGTTGAGAAAGGTGTTCTGGACCTGACATCGTGGGATCCTCAAAAAATCCCCGTGATTAACCTTGCCGGCGAATGGGAGTTTTATTGGGAGCAGTTGCTCGAACCCGGTGCCTTTGTCAACGATAAGCCCAAGGGCATGGAGCTTTTGGGTGTCCCAGGCGGCTGGTATCGGCATTCCAATCATCCCAAGAAAGGCTACGCCACCTACCGGCTGCATGTGAAACTCGATCAGCCCCGGGAAATTGCACTGAGCTGGCCGGCGATTTGGTCAGCTTCACGAATCTATATCGATGGCAAGCTCATAGAGGCCTCAGGTCGGGTTGGGCCGAGCGATGATTCAAAACATTATGAACCGGGCGTTCGGAACGGGCGAAAAACGTTTACCCCGCAAAACGCTGAATTTGATATTGTTGTTCAAACCGCAAGTTTTGAATTTTTTACGACTGGAATAACCGCCGTTCCCCTGATAGGAACCGTTGCCGGCATTCAGAGTCAACGAGAGAGGGAAATCTTCACCGATACCCTTTTGATTGGCAGTCTTCTAATTATGTCAATCTACCATTTCTGTTTGTTTGCACTCCGAACCCAGGCTCGGTCTACTCTCTATTTCGGTCTCGTTTGCCTCGTCTCTGCTGTTTATATGTCGGCTGCGTCCGGACGTACAGCGGTCATCGTGTTTCCCGGAATCGGGTTTACGCCTCAGCTCCAGATATTCAATACCTGGATTCCAGGCATCGCCTTTTTAGCTCTTTTTACTCACCACCTTTTCCCAAATTTCTTTCCAAAGCGTGTCACGCAGATTGTGGCCTGGCTATCGCTTCTATTTTATGGTTTTGTTTTGACGACCGAAGCGCGGACTTTTGTTGATGCAACCATAGCGATGCAGGTCCTCGTCATGATCTTTGGGTTCATATGTTTTTATACTGTTCTCAAGGCTGTACGGGCCAAAGAGGAAGGTGCTGGGATCTTCCTCAGTGCGATTCTTATTTCCCTTGCCGCTGTTATCCACGACGTCGTCCTAAACAGCGGCCGTTTCGTTTTCCAATCTTATCCTCTCGGATCAGTTGGGATGGTGAGCTTTGTCTTCTTCCAATCGATTCTTCTCGCAAGAAGGTTCGCCAAGGCCTTTTTCCGGGCCGAGACATCAGAAGCAGCTGTACGGCAATTGGCTGAAGAGTTGCGCATCGAGCGCGACCAGATCAAGGAACTTAACCGAACTCTGGAAGATCGGGTCTACGCGCAGACCAAGGAAATCCGAAGTATTCTGGAAACAGTGCCTGTCGGGATCTTGACTCTTGAAGGATCGGCGCTGCTGGTTGGCAAGGATTATTCCCGATACCTTGAAACCATTGTCGGTCAGGAGGAGCTCCTCGGCAAACCCGGTGTAGCCCTTTTGAATCCTGATGGGCTCAATACCAAATCCGGGATTTTCGAAGAGACCTTGCGCCAGACCATAGGCAGCGATATTGAAATCTTTGACGCGTCGCGGCTCCAGCTCCCTCAGGAAATCGCACTCCCGTCCCCCAGGATGGGCTTAAGGGATTACGAAGTCAGCTGGAGTGCCCTCGCGCCCAGCGACGGCCGGATCGACCGAATTCTGGTCACCATGAGTGATGTAACTGCGATCCGTACCTTGGAACGGCGTGCCCATAAGCGTGCCGAAGAACTTCAGACGCAACGTGATCAGATAGCTGAGCAGAGACAAGCCCTGGAAGAAGCCCATGAGGCTTTGAAGAAACTCGATCGCGAGAAAACCCACTTCTTCCAAAATATCTCGCATGAGCTTCGCACTCCGCTCACGCTGATCCTTGCGAGCGTCAAGGAGAAGCTCCACGATCTGCCTCAGGACAGTGAACTGCAAACGGCCGACCGCCACGCGAGACGCCTCCTGCGTCTCGTCAATCAGCTGCTTGATTTCCAAAAGCTCAGCCAGGGCGCCTATGAAATGGAACTGGGCCTGGTGAATCTCAGCGACTTCGTTCGCACCTGTCTGGCCAGCTTTCAGGCGGCCTGCCAGGCCAAGGGAATTGAATTTCAAGCCCTTAACATGACGGCTGCTGATGTTCAGGTGATGGGCCAGACGGATGCCCTGGAAAAGATGCTTTTCAATTATCTCTCAAACGCACTGAAATATACGCCCCAGGGCGGAAAAATTACAGTTTGCCTTGAACACAAGCTCTGGTCCTATCGAGTGATTGTGACCGATACTGGCCCCGGTTTGGCTCCAGACGACCAGCAAAAGCTCTTCAAAGTCTTCTCCCAGCTCGACAACTCCGATCGTCGGAGTTATGAAGGCAGTGGCCTCGGCCTGGCCCTTGTCAAAGAACTTTCGAGTAAGATGCAGGGCACCGTCGGTGTGGAAAGTAGCAAAGGCCAGGGAGCATCGTTCTGGTTTGAACTTCCTTGCGTGCTGGATCAAAACGAGTGCGAGGTGCTCATTCTAAGCCAGAATCAGCAGCGCAGCCAGCAGTTGCAGGAACGATTGCGGGAAGCGAGCAGTATTGAACGCATTCAAATCTGTGATGACATTGAAGAGGCGCGGAACCTGGTCCGCTCACAACGTATCTTTGCCTTCATTGATGGGGATGGACAGCTTCCGGCTGCTCTTGAAAGCCTGCATGCCCTGCAGCCGCAAACGCATATCTTCATCATTCCAAGCGGCCCCGTAGATCCATCCCGCTACCCGAGTGACACTCATATCTGCCGCCAGGGGTTGGATGAGATTGATTTGATGGCCCTGGAGCGGGCCACTCTGCCTCGGGGCCTCGGAACGCAGCGTGCTGTCAAAGACCTTCTGATTGTGGATGATGACCCGGTCGTGCTCATGACTCTCATGCGATCCTTTGATAACCAGCCTCAGGTCAGTGGCATTGCCTGCGTGCAAACCGTCAAGGAAGCGAAAGTACTGCTTCGTCAATTCCGCTTTCGCGCGGTGCTCGCCGATGCGAATCTTGGAACGGAACATGGCTGGCACCTTCTCGAGCATGTGCTGGAGACCGAACCTGACAGCAAGCGCTTTCTCATAACAGGCGACCGATCCACGGCTGTCCTGGGCGAAGCGATCAACCGTTCGAAAGTGGATCATCTCTTCTATAAGCCGGTGGATATCAAGGAACTGCAGAAAATCGTGCTCGATGCTGTGATGCATTCCACGCTCCGTAGCCACGGTTCGTCTCCGAACAATTGGGACAAGCCAAGAGATTGGCATTTGGCTGATCTCGAGGGCAGCCATGCGGCGGAAGAAGTGACCCAGATCGCTGTCCTGCCGACGGTATCGGAAGGGAACATTGTCGTGTGTGATGATCTGCGGGATATGCGCCAGCTCATTAGGAGGGGTCTGGAGCAGAAAGGTTTTACCGTTCATACAGCCGATAGCGGCCAGTCCGGTCTTGAGTTGATCCGAAAGGTTCAACCTGATCTTATTGTCACAGATTGGATGATGCCTGGGATGACGGGTCCGGAACTTATCGAAGCGCTCCATGAAGACCCGCAGCTGGCCACGATTCCGACCATCCTTCTGACCGCCAAGACGGATGAGGAATCGCGCCTTCTGGCCACTCAGCGAGGGGCTTCTGCTTATCTCGGCAAGCCATTCGATATCATCGAACTGCAAAGCCTTGCCAAGAACCTGATGGACCTGAAGCGCAGCGAACGCAAGGTTATGGAACTCAATCGTTTCCTGACCGAAAAGGTTCTCCAGCGTTTCCTTCCACCTTATATGGTGCAGGAAATCATTGCGGGGCGGACTCAGCTCGATGAGCAGGCCAGGACTACGAATATCACGGTGCTGTTTTCCGATATCGTTGGTTTTACATCGGCTTCGGAGAAAATGGGACCGAAGAAGATGTCGCGTCTTCTGAATGAATTTCTCGATGAAATGACACAAATTATTTATGCCCATCAGGGTACCATCGATAAATTCATTGGCGATGCGATTATGGTGCTCTTTGGAGCGCCCCAGACCCTGACGCCTGTCAAGCAGGCGGAACTTGCCTGCGACTGTGCCATGGCGATGCATAAGGCCCTCCAGAGTCTCAATGAACGTTGGGCCAAAGAGCAGGTCGAACCGTTTGCGATGCGTATTGGGATTCACGCCGGGCCGGCTATCGTCGGGACCTTCGGCAATGATATGCGTTCTGAGTACACAGCAATTGGTTCAACCGTTAATATTGCCTCACGCATTGAAAGTTCGGCCGAGTCAGACACCACCTTCATCTCGCAAACTGTCCGTGACAGCCTGGAGCATGAAGACTGGGTGGCGGCCGGCAGCTTTGAACTGAAGGGAATCGGGATAACGCCTCTGTTCCGCCTGATTCCACGGCGGCCAAATCGCGATGTGGCGTGAATAGCCAGCAGCATGGCTTCTGATTTGTCATTTTACTTTCATTGTCATTGGACTGCGGAAAAGGAGCGAGGTCCATGACCTCGCTCCCTTTTGTTAATGGCTGGCTTTTAGAAAGCGGAGCATAAAGGAATAAGCATCGAGATTTTGATCGATCTGTTGCGCTACAGAACTGCCCATCCCGTGGCCGGCATCGAAGCGCGTATACAGAAGCGCGGGAGCGCCCGATGACGAAGCTGCCTGTAATCTGGCAACCATTTTGCGCGAATGCCAGGGCGCGACGCGTTGATCGGTGGCGCCCACCTGCATCAAAATCGGCGGATAGGCGGTTCCATCCTTGATCCGATGATACGGTGAATACGCGTAAAGAGCTTCAAACTGCTGCTTATCGGCAATAGTGCCATATTCGGTGGTATTGAACTGACCATTGGGTTCACTTTCAATTCGAATCATATCGAAATACCCCACCGACGCAACGGCGGCTGCAAACAGTTCGGGTCTCTGGGTGATCGCGGCTCCCACCAGAAGGCCTCCATTCGAACCACCGATGATGGCAACTTTTCCAGGCAAAGCGTATTTGGCTTGAACCAGGAATTCACCCGCAGCAATAAAGTCATCAAAGACGTTTTGTTTTTTAGTGAGCGAACCCTGCGCATGCCAGGTCTCACCAAACTCACTGCCACCCCGAAGGTTGGCAATCGCATAGCCGACGCCGGATTTGAGCAGCACCGAGCGCGAGCCCAAAAACTGAGGTTCGATGCTGATGCTAAAGCCGCCATACCCATTCAGGACAAAAGGAACGGGTGTCCCCGGCTTGACGCCTGGTGGCAGGATGATATTAACGGGAATCATCGTCCCATCCTTGGATTTCACCATCTCGCGAATCACCGTCACACCGGTAAGATCCACCGGACTTTTTTCCTGCAGCTGGGTCTTGGTGGTGCTGTTCTTTTGAATGGAATAGTGATAATACGCCGTGGGCTCAAGATAGGATCTTTGAGCAAACAGCACATCGCCATTGGCCAGGCCCGCGACATTATTCACGCCAGTCACAGGTGCAGTCCTGGGGCCAGGCTTGGATTTTCCATCCAGATCAAAGCTGCGAATTTCAGAAGGACCACCGGTTTGATAGGAGACGTAGAGCCGGCCCTTGTGGACCAAAAAGCCTTCACCGCTGGTGATATCCGTAACGATCGAATCCTTGCCTTCTGGAATAATCACCCGTGCTTTGGCAGGACTGGGATCTTTCAGGCTCACAGCCATGACCTTGCCGTGTGGTGCATCCTTTTGGGAAATGAAGTAAAGATCATCGCGCTCGCCAAAAAAGAATTGAGCGATCCGATCGGGATAATCCGCAAGCTGCTTCCAGGTGCCGTCCAAAGACCGCAGATAATGTTGGAACTCGCCGCCGTCACCTTTTTGAACCGCGGCGATCACACGACCGGACGGATGAATTTCGACAAAAAACTCGGCGATGCGGGAAAAATCCTTGCCGAGCTCAAAACGATCCGCGGTCGTCGGCGTACCTAGTTTGTGAAAGTACAGCTGAGTAAAAAACATCTTATCCGCAGCCGGGCGTTCATCGCCGCGCGGATAACGGGTGTAATAGAAACCACCGCTATCGGGAGCCCAACCGAGATCACCGCCGGCTGTTCCCGCGTTGACGCCTGGAATGACTTCAAACACCCGCTTGCCGGTCGCCACTTCGAACACCGAAACATCGCCGGCTTCACTGCCATCAACGGATAAGGATGCCGCTACATAGCGTCCGTTCGGAGACACACGATACCAATCGATAGCTACCTTACCCTTGGGTTCGAGGGCATCCGGATCGATCACAACGCGTTCCTTTTCAGGATGCCCTGCGTCCGGCAAGGTGACGAGAAAACGATGCTGCTTCGGAGGGTGCTGCTTCAAAGCGAAGAGTTGGCCTTGCACTTCATGCAAACTGCGATAGCTGATGGAGCTGGCACCCAGGATTTCATTCAATTGCTGACGCAGGCTCTCGCGACTCTCGAGAGCATCAAGATACGTTCGCGCGTATTCGTTTTGTTGTTTGATAAATTCCTGAACGTTTTTGTCCTGGCCTGATTCGAGCCAACGATAGGGATCGGTGACGTCCACTTCATGATGACGATCGATCACCGGCTGGACTTTGGTGACGGGCGGAGGGCTCACTTTGGAGCGGGATGAACCGCCCGTTTCGGACGTGTTCGGAACGGATGTGCAACCGAGGGCGAGAACCATGGCGGCTGACAGGGGCAGCCTGGGGTATCGGGCTAGCATGGGGACTCCTTATGCGCAGATGAGCCAGGCCTGAACGCATCAGGCCAGCTGCAGCTTTAACAAATGTCCGGGTTGGCATCAAGGAGAAGCAGCAGCCGCACGCAGAGGCAGCTCGAATAGCAGAGTATCGCGAAGACCATCACGCAGCATCATATGCTGATGGATCAGACCTATGGACTTGAATCCGCATTTTCGCAAGACAGACTGTGAGGCGATATTACGCCGATCACAGGATGCCGTGAGGCGCGTCAGAGGCATGCGTTCTTCAATATGCATAATCAGTGTTTGCCCAGCTTCCGTGGCAAAGCCCTGACCCCATGCATCACGGGCCAGGGAAAAACCGAAGGCCGCGGAAGGGAGCTGATCATCGATTTCCAATGAAACAGCTCCGAGCATGCGTGGCTGATTTTTTTTGCGAATGGCAAGGACAATGAACCGGCGCGGTTTGTCATGCTGCCAGCGCAGGACCTGCTGAACAAACTCTTCGGTTTGGAGCAAGGTGTTCGGTCCCCAAGTTTGATAGCGCACCACTTCAGGGTCTGACGCATAACGATGAATGGCTTCAACGTCATGGGCCGTGACTTCGTCGAGAATCAGGCGTGGGCTTTCCAATCTGGGCATGCGTCGGCTCTTTGATCAAAGGTTCGGTTGATAAAAGGCATCGTAGGGCATCAGATTCGGCCAAACAATTATTTTGTGAAGGCGATGCATATTAGTTTGTAGTGAGGAGCTGTGGGCTCAGGCAAGGCTTTGCTGGGGCACTGCTTAAATGTTCACCATAAGACGTGCAACCGCAGCGTCAGAATCATGACGAAGGTTCCTACCAGGCCATCGGCTTAGGGCGAAGAAACCTTCGCTGTCACAACTTTGTGTCCAAAGCGCGACGTCGCGCCTGATTTTGTGCTTTCGCGAAGCAAAAAACGGGGCTGACTCGCTCATTTCAGGCTCTGGAGCCGAACGGTATTTGAGCAGGTGCAGCAATTTCCTGGTGATCCTGGCATCCAAGTATCCTAGTATGGAAAGAGTACATTCAAGTAAGGGCTCGCAATCAAGCGGGCATTCGCCAGGGGGGACCCCAACATGGGCCGACCAAAGCAGCGCATGTTTTCAGCTCCTGATCTGTTGCCGTCGGGGCTTCGGGCCTGCTTTCTGGTCGTCGATATTGGTTTTATCGTGTATTGGGTCCTGGCTGCATTTCAGCAAATTCCGCGGTCCTGGCTCTTCAAGGATCACGAACAGCCTATGCTGATGGATTGGAGCTGGTCGTTCCTGATCCTGGACGTGCTGATTGCCGTCACCGGATTGCTCAGCCTTTATCTGGCTGCCAGGCGGTCGGGCAAGGCCTTACCCATGGCCCTGGTTTCGCTCACATTCTCGTTTTGCGCCGGACTGCAGGCACTAAGTTTTTGGACGCTGCGTAACGATTTTTCGTGGATCTGGTGGCTGCCCAATCTCTTTCTTTTGCTCTATCCCCTGCCTTTTGTGATGTTCATCGTCAGACGCAGCGGACGTTAATCGGCTAGTCCCGCAGCAGGATCATTCCGTCACGACCCACAGCATAGACGCCACCTTCTGCTGTCACGTGCAAGGCCTCCGGTAAACCGACAGCACCATACAAATGACTCCATAGGCGGGCACCCGCGCGATCATATTTTAATATAAGATAACGATCGACGGTCCCAAGCCAGCCTGATTTCACATAACTCGACGCCAACACATAAGCATTGCCCGCCGCATCGGTTGCTATATCAACCGCGCGATCCTGAAAGGGACCGACATAGTCATCCCGTGCCTGCACGGCTCCGTTTTCACTCAGCTGGAGCAGCCTCACATCCCAATCTGCGGTTTGACCGACGACTTTGGTGCCGGCCATCCAGATGGTTTGATCCGGGGCCAGCGTTAAGGCCGAAGCCCCCTGATCCACCTGCCAGATGAGTTTCCCGTCTTCATCAAAGCGTGCGGTGCTGCCCAGCGGTGCGCGCAGGTTGGTCGCGATCAATTCACCATCCAAGCGGCTGGCAATCGCTGTGGTGGGGAAATCCTTTTTCCAGAGCAGAGTCCCATCGTCCGCCACCCGCAGAACCTCGGAGAAGCCGCCAATATAAAGACTGGAGTCCGGACCAGCAGCCCCACTGCGGCGATCAAAGCCAAGGCTATCATGGACACCGCTGTCATAGCGAAAGGACGCCGCCCGTGTGCCCGAGCTGGTGTAACGCGACGCGAGAATATCGGCATCGCGTGCATCATTCACCCCAAGCCACCAAATCCCTCCATGAGGCAAGGCCACCAGATTGAGGCCTACGAAATGCGACCCTTCGTCCTGCCATAAAATCTGCAGAGATGCGGGCTCAAGAGCGATCAGTTGGGAATGTGTGGCGTCGTCGGTCTGGAGAGTCTGGCTGAGATAAAGAATTCCCTCGTGCAAGAGGAGATCGCGCGGCATCAGACTTCCCTTGTCCAAGGCAGGCAAGGATCGGGTGCCGGTCAGGCGTCCATTGCTTGCGTAGCGATAGACCACCGCGGCTTCGCCATAGGGCTGCTGACAGGTGACGTAACTCTGCCCTTCGGGATCCACGGCGAGGTCAACGGGAGTGCAATCCGCTAAAGGGGCATTCCACTCGACCTGGACTGCGCCAAACGCAGAAAACGATAACGCAAGGCCGAGCACGATAAGTGCTTGCATAAGATATCTCCATGGAAGGTCGTGAAGGTCCCGAAAGAAGGCGTGGGCGAAGTGCGTGTCTTCCGGAATTTGAATGTCGGGATGGTTCCCTCCTTTCTAATTAGCGAGGCCAGGATGGAAAATCAACCCGAAATGCAGAATTTACATAGTGAACAAAACGCGAACAGTATCGGGTTTGACAGCCTGCAGTGCGAGCGATAGCATGAACGCTCAAAAGCTCCAGCTTGAAGGAATAAAAAGGCTATGAGTCAACAAAACAATAAAGATGCAGGCGACAAGGAAATTCCGAAAACCATGGAAGAGGACGCGCTGGAATACCATCGCCGATCTCCTGCGGGCAAGATATTCACTGGTATTAAAAAGCCCGCATCCACGCAGAGGGACCTGACTCTGGCGTATTCTCCCGGCGTCGCGGTCCCGTGTCTGGAGATTGAGAAAAATGAAGAGGACTCGTTTATTTATACGGGTCGAGGCAATCTGGTCGGCGTCATTTCCAACGGAACCGCCGTCCTCGGGCTGGGTGATATCGGTCCTTACGCAGCCAAACCGGTGATGGAAGGCAAGGCCATGCTTTTCAAAAAATTTGCCGACATCGATGTCTTTGATATCGAGGTGAATGCCAAAGATCCCGATCAATTTATCGCCTGCGTGAAGGCTTTGGAGCCGACCTTTGGTGGTATTAACCTGGAAGACATCAAGGCACCTGAGTGTTTTTACATTGAGGAAAAACTGCGTGAGCAGATGAATATACCGGTTTTTCATGATGATCAGCATGGGACAGCCATCATTGCTGCGGCTGCATTTTTGAATGCGCTGGAAGTGGCGGAAAAGAAAATTGAGAACGTGAAGGTGGTGTTTTCCGGTGCTGGAGCGGCCGCGATTGCCTGCGCCAATCTATTTTTGTCGCTGGGTGTGAAAGCCAAAAATCTGGTGCTCTGCGATAGCAAGGGTGTTGTGCATCGCGGTCGCAAGGATCTGAATGAGTATAAGGAACGTTTTGCTCACGACACGTCTTTGCGAACTTTAGCTGAAGCTTTGGATGGGGCGGATGCCTTCGTTGGTGTGTCGGTGGCCAGAGCTCTGAGTCCCGAGATGATTCGCAAGATGGCCGTGAATCCGATTATCTTTGCCCTGGCCAATCCCGAGCCGGAAATTAGGCCAGATGTGGCGCGTGCAGAAAGGCCCGATGCCATTGTTGCGACGGGACGTTCCGATTATCCCAATCAGGTGAATAACGTTCTAGGCTTCCCCTTTATTTTCCGCGGTGCCCTCGATGTGCGCGCTCGTGTGATCAATGAGGAGATGAAGCTGGCCGCCGTGCGGGCGATTGCGGCGTTGGCCCGTGAAAGTGTGCCTGATGCTGTCATGAAAGCGTATAAGGATGGTGAAGTCTATCAGTTTGGTCGAGACTATCTGATTCCCAAACCGGTTGACCCTCGTGTGCTCTTTCACGTCGCGCCTGCTGTCGCCAAAGCTGCCATGGATTCAGGCGTGGCCCGTCGGCCGATTGATATTGCCCGTTATACAGAACAAATTGAACATATCCTTGGTCCTACCCAGAGCATGATGCGCTTGATTCAGCGTGAGATTCATGTCGTTCATAAAAAGAATCAGCGCAAGGCGCGAATTGTGATTCCCAACTCCTATGATCGGCGGATTCTGCGTGCTGCCGCGCAGGTGGTGGACGAAGGGGATGTGGATATTTCCCTGATCGGTAATCCCGAGCGGATTCTCATCAATGCCGAGAAGTTTGGGCTTTTGAACTTCAAGGATAAAGTGGATATCATTGCGCCGGTGCACTCGAATAAATTTGATGAGTATGCCGCGCGGCTGTTCAAGGATCGGCAACGCAAGGGTGTATCGCTGAGTGGAGCCCGCCAGCTGCTGCATAACTACAATTACTTTGCGGCCATGATGCTACAAAATGGAGACGCGGACGGCGTCGTGTCCGGTGTGGTGGAACCCTATGGTCCCTCGATTCGACCACTTTTGGAAGTGATCGGTGTCCATGATGAGCAAACACTGGCCGGGATATACATGGTGATGCAGCGGGACCGGCAGTTTTTCTTTGCTGACTGTACTGTGAATGAAAATCCCAATGCCGAGAAGCTGGCTGAAATTGCGTTGAGCACGGTTGCGGTTGCGGAACGCTATACCAAGGATCCCATTCGCATTGCCATGTTGAGTTTTTCGAGCTTTGGAACGAGCCGTTCCCCGGAAGCGACCAAGGTTGCCGAGGCCGTGCGGATTGTCCGGAAGCTGCGACCCGACCTGGAAATCGATGGTGAAATGCAGTCAGATGTGGCGTTGAATGCAGGGCTGCGTGAAAGAGAATTTCCTTTCTGTGGTTTGACTGGTGACGCCAATGTTTTGATTTTCCCGGATCTGGCTTCAGCCAATATTTCCTATAAAATGATGGCGCAAATAGGTCAGGCTTCGCTGATCGGACCGATTCTGCATGGCATGCGCAAACCGGCGAACGTCCTGCAAATCAGCGCGACGACGGATGAGGTGGTGAATATGATTTATGTGACGGCGCATCAGGCTGTGGAAAGCTGGTAGGACGAGGCAGGATCTGGTCCGAGGGCCAGATCCTCGCAAGGCCTTATTTCAGGTCGGAGCCGCCGGCCAGCCAGTCGAGGAGCATGACGCCTGCGTCGCTGGTTTCGAAAGTTGTGTTATTCTTAGGCATGCGTGTGCTGTCATCAGCCTTGATGCGTGTAATCATCTTGGCAGCTGTCACAGCCTTGATTTCCGCCAGGGTGGTCATGGGCTTGTTTACGCTGCCTGCGGCATGGCAACCAGAGGCGGTGCAGTTCGCGTCGATAATGGCCTTGGTGTTGGCCGTATAGGTGTAACTTGATGTCGTGGTCGTGGCCGCGACTTCGTCCGAGTCGTCGGATTTACTGCCACAAGCCGTATTTAATGCCAAACTCACAAGCGTGACAGACACAAAGCTGAATGCAAAAGCTCTCATAACGGGACTCCAGTTGGATAGGAATAGCTATAGAAAATGGTAGGCTTTTCTCAACCTGAGAGCAAGGGATTGAGAAAAGCTGGGGCCTGTGCCATTCCGCTTAGAGAACTTTTTTCAGCTCCAGAAAAAAACTCTCGGTATCCAACCACTTACTAATGAATGTATACGATCGGGCATCCACTAAAGGCTCCGCATCGTCGACGTGATTGGTGGCGCTGATCATGGCCACGGGGCGGTCGATTTTTTTGGCACTGAGAAAGGCCAGCACTTCATCGCCGGTGGCGTCGCCCAGATCATAGTCCACCATAAAGCCGTCATAGCCATCGAGTTTATGGATCTTGAATTTTTTGAAGCTGGAAACGTATTCGATTTCAATCCCATAGTCCTTGGAGGCTTTTTCCGCGACCAAGGCAAAGACCGGATCGTCGTCGATCAATAGAACTTTTTTCATGATGTGACTCCCTCTATGATCAGACGCTATCACCCGACATTTCCAGACCGACAGAACTCGCGCCCGAACACTTTATCGAAGAGTCGGGCGCCGATCCTTCTTACGATTGGGAACGAATTCGAATTTTGAAATGGTGTCGTGAGATTAGAGTCGTTGGACGGTGGCTGGCGGCCCTGAAATAAAACGGCTCCGGACCAGGGCCCGGAGCGATTTTTGGAAGTTAGGGCGTTATGCCAACAGCCTGTTCCAATGCATTGAGTCGTTGCATGATGGCGGAAAGGTCAGGCGTGGAGCCTGTTTCGCCTTTGGGTCCGCGGGGTCCGACCGGACCTTCAGGACCGATGGGGCCGGAGTCGCCCTTATCGCCTTCATCACCTTTCGCCCCGGATTCGCCTTTAACACCGCGCGGACCATCAGGTCCGGCAGGTCCAGTGGAACCTTGCGGCCCGGTGGCTCCCGTGGCTCCAGTTTCACCTTTGAGTCCCTGCGATCCCTGGGCTCCTGTAGGGCCGGCATCGCCTTTATCACCTTGGGGACCTTGTAAACCCTGCGCTCCAGTTTCGCCTTTCGTACCTTGCGCTCCTGTGGGTCCGGCATCGCCTTTATCACCTTGGGGACCTTGTAAACCCTGCGCTCCGGTTTCACCCTTTATGCCCTGGGGACCAATAGGCCCAGCGTCGCCCTTATCGCCTGTATCGCCTGTATCGCCTTTGAGGCCTTGCAAGCCCTGCGCTCCGGTTTCACCTTTTGGACCTTGCGGCCCAGTGGGACCGACTTCGCCTTGAAGACCTTGAGCCCCTGTCGCTCCGGTTTCACCTTTCGTTCCTTGGGGACCGATGGGACCGGCAACACCCTGGGGTCCCGCGGGGCCTGTTAGCCCTGTATCACCGGTTTCACCCTTGGGCCCGCGCAGACCTTCCTCGCCAGTATCGCCTTTGGGACCTTGCGCACCTGCAGGACCGACTGCTCCTGTTGCCCCTGATTCACCGCGAATGCCCTGAGGACCTTGAGGTCCAACCGGACCGGCATCACCTTGGGAGCCTTGTGGTCCGGTGGAGCCTGTTTCACCCTTTAGTCCCTGGGGTCCTATAGGTCCAGCGTCACCTTTGGGTCCTTGCGGTCCGGTTAAGCCGATGGGTCCAATGGGACCTTTTTCGCCTGTTTCACCTTGGACTCCTTGGGGCCCGGCAGGTCCAATTTCGCCTTGAGGGCCTTGCGGACCAAGGGGACCCAGCACGCCCTGAGGACCTACAGGACCCTGCTCGCCTTGTGGGCCCGTGGCACCTGTGGCTCCTGATTCACCTGGGATCCCGCGCGGACCTCCCACACCAGGATCGCCTTTGTCACCTTTTTCGCCCTGAATTCCTGCGAGACCGGTTGCTCCTGTTTCACCGCGAATGCCTTGAAGACCTTGTGGTCCGGTCGGACCAAAATCGCCTTTTTCGCCCTGAATTCCTGCAGGACCAGTTTCACCTTTTGGTCCTGCCGGTCCCACCGGCCCTGCCGGTCCGATAACGCCTGGATCACCTTGTTCGCCCTTGGGTCCAAGAGGACCTGCCAAACCCTGCGGACCAGCCGGTCCCATCGGTCCTTCAGGCCCAACGTTACCTTGCGGCCCAATCGGACCTGCATCACCTTTCAAACCCTGCGGACCAGCCGGTCCTATCGGTCCTTCGGATCCCATGTCGCCTTGAGGTCCAACTGGACCAGCATCGCCTTTCATGCCTTGCGGGCCAGCAGGCCCTAGCAAACCAATGTCACCTTTTTCGCCTTGCGGCCCAGCAGGACCTGCATCACCTTTCAAACCCTGAGGACCAGCCGGTCCTATCGGCCCTTCGGATCCCATGTCGCCTTGAGGTCCAACTGGACCAGCATCGCCTTTCATGCCTTGCGGTCCAGCAGGCCCTATCAAACCAATGTCTCCTTTGTCACCTTGCGGTCCAATGGGACCTGCATCACCTTTCAAACCCTGAGGACCAGACGGTCCCATCGGTCCTTCGGATCCCATGTCGCCTTGAGGACCGGCTGGTCCCGCGTCGCCTTTCATGCCTTGCGGTCCAGCAGGACCGATGAGTCCGATCTCGCCTTTTTCACCTTGCGCTCCTGTGGGTCCGGCATCGCCTTTCATGCCTTGCGGTCCAGCAGGACCGATGAGTCCGATTTCACCTTTTTCACCTTGCGGCCCAGCGGGACCTGCATCACCTTTCGCACCCTCGGGCCCGATTGATCCGATGTCACCTTTTTCACCCTGAGGTCCCGTGGAACCTGCATCACCTTTTTCACCTTGCGGTCCAGCAGGTCCCGCAGGTCCGACATCTCCTTTGGGCCCAGACTCGCCGCGCGGTCCGATACTGCCTTGAGGTCCCGCAGGTCCGAGGGGTCCAACGTCGCCTTGTTCTCCCTTCAGACCCTGAGGTCCCAACGGTCCGATGTCGCCTGTATCGCCTTTGGGACCAAGCGGACCGATCGGGCCACTCACACCGGTTTCGCCTTTATCACCTTTCAAACCTTGCGGCCCTGTTAATCCCAAATCGCCTTTCTCACCTTTGATGCCCTGGGGACCCTGAGGTCCGGCGGGTCCCTCGTCACCAAGTTCACCTTGAGGACCCTGGGGTCCTAAGGCTCCGCGGGGACCGAGAGGGCCGGCTTCACCACGCGGCCCGACGGGTCCGGATGGTCCAATGGGTCCGACATCACCTCGTGGTCCTTCACCACCCCCTTCGCCCTTGGGTCCCATAAGGCCCTGAGGCCCGATGGGTCCAACATCGCCTCGTGTTCCTTGAGGACCCGATGGTCCCGTGGAACCGTTGTCTCCGCGCGGTCCTTGCGGTCCGCGTTCACCGTCCTTGCCTTTGATGCTGAGCCAATAAAAATCCAAACGCTGTTCCATTTGATTGGCACCAACAAGATTCAGTTGCAACTCTGCAGCATCACGCTGAGTCACAGCTGGATCCAATGCCGTGTCACGACCCAGGAGGAGAACGGCCTGACAGCTCGCGTCCAATACGGTTGATTGTGTTTCTGGTCCCCACACCAGCGTGCCAGATGATTTCTCCCGAATCAAAACCTGCCAGGTCTGCTTTTCCAGGCAGGACGGCGTCTGATTGCGACAGCTGCAATCCGGTTCGGTATAAACCACAGTCGCCCCTTGCACAGCCGCCATGGACAGGGCCCGAGCGCGTGTGGTTGCATGATTGGATTGCGCTCGCACCAAAGGTTCGTTGGCATCATGCAGATCATTGAGGTTCCAATCGAAGGTCAGCATCCACGTTCCAGTGGATTCCGGCAGATCAACGGCATTCATGTAAACGTTGCCAAAGCACTTGAGACGAGGCTCACGCAGTTCGCAGCGAACGCTTCGAAAATCCAGGTTCGCCGTCAGCATCTGCTGCCCATCCCAGATTCGGGCCTTGTTCGCCAGAAGGTCCAGGTCCTGGGTGTTCGGATTCATATTCATATGAATTGGAAAACTCAATCGATCGGTTTGGCTTTGGGCGATCGGCATGTGAATACAGAGACCGATCAAAAGCCCGAGAGCTCTTTTTAACATCATTCATCTCCCACAGACTCAGGTTGCTTGCGCACTCGGAGTATGGGGCGTCCCTCTTGAAAGGAATTCAATGGAATTTAAAGCATCTTTATCAAGGCAGGCGAGTTTATGGATCTTTCGACTGTCCTTACTTTTCGATCAGCGTTGTGGAGAATACCAAAGCTGCCGCGATTTTTTTTCCAGAAAAATTTGTTTTTGGCCCTGAAGTTCCGCCCAGCGGTCCCCCGAAGCGATGGCCTTGACTAAAAAATCGAACAGGAAAAAATGTCGGCGTTCAGCCCGCTTGATGCGATGGGGGAGAACAGGATTGAAAATACCGAAACTGCTGAAGAGCTGCTTTGGGTTTTTCTTGACCCAATGCCAGGACCCCATTTCCATAGTGAGAGGGATCATGGTTCCAGGCAAATGCGCAGCCTGATGCTCAAGGCTCAAATAATCCCAGAGGTCACCATGCGTGGTATACGCGTGATGCTGAGGCTCGATGATGTAAACATGATGCGGATAGCTCTGATCCAAAAGTTTTTTCAGGGCCAGAATCCTTGGAGCATTGGGATAATAGCGGTGGGACGAGGCATAAGGGAACCAGACCCGATCGACCAGCCCAAAACCCGAATGCACATCCAAGATCAAAGAGGTGCGAGAGGGGAATACCTCCCGGCGCACAAAATCGCAGAGTGTCATAGCCTCCAACTCCATGGGCCTGTCCAACTCACCGCGGTACCAGGGCAACCAATTGCCGATGCGATGGCCTCCAACTAAAGGCAGGGTTCTCTCTTCGGCATCAATGGGAGCATTGCGCATCAGATCCACGCCATGGCCATTGGCGCGACTGTTTAACAGCATGCCGATGGGATTGACCAGGGGATAAAACAGAATGCGACAGGTCTCGAGCAAGTGAATCAGTGTGTGGTCCCACTGGGCGAGACGAATGAAAGACTTAAGAAAAGACGTGACGACATGGGTTCCAATCTTTTCCAGGCCGTGCACGCCGGCAACAAAAAGTAGAGTAGGGGCCGAGGGGTCGGTCGAACCAAAGCGAAAACTCAGAATGGGAAAATCCTGATGCCGATACCGGACCAACGCTTCTTCCCGCACCTCACCCACCGGTGAGATGCTGTCAGCGCAGATCATGAGTTCCTGCATTTCCGGAAAGTCAGGATAGTCCAACGTTGGGCCTCATGGTGTCAGGAGCGCATATATTTCCGGCCATGGGCTTCCGATAAGCGGTCAAAATCCAAAACCGTGAAAAGGTCGAGGCATTGAAAATCCTGATCGAAAGCAGGAGCTCCATAAATCCTGGCACCAGCTTTCAGATAGCCAGCCAGGATCGGGGGCAATAGGCTTTCACCCAGGGAGGATACTGATTTCATAACCAGAGCCAGCAGTCCCTCCTTATCAATAATGGAATAGCCAGATATGGGTTGAACGGGAAAACGGTCGTCCAGGCACCCGCTCTGATGCAGATACTGATAAACCTGGACCAGATGCCGCAGATCCAGGCTTTGGACACTGGAACAGCCGAAGAGGTAGCGGCTGCCGACCGCCGCGCTATAGGCAGCCAGGCCTCGCCAGAGCAGGTGAACGAAAATACCCTTGCTGCGTTTATCCGGGCGGACGCAGGCGCGACTCAGTTCCAGCTTTTTACCGTCAGACTGCAGGAAACTATCGATCATGAATTCGCTGCAGGAGTAAAAGTCGTCGGTAAAGTCCGAGCAAAGCAAGCGATAGCTGGCCAGGACTTCGCGTGTATCGCGATCCTGGATGATTAAGAAGTCAGCCGCCTGATCCCGGGCTTCCAGATCCATGCGTCGTGATCCGGTTTTGCCGGCAAATTCTTCGATGAATACTGCGGACCGCAGATCGATGACCTGGCGGAATTCCTCGGCACTGTCGGCTGTTTTAATGATGTAGCGGGCCTGTTCCAGATGGATAGGGACCTTGGCTTTCCAGCTGGAAGGTAACTCGATGTCCAATCCCAAGGCGTCGCAAGTCCAAATAGGGGCGAAAGCGTGATCGGTTTGCATCGTCCACTCCTGGTGACGAGGAATTTTTCTTCTCATGCTGACATCATACGAAAGGCTTAGGCCCCTGTATTAAATTCTCAGTAAAGAGTCGATAAATTGCATGACGCAGCCTGACGTCATGATTAAGCTAGGGGGTATCCATGTGAGGTTTTATGCGGAAAACTCTTCGCTCGATCCGGCGTATGCTGCTCCTTTTGTTCGTGATCTTGAGCCTTTTACTGACGGTGAGTTGGGTTCGCCTGATCATGCGTCGTGCGACACCACGCCGGATGAAAATCATCGCCCAGATGATGCAGGGTCATCTGAAGGCCATGGCCCGGGTGTGCGGTTTAAGAATCCATCTGCAAGGCCCGCGGCCCGAGCTAGGTCAAAGTTTTTTGCTCTTAAGCCATCACGTCTCGTATTGGGATATTCTAGTCCTGGGTTCGCTTTTTCCCGTGGGGTTTATGGCGAAAGACAGCATAGCGAGCTGGCCGATTCTGGGTCCTGTGGTCAGCCTTTGCAATACGATCTATGTCCGCCGGGAATGTGTGACGTCACGCTGGCGAAGTCTTCGCCTGCTGCAGCGGGCAGTTCCCCATCTGTCCTATTGCGTTTTTCCCGAAGGCACCACCACGTCGGCGGCCGCACCTCGGTTTTTGCAGTGGCGGCGCGGGAACATAGCCGTGCTTCGGGACCCTGGTGTTCCACTGTGGCTCGCGGGACTGCATTATGCCGAGCAGGGCGTGCAGGCCTGGATCGACGATGACGCTCTTTTACCCCATCTCTTCAAAGCCTTGCAGGCCATTTCCATCGAGGTTGTGGTTTGCCTGGAGCCTCTTGTCGTGGGGCCGGGCGATTCACCTCGAAGGGCCGCTCATGAGGCCTGGAGCCAGACCACGGACCTTTGCCTCAAGGCCCAATCTGCCTTCGCGTAAGAACCCGTGCAAAAACCTGTTCACCCTACCTCCATGCCGAAAAGAAATAATTGTTTTGACCTCTAAAACTGGCTGGGATCGCAGCCCTTTATGGGGAGCTTTGTGGTTTGTTTAAAGACTGGGGGGCTGGCACCGAATAGTGATTCAAATGAATAGCTGGGGAATGCAAACACTCATTCTTTACGCAACGAAGAATTCGAAGTGCAAAATCATAGGAGTCGTCCATGAAAGTTACTGTAGTACAGGGTCTGGTAGCGGTAGGCTTATCGATGGGTCTGGCTGCTTGTGGACCGAAACTGCAAAGCGTGGCGGATAATCAGGACGCCTCGACGGAGACGGACTCCACGCGACGTGAGACTGTGACTGTTGGTGTGAACGTGTCGGAGAGAGGCGCGGGTTTTAACCTCGCTGCAGCCAGTTCCTACGCGATGTCACTGGATGGCTGCGCCTCAGGTTTGACTGTAGCCAGTATCACACAAGCCAACCCTAGTGTGGATGTCTATAAATTCGATCAGGGCTGCAAGGTCAAGCTGAATTCCTTCGTCTTGAGCGGTATCACTTATGCTCCGGTTGCAGGTGTTGGTGGCGACCCCTTCACGACGTGGATATCGGGTGACATTGCAACCTTTGAAGAGTCAGGCAATGCCAGTAACAAGTTCACAGTGACCGTAACGTCTCAGCTGGGTGACCCGATCAGTGGAACAGAAGCTGTGTCCTATACCTTCTCGCAGTTGGTCGCTGGTACGGACGAAACTATCGCCAAGACAGTCGTAGGTGACTCTCATGCTCTGAGTGTCAGCGGTGTGGATGCCGCCTCGGTTGATATCGTAGGCGTGACCATGACGGGTATGGCGGCTGGTGGTGCGGGTCAGTTCACCTTTAAAGTGGAATGTCTCACCAACATTACCGGTACCAACCCTGCTTATTCCTGCGGTAATAACCTGATGACCACGCTCAAGTACGTCCTGGTTGAAGATACCTTCGGTGGAACTTTGACTCAAACCCAGGCCAACGCGTTGTTTGCTGGTGCCAGTACAACAGTTGCTGCAGTTGACCAGTTTCCAGTCGGTACAACAGGAGCGCTCAAAGGTGGCTTTAACACCCAAACTTTGACTGGTCCTGCACAGATGCACCTTAAGCCCAACATGCTTCTGGTTGTGCAATCGGGTGGCGCTTCCTACCGCTACTTCAACGTTGATGTTTCGACTCTGACCTATCCTTAATCGATAGTTACTCGAAGGCGAGCCGGTGAAAGCTGACCTTGGTCAACCTTCCCCGGCTCGCCGCCATCAGACGAGGTAATTTGTGCGGGCTTTTCAAACATGGATCACAGCGACCTTAGCATTATTGTTAGCCTCCTGCGGCAACAATAAGATCGATGTTTCCGCCATTCCCCAGTTCCGCTACTATGTGGAATCCAAGTTCACATCCCAGATTGAAAACACACTCGTGATCGAAGGCTCAGGCGTTGAGCAGCTGTCGTTCAAGCTGAGCGGTCGTGGCTTTACAGCAGATATTCCTTTGGATACCGAAGTCCCGGTTAAAACCCGCACCAAACTGCAATATGTCGAAGTTGGCGATTACGTCGTGAATATTCAATTTTTCAAATCCGACGGAACGCCGCTCTTGCAGGATGCTGTGAAGTGGTCCTTCAGCCTGGAATCACCTGACAACCCGATTATTGGTTTTGCCAGCCACGCTACCAATGATTCCCGCGTGGTCCTGCTGGTTTCTGAAAGTCGCGACCCCCTGACCAATGAAATATGGATTGAGGGCGACCTCTCCATCGAAGAAAGCCCCAAAGGATCCTGGCGCACCATTCCTGAATTCAGTAAGGTCCCCATTCATCTGACCGAAGATGATGGAATGAAAACCATACGGGTCAAGTTGCGCAACGATTTCAAAAATGAAACAGACCTGAAAACAATTCAAATCCGGAAAAAATCCACAGCACCTACCAACTGTCGTGTGGAAGTGCGAGGCACCGGATCACAGAATCGATATTTTGAAGTGATGGTTTATGCGGAAAATGATGGCCCGGTTTTCTACCGGGTGTTTGGTGACGTAAGCGATCCTAATGTATTCCATGAATTCGTCAACACCGGTACACGCGTCCCCATTAAAATGACGTCTGGTGCTGGCGTCAAAAACTTGACGGTTCAAATCCGTGATGAAGCTGAAAACTACTGCCTGCGTCAGGATATTAAGGTGACTTCGGATCCCAATTATATCGGTGAGGGGATTCGGATCAAAGATGACAAAGCCTGGTCGGATAGCAATCAGGTAACCGTACTGCCTTGGGTTGACGGCTTTGCCGATGACCAGGTTGAAATGTATGTCCACGGCGATATCCTGGACGATGACAACACGTTTCAGTGGATTGCGTACAAGCCTGAACTTGATGTCACGTTGCAACCAGCTGATGGGACGCGCTGGGTTCGTGTCCAGTATCGCATCAATGGTGCCGTCACCAGTTTCCGGTACACCTCTGTGTACCTGAAGCCGTATGTGCTGATTCAGATCGGCACGGATACACCATACAAAATCGTGGCGTCGGAGATCAATCAGCTGAGTCATTTGACTCTGACAGGCTGTGCCGAACCTTATAATCAAGTAGCCTTTGCCGCCTCCTATAAGTGCGCACCGAACGCACCAGCGGCCACCGTTGTCTACACGATGAAAGATGGCAGCTCCGTGACCAAGGCAACGAACTTTCCGCCCTGAGTCACATCATCACAAATGTTAAATGAAATGCAATCGAGAAGGCCTGGAGCTGATAGCTCCCGGCACTGTTCTTTTCGAGGCTATTGACCTTGCCTGTGGAAGGGGAGGTGGCCACGACCGTGTCATTGCGCTTGGAAAAACTTTGCATCAGCGTGCTGAAGGATCCACCCACAAAAAGATCCGCCCGGCCGAGCTTCCAGTTTATTTTTTTTCCCACATAAACTGGCAGACGAATCGAACCATTGCCACTGAACGTCGATAACGAGGCCGACTGAAAGTTATCGCCATCGATCGTCGTCTGCGAGTAGGACGCCGTACTCATTTTGGAAAACAAAATGAATTCAGGGGTCAGCTGCACGAGCCAGTTTTTACTCGCCACCAAAGTCATCCAGCCCGTTCGCGCGGTCAGAAAAAAGTTGCCGCCACTGTTTTTGATGCCGCCCGCATCGTAGCTGACCTGAGCCGTGTACATCCCAAGACCGAGGCTGAAACGTTCATTGCCGGTTCCGAGAAGTCCACGGCTTAAATTACCCACATAGTCGACACCCAGGGCAAAGCTCTGCTGCTGCAGCGGATGGCTCTTGCCCACGTTTATGCTGCCGCTGATGCTTTGCCCGAAACTCAGGTCCACAGCCACGCCGGCCCAGGAAGGGGCGCTGCATAGGCTCAAGGCCATAAGAATAAGGCGGGTCGCGATCATTGGGGTCCAATCGGAGAAAGTTATGCGGGCATTCTCACCATTATAGGTGGGAAAAGAAAGCCTGAGCAATGGCTAGCCGAATCCTTGGGCTTTTTTGAAAAAACCTGGTCAAAAACCCAAAATTGCGGGAAACCACCTGCACTTACTGAAATCTTGGTCACTGGGCCAGTCAAAGCGTGGGATAGAAGGAGCCCAGTGAACCGGTGCACCTGTTGACATTGTTGTTGTAGTTGAAACGGAGTTGATATGAAGTTGAAGAACATGCGACCAATTTCCCGTAGCCGTCTCCAGCCATGGATGCACATGGCCCTAGCCCTGGTCAGTCTATCCAGTATTTATGCCTGCCAACCCTCGACCAAACTGGAAAATTTGCGCCATGGTGTTCCCGCTAACGTTGTTCCCGGCAGTTATAAGCTGACGGTTGCTGCGGAAGCCAATGAAGAAGAGTCCTTGAATGCCATCAGCGCTGAAGCCAAAACTGTAGCCGAAGAACTCGGTTGTGGATTCGGCGGACTTCAAGCCTTGTCCTGGGAACCAGGAGCTATCTCCGCAGATCTCGCATCAACCTACCAGCTTAAGCTGACGGGCTGCGAGCAGAGCGAAGATCAAGTGGCCGACACCCTGCGAAAACTTCAAACCTTGAGCCACATCAAGGACGTGGAAGCCGAAGCTTCGATCCAATTGGCTCAAACTGAAAATGATCCCTATAAAGAACGTCAGTATCACCTTGATAAAATCAAGCGTGATCAGGCCTGTGATCTTTTGGGTGGCAAACTAGGTCAGCAGGTGATCGTCGCCGTCGTTGACTCAGGTGTGGATAAAGATCACGCGGATTTGCAGAGTCAGTTCCTGCGTGACGCCAATGGCCAGATTGTTGGGGCCAGCTTTGTTGGCAAAGGCGCCAGCGGCCGTCCTGATGGCAACTGGGATGATCAGAATGGTCACGGAACCCACGTGGCTGGTCTGGTCGGTGCGGCGAGTAACAATAACATCGGCGTCGTCGGTGTTGCCTCCTGTGCTAACGTGAAAATCATACCCGTTCGTGTTATGGACGCCAGTGGCCGTGGTTCGTCGATCGAAATCGACCGCGGTGTTCAGTGGGCTGCGGCTCAGGGTGCGGATATTATCAACCTGTCTTTGGGTGGTAATAACTTCCTGGCTCAACCGAAAAACTCGCACCCCAGTGCTCTCTATTCGGATCTGGCCAGCAAAGGCGTGATCGTCTTCGCTGCCGCTGGTAACGAAAGTCTCCGTTTGGGTGTGAACTCGGGTCGTGGTTACGCTTACAGTTACCCGGCCTCGTATGACAACGTGATCTCAGTCGCCGCCACCGATGCTCGTGATGCTCTTGCTGGCTTCTCGAATCGCGGTGCCACGGTTGATATCGCAGCTCCTGGTGATCAGGACGTTTCCACCTACATGGGTGGTGGCTACAAGGCTCTGAGTGGAACCTCGATGGCCAGTCCTGTCGCTGCCGGTGCTTATGCTCTGGCTTTGAGTATCGCCCGTACGCCGCCGAAAGATCGCCTGAAGCATAACGATGTGATGGCGCTTCTGATGAAATCGGTGCGGACGAGCAACTTGAAATCGGAAGTGACCGCTGGTGGTGTGATGGATACTTTGGTTTTGGCTGATGCCATGCTGAAGGGCAAAACCCCTGGTGGTGACAATCCTTCGACGCCTATGCCGAATCCAACGCCGACTCCCAACCCAACGCCAACTCCGGAACAACCGGCTCCAACCCAGCCCGTTCCTACGAGTATGAGCTTTGTGGGTCTTACCGAAGGTCAGACTTTGCTGAAAGCCACCCGCTTTGCAGTGACCGGCTGGCCCCAAGGTAAAACGTACAAGATCTATCTGTACTGGGTAACCAACAGTGATCCTACGCCTTATGCCTTCGCCAGCCTGGATCGCAGTGATCTGGATGCGACTGGTAAACTGGTTCAGACCCCGGACGCCTATTATCTATATGGTAGCGGCACCCTGGTTGCTGAAGCGGTGGATACCTCGGGCTCTCAGGTCCAGCTCATCAAGCTGAAACTTTCGGGTCGTTAATCCTCTGATTGTTAGCTTACAGAGAAGGCACTCCTGCCTTTTCTGTAAGCTTTTTCGTACGTTTCCTCATTTCCTGCTATTCTGCTCCCCCCAAAGATTTGGCAATTCTTCCAATTCTTCCGCGCTAAGTCTCCATAAGCCATACCGAAATTAAAAAACAGTCTGACCCCCTAAAGAAATTCGGAGTTTTGCCGATATTACAACATAGCTTTTTGTTGACTCTTAGAATCTCATGACAAGGGGTTAGGGAACTATGAAACACTTCGCATCAGGATTAATGGTGACTTTGCTCCTGAGTATGCCCGCATTTGGTGCAGGCACTGATGACCTTTCGAAGGCCAGAGCTCAGGTTGAATTTGTTTACCAGCGTTTAACAGGCATTCGGCCAGCTGCGGCCGACCTTGCCACCTGGAGTGCGGCCCTCGCCCCTCTTGCAGGTGCTGACCGAACCGCTTACCTCGCCGATGTTGTGGGCAAGGCTGCCACTGAGAACGACTTGTTCTACTCAGTGACCGTTTTGAATTTCGCACAAATAGAGGCCAGCGAAGATCGATCCGTTGCTGAAGGCAGCGGCGCTACATTTACCGGTGTTTTGAATGACTTGACCGCAACGGTCATTGGTATGGTTCGCGACGAGAAAGACTATCGCGCGATCCTCTCCGACGACGTGTTGTACATTCCAACAGGTACAACCTATGTGCCTGGAACCAACGCGATCTATGACACCCTTTATAACACGCATAAGACCACTGGCGGCCCAATTGCCAGCGCTCTGACCGCCGTTACTCAGACGGGTGCTACTGGTTTGGCTGTCCAAGCTGGTATCTTCACTCTGCGCGGTTTCGGTTCTGTGTATTATGATGCCGGTACCAACCGCGCTCCTTTCCGATTTACTTCGATGAACTATCTGTGTCGCGACATGGAAGATCTTTCCGATGTGTCTCGCGCCGACATCTATGTTCGTCGTGACGTTGACCGCGCTCCTGGTGGTGACGCCAGCAAGTATCGTACTGAGTGCGTGGGTTGCCATGCTGGTATGGATCCTTTGGCCAACTCGTTCTCTTTCTTTAACTTTGTTCCACCCGCCCAGGCTAACGCTGCTGCTGCGATCACAATCGCTGCCGCTCCAGTTGCCAAGACGAACCAGAACAACGATGTGTTCCCCGGCGGTGCTGTTGTCACCAACGACGCTTGGATGAACCTGTGGTTGGAAGGTACGAACTCGGCTTTGGGCTGGGATGCTACCAAGAAATCGGGTACCGGCGTTAAGTCTCTCGGCGACATGCTGGCATCTTCGAAAATGTTCCCAGAGTGTATGGCTAAGCGTGTTTACAAGACTGTTTGCGGCTTGAAAGAAGAGACTTCGACAGCTGAAAAAGCTGTTATCTCCCGCCTCGCCGGTGAGTTTACGAAGACTTATAACATGAAAGAGCTGTTCAAAGACACAGCTGCTGAGTGTGTAAGCAAAATCGGTATGTAAGCAGTTTACGGGATCATTTTTAAAGAAGAATAAGAAAGGATTATAGCAATGGTTATCTCAAGAAAGAGTTTGACTATATTCGGCCTGGCTGTAAGTGCAGCATTGTTTGCCGCAGGTTGCTCGTCCAAGAAGGCTTCGAAGGGTTCCCCCGACGTTGGTCAGGCCCCTGGTGACGTAGTCGGTGATGGAAATGCTGAGGGTGAAACCCCAGCCGAAGACGCTTCGAACAAGCCCAACAACAAAGTTGAAGCTCTGTCGAGTTCTTTCGGCCTCCTGAACTTCCGTCAGGTGTCCGCTAACCTTCAGAACTTGACTGGTGTGGCCTTGAACGCTCCAGCTGCTGCCGGCGGGATCGCTCCAGCTGCTGAATACGTACGGGCTCTGAGCTCTTTGCCAACTGATCATGCTCCTGCAGCGATCACGGCTGGTAAAGTGGCTTCGCTGACCAAACTGTCGTCGACCTACTGTGACGTCATGGCGAACAACGCTACGCTGTTGGCTGCCAAGTTTCCCGGTTTGACTCTCGCTGCAGTCCCTGCAGACTCCGCAGCCTTCGCCAAGACTTTGGTGGACGGCTTCTACGGTGCTGAAACTTCCTTGCAGGGTCCTCGTGCATCCGACATCGCGATTGTCGCTGCTACTGTGGACGCTCTGAAAGGTATCGCCGGTGCAACCGGCCCTGGAATTTTCATGGCTACCTGCGCGGGTATCGTCTCAAGCGGTGAGTTCTTCATCTTCTAAGATGCAGTTTTCAAGCAGGAACGAAACGAACGGGAATTACATTAAAACAACAGCATGACATACGGGGTAATGGATATGAAATTTACAAGTAGAAGAGAAGAAATCCTGGCCAAACTCGCTGCGAAAGAGAGCACTGAGAAGGCCGAAAAAGCTGATAAAGCCCAGCGCGCTGTCGAAGCTGAAGCTTCGAAAGTCGCCCTGCACGCTGACCACAAACTTCCAACCACCCGCCGTGAACTCCTCGGCGCTGGTTTGATGACTGGTCTGTCCTACGCTGTGGTACCCAGTATCCTCAGCACCTTCGGTCAGCAAGCTCTCGCAGCTCCTGTTTGTGCCAAGGGCGGAGCTGCTGGTGCCGCTGGCGCGAAAGTGCCAGGCTACCTGCAAATCGAACTTTCGGGTGGCGCTGCCATCTCGGGTAACATCATGATCGGTAAACAAGCTGCCGGCGCTGCTTTCGAGCCGCTTGCTGCCGCTGGTTATCAGACTCTGGGTGTAACCGGTGTTCCGACTCTCGACGCTAGCGTCAAGGGTCAGTTCATTGCCACCAGCCAGTTCCTGGCTGGTATGAAGAGTGTGATGAGCGCCGCTGCTCTTGCCAAGACTGTAGCGGTTGGTATGGCCGGTACATCCGGTGATGATACGGCGAACAACCCACTGAACCCAGTTCAGTTGGCAACTCAGGTCATCGGTAACCCAGGTCAGCTCGTGCAGATCGCCGGTACCAGCAACCAGGCTAACACCCTGGGTCGTACGGCTCCTCTGAACGTCGCTCAGAACCCTGGCCTTGCTAAAGCTGCTATCGCCAACGAAGGCAGCTTGGCTAACCTTGTGAACCCAGGTTTGATCGCAACTCGTTTTGGCGGCGACGTCAAGTCGTCGGTCGCGGTTGCTGACCTTGCTCACAAACTGACCGCTTCGAAACTCGGCGCGTTCTCGGCCAAAGATCTGAACCAGCAGGTTAAGGATCTGATCGAGTGCGGTTACATGGGTGCCAAGGATCTCTTGACCCAGTTCACTGCTGCTGCTCTGACTCCTACAACGGATCCAGCCATCACAGGCACTCCGTTCAACGCGATTCCAGTCGCGACTTTGACAGGTCCTACGACGGCTGCTCCTAACAGTCCATCGAGCTTGAAAGCCGTCATCATGGCGAAACTCTTGTCTGATGGTCTTGCTTCGGGCGCAGTGGTTGAAATGGGCGGCTTTGATTACCACGGTCAAGGCCGTGCGACTCAGAACGCCAAGGACTTCACCGCTGGTCAGACCGCTGGTTTGGCTCTGGAAGTGGCTCACCGTAAAGGCGCTCCACTCTTCATCGCCGTAACTTCTGACGGTTCGACCTCTTCGGGTAATGGTACGGACTTCTCCGCTGATAACGGTTCCCATGGTTCCGTTTTGATGCTGGCGATCGGTCAGACCGCAATCCCAGGTACCAACAGCCTCCAGATCGGCAAGTATGCTGATTCCGGTGCGGTTGATACAAGCTACGCTACAGTTACTGCTGGTACACCAGCTGCTCAAGCTCTGTGTATCGCTTACAACTTCGCTGCTTTCGCGGGCAAGAGTGCTCAGTTTGAAGCGATCCTGGCTGCCAACGCAACGGTCAACCCGTTCAAAGGTCAGGAAGCGATTTACCAGGCCTTTGCTCCAAAAGCCTAATGACATCGGATTCAACAAAGGCGCCGCTTTACGGCGGCGCCTCTTGTTGGCCTCCGCAACAGAAAATTGGTCATATTCTCCTGCTGCTCCGCATGCTGCTTGCTGTTGGTTCCTGACCATAGAGACCGGTTATGAGAGGGATGAAATTTGGCCGAAACTTTTTGGTTTCGGTTTTGAATTCAGGAGATGGGGACTCATATGAAGAAGTTCGGACTCATCCTAGCGCTGAGCAGCTTCGTGGCCATAGGACTCACAGGTTGCGGTCAGGCGCCTTCCAAGCCTACTGGTGGGATAACGACTACAAATTCACCGGTAAAAGATGCAAATGGTGATGGCATAGATGACGACACGGGTACACCTATTGTCGCAACCGACGATATTCCCATGGAAGCATCGCTGGCATCCTTTAAAGCCAACCTCTACGAGCCACTGCTCAAGCCTTACTGCGCAAGCTGCCACGCGACAACTTTCGTGAGCGGTGAAATCGACCAAGCCCACCTTGCCTTCCTGAGTCGTTCAGGCTTCGACAAATACGCTGGTATCGACCAGACGCTCCCTGTTTTGAAGATGAAACAAGCCCACAACTGCTGGGATGGGTCGAACAAAACTTGTATCGACACCATGACGGATAAAATGAAACTGTGGCTGGGAGATCTGGAGGCCAACGGCTATAAGCCCAAGCCAGTCGTTTATCCAAATGCCACAGGTGACGTGCTGATGAATACAGCTGCGCCCATCACGCTGTCAATTCCTACCGAATATGCCTTTGCCGGCATCACGGGAGCGACTTTGACTGGCTATACGATGGCGACCGATGATGTCGATGGAGCGATCAAGAACTACGCGACGTCTCCAGCGGCTGCCCGTGTTGCAGCTGCTCCTAACGCTGCCACCCCAGCTGTTCCGTTTATCACCTTCACTCTGGATGCGAAGGTTGCCGGAACCTACTTTGTGTGGGCTCGTGTGAAGACAGCAGCTGATACCAGCAACGAAGTGTGGGTTTCACCTGCAGCCGGCGCTGCCTTCAATGCTTTCATCGCTCCCGTGACCGGTGCTGACACCTGGAAGTGGGCTCAGATGTTTATCGCGGCGGCCAACGCAAACGCACCTACTGCGAACCCTTTCACGTTCAACGTCGCAGCACCTGGTCCGATCCAAGTGCGGGTTGCCCAGCGGGAAGGTGCTGTAAAAATCAACCAGATCGTGGTCACGACCAAGCCTGACTTTAACGGTGACCAGTTCACCCGCACTTTCATGGACATCACGGTGCCTCTGAAAGTGGCCGGAGCCCCCGATGCTAAAATCGTGGCGACGGTTTGGGAAAACACGACCGAGGAAGGCAAGCGCTCCCTGGGCGTGAAAGAACTCAAGATCGTGTCGAGCGTGCCTCTGCATGTGAAGGGTATCTATCCTCTGATCAACGGCATCTACAGCTCCAGCCACGGTACTTATACTCTGGTTGATACGGTTGCCGGTGGTCCAGATCTGACCAAGGCCGTGATCAGCACCGGTGGTTCCACGGCTTCAACCTGGATTGCCGATGTGAAGGCTGACAAGATTTCCTTCGCTTTCGACGTGATTGAGGTCGCCAGGTAAGCTGACCAGTCCCTAACTCAAGATCTACGAAGCCGGGCGTTATTGCCCGGCTTTTTGCTTTTTTCCTTGCCAGGTTCCCTCGCATCGAGCCATCCTTTGCACTATTGTATGATGCGAACGGACGGAAACGAGGAAAATGAATGGAGCAGGAATATAGCGAAGAACATATCCAATCCCTGGATTGGAAAGATCACATCCGCCTGCGACCTGGCATGTATATCGGCAAATTGGGCGACGGCAGCCAGAATGATGACGGTATCTATATCCTCCTCAAAGAGGTCGTGGATAACTGCGTCGATGAGCACGTTATGGGGGCTGGCAGCCGCATTGAAATCCATCTGGAGCCTAATGGTGTGCGGATTCGCGACTACGGTCGTGGGATTCCCTTGGGCAAGGTCGTGGCCTGTGTCTCACAAATCAACACAGGTGGTAAGTATGGCTCGGGTGCCTTTAAGAAATCTGTCGGTCTGAACGGGGTCGGTACCAAGGCTGTGAATGCCCTGTCTGAGGAGTTCACGATTGCTTCAAGACGACAGGGGCAGGGTGTCAGAGCCACCTTCTCGAAGGGCATACTCCAGAAAGAAGAAAGCTTCAAGGATCCCAAGGCGCCAGATGGGACCGAGGTTTTCTTTCGGCCTGACGAAACCATCTTTCGCAGTTACGCGTTCGATCGTGAAATCGTCGAGCAGATGCTGTGGAACTACGCCTGGCTGAACGGTGGCCTGGAATTGGCTCTGAACGGGCAGGTCTTTGCTTCCAAGGATGGTTTGCTCGATCTTTTGAAGAACAAAACCGCGCTGCTGGAACTGCGCTATCCCATCATCCAAATCCGTGGGCCGGACATCGAAGTGGCACTCAGTCACGGCGAACAGTACGGGGAAGAGCACTATTCCTTTGTGAACGGCCAGCATACCACCATGGGCGGCACGCATCAGGCGGCGCTGCGCGAGGGGCTGGTGCGGGCGATTCGGGAATTTTATAAGAAGGATTATGATGCTGCCGATGTGCGGAGTGGCCTCATTACCTCCATAGCCATCCGGATTGAAAATCCGGTGTTTGAATCCCAAACGAAGACCAAACTTGGGACGCAGAACCTGGGTGATGATGGGCCGAGTCTGCGGACCTGGATCATCGATTTTCTGCGGCAGCAGCTCGACAATTACCTGCATATGAATCCTGAAACCGCGCAGGCACTCCAGAAAAAAATTCTGCAGTCCGAACGTGAGCGCAAGGAAATGCAGGGTATCAAAAAGCTCGCCAATGAACGGGCGCGCAAGGCCAACGTTTTCAACAAAAAGCTGCGGGATTGCCGCGTGCATCGCTTGAGTCGGGATACCGATGCTCAACTGTCGACGCTGTTCATTACCGAGGGTGACTCGGCCAGCGGGTCGTTGACCAAAGCTCGGGACGTCAGGCTGCAGGCGGTGTTCAGTCTGCGAGGTAAACCCCTGAACTGCTTTGCGATGACTAAAAAAGTCGTCTATGAGAATGAGGAGTTCAACCTTCTGCAGCATGCTCTGGATATAGAAGACGGCATTGATAACCTCCGTTATCAGCGCATCGTCCTTGCGACCGATGCTGACGTCGACGGCATGCATATCCGCCTGCTGCTGATGACCTTCTTTTTGCAGTTCTTCCCGGAGCTGGTCAAGTCGGGTCATCTCTTTATTCTGAAAACACCGCTGTTCCGCGTGCGCACGCCGAAGGCCCTACGGTACTGTTACGATGAAAAGGAAAAGAACAAGGCCGTGCAGGCCCTGGGCGCCAAATCGGAAATCACCCGCTTTAAGGGTCTTGGGGAAATCTCGCCCGATGAATTCGGGCAGTTTATTGGATCGGAAATGCGTCTGGAGCCCGTACGCCTCTCGCAGAAGGCGGCCATCCAGGAGATTTTAAGCTATTTCATGGGAAAAAACACACAGGAGCGTCAGCGCTTCATTATTGATAATCTGCGTACGGAAGAACCTCTGAGTGTTCTGGAGCAAGCTGAATGAGAACGGAAACGGGCCATGCCCATGTGGAAGATTTGTACGAGTCATGGTTTTTGGACTATGCCTCGTACGTGATATTGGATCGGGCGGTGCCGCATATCAAGGACGGTCTGAAACCCGTGCAAAGGCGCATTCTGTATGCGCTGTGGGAATTGGATGACGGTCGTCTGAATAAAGCCGCCAACGTTATAGGTCACACCATGCGCTATCATCCTCACGGGGATATGGCGATCGAAGATGCTCTGGTCAAAATCGCTCAAAAAGAGCTGCTGATAGATATGCAGGGCAACTGGGGTAACACCTTCACCGGTGACCGGGCGGCGGCGCCTCGATACATCGAAGCACGTCTCTCGGTGCTGGGCAAGGAGATCCTTTTTAACGAGTCCCTCACGGAATGGCAGGCATCGTATGATGGGAGGAATCGGGAGCCGACGCATCTGCCGGTAAAATTCCCGCTGCTCCTGGCCCTAGGGGTCGAGGGGATTGCCGTCGGCCTGCAAACCAAAATATTGCCGCATAATTTTGCCGAACTCTGTGATGTCGCCATCCTTCATCTGCAGGGCAAGCCTTTTACGCTGCTGCCTGATTTTCCATCAGGTGGTCTTGCGGATTTCAGTGCCTATCAGGAAGGTCGGCGCGGGGGCCGGATTCGGGTTCGAGCTAAAATTAAAATCGTCGATGTCAGGACGCTGCAAATCAGTGATCTGCCTTTTGGTACCACCACGGTGAGTTTGATTGAATCGATTCTGACCGCTCACGAGAAGGGCAAGATCAAGATCAAACGCGTCGAGGATAACACTGGTTATGAGGTGGATATCCGCGTCCATCTTCCGACCGGGGTTTCGGCGGAGCAGACCATGGAAGCGCTCTATGCTTTTACGGACTGCGAAGTGAGCATCTCGGTCAACTGCTGCGTCATCCAGGATGAAAAGCCGGCGTTCTTAGGCACGCGGGATCTGCTGACATTTGCCGTCGATCAAACCCGTGATCTTCTGAAGCGTGAATTGGAGTTGAATCGCGAGAATCTGCTCCATAAAATTCACAAGGCCACGCTGGAACAGATTTTCATCGAGCAAAAGATCTATCGCAAGCTGGAAGGAGCCACGTCCTGGGAGGAGGCTCTGCCCATCCTGCAAAAAGCCTTCAAGCCGCATCTTAAAGAGATCGTGACCACGGTCACCGATGATGATCTTGAGGCCCTCCTGGAGATTCGTTTCAAGCGTTTGACGAAATTCGACAGCGAGCAGGCGAACAAGGTTCTGGAAAAACTGCAGAAGGAATTGAAAGAGACTGAAGGCCACCTCAAGCAGCTGACGGCTTACACGGTCAATTGGTACAAGTCGCTGAAACAGCGCTTTGGCAAGACCAGCAAACGTCGCACTGAAATCGCCGTCTTTGGTGAAGTGAGCGCCCGGGAAGTGGTGCTGGCCAATCAGAAACTTTATGTGAACCGGCAGGAAGGTTTCCTGGGAACCGGTTTGAAAAAGGATGAATTCCTCACCGATTGTTCGGATCTCGACGAAGTTCTGGCTGTTCGACGCAACGGCCAGGCGATGCTGGTCAAAGTCAGCGATAAAGCTTTTGTCGGCGAGGATCTGCTGTTCGTCAATATTCTGCCGCCGGGCAGTGGGACCAGCGTTTTGCATATCGCCTATCGCGAGCAGGAGGATGGACCCGTGCTGGCCAAAGCCGTGCGTTTGAGCGGCTGGTCGCGCGACAAAAGTTATGAGCTGGCCAAAGGCATTCAGTCTGTGCTGTTTGTCCAGATCTGGCCTGAAGGCACCGATGCCTATGTGGAAGTGAAATTGGTCCAGGAGAAGCAACCGCTGCTCTACAATATGGGCAAGCTCACCGCTGAAACACGCAATAGCCGAGGGCGGGTCCTGACGCTCCGTCGCGTGGAATCCGTGGCACGGGCGCAAACGCCGAAGTTGACCTTGAAGTTGACCTACGATGGCAAGACCCATCGTCTTGGTGAAAGTGTGGGTGGAAAAGCGATTGGCACCTTTGCCGCCGATGCGCGACTTTTGGCTGTGACACAGGAAGGCCATCTTCGGGTCTTTACCGCGGCCTTTGCTCAGAAACTACCGGGCGCCTTGCATTCCTGTTTGCTCTTGCCGCAGGAAGCTGTGCTGAGCGTCATCAGTCGTCGACGCCAGGAGGATGTGCTGCTGGTCCGCCGTTTGAAAACAGAAGAGTGGGGGGACGGCAGTGAATTTCAACTGAGTGAACTCCGGGATCATACCTTGGTGGGATTGAGTTTTGCCGATGATCCTCTGCTCCGCCTGACCTTTAAAGCCGAGCAGGGACCGCCCGAGATCATGTCGCTGTCCGACTGGGTTTCGTGCAAGGCGCCCCACGCTTCACCGACTAAAATTGCCCGTCCTGGGCTGGCGAGTGTATTGCTGTTAACGTAAGACCGAGAGGGGGCCAGCCCCCTCAAAGGCGCATGTCCTGAAAGCACGGCGTTCTTGTCGCGCGTCGCCTGGTGTCCTCCTGGTGTACAAGACTTTCGTGATGCGCACAATTTCAGCGGGTTTACCCAAGTCACGCTCCGATTTTGAATCTTTGGCACATACGATGCACCAATCCAAGACGAATTTTCATGCTGATGGATCCCATAAAAGCGTTGGTTTTGCGAGGTGCGAAGATGGGCAGCGTTTCGAGGAAAGATACGCACATTCTCTGCGAAAACCTCAGCGACTTTCTGCCCGTACCGACGCAGAAAGACAGTGTATGGGAGCACCGGCATGCGAGATGATTCATTCATGATGAAAACCGAAATAGTCGTGATGAATAGTGTCCGTGAAAAATGGTGTTCTGCTGGGAAACGGTGAGGGCTAGCCGGAGAAGACGATGCAAGCCTTCGATGCTAGGAAACCCAAGCTGCATAACGATTCTGAACTGCAGTCGGTCAAGGCTCGAACCCATGCACCGGATCCATGTCCTGCTTGTTATCGGACAGAATTTTGTGTGATGTTGGCACCCAAGCCAAAAACCTGAGCTGAAGATTTGCGGTAAAAAGAGGAATTGGCAGGCGTCTTAAAAAGGCTTAAATTGCCAACTGAAGCCAATCATATTTGCCGAAGTGGATCTCAGGTCAGCTGAGTCATGAGATGCGTGAACTTCATGAATCACATTCCTGGGATTTGCTGAGTTGACGATCCAGTCGACAGGTTCGACTTATGATAGGAAGAACTGATCTTTCGAAGACCGAAGTACCGTCCAGGTATTTTTGAGATCGGGCTACCAGCTGCAAGGAGAAACGATATGAAACCACTCCAGGATGAAAGCAAAGTCCGACCGACGCGAACCAACGCCGCGGACCAGCCCCTGCTGAATCTAAAGGGAATTAAAGTTCTCTTTGTGGACGACGCACCCGATAACCGTGAGCTGGTCTGTCGCATGCTGGGTCTGGCCGAGGCCGAAGTGGAATTGGCCTGTACCGGTGTTGAGGGTGTGGAAAAGGGCATGCGTGGGAATTACAACGTTATTCTCATGGATATTCAGATGCCCGAGATGGATGGCTATGAAGCCACGACCCGGCTTCGCAACATGGGATTCAAAAATCCCATTCTGGCCGTGACCGCGCATACCCGTCGGGAAAATCTGGAGCAATGTCTGAAGGTGGGTTGTGATGATTTTGTTTGCAAGCCGATCAACCGGACGCTTTTGATTCAAAAGATCAAGGAACATATGCATCATTATAAGATGGCCTGTAAAACGGCGGCGCAGGCTTAGAGTTTGAAGGTCCAGCTCAGAAGAAAATTTTCGGTGGTGGCTTCCACGTCCTGATTGGCCGCAGCGCCGGCCACGATTTGTGCGGTGCCTTTGCCATCCTGCCTGATAAAACCGAGATGAAGGTCAAAGGCCTTGGTGATAATGGAAGTCCCAATGGTTTTGCCGATATAATCCAGATGCGCGGTTTGATTGGTGGCATCGGCCACGATTTTAGGAAATACCGAGTTGTTGGTAAAGAGTCCGAGCATGAGGCGCCAGTTGGCGAAGCCTGTTTCCAAACCCAGCGCGTAATTCCAGGTCGCCAGGCGATCAGGCGATCCATTGTCCACATCGACAGGCGTTGAGTACGAGGCATCGGTGGTCACGAGAAACCCTTTTGCAGGATGAAAAGCGGCTCCGAAGCGATAGATGGTGGGAATGACCTCGGTCTCGATTTCATACTCATCGCTCCTGTAATTGACCACATCAGGCACTGTATTGGCCACCGCGTGGGTGACTGAGTTGAAGTTCAGACTGCTTTCATTCAAAACAGGTTCCCCGACGCGCATACTTACGCCCAGGCTCAAATTCTCGCTGTGATACTGCAGGCCACCGGTGACGTGAAAGCCCTGGTTGGAGACGCGGACCTTGGATTCCTGGACCAGCACCTGTCCCCCATTAAAGAGCACCTGCTGATAGTCCATGGCTTCAATATTGCGATCATAATAAAAAACCGCCGTACCGATCGACCAGGATTTGCCGAGTTGGAACGCCATCGACGCTCCAAAGAGGTCGTAGGAATTACTTTCCTGATGGATGCGCGTAAAATCACGCGCTTGGCCTTCCTCTTCCGATATATCCTGGAAATAGTCATTCTGATTGATGTTGCGTTTATCCAAAGTCGCGAACACATAGCCGAGCGTGAGCCACTTTTTATGGAAGATACCACCGGCGAATCCACCAAACCGAGTATCGGATGTTTCCGTGTAATCCTGGCCCTTGACGGCTTCCTTGAAGACGACTTCACTGCGATTGGTCGACCAGGTGTTTAAGGAAACCTGATTTTGCGCGCTATGAACGATACCAGCGGGATTGTAAAAAAGGCCTGAAGGGTCGTTTGACAGAGCCGTGTAAGCCCCGCCTAGCATGGCCGAGCGTCCTCCAGGCAGTATCAATCGATCAAAGGATTGATGCTGTCTTGCCAGATCCGCTCGGGCGATGCTCGGAAGACTACCGAGCATAAAAGCCATGAGCAGCCATGGTTTTGAAATTTTGTCTGGCATGAAGGAAGCCTTGGGCACACCGACCTCTTTGAAATTCCATGTCTTACGTTTCGGAAGAAATGTCCTGTACATGAGCCACTTGCGGTGCCGTTATGGCTCGATTTTGAATTTTCTTGCAACATATTCTAAATTTTTGGATAAATACCAAGAGGCGTTCAATTATTTTAAAAACAGAGTGAGTCCATGGAACGATGTTTGATCGATCGCAGCGGTGGAAACTTGCGTCCTGCAGACCAATATCCTGAGATGATTCAAGGCCGATCGGTCTTTTTTGTTAAGCCGGATGCGTTCGATCTGGTGGCTGCGATCAACGCGCACATGCGTGATGCCAAGGGCGATCTGCATAAGGTTGATCGGGATCGCGCCCAGCAGCAGTGGAAAAAACTGGTGGATATTTATCAGCAGCTCGGGCTGAAAACCACGATCATGGACTGCCGCATCGCCTGCCCCGACATGGTGTTTTGTGCCAATCAAACGTTTCCTTTCCTCGACGCCTCGGGCCATCCCGCGGTCATTCTCAGCAACATGTGGGATGAAACAAGACATCTGGAAGTGGCCTGCCTTGCGGGTCAGCTGGAAAAACTAGGTGTGCGTATTCATTCCTTGCCAGCAAGGCAAGACCAGACTTTGTTTGAAGGCATGGGGGATGCCCTGTGGGTCCCTGGCCGACGCCTGATCTGCGGTGGTTACGGCTTCCGTACCGATCGCCGCATCTATGAAACGATTCATGCGATCACTGGCACCCCCATCGTCCTCTTTGAACTGCTTAATCCAAGATTTTACCATCTCGACACCTGCCTCAGTCTGCTCGATGCCCGCACGGTCCTGGCCTGTCGCGAAGGATTTACGGACGAAGGCTGGACGACTTTGGGTCGACTTTTCCCGCGCATCATTGAAGTGCCGCTGCACGAGGCCGACGCTCCGGGTTTTGCCTGCAATGCACATTGTCCTGATCAGCAGCATGTGATCTTGCAGAAGGGCTGTGAGGAAACCTGCTCGGTCCTTCGCAGTTATGGCTTTACGCCCATTGAAGTGGAGACCGAGGAATATATCAAATCCGGTGGTTCGGTGTTCTGTATGAAAATGCAGAGCCCTTGGAACAATTGGCCTCAGGAAGCCTTGGCCTGAGTCCTGGATTCACGGCAGGTCGCCAGCAAAAGGATAAAGACGCTGCCTGAATTTTTCCGGTGCTCATCCGTGGATCGACTTTTGACATGCAAACTGCCGCCAAAGGCTTCGACGATGTGGCGAGCCAGGGGCAAACCAAAACCCGTCCCCGCTTCTCCCTCCGTTCCCGGTCGACTCGTGGAACGGAAGTCGTCAAAGATATAAGGGAGCAGCTCTTTCGGGATGCCGATACCCTGATCCCTGACCTCAATTCGCATAAAATTCTGCTCACGCGCCACGGTAATGGTGATCACACTCCCCGCCGGCGAAAATTTGATCGCATTCGAAACGAGGTTGCTGAGCACCTCATTGAGCAGCATCACCGGCTCCGCATGCACCTGGACGTCCTGGAAGATGTTCGGCAGGTCGATACGGAGCTGCTGCTCCTTTTGCTGCAAGCGATTGTCGAAGACGAAGCGCAGCTTGTCAAAGGTTTCAGCGAGGCTGACCGCGCAGGTTTGGATCCGCAGTTTGCCAGCTTTGGCGGCCTGAATCTGTCGAACTTTATGCAGAATCTGATTGATCAGTTCCGAGGCCCGGACGATGCGTTTTAAGGCCTGGTTTTGTGGGGCATTGGCCTGACCCTGGGCGATCAGCAATTCCGCATGGCCCGAGATAAGGGTTAAAGGATTGGCAATATCATGGGTGACAATATTCAGAAGGTTGTCCAGCTTGCGAGTCTGATCGGCGACCACAATCGCGTTTTTCTGCAAATAAAGGTAGGACATAAAGCTGATCATGCCAACGAAGCAGCAAAGCGAGACGACCAGATAGAGATCATCGGGGATCAGCACATCGTAAGCCCGAGGTATGAATTTACGAAGGGCCAGGATCAGAACAGCACCAAAGGCCAGACACGTTCCAAAAATAATTCCACGCAAATGCAGAAGCAGCCCCCCAGCGAGGGGCAGGATGCCCACCCAATAGCTGACAGGCCCCTCCAGTCCCCCTACAAAGAAGACGGAGAAGGTCACGGTAAAAGCACCGTTGCTGATCAGATAAAGCGACGCTTTTTGGATATGCTGCTTCTGTTGGAGTAAGAACAAAACCGGCAGATTATTGCCCGCGACCATGAATAAGGCCAGACCCAGCCCTTGGGCGCCGTACAGCGCAATCATCACGCTAAAGATGAGAGTGATGATAATAGCACCCAGGGTATAGAGCGCGATGATACGTCGCTCCAGATCCTGCTTGCCAAGCAAATTTTTCAGCCTAAGTGTCATCCTTTGACCTCGACTGTGGTTCGGCATTTCTTTCCAAAAGTTAAGAATTGACCTGGAATAGGCCTCAAGTTTTTCTTCCGGACTCCGAAGCAGAATCAGAGCGAAGGGTAGGTTCCCGGTATATGAGGAAGAGTAGGTATGCAACGCCGCGAAATATTTAAAGGTTTTGCACTCGCCTTGGGCGTGATGGCCACGCGACCACTCTCGGCGTCTTTTTCCGAAGAAGGTTCTCAGGAGGGCAACGTCCCACCGATGGATCCCAACACGCAAAAGCGCATGCAGGATAAGATCGACAACTTCAACAACGACTTCCCCGATGACATTTTTTTGACTCCTGAAAAATTCAAAGTGCTGAAGCAGGTCCAGGCTCGACTCGCTCGGGCTCAGGATGTGATTGGCTTTGCCCGCTTCAATTTGATTAGTTTTGATGAGCTTTTGAAGTCGGCTGCCAACCTGCCCCAGGTGGGACTCTTTCAAACGGAAGAAATGGCGTTCATTGAAGAAATCTTTTTCTTCGATGCACGTAAATATGGTTTTTACGGTGACAAGGTCACCGATAAACTCACGGCTCGATTCGAGGAAAAGGACACTCTGAAAATTGCTGGCTCGGGCCATTATATTTTCAAAGGTCGTCCGCAGGCGCTTTATCAGGAAATCGTCCGTGATGTCGGCAGCGATATCGTACTGACCTCTGGCATTCGATCGGTTGTGAAGCAGCTTCATCTGTTTCTGACGAAGGCGATCAATTGCGAAGGCAATCTCTCACGCGCCTCGCGCTCCCTCGCACCTCCGGGACATTCCTATCACGGGATCAGTGATTTTGATGTCGGCAAGCTGGGCTGGGGCTATCGTAATTTTACAGATCATTTCGCGAAAAGTGACGTCTTCAAGAGACTCATTGATCTCGGTTATGTCGATATCCGCTATACGCCGAATAATACTTATGGTGTTCGATTCGAACCCTGGCACATTAAAGTAGGCTAATCTTCCTTTAGTAAAACTGCATATCCTTTGCGGCTTGTTAAATTGAGCGAAATTGTATCCTGGACTCCGCTTCGATAAAAGGAAAGACGGTTATTCCATCTTTCAAGGAGTCCTTCATGAATTTCAAGCCCATCAGCTTAAGCCTGCTGACACTGACTTTGGTGGCAAGTGCCTGTGGCACTGGTGCCAAATCAAAACTCGACGGACATTACGAAGAGGCCACCGCATCTAACATGGCGGTTTATCGTGGTCAGCAGGTCGTTCCTGCAGAATATGCAAAGGCTGATAGTGTCATCGTTTCCTCGGAGTTGCTGAGTGGTTACGGTCGCGAAGATCTGGTGAAAGCCATTCTCGACGCCGGTGCTAAAAAAGTTTGGGTGACAGTGAACCGTGGTTCGGGCCAGACACTGCAGTCTTCCACCTTCAGTCGTTTGCGCCAGGCGCTGGGAACCAGCATCAGCAAGGTGTCTGTGGTGGAGCAAAAAGATTCAGGTCAGGTTACGGTCTGGGCCCGTGACTGGGCGCCGCTGGGTGCTTTGTCCGACTCTAGCGAACTCCGTTTAATCGATTTCAATTATTATCCACGTCGTGTCGCTGATGATGCCACCGCGCGTTCCTTTGCTGGCCTCACCGGCGTCGAGCGCGTGAGCGTTCCCGTCTATAATGAGGGCGGCAACTTCATGAACAACAATCGCGGCGATTGTATGATGACCACGCGCGTTACCGATGCCAACGCCGACGTTTTCAAGGCCGGTGACATGGTGTTGGATGCCGAGGACATCCGACAGTATTACAGTGACTTTGCCGGTTGCGCCCGGACGAACATCTTCCCTCGGATGCCAACCGAAGGCACCGGCCATATCGATATGTGGGGCAAGTTCATGAATGACGATACCGTCATCGTGGGTCAGATCAGCGAACGAACTCTGTCGTTGGCCTCGAGCAGCAACCGCAGTCTGACTCTGCAGATTCAAAGGTATTTGGATAACCGTGCGAACGACATCGCCGACCTCGGCTATAACGTGGTGCGCATCCCGATGCCGGTTCCAAACGCGGGTCTGTTCCGCTCTTACACCAACTCGCTTCTGCTGAACGGCACAGCTATCATCCCTCAGTATGTTCGCCCCAGCTCGGGCAGCTACAATGATCAGTCCTTGGTAAGCACCTATGAAGCTGAAGTTCGCCGCGTGTATCAGTCGCTGGGTTATAAGGTTGTGTTCATCCCAAGTGATGAACTGATTGCGACCGGTGGCGCTGTTCACTGCGTGACCATGCAGATCCCTGCCGTCCTCTAATCCTGCTTCCTTATTTTAAAGATGCGAAGATTTTCGGTCTTCGCATCTTCACATTCCCGTTATTTTTGCTGCAAAAACCAGGGACTTCCGCCTCGAATTCATGTTTGAGAGGAAGATTTGCGTTCGCACTTTGCTCATGGCGATCATTTCCCATAATCTCGGTTACCAAGCTCCCGTCGCTTTTTGTTGAAAAGAATTGTGCAGGTTGATAGCCAGACCGAAGCTGCCTTTCAGGTGACTCCGGATAGGCCGAAGGAAAGGAAAATGACGATGAACATTCAAACCATGGGATGTGAAATGACATCTCTGCAAAGACAAACCGGAGTATGGGACAGTCGATACTTTAGCCAGTTGCAGAAACCATTTTCACCGCCACGTCGCCTTGTTCTGATTGACGACGATCCCAGTTTTTTGGCCATAATGCAGCGTTTGGCGGACATGGAAGGAATCCCGCTCGACTGCTTCGAACAGCTTGAAGATATCGGAGTTATGGATCTCTTTAAGAAATATGATGCCGCTATATTGGATTATGATCTGGGTGACCAGACCGCTGTGGACATCTCTCTCTATCTGAATTGCTTCATCAAGGAGCTGCCCACGCTGATCATCAGTGCCAAGGATCGCACTCAAGAGTGCAAGGACCTGCCACGCTGCGTGAAGTCCGTGCTTCGGAAATCCGCAGGCTACCGCTATATCCTTGAGCTTGCTGTTCGACTCAGCCAAAACGAGGACTATGGCATGAACTGATCGAGTTTAGCTGGCCAGAGTGATGAGGGCAGCCCCACTCATGGCCAGACAAATGGCGATAACCTTGGAGCGGGTCAGCTTTTCCTGCAGAAAAATGATCGCAAAAATCAGGGTAAAAATCGTGGACGTTTGATTGAGTAGAGCTGCCACCGAAGCCTGCAGGTACTTGTAACCCGCCACCCAAAGTATAATCGACAGATAGGCGCTTAAAACACAGCCACTGAGCAGAATGGCCTTATGAGGCGCTGTGAAAAATTCACGGAAGCGGGCTCGACGGTCACCAACCATGGCGAAAATCAGCGCGGATCCCACGACGCCCGCTGTCATCCGTATGGTCACGAGTGAAATGAGACTCGTGCTGTCGAACAGCGGCTTGACCAGGATAATTCCCAGCGCAATCAGGAACAGGCCCATGGCCATCAGCAGCACGCCTCGGCTTTTGCCGGGTGGATCCTTGGGATCGTCGCTGCTGGGCGTTGGCTTGACAAAAAGCAGTGAGGCCACGATAAAAGCGCCGCCGACGAACATGGTGAGGGTTGGTTTTTCGCCTAAGAAGAGCACCGACAGGATAATGACAAAAGGGGCAAAAAGACACTCCAGGATGCCGACGTGCGAGGCATGGAGATGCTGCATGGCTCGCAGCACAAGACCATCCGCTACACCAATCCCCAAAAAGCCACTCAGAAGCAAAAGTGATGTTTCGCGCGCTGGCGGCACCTGCACCCCACCATCGACAATCCATGCGGTCAGCAGGAGCAGCACGAGGCCAATCACATTCTTGCCAAGATTCAAAGCCAGCGGATGGATGCGCGCGCCCGATTTTTTCATAAGGATGATCGACAGCGACCATACCATGGCACAGCTGATGGCGAGCAGGTTGCCTAACATGAAATTTTGCCTTTCTGAGCAGACCGGGGATCAGGGTTGTTCCATGAGGTCGAGGAAGTCTTCGACAGTCCAGTTGCTTTGGTTGATGTTGATGCGAAATGGTTTATTGATGCGTTGCCCAAGCAGCTGGCGGAACTCGGCCTGATTCATAAAGCGTTGGTTAAATTCTTCGGGGAGGGGCAGGGCAACCTGACCCATTTCAGAGGCAACGTAAATCAGGGGGCGAACCCGATCAATGCCACAGACCTGCTGACGAAAGTGATCAAACGGCTGTGTCTCTGAGCGCACGACAGCTTCCGAGGCATCGCTGTAGTGGATGCGATGATAGGTGAGACTTTGGGCATCGAGTTTTTCGATTTCAAAGAGGTCGTATTCCATTCCCAAAAAGGCCAAAAGACTGAGGCGCAGTGTCCAAACCGTATCGGATTTTATTTCTTTGCGTTCCAGGCCATGGAGGAACGTATGATTGTTAATGATGGATGACCAATCGATCTGACGAAGGTATTTGCATTCGGCGTCATCTTCCGGATGCGTAGCTCCCGTGTTTTCTGCGGCGTCCGCTGACCCCTGAGACTGACGAGCCTCCTGGGCGAATTCCTCGATGTAAACAGGATGCGCAATCATGCGGCTCTCACGGAATTTATAATAGCCGTAGCTGGCTCCTGCCAGTGTACTGACGAAGATCGCAATCCATAGAATGAGGCGCATGGAAATCCTTTAAGGATACAGGACGGGCCACAAGAGGCACATGGCCTTGTACTATAGCGAAATCCAAAGGATTGTCCACAGTGGTCCCTTGCAATGCTGTTTTGGCCGCATTGTCAGCGGGGACGCCGCAAATTTCCCAAGAAAATTGATGCCATCTTACCAGGGTTGAATCGAAATGGGCTTCCTCAAAATCTTAATGACCACCGTGGTGCCAGCTCCTGGAACTGATTTCAGGTCGACCTGGCCTCCGATCCGGTCGATATGAGTGCGGACCAGGTCCATGCCCACGCCGCGTCCTGAGAGGGTTGTCACGTGGTCGGCCGTGGAAAGACCGGGGGCGAAGATCAGTTGCCAGGCTTCCTGGTCACTCATGTGCTGGACCGATTCGGCTGTCATAAGGCCTTCCTGGATGGCCTTTTCAGCGATTTTTTTGCGGTTCAGGCCTCGCCCATCGTCCGCTATTTCGATGATGAATCGCTCCTCTTCCAAGGACGCACGCACCGTGACGGTTCCCTGTTCAGGCTTGTGCTGAGCCAGGCGATCCGCAGGTGATTCAATGCCGTGATCCACCGCATTGCGAATGATATGAGTCAGGGGATCTTTGAGCGCTTCAAGCATGGCGGGATCCAGTTTGATTGCGGTGCCTTCCAGTTTGAGTTCAATGACCTTGCTCAGATCGCGCGCCAGATCAGAAACCATGCGAGGATAGCGGTTCAGTATGCTGCTGATGGGTTGCATGCGGAGGCGGGCCAGCTCGTGGCAAAATTCCGTGGACAGGCTATCCGCGTGTTCCTGTCGATCCTTTTTCACCATTTCCAGAAGGCGCTGAATATGATCCAGGCCTTTTAAAATAAGATCAACCCGAACGTCCGCACTTTGCAAGGACTCGGCGAGGCGGGCGATCTGCTGAAACCCAAAGACCTCAGCTGATCCTTTCATGGTCTGAAAATCCAAGGCCAGGGCACGATCGTGCTCCGGAGCCGGACCCGTCTGTCCCATGGCGGTGAGCGTGGCTCGAATGCGTTCCAGCAGGTCCTGGCACTCGTCCCGGTATTCCTGGATGGCTTCATCCCTTAATTGCATGTTCAAGGCTCCGCGCGACCTGTGAAAGAAAAACATAGCGTTTCAGAAGGTTTGAGGCGATGCTGAACTGAGTGGTGATGTCATGCGATTTCGTTTTCGCCCGCGGATCCTCATAAATATGTAGGAAGCCCGTGAGCCCAGACCAATCCAAAATCCCTGAACCACCATTGGTGGTATGCGCAATTCGAAAGATATTTTGAATTGAATTGGAGTCTTGCTTGAAAATGCAAGCCATTGATGTCACCCATTTCAAAATCCGGCCCAACAACGATAATATTATTATATTCGTCAGGAATAAGTGCCAGGCCTTCAATGGGATCAGCCGCGCATATAGCTTCGAAGCGTATGCTCTGGGTATAATCCATAGGAGGCTCCATCATGGCTGGCGTAGCATCGTCGCAAACTCAAGCTGGTAAGCTTTTGTGGGCCATGGTTTTTGAGGAGCTGTGAACAAACCAGGAAAAAGTCTTTAACTCAAGGGCGTTTCGCGCGGGGTAGGGACAGAAACCTGAGTATTTTGTATAGTTTAAGGTGGGCCGTTGAATTGAGGCTCGAATGGGCCTCAATGGGGAATGCAGGGGGAAGGGATGGCAGTCGGCAAGATCAAGGAACCAGCACAGATTAAGACCAGCAGCACCGCTGAGTACTTTGCCAAGAATCTGCAGCAGGTCGGCTTCTCCTCGCCCACCAAGGCGGTTTTGACAACGCTGAAAGAAGCGTTCGATAACTCTTTGGATGCATGCGAGGAACATAATATCCTGCCCACGATTCATGTGCTGATCGAGCGCAAGGGTAAAGGAGCCACCAAGAACACGGATCTCATTCTGATCCGGGTGGAGGATAACGGGCCAGGCATACCGGTCAAGGAATTGCAAATGGTGTTCGGCGAGTACCTCGCTTCATCCAAATTCGGCCGTGGACGCTGCACACGGGGCCAGCAAGGGATCGGTATTTCCGCTGCCACGACCTGGGCGATGCAAACCGCAGCTCAGGGTGTGAAGGTCATCACCAAGTGCAAAGGCCAAAAGAAGGCCACGTCCTGTATTATTGAAATCGATCTCAAGAACAACAAGGGCGTGTTCAAGGACAAGGAAGAGATCGTCTGGGATCATCCACACGGCACCAGCGTTGAATTCCTGATCGATGGCCGCGTGCAGATGAACGGGGAAGCCGGGATCCTGGCTTTTTTGAAGAGCAACGTGCTGGTCAACCCTCATCTTGAACTCCATTATAAGTTAATGGACGACGAGGAAGTTCATATCGAACGCGTGGCCACCAAGGTCCCGCACATTCCCGAAGCCACGGCGCCGCACCCGCACACCATGAAGCTCGGCGAGTTCCTGGCTCACGGTAAACTCTTTGGCAAGATTTCGGTTCGCGAATGGCTCCTCACTGCTTTCTCGCGCGTGACGGAACCCGTCATGCAGGAAATGATAGCCAATCATGGCATTTCGAAAAAAATGCTGGATAATACCCTGGCCGAGATGAATGAAGAGCATCGCAAGGCTCTATTTACTGCCATTCAGAATGCTTCCCTGCTGCCGCCGTCGACCAATTCGGTCCTGGCGATTGGGGAAGCCGGTCTGGCCAAAAGCATTCTTCGTCTGGGTGAAGTGGATTATTTCTCGGTCGTGTCCCGTCGTCCGGCGATCTGTGACTTCAAGCCGATTCAGGTTGAAGTGGCCATGGCGCGCTTGGAAGAGCGGGGCAGCAAGGCTGAAGGTGAAGACGACGAAGCCTGTCAGGTCCTGCGCTTTGCCAACCGCGTGCCTCTGCAGTTCGACAAGGCCGGTTGTGCGATCGTCAAAGCCATCACTTCGGTCAACTGGAAAGTCTACGGCATGAAGCAGGCCCGCGGTGCGATTCCGCAGGGGCCTTATATTATCGCCGTTTCCATCGTTTCGCCCTTTATCAAATTTAAAAACGCTTCCAAGGAAACGATCGATGCCTCGGATGAACTCGTCGAAGAAATTCGCCGAGCGTTGATGCAGGGTGGACAGAGACTGTCCCGCCACCTGCGCCGTGAGCATAAGGAAGCTATGCTGGAAAGCAAGATGGCTCACATCGAGCAGTTTGCACCGATTCTGGTCGAAGGTCTGGTGCGCATGACCTCGTCGGGCGATGATCGCCGGCAGGCGGCCCACCGTGGTCTGCTTAAAATCCTGGGACGCGATACGCAGGAAGCAGCCAAGGAGCTGGAAGAAGCGGAAGCTCAGCTCGACGTCGCCATCAAGCGCAAGAAGAAGCGTTTGGGTGCTGCTTATGAACTGACCCTGACCAACGCGGAAAAAGGCATTACGGATGATGAAGAGGACGAAGAGGAACTAACGCCTGCATCCGACGATCGCCCTCGCGGCAGCAAGCGTGGGAAATCCCGTGAAGTGGTCGACGAAATCGATGTCGAGGAGCTGGCCGAGGAAACGGTGACATCCGGGAAAAAGACCAAGGTGAAGGCTATCGCCAAGAGCAAGGCCGAAGCCGCCCGTAGCACAGCGAAAGCGGCCGCCAAAGCCCCACCACCTAAAACCAAAGCCAAAGGTCAAGCCGCCGCCAAGGAAGCTCCGAAAGCTTCGGCTCAAGGCACGACCAAAAAAGCTCCTAAAGCGGCCAAGGCTACCAAGGCCACCAAGGCCACCAAGGCCACCAAGGCCACGAAGCCGGCTGCAAAAAAGACCAAGCCCAAGCCGACTAAAAAAGTTCCCAGCAAGGGCAAGAAAAAGTAAGCAAAGGAGTTCAATAATGCGCGGCAAGGTTCTACAGCACGATATACCTGATTTGTCGATTGAGCTGTGCGAGAGACTGCTGAAGGATCTGGAAAAAGCCAAACGCCCGGTGATTGAAGCCACCAAGTGTAGTCTGGATAACGCCCTCTACGACTTTAAAGTAGGCTTTCTGACTCCTGGCAAAAAGAAGGTGACGACGGAGCTGAACGTGGCGTCCGTGAAAAAAATGTCACGGGCGGTCTTCATGCTGGAGATTCTGCTGCGAAACATCGCCACGGGTGCGGTCAACACCAAGCGCGAGCTTTACTATATTTCCAAAGGTGAAGTGAAGCATAACGCCTTCATGAAACCCATCGACTTTGGTGATCAGGATGAATCTGATGGCATTATCGATTTCATCTGCGAGATCCTGGAATGTTACCGGGAAGAGCTGAATTGCTATGCCAACGACCGCGGGGGGCAGACTTACTCCCAGCAGCTGGTCGTCGAAGAATCGCTGTCGGATGGAACCAGCGCCACGATTGATCTTTCTCAGCTCGGTACCTCGCCATTTCAGCCAAAAAACCGGCCACAAAATCTGACCCTGCGGGCTCGTAAAAAAATCGACTATTGTCTGATCGTCGAATCGGAAGGTACGGCGAACACTTTGGTAGCGAATGGTTATACCAAGCGGCACAACTGCATCCTGGTTGGTGCTCAAGGTGTGCCTTCGAACGCGGTACGCGGTTGGCTCAGGCGGATTCAGGATCAGCTGCAGGTGCCTTTGTATTTCTTCGGCGACCTTGACGCCTATACGATGCAGAACATCTTCCGGACCCTGAAAGCTGGTTCGGCTGCCTCACTCATTCGGAACTCCAATTATTCGGCTCCGGACGTCAGATTTTTGGGCGTTTTGCCCGAAGATATCAAGAAATACGATTTGAATGACTACCCCGTTAAAGAGAACGATGCGCAGGAAGTCAGAGCCTTGAAAAAGGCCAGAGACGCCTTGGCGAACGATCCGTTCTTCCGTGACAAACGCAACAAGGGCCTTGCTGATATTCTGCGTTGGCTCCTTGAAAACAAGCGTCGTTGCGAACAGCAGGCGTTTTTCACCGTCGATCCACGTGATCCAACCATGCCAGAAAAAATCATAGTAGAGAAGATCAAGAGCGGCATATATGTTTGATATTATTTACTTATTTTGGCGAATAAGGCGCCAGGGAGAGTGATTGAAGCAGTGTTCGTTCCTACTCGGAAAAAATGGGTAGGCCTCAGATTGCCTTCTTTTCTTCAACTGGAACTTTCTGTAAGATTGAAGATAGGAGAGGTTTAAGGCCTTGTGATTTGCGGTAACTGATTCACACGGAAGATAGATATGGCTCAACACGATGATGGTTCTATGAAGGCTCTTGTGGAGTACGTGGCGAAAGCTCTGGTGGATGAGGTTGATCGTATCGAAATCAGTGAGATCACGGGAAACCAGACCAATATCATTGAACTCAAGGTCGCCAAAGAGGACATCGGCAAGGTCATCGGTCGTCAGGGAAGGACTGCGGATGCGATCCGTACTATCCTCAACTGCGCTGCTGCCAAGCTGAATAGGCGTTACATCCTTCAAATTATTGACGAGTAAAGACGATGTCCCCAGATCAGGCCAGCGCAGTTATCCTGGCTGCGCTCGAAGGCACTTCGCTTTCCGCTGAAGAGCAGAAGTGCTTCCAAAGACTACCGCCAGCAGGATTCACACTCTTCCGTCGTAATCTTTCACCTGAATTCGCAAGGGTTCGGCGTCTGTGTACGAGCCTTCAATCCTTGATTGATGCAAGTGCGCCGCCGATGATGCTTGCAATCGATCAGGAAGGTGGACGGGTTGCCCGCCTGAAACAACCGTTTCCTGACGGTGGACCAGCCATGCTCCTGGCTGAAGGGCGCGTGGATACCGATGCCCTGCTGACTGTGGAAAATCATGGCTACATAGTGGGATCGGCGTTGGCCGGGCTTGGGTTGAATGTCAACTTCGCCCCGGTCGTCGACGTCCTAAGCAATGACGATAATACTGCCATTGGTGATCGTTGCTTTGGTCGCAGCACTGAGTCTGTGACGCAACGTGCGTTCGCTTATTTGCATGGGCTACAGGCGTCAGGTGTTCTGGGTTGTCTGAAGCATTTTCCCGGGCAGGGTGATGCCGGAGCGGATACCCATGAGCAGGGAACCGTGATTGACGCCAGCATGGATACTTTGTTCAACCGTGAACTCATGCCCTTTCTGGCTTTGATGAACGAATGCCCCATGGTGATGATATCCCACGCGGTCTATCCTGCGTTGGATGCCGAACTGCCCGCCAGTCTTTCGACCAAGGTGATGCAGGGGTTTTTACGTGATCGCCTGAAATACAAGGGTTTGATCGTTACCGATGATATGAACATGAAAGCCATCGCGCAGGACCGGGAAAGCTGGACCGCAGCGGTGATCGCCTCAGTTGCCGCGGGGGCGGATCTGGTTCTCGTGTGCCGGGAATTGGACCGTTATCGTTGGGCTGTTGATGCTCTGTCACGTGAGGCGCAACGGAGCTTTAGCTTTCATCGGCGAATGAACGAAGCCCAGAAGAAACTGGCGGAAGTGCGGGTCCGGCTGCGGCGTTAACGCAAGCCGGGGAGACTGACCTGGTTAGCTTCCTGACTCGGCTGCTGAGACTGCCTGTGACGAGCGATGGCGAATCACACGTAGCCTTTCAATGCGATGGCGATCGACCTCAGTGACCTCAAAGGTCAATTCCCCATGAGTCACAGTCTGACCGACTTCCGGCAAATGGCCCAGCAACTGGGTCATCCAGCCCGCCATGGTATCGACTTCACCTTCCACATCCTTGGCGAACGACTCATTCAAATCAAAGAAATCCATGAACTCGGTGATGTTCACATACCCGGCCACATCATAGACGTCATCCTCGATCTGCAGGATCGCGGCTTCTTCCGCATCAAATTCATCCTGAATATCGCCGACGATTTCCTCGAGGATATCTTCCATCGTCACAAGGCCAGCTGTCCCGCCATATTCATCGATGATGATGGCCATATGGTTCTTGGATTGCTTCAATTCCTTGAAGACTTCCATCAGGGGTTTGCTTTCCGGTACGAATTGAGGTTCGCGCATCACGGCGGTCAAAGGCGTGGGCTGATTGGTGGCGGCTTTGGAACGTTTGGGATCGGACAGATACCGCAAAAGATCCTTGGCGAAGACAATGCCCATCACGTTATCGATCTGCTCGTCATAAACGGGCAAACGCGAATGACCGGACTGAATGATCGTGCGAACCGCCTGATCGATACTATCGTTCTTTTCCACAGCGAAAATATCGGTCCTTGGCGTCATGACTTCGCGGACTTTGGTTTCGTCGAACTCAAAGACACCGTTGATCATGTCCTTTTTCATATCCTCGATGACGCCGGATTTTTCCCCGACTTCCAGAAGGTATTCGAGTTCCTCTTCGGTGATCGCAGCTTGCAGGGTTTGATCGCTGCCCAGTTTGCGAATCACAAAATTAGCCAGTTCCGAGAACAGCCAGATGATGGGAAAGAACAAGCGATAGAGAACATACATCACCATCATCGCGACGCGCGCCACCTGCTCGGAGTTCGCACGGGCGAATGATTTTGGGATGATCTCGCCGAGCACCAAAAAGAGCAGGGTCACAACCCCGATGGCCACGCTGATCGCCTGATCACCAAAGAACCGCATCGCGAGGTCAGTGGCCACCACGGACGCCATGACCTTGCAAAAGTTATTAAAGATCAGAATGGTGGTGAGAACGCGCGAAGGTTGGGCCAGCCAGAGCCGCAGCGATTGCGACATCTGTTCCTTGCGGGCCACGATTTGCCGCATTTTCAAAGCACCCAGCGACGTGATCGCGGTTTCGGCCGCCGAAAAAAACGCAGCACCGATGATCGACAGGCCGATCACCAGCATTTCAGTAAGATCTTGGGAAAGGGCAAAGTCCATCGCTTAGCCTCTAACCTCGCAGCAGCCCGTCCAGAGGGGGCTTTGCTCGGCACGTTCGAGGAAAGCCATGATCGCCTGCTGTTCGGCGATCATACGTTGTTCGTCTTCAGGTTGCAGATGGTCGTGTCCACATAGATGCAGAATACCATGCACCAATAGAAAAGCGGTTTCGCGATCGAGCTTGTTTCCGATATTTTCAGCATTGGCCAGAGCATCCGCCGGGCTAATGATCACATCACCCAGCATCTGCGGGGGCATGTCATCGTCCTGGTGCGACTCCGGCAAAGGCCACTGGGGTGGCGCAAAATGCAAAGGTTCCGCCCATTCCTCTTGAGGGAAGGACAGAACATCGGTGGATTGATCCTTGCCGCGATATTGATGATTGAGGGTCTTCATTTCATCCTGGTCGATAAAATCCCAGGACACTTCATAATCAGGCAGACCCAGGCCGGCGCAAATCACGCGCGACAGGCGATCGATAATCGGTGCCTGGATTTCAAAATGGTGCAGGGGCGTCTCGACGATAAATGAGGGACGACTGTCTGATTCCAAAGCTTTTTTCTACTCCTTGCGAAAACGACTTAAATTCACAGGGGCCGCATCCCCGGGCGCCGGCTCATCTTCGGCCGACTTCTTCTTGATCCGGAGTCCTCTCTGCATACTTTCCAGAGGGGCAACCTGGCAGCGGGGAAGCGTGTTCGTATCCCTGCTCTGTGAATTCAAAGCTACCACATCTTGCGCGAATCTGGCGAGATCCGTTCCGGCCCACTGAGACGCCGCAGGACCAGATCCATCCTGGGCCGCATGATCCTTGAAGGCAAGGATGATGCCATCTTCTGGTTTTCGATAGGGTTTTTCGCTCATGCCCGCCGATTCTCCTGTGTGGACTTCATACGATTCGGCAGGTTGAGGCTGAGTCTTGATGGGGAAAAACTTACAGATCGGTCCGGATTGGGCCTTTGGAGGTCCAACAGAATTCATGACAAGGCAAACCCTGCTCACGGAATAGTCTCTCAAAGCGACTGGTGTAGATCCCCGATGGTATCCCTTGGCGTGTTTGGTGCTGTTCCCAAACGCTTGGGTCAAAGGCTTCGCAAACATCGGTGTAGTAAGGCTCACAGTCGGTCTTGAGCCAAAAAAAGCCACCCGGTTTCAGCTTTTTCTGCAGAATGCGCACAAAATCCTGCTGGACCAGACGATTTTTCATCTGGCGTTTCTTTTGGGCCCAAGGATCAGGGAAAAAGATAAAAATTCCGTCCAGTTCGCCATCCGCAAAGACCTGGTCCAAGGCTTTGGCGTTGCAGAGAACGCTCACCATATTGCGGGACCCTTGGGCGAGGCTTTTTTGGGCCACCTTCACGACTCGTTTGAAGGTGATGTCCATGCCAATAAAGGCAGTCTCAGGATGCTCCGTCGCCATTTTCAGGATGACTTCGCCAAAGTGACTGCCGATTTCCAAAATCAGCTGCTGGGGTGTTTCACCCATAGCGTCTGCGAAGTGCTGGCGCCATTGCCCAGGCAAACTTTCCATGGCCGGACCATAGAGCAAGGGTAGATCACCGGATTCCATGCCTTCCTTGAGAAGGGTCAGGTAGCGATTGACCTCGGGCCGCATACGCTCCAGGGGATCGTGAAAGGGATTGGCAGTCTTGATGGGCATGTAAGAGGGTTCCTTTGAAGTCCGGAGGCGAGTCCATCGTACCTTAGTGGGCTGTTATAAGCCGGATTCTGTCGAGTCCCGAAAGACCCCGACTGTCATTAATCTGGGATTGACGTTACCGTCAACCTCGGGCGGCCTACCCAAGGGCTGGATCGGGCCGATCTTGTTCCTTTGATCCTCAACATCCGAACATAAATTGAGGTCGCCCTCAACGCTACGTACGTCTTATGAAGCCGCCGGAACCCCTTTGTTTGGCCTTGCATCGAATGGGGTTTACCTAGCCAGCCTGTTACCAGGACTGCTGGTGAGCTCTTACCTCACCGTTTCACCCTTACCGGCCTGTCCTTGCGGTCAGGCAGGCGGTTTACTTTCTGTTGCACTTGCCGTCGGGTTTCCCCGCCTGGCCGTTAGCCAGCATTCTGCCCTGCGATGTCCGGACTTTCCTCGATTCAGCGAACTGAACCGCGACAGTCTAAACCCTCATAGTACGATGGACTCGCCTATCGGAGTCCTTGGATAAGAGAAAAGGAGCAGTCTGTCAACCAGGATAAGCGAAAGGCGAGGCAGGACGCGGAAATAAACGCCGTCTTTTTCTACAAACTGTCGGCAGCCTCAACACACGATTCAGGTTAATTCACTGGAATCACATCGGGACAGCAGGGCATAGTCTTTGCTGACAAAACTTCATGACAAGCCACAACAATAGGGGAAACCTGATGAGAGCCATGACAGCCGGAATCGTGCTTGCCGTCCTGAGTGTTGCGTGCGGTCGCCACGTGGAGCAGAAAAGTGCGGTCCAAAGCATTGCTTCGACCGCCAATGATCACTTGATTGCCGATGTGGAAGCAGCCACTCAAGTTAACCAGGAATTGAAACTCAGTCAGGTCATCGCCCGAAAGGAATACTACGGCCTCAGCGAGCGGGAAGTGAAGATTATCCGTGAGGCCTTCACAGCCGCGGAATATGATCGGCTGGTCCTGAAATTCCTGGATCCGAATCAGAAGCGCGGCCTGGCGTCCCCACAGTGGGCCTTTATTCCTAACGTCTCGGATGACTCGGGCGAATTGAAGGAAATTGAGGTCGTCGATAAGCAGGGGCGTAAAGAGTTGATCGACGGAACGGATAGGGTGGAAGACCTGGCGTTCCCCCTTATCACCCTTGGATTTTCCGAGAAAATCGAAGGGGCCACCCAACTGAAATTGGCTGATGTTCCGGCGGCCGACGGTGGTCTGATGCTGAATTCCCTCGAATTCAGTAACGATCATGAGCCATGGATCAAAGGCGGCGCGGAAGTCTATGCCGTGATCAGTTTCCTTGGCAAGGATGGCAAAGGCACCAGTGAGCTGGTGGAATTTCCATCCGTGGATAACGACGGGAAACGCTACGATCTGCGGCAGATCGTTCACCTGTGGCCGCAGAATAAATATCAGATCGCCAACATTGCCTTTTTTGAACATGATTCAGGCTATAACTATTCTGAGCTCACCAAAATTTTCATCACGGCGGCCACCAGTATCGTGACCTCGATCATTGATCCCACGCAAACCACAACGATCGCCATTGCGGGTTTGGTCGGACAACTGGCAGGTAAAATTGTGGATGCTCTTCCGGCTGGATCGTTGACCGATGACGACGATTATATGGACACGATTAACACCATCGAAAAATATGCGCCCGGCGTCCGTAGTGGAGTCAGCGGCAATGCCAGGGTTGAAATGTCTTTGTATCAGGTGAAAATCAACGACGAGTAACTTATAGGCAATTCTGCGCAAGCGAGGACGTCATCATGCAGGATGTCCTCGCCCGCTATCATCTATCTTCCTTGCCCCAGACCCTGTAAACTTTCTGCAAAGCCTGGCTTGGGCAGCTTGCTCAAGCGTATCTCAAATTCAATAGGCCTTATGCTCAAATTTCTTCGATCACCTCCAGCATTAGCGCAAAGTTTGCTGCTGGCCATCCTTCTGGCCTTGTTTGCAGGCAACGTCTTCGCCCAATCGCATCCCAGGACGTACGCCATCGGTGTGGAGGATGTCGACTATCCCCCTATCTTTAGCATTCAACAGGGTACCTTTACGGGCTATAGCCGCGACCTTTTGGATCTGTTTGCCCGTCATGAATCCATTCATTTCGTCTACCGGCCTTTTCCCATTCGGCGCCTGATGAAGGAATATGAAAAAGGCCATGTGGATGGCATTTTTCCAGACAATCCTAAATGGGATTCTGCCGATAAAAAGCGCTTTAAGGTTCATTATTCAGCGCCAGCTTTGACGTTTCAGGATGCGATCATGGTCCAGGCGGATCGGGTGGGTCAGCCCATGCAATCACTTGGTATCATCATTGGCTTTCAGCCTTGGAAATTCATGGACGATATCGAGGCCGGGCGCATCCGCGTTTCGAATGCTCCCGGCGCCGTCAGCCTTCTGCAGATGGTTTTGAATGGGCGGGTGGATGGCGGGAATGTGGCGCTGCAGGTGGCGCGTTATCATCTGGCGCGTTTGGGAAAACTTCACGCCCTGCAGCCTGATCCGAAACTTATGCCCCTGGTTAACAGCCACTATCATCTGTCGAGTGTTCGCTACCCGGAGCTGATCAAAAGTTTTGACAAGTTTTTGCTGAAGGAGCACATAGCTGTCAAAGCTTTGCAGCAGAAGTATGGTTTTTAACCTCGCGTGGCGATCACGCCGCATCCTTCTGGCTTTTTTCCTCGATCAGCAGAAAGGATCGAATGCGCCCTTTGCCTTTGATCTCGCGTTCACCGAGGGACTGCATATGAAAGCTGCTTTGCAGGCAGCGGAAGGTGGATTCGGTCACCTGAATTTTTCCGGGGACGCCGGATGACTCCATACGACTTGCGGTATTGACAGTATCACCCCAAAGATCATAGAGAAATTTCTTCGTCCCAATGACACCGGCCACCACCGGGCCTGTATTGATCCCGATACGGACCTCGAGCGTCTGCCCACGCGCATCACCGATGGCATGCAGTACGGTCAGCATATCCAGGGCCATCCGGGCCGTCGCCTCAGCGTGATCGGCTCGCTTTTCAGGCAAACCACCGACCACCATATAGGCATCGCCAATGGTTTTGATTTTTTCCAGGCCATGTTTTTCGGCCAGTTTATCAAAAGCCGAAAAGACTTCATTCAGCAGATTGACCAGATGCTCGGGGCTGACCTGGGTCGACATCGTCGTGAAATCCACGATGTCGGCGAAGAGAATGGTAACGTCAGGATAACTTTCCGCGATAACCCCGCTGTCCTCTTTCAGTCTGTTGGCAATTGCATCAGGCAGAATGTTATGAAGCAGACGTTCCGACTTGCCTTTTTCGATTTCAAGAAGCCCATGCAGGTCATCGTGGGCTTTCAGCATGCGGTTGATCGAATCCGCCAGCAGTCCAATTTCATCCGAGCCGCTCGAACTGATCCGTTGACTGAGATCCTGACTTCCACCCAGAGCCACCACCTCGGCCGTTAGCCGTGACATCCTTGAGAGGATCAGGCGCTCCAAGAGCCAGAGTATCATGGCGGAAAAAACCGTCGCGCAGATCACAACCGCTGTCATCAAATAATAAAGACTCTTCTGACCCTGGATGAATATGGTTCTTGGCAAATTCAAAAACATATAAAGCGCGGGTTTTCCATCCAGATCATGGATCACTTCCACAGCCAACAATTCCTGCCCGTTCAAAGGCTGCATGGCTCGGGCATGATCGGCTTCCAGACCCTGGGTCAAAGCCTGGTAGGAATCCGAAAGGCCAGACTCCTGCACCGACTTCCATTCCAGTTGTAAACGGGTTTGTTTAGCCAGCATCTGGTTCTCCACCTTGGACAGGAGACGACCGGTCACCATCAATCCCTGGGATGGGCCCTGCAGATTGCTTTGCAGAACCTCACGGCATACCACGAACATGACGCCATCCCGAGTTTGGACCAGACCTTTAACTGACGTTGCAGATTGCTGAGGCTTGAGTCGCGTGAGGCGGGATTGAATCGCTTCGTTCCAATGAGATGGCATGGGTATGGAGCGTCCTTCATCCAGGTCGAAGGCCCCTTGGTAAACCATGGATCCAGCCGGATCGACCAGAACGATGAAATTCCAGCGCGTGTTGCTGTAAGTTGAATCCACAAGGTTTACATCGGCAAAAGCCCGGTCACGACTGTTCATGAAACGGTAGAGGTCATCCCAGTAGCTGTAATCCTGGGTGGTCCGATCCATATGGTCCAAAGATCCCATGAGCGCATTCAAGCCGCGATCCAGGTTTTCCTCGGCATCCTGCCTCTCGATCTGCAGATAACTATCCAGAAGGATGGTGCGCAGACTCAAGGTCAGCACCACGAGCAAGGCGGCCAGAGTGAGGCCAGTAACAACCAGGGTTTTCAAGCGTAGTGACATGAGTCCATCCTTGCCTTGTTTCGCAGCAGGGATGGCATCGGTTGAGCGGAGGCGGAGCTGAATCCAATAACCTTTTACTTTTGATGCTGAATGTGGATTTTACTGGCAAAAGGGCAAGGGGGAATCTCCCAAGGCCGCTGGCATTCTTACGCCGCCTGGGGGATTGCGGCCGTTTCGCCTGATAATGAGTCCTGACCCTGCACCACGCGTGTGAGGCGAAGAACAGCGGCATCGAGCTGGCCCGACTCTTCGACCAGTTCGGTGCTGGACTCACTTGTTTCCATGGAAGTCGAAGCCGCTTTTTGCGTGGCTTCATCAATTTGCGATAGAGCAAGCACCACCTGGGACATGGCACGCGCCTGTTCCTGCGAGGCCTCCGAGATATCGGTCATGAGCGAGGTCGCTGATTCCGTGACCTCGACTATGTTTTTCAAATGATGGCTCATATCCTCCGCCAGTCGCGCCCCGTGCTTGGTGGAGTTGCTGTTGCTGCGGATGATGCTGGTAATTTCCTTGGACGCTGATGAACTCCGCTGCGCCAGGGAACGCACAGCCTCAGCCACCACCGCGAAACCTTTGCCGTGTTCGCCGGCTCGCGCCGCTTCAATTGCCGCATTCAAAGCCAGAAGGTTGGTCTGAAAAGCGATCTCTTCGATCATTTGAATGATTTCCTCGGCCCGCTTGCTCGAGGCCACAATGCTTTGCATGGCGGATTGCATTTGCTCCACATCCTTGAATCCGGCTCGCGCCGTTTGCAAGGACTCACTCGCCAGACTGCGCGCTTTCAACGATCGTTCGGAATTTTCCTTGATCATGCGCGATACGGATTCCGTGGTCGCCGCTGTTTCCTCGAGCGCAGCGGCATTCTCGGTGGTGAGCGATGCCAATAGTGAACTGGCTTCATTCAGAGAGTGACCCGTGTGACGAACTGAGTGACTGCTCCGGGTCACAATCTCGACCGATTGATTCACTTCCTGAACGAGTCGCAAAGCGACCCCACCCACCACGAGGCCGAGCAACGCAAACAGGATGACGGAAAAAATCACCATACGCATCAGCACCGAGCGAAAGGTTTCGTTCACGTCATCAAGGTAGACGCCGGCGCCGATGACCCAATTCCATTGGGGAATGAGTTTGACAAAGGAAACCTTGGGCACGGCCTGGCCTCCGGCATTGCTCGGGGAAGGCGCGACATGTGGCCTACCTCTCTGCACAACAATCATGCCTTGCGCATCGGAAAACGGTAAGAATTCTGTAGAAGGCGCGTCTTGAGGAAATTGAGGTGTGACGTTAAATTTCGGCGAAATTTTCGGAGTTTTCCAAAGGATAGGATTAGGCGGACGACTTCTGTGTGGTCCCCATGGAAGTCAGCATCTGATAATAGACCTGTCGGGCTTTGGGATCATCGCGGACGACTTCGTTGTGCGCCTGCAGATCGAATACGTTGAAGTCCCCTTGCAGAATGGAATCAAGATTCTTGTGCACCTGATCCTGCAGAATCAGGATGCTCTCGGGGACAGCGTTTTTTAACAGGACCTTCCGCATCCCTTCATAGCGCGTCGCCAGGACAATGGCGCGACCGTAGAGATCGTATTCCCGCGCTCCAGTTTCCGGATAGAACCCGGCGATACTGTCCATCGCAATCCCAATTCCACAGTGCACAGGTTCGAGCAATTGAAAGTGTCGGGCTTCCTGCTGAAACACGTCATGGAATTTCAAAGCCAATTCGTAGGCCCCCTGAGCAATGGAGCCGTGGGGTGAGCGAAAGGGATAGCCGACGCTGCAAAGGAATCCATCCCCCAGTTCCTTGATCCGGTAAGCCCCGGCGCGAAGCTCCAGACCATCATACCCTTCCATCATAATCTCATTGCAACGGCGGAAGACGCTGCGGAAAAAATCCTTGGCCTTCTCGTGCTGGATGCGCGAGCTGGACATGATATCAAAGCTAATGACACAGGCTTCGCCGGCATGGGTCGGCATCGTCTGCTCCAGCTGATATCCGGATTTGATCATGGAAAGTTGATGGGGATAGAACACCTTCATGAGCTGATCGTAACTATGGGCTTTGGCCTTCTGCTCGGCATGAATGGTGGCCTTGAAGCCTTTCAATTTATTAGCCTGGGCCAGCGAGAGGAGGCAGATTTTAAGGATGAGGAAGGTCACCTGGCTGTATTGGGTCACGAGATTGAGCGGCAGAAGATTCATGAAATTGGCAATCTGGCTGCTTGCCCCCAGCATATAGAAACACCAGGCGAAGCAATAAATCTTGACATAAAGTTGGGTGTCGCCCTTCCGTATCCTGGCAATCCCTGCATGGACGCACAGAACGATAGCAACAGTCGCGATAAGGATGCAGGCAAAGGTGGAAATATAGGTCAGGAAAGGAGCTGTGAGAATGGTAGGAACACAGAGCCAACCGGTGACCTTGACCCATTTGAACAGGAACGACGTCCGAGGTATGTCCAGAAACTGCGGAATGAACAGCATGGTCGCCAGTACCACCACTGATACACAGATCGATCCCATGAAATCGATCATGAGGTCAAAATTAAAAATTTCATGACAAAGACCAGGCAAAAGGCCCAACGCGAAGATCTGGTAAAAGAGGTGGGTCGCGATAAAAAGGCTATAAGACAGGAAAACGGTTTCGTTCAAACTGATATAGATAAAGAGATTGTAGATGAGGATCAGAAAGAGGCCGCCGAGGATCACATCCACATAGCTGCGGACAGCCGTTTCATGGCGGTAGAAATTGATCATGGACCAGACCCTGATGGGGATCTGCACGCTGGTATTACCGGCACCCCTAAAATAAAACTGATTGGCTCCACGCTTCAGGGGCACGAGGAAGGAATTGCTTCGGGTCTTGAGTTCACGTTCAGAATACGGAGCTTTCAGTCCGACACTCTTTTTGGACCAGCCACTGGCAGTCTGAGAGTACAGCACTAATTTGCTTAGGAAAAAGTAGTCGACATGAAAGACGACTTCACGATCCCGATCGCTGTTTATCGTAAAACGGCCCAGGACCGTATCGCGTATCATGCCGAAGTTCAGGGTTCGGTCCTGGGAAACCTGCAGGGGTCCATCGTTGAGCTCCTGGATGATGGCCTCCAGCTCAGGTTCGCCTTGCACCAGCTTGAATTCGATGTGAGTGCCGAGGTACCCGCCATCCCAGGGCCGGCTGTCGTCGATGACGAATTCGGACGCAAGCCCTTTCGCTCCAGCCAATAGAAGCAGGAAGCTTAGCCACCGAATATGATTCAGAAAATGTGTCATTCCAAGCCGAACCGTCCTGTGGGATTGGACCCAAGTCAAATCAAGGAATTACCGTCTTTCCTGTATCGGACTGTTGGTGATAAAAAGCAGTGCGGCTTTGAGTTTCGGGTTGCCGACAGGGCAAAATCGATTCCAGGCCATCGAAAGATTTGAAAATACCGGTCGACTTATTGGAAAATATTGCAGTGATCTAACTGATATCATTAGTCCAAAAAAATGAAATTGCTTTTTTACTTCATCAAAAACTTAAGAATCCGAAAAAGAGCCGTCCCACAATTGTTGTGAAGGAAAATCTTAGGTGCGATTCGGCTGGCTCATTCTCGTCCATAGCCTTGTTCTGCTCCTGGCACGTCCCGCCCAGGCTCAGCAGGAGATGAAGGTCTATACGCTCGCAGAACAGGAAAATGGTTCTGAGCTGGCGCCTTTCATTTATTCCTACGAGGATAAATTCAGCAAGCGCACCCTATCGCAACTTACACAGCCACAGTTCAAGCGCTTTAAACTCAATAAGAAGCGCTCCATCACCTTCAGTTATTCCAGTTCGGCCTTCTGGTTGCGCTTTGCGGTGGCCAATCCCTCGGAAGTCGACCGCAATATTGCGATCAAGGTCGACTATCCCCTGCTGGATGAGATTAGCTTTTTCGATGCGGGCAGGAACGGCTACGAAGAGACCGTGTCTGGCGATTCGGAGCCCTATTCCACGCGTTGGCTGAAGTCCCGTAACTTTGCTTTCCCGGCCACCATCGCGGCCGGGGAGACTAAAATCTTTTACGTACGGGTCAAATCCAGCAGCACGGTGACTTTGCCATTGCAGATTTGGGATGCCGAGACCCTCAAGGAGCATGCGTCGGACGAGGGTCCTGCGTTTGGTCTTTACTTCGGCTGCATGATTGCGATCCTTCTCTATAATGCTTTCATCTATGTCTCGACTCGCAGCCGCACTTATCTCAGTTACGTTTGCTTTCTCCTCGCGAGCATATTTTTCTATCTGTCCTGGACCGGCGTTGGCACGATGTTTTTTTGGGGCGACAACCAATGGATGATCCAGAGGGGATGGCCCGTTGCCGGCGGGATGGTGGGTGCCTTCAGTATAAGCTTTCTGCACCTCTTCCTGGACCTCGATACGAAGATGCCGAAGCTGGCTCGCGTGAACCGCGTGCTGATGTATCTATCTGCGGTTATGGGTTTCGCCAACATGGTGCTGCCTCTGGGGCTGGCCTATAAGATCGGTTTCTCGTGTGGTGCCTTCGGTTCTTTCTATGCTTTCGGTGTCGCTGGTTACATGACCGTAAAGGGCAACCGTCAGGCGGTTTTTTATATTATCGCCTGGTCCGTGTTCCTGGCGGCTATTGCCTTAAGCGCGCTGTCAGTCATGGGCGTGCTGTCCCTGCCGATGGTCATCGGCTCGTATGGCAGCCAGATCGGTTCCGCCTTGGAAGCCATCCTTCTGTCCCTGGGTTTGGCAGACCGTATCAACGTGATGAAAAAGAAAGAGCTGGAGCAGTCCAATCACATCATCGAAGGCCTCAGCAAGATACGCTTGCTCAAGAATCGATTGGAAACGGTCCTGACCGCCACCAAGCAGATGTCGGAACACTTGGAAAAGACCCATGCCCTCCAGGCTGCGAGCATTCATATTCAAAAGGAATTGAGCAACCTCGAAACGCGGCATGTCTGGTTTTTGGAACAGGATGAAAACACGGGTGATGTCCGCCGCCTCGTGCTGAGCGACGATCAAGGGGAACACGCGACCTGGGAGATGGAGTGGCTGGACGCACGCGAATGCATGCGGAACAAGCGGGAAATCATTGTCCCTGCGATATGGAAAGGCATGCGCTTTGGTGTCTTCTGCATTGGTGTGGCTGACGAGAACACGCCGCTGCCTATCGAGGATATCAATTTCCTGGAAACCATGATGCAGTCCCTGGCGCTTTCGCTCCAGAACATCGACTATCAGAATAATTTGAAGGATATGGTCGATGCCCGAACCTCGGAATTGAACCTGGCACTCGGATCTTTGACCGACAGACAGCGGAAGATCGACGATATTCTGTTGAATATCGAGCAGGGTATCTTTACCTTCGACGAAAATTTCCACATCGGCGAGGAATATTCGCAGCACCTCTTGGAAATATTTAAAATCCAAAAAGGTGATATGTCCAAGCTTACCATCAATGACATTCTATTTAAGAATACCGATATGAGCCTGGACAAGCAGAACACGGTCATCGAATCTTTGAAGTCCAGTGTGGATGTGGAGGCCTTCCTTTGGGACGCCAACACTCACCATCTGCCTCATGAAATCGTCAAACTCTATCCCAGCGGGCCTCGCAACATTGAGCTGGAGTGGAAGCCCCTGGTCAGCGTCGATGATCATGTCGACCAGGTGATGGTCGTGGCCAAGGACGTTACGGATAGACGGGCTCTGCAACGCCGGTTGGAAGAGGAAGAGGTCCAGAAGAAACGCTTTATTCAGATCCTCACGCGTATGGTGTCGATCGACAAGAATATCCTCGATGGTTATTTTGCCGAGGTGCAGAAGGATATCAGCCATATCAAGGATGAAATCCAAGGGCATTTCAACGATACTCTGGTCTTCCGCATGCTGCATACCATGAAAGGTCTGAGCCGCTCGTTGAAATTCGATCAGCTCTCGGCCATCATTCATGAATGCGAGGGCGTGATTGTGGAGCCGGCGCATAATATTCAGCAGAAAATGGAACACTTCATTCCCAAATTCACCGAAATGGAACACTGTTTCGGTGAGTATATGCGGGTGTATGATCAGGTCTTCGGCATGCATGTGACCGATTTGCATAACTGGAACCTGATGCAGTTCCTGGCCCAGGTGCTGCCGGAGCGACTCGACGCCATTCGCAACCAGAACTACCCGATCGGGGCCATCAGCTGCAACGATCGCGTGATGAACTGGAACATTGAAGTAGTGAGCGATTTGCGCGAAATCCTTTTGCATCTGTTTAACAACAGTCTCGATCACGGCTTCCTTCTGCCCTTCGGTCACCAGCTGGCGAAGAAGCCCATCCAGATCGATCTGAGCGCGCGTGTTGTCGAGCATGACGTGGAAATCACGCTCGAGGATTACGGAGCCGGGATTGATATCGAGAAACTCGTGGCGAAAGCCAAATCGCGCGGCATCGCCTTCGATCCACGCGACCCCTATGAATTGATCTTCCATGACGGCTTATCCACGGCCCAGAAAGCGACCATGACCAGTGGTCGTGGGGTAGGGCTCGCTGCCGTGCGGAGCCGGGTTGCGGACCTGGGCGGCACCATCTCTTATGGCTCGATAGATCATGTCGGGACCAAATTCGTGATCCGCGTGCCTTTGGCCATTGCAGTCGTCGAGCCGGACTCCATGCAAAAGGTGTCTTAAGGTCTGAGCCTGCTGGCTTGATATTTGCTTTCACTCCCCCGGATGAAAAACGCGATGGGAGTACTGATATGAAAGCAACATCGATACCGCTATCTTCCGGTCAAAGCCTCGCTGTCGCCCTTGCCGGGACAGCCTTGGCTGCAGTACTGGCTCGTAGGCTGGCCCCTACGCCTGACCGCGGCGCCACTAAAACCTGGTACGATAAACTGGAAAAACCTGCGTTTCAGCCACCGAAGAAAGCCTTTGGTCCGGTTTGGATGGCCCTCTATGCCTGTAGCACAGTCGGGGCATGGCGTCTCCTCAAGGCTCCACCCAGTATCGACCGCAGCAAGGCCTTGACGCTGTGGACGGCGCAGTTGGGCTTGAATGCCGTGTGGTCGAAACTTTTTTTCGGGGGACGTCAAGGCAAGGCAAGTTTGGTGGATAGCGCCAGTAACGTGATCGACTCAGCTGCGCTTACGTATTATGCTGCCAAGGTGGATAGACCGTCGGCTGTGCTCTTCGCCCCGATGGTGGCGTGGCTCGCACTGGCAACCGGGGTCAACGAAGAGATTTGGAGAAAAAATCCAGGGGCCTTCCGGGATTGAACCCTGGCCGGCCCTGGCCGGCCCCCCCTCATGTACAACCGCGCAAAACATAAAACAGCAAGAGGATAGGCAGAGGCACACCGAGAAGCCAAAGCAAGAGCCAGCCCACTTTACCTTCACTCAAATTCTTCGAAAAAGGTTTTAAAATCTTCATACGTTTGCTCCTTGTCACGGCACTCATCAGCTGATTTATGTATTGCAAGCGCCAGGCCAAATAAAAAGAAAGTGGCCGTGTTGCGTGCGTCACTATTACGAAATCTTCACCTGTCATGGTCTCACTGGCCCTTCCAAACGCTCCGAAGGGCTGTTCAGTGGTTGTTACATTTTCCCGAGGAAAGTTTATATCCATGAACTGGTTTTTGGATCGAAGTCTTCGTGTTCGCATGCTCCTCTCCACCTTTGTCTCGCTTTTGACAACGAGCTTGATCTGCACAGCATTGGGAGGATTTCAAATTGCGGATCTGTCCATGACAGCGTCCAAGGCCCAGGCACAACTGGAATTGGCAGCGACCTCAGCCGAGATTCAGAACCAAATCAATGCACCCTTCGATTTGATTCGAACCATGGCTTTGAATCTGCAAGTTTTCCGCGAGCAAAACCGAATGCCTCTGACAAGGCAGGACGTCATGGATATGATGCGCGTTCTGGTCGAAAAAAATCCTGATGTGTTGGGCATCTGGACGACCTGGGAACCCAATGCCTTTGATGGGCAGGATCAAAAGTTCGCCCATGCGCCGGTGCATGACGCCAGCGGTCGCTTTGCGCCTTACGCTGTTCATGTGGATGACGGCAAGGTTGGAATGGAAGTGAATAAGGACTATGAGGTTGAAGGGAAGGGTGACTACTACCTGGTGCCACGCCGCCTGATGAAAGAAGTCATCATGGAACCTTACGCCTATAATGTGAACGGCAAGGATGTGCTCATGACATCCATCGTGGTCCCCATCATGGTCCAAGGAAAATTCCTGGGCGCGGTGGGTGCGGATATCAAATTGGATTTTCTCCAGCAGCTTTTGGAACAGAAAAGCCAGGCGATGGGTCAAGGTCAGTTGATCCTTATTTCACACACGAAAAAAATTGCGGCATTTTCGGGCGCGCCCCAGTGGATCAGCAAAATGATAGAGGACGTCCGTGATGAAAATTATCGCCCTTTGGCGGATGCGCGATTGAATAGCAAGGACAGTGTGAGTTTGGACGAGAGGAATCTATCCAGCGTCAAAGCTTTGCATTTCGGTCAAACGGCGACATCATGGTATCTGGAAGCGGTCATTCCCACTTCGGTCATCAGGGAGCCAGCGCAGAAATCGGTTCTGATTCTGGTGGGCCTGTCAGCTTTGGTGGCCGTTGCGTCCTTGATACTCACGGGCCTTACATTGACCCGGGTCAGTGCCGAGCTGCAGCAGGTCGCAGCGCGCTTACGCAGTTCGATCTCCTTGGCATTGAAGACGGCCGGGTCGTTACGCGAGACTTCCTCCAAGTCATCCAGTGCCGCAACCGAGCAAGCGTCTGCCATTCAAGAGACGGTCGCCACCCTGAATGAAATTACAGCGATGGTGAATCGCAGCGTGGAGATCGTGAGCAGCTCCGCCCAGAAAGCTGAAAATAGCTTTGCTATCGCCAATGAAGGCAAACGGGAAATGGATCGCATGCGGCAGTCGATGCACGATATTGAAAATGCGATTGGTCAAATGATCGAACAGATCCACGATAACAACAAAAGGATCGGACAAACGGCTGTTATCATCGATAAGATCGCCGATCGCACCGGCGTGATCAATGATATCGTGTTCCAGACCAAACTTCTGTCCTTCAATGCATCAGTCGAAGCCGCTCGCGCGGGAGAACATGGCAAGGGTTTCGCCGTGGTGGCTGAGGAAGTTGGTAACCTCGCCCGCATGAGCGGAGCCGCGGCCACTGAGATTACGAGTTTGCTCGACGCGAGTCGAAAGGATGTCAGTGCTATCATCGAACAGTCCAAGAACCAGGCTGCCGGCTGGATGGAAATGGGTAAAGAGAAAGTGTCGACGGGCGTAGCTATTGCCGATCGCTGCGATGAGATTCTGAATGAAGTCGTGGAGCAGGTTGGGAGTGTGAAGACGCTTATGGAAGAGATCCATACCGCGGCCAAGGAAGAGGCCCAAGGGGTCAATAATATCACCAGCGCCATGAATGAACTTGATGTGGCGACGCATTTGAATTCCGATATGGCCCATGAAACGATGGGTTTTTCCAGTTCGCTGGGTGAAGAAGCGGAGAAACTGAATCTGGCTGTTCAGCAGCTGGCTACGGTGGTCATGGGAGGGGGCGCAGCGAATCAGTCGGGTCATGTGCTTTCAAAGGTTTTACCGCTAAAAAGGAACATCGAAGCTGCAGATGATTTTGAAGATGAGGACGAGGCGCCGCTCGATCGCGCCTCATAAGGATCCCATTCAGCCGTTTTTCGCCCCCATCACTTCAAAGCCCATCGAATGTAGTATTTCCTCTTGCATATTCTGCGTTTAGAAAAGATTGAGGTGATTTTTAGGCGAATTAGCAACGCACGGCCATTTCCTTACAAGGGAAACGTTCATCATTACTCTATGATGCCTATTTCTGCCTGACGACCAGCACACATCCTGAACTCGACTCGATGCCGCATGATAGTTTCCTCATGTTATAAGCTCCCGGATCGCACTACTTTTTTTCTTTTCACTTTGGAAACAGCAGTGGTTCAGCTGTTGCATTGCGTAGCAAAGCCTTTACTTCTTTGAGTCGGAGATCGAGATGAACCTTCGTGTGACTTGGAAACCCCTTGCGCTATGTCTCATGGTCTATCTTCTTAATTCGGGCTGCGGGACACCTGACTATTCGACTCTCGACCATACGCTCGGCAAAACGACTCGGGAGCGCAAGATGCCCCTGAAAAAGTGCGAGCCTTCCAAGACGAGCGACCCCAAGATTGCTTACCTGCAAACGCTTCTTACAGCTTTGATGAAAGCCAACCCGAACACCTTTAAAGGTATTCTAGCGCCATCGAAGTTTTGCCTGACTATCGATCCGGGTCAGGAGATCAATGCTTCCGCCAACCCCGTGGACGGGACTATTTCTGTCAACGTGGGTTTGATCAAAGCCATGAATACGGATGCGGAAGTCGCTGGGACTTTAGCTCATGAACTGGCCCATATAACCATGGCCCATACGGCAAAGCTTGAAAACGACAAAGTAGCCGCTAGCCCGGCCTATAAGAAATTGAGTGCAGAAGCTGAAGGATTCAACACAAAGATCAAGCAAGCCAAGGCAGGGGCGTATGCTGCGCTTCAAGCTGCTTACAAATCGGATGCAACCATCCCAACCGCGCTTCGGAGCCTGAAAAGCTATCCGGACTTCAAAATTTTACTGGATAGTATCGGAAAAAGCTCGGGGACTGTTCTGTCCGGCATCGACGCACAGGCCGAATTTTTTGATGATTTCATTTTTATACGTGACTCGATTTCCTTCGACCCTCAGGACCCCGCCAAAATTAAGGCTAACAAAGGCTGGGCGAGTGTAATCGCTGTCGTTGAGCGTACAGAGACGGCTTACTTGACTCACGAAGATGCTCTCTATGCTGTTTATGATAAAATCAGTAAGCTGCCTCGTGACGAAATCATTCAAGATGGTGCAGGCGCTGCCCAGAATTGGCTGGAGCAGGAGGCAGACGAAGTTGGTTTCGAGCTTTATCTGCGTGCCGGATTCATACCGCAGAAATACCTGGTCGTCCACGATATCATCATGTCACAATCGAAGGCGGATAAGGCATGCGCTGCTATGCTGGCTCAAGGCACCTTGCCAAAACGCGGGCAAGCTTCCCATCCAGATTCCTGCTGGCGAGTCTACAATATCAATAAAAGAGAGCTTATTACGCATAAGGAATATGCTGCCTTCAAAGGCAATACGAAAACGACAGTCGTTCCTGGCAAATTGAAAGACATCAAAGCTGGCCTTTAGCAGCGTGCGTGTTGGCCGATAAATCAAGCCGCTGCAGAACCGGAATCTTAAAGAGGATTCGCTATGAACTCGCACCGTGGATTGCGAAGCAGAAAGCAGAGAATTTGGTCCCGTCTGTTTCTCTACGCGACTTCGTTCGGCGTGGGATTTTGGTCGGGACTGTGGCTCGCCGAATTGGTCGCTCAAATGCCGCGATTTTGGAGTTGAACGATGAACGCGATTCAAAAATCATTTCTGATGATTGGCTTCCTTGCACTCGTTGTGGCTTGCAAGTCGAAGCCGCCTGTCGCCACAGCTTACAAGGCGAGGTTGGAAGAGGGTCAAGGAGCTTCGGGCGGTAATATCGTGGTTCAGGGCGCGATGCTCTGGAATACGAAGTGCATGGGTTGTCACGGACCCTTGTCAACGACCGATAAGCTTCGCTCCGTGACGACGAAACAGGAAGTTTTGGATGCGAAACTGGGTCAGCCGGCTCATGATTCAGTAACCTGGCCCAATGACAGTGAGGCGACAGCACTAGTGAAAGTGCTTAATCCTTAGGGCTCTCTCTCGCGCCTGTAAACGAGGCTCGGAGCTTCGACTGGAAAGTTTCAGTTCACTCAGCCAGTGCATGGAAGATCCAAGTGAGGTCTTCATTATTTAGGTCGATTCACCCTCGCGTACTCTGATCATCGATCATGGCCACCTCCGCGCAATATTCAGCCAAAAGCACAAACTGACGCCCTTGTTCTTGCCAACAAGCCGGAACTGGAAAAAGTTTCAGAGAAATGCGATGGCCCCTGCGTATCTTCTCCCCTTGTGGGGGAAGAAGGTTGCGTCTATAAAGGGAAATGTTGTGTACAACATGTGCATCAATATAATATGTGCAAATTCCCGGAGGTTCCTATGAAACAAACTTGGATTCAAAAGCTGGCCCTCAGCGCTGTCCTGACGTTCGGCGCCAGCCTGCCAGCCCTTACGGCTGCTGAGCTGCAAACTGTTCCGTCCGTTAATGTTTCTCAGTACCTGGGGAAATGGTACGAAATCGCCCGCCTGCCCCAGGTTTTTCAGTTGGGATGCACAGCTGTTACGGCGGAGTATTCCCTGAATGACGATGGCAGTGTGAAGGTCTTCAATTCATGTCGCTTTCTGGACCCGGAAAAGGGCTTTCCCATCACGATCACGGGCAAGGCCACTCCCGTGGATGAGTCCAATTCCAAATTGGATGTGACCTTCTTTAACGGCCTCACCAAAGGCAAGTACTGGGTATTGGAACTGGACCCCGAATATCAGTGGGCTCTGGTGGGGGAGCCAGACCGTGAGGCCCTGTTTGTGCTGAGTCGTGCGCCAACTTTGGATGATGCGATCTATCAGGATCTGCTCAAGGCCGCGGTCGAAAAGCATGGTTATGACATTTCAAAGCTGGAAAAGACCAAACAGCTTGTCAATTAAGTGTGGCGTCGACTAACCAAACATGGAAAGCGCGGCCTCGATGGCCGCTGTTGAACCCACAACATAAACAATGTCTCCAGGCTGCAGGGCTTGATGGGGATCGGGTTCGGGTAAAAAATCGGGACCACGTCGAAGGGCGATCACCAGGAGTCCCGTGCTGCTGCGCAGGCGCAATTCCACGGGTGATCGACCCGCCACAGCCGAGTTATCCCGGACCAGTATGCTTTCGATTTTAATGCCGTCGATACCCCCGGCCACCTGCAGCTCGGGCCTTGGCACTTTGATGGGACGCAGGCTCTCCTGCAGATCACGCCGCACGAGGTGGATGCTTTCATGGATCACGTTGCGCGGTTGATCCAAAAGCCTCAAAATACGGGCGATCATCTCCACCGCGCCTTCCACTTCTTCGGCCACCACGTCCGCTGCGCCCTGAGCCAGAAGGCTGTTTTTTTCTCGTAAATAACGGGTCCGCATGAGAATCGGCACGTCAGGCGCCACCCTTCGTGCGGTGTCCACGACGCGCTGTGCGGCCCTTGGATCGTCCATCATGAGGACCAGCAGACGGGCGCTGGAAAGATGCGCATGGCCCAGGGCTTCTTCACTGGTCGCGTCTCCATAAAAAACCGGCTGACCTCGCACTTTTGCCTGGCGCACGATTTCGGCATTGAGTTCCAAAACGATATGCGGCACAGCACAACGCTGCAAGGCGCGCGCTGTTTCCCGACCTGCCAGGCCAAAACCCACGATGACCACATGATGCGAAGGTTGTTCGCGACCCTGATCAAATTCATCGATACTCCGTACACCCAGCAGTCGCTCCAAAGGAGCCAAAAGTTTTTCACCGGCGGTGATGTGCGGGGCCATGCGAAGCAGCAGGGGCGTCAGGAACATGCTGATGACACCTGCGGCGAGCAAGGGTCGGGTTTCGGCATCGGTGATCAGCCCGCTGCTGGTCGCGAGTTTGGAAAGGACAAAACCAAATTCACCAAACTGAGCGAGCCCAACTCCGGCAAGCCAGGCGACGCGCGCAGGAAACTTCATCAGCAGCGCGGCGATGGTGGCAACCAAACCTTTGATTATGACCAGGCCGAACAGCATGCCCATGACGATATGCGGCTGGTCGATCAGAGTTGCTGGCTGGAAGAGCATGCCAAGCGAAATAAAAAACACACTCACAAAGGCATCTCGCAGAGGCAATATATCGCTCATCGCGCGTTGCCCAAATTGGGTGTCAGCGACCACCATGCCCCCAAGAAAGGCGCCAAGGGCCAGCGACAGTCCCGCCAGCGAAGTGAGCCATGCGGTCCCAATGCAGATTCCCAGGATGGCCAATAAGAAGACTTCGCGACTGCGGCTGGCATCCACCCAGCTGAGCCAGCGCGGAATGACAAAGCGTGACACCGACCCTAACGCGATCACCAGGAACACGGCCTTGGCGAAGGCAAGACCAATATCCTGAAGGGCACTGACCTGGGATTGATGGCTCACCAGAAAGGGCACGATAAGCACCATGGGAACCACACAGAGATCCTGGAAAATCAGAGTGCCGACAATGAATCGACCATGCGGCACATCCAGTTCCCGACGTTCGCTGAGAGCTCTCAGGACAATCGCCGTGCTCGATAAGGAAAAGACGAAACCATAGAAAAGGCCGAGCGGCAAAGGAATCGCGAACAGGCTCGCAATCGCAACGGTGACGACTATGGTGAGAATGACCTGAAAAAAGCCGCCCAGGGCGACCTGCTTGAAAATGTGTTTCAGCCGACTCGCCGAAAATTCCAAACCAATGGTGAACAAGAGGAAGACCACACCGATTTCGGCGAGGACCTCGATCGATTCCATGGAGCGAACCCAGCCGACGCCATAAGGTCCAATCAAAGCCCCAGTCGCGAGCAGTCCGGCAACGGCAGGCAGCTTCAGTTTGGATAGAATCAGAGTCACGGAGACTCCGATAACTGCGATCAACGCCAATTCATTGAGATGCGGAACCTGACTCATGGTGCCCCTGACGCCTTGTTTGGGTCAGTTTAGGGGAGCCCGTGGGGTAAGATCCAGGATTTTTTGGTAGTCGTCACCCATGATGGGATCATCGATCAGCGCGATGTTGCGGGTTTCAGCTGCGCAACGCGTGCAGCGGAAGAGGAGGACGAGGCCTTTCTTGCCACTCAGCTCATAGCCGATGGGGCGCAAAATCCCCTGACACGGATTGGCTCGATCGCCAGGAAAGACGTCGACATGCTTGCTATGCAGACAATGAGGACAGTGGTTGCGACAGGTCCGCCTGGCCGGTGGGACCTGGGCTCCGCAGTTCTCACAACAGAAACTTTCATTGATTTTTTGAAATTTGCCAAGCGTAGGCTCAGTCATGAGGCCGTTCCTTGTCGGTCGCCGTTCCCTGGATCCACTCAACTTTTCCTGGGATTCACCGATCCCCCATGTAGAAAAGCCATAGGAAGGGAACCTTATAGTGGAAGGGCAGGTTTTGAGCAAGAGAAACCTCAGTCAAGTACTGCTCCTCGTGATGCTACTGGGTTGCACCAAAGCCTCTTCCGAGAGCGATGAATCCGCTGCGACCAGTCCATCCGGAGAGACTATTAAAGGCGCCATCAAAAGCGTGACGGGCAGTCAGTCCGAAATGAATCAGTGGGTGCTGGCCCTGGTTGAGCGCGATACAGGGATTGCTCATTCTGGAGTCATCAACGCGGTTGGAAATTACACGATTGAAGGCGTCGATACCTCAGTGGCGTATACTTTGGTGCTGCTGGATCCTCAGTACCGTTTTTCAGCAATCCTGACCTACGCTGGTTTGAATCCAGGCAAGGTTCGTCAGTATTTTGCGATTACGGCGAGTCGTCTGCCTACGCTCGTGCACAATGGACCGATCATTAACTTCACCGATTTCAGCAGCGTGGACTGGGAAAAAAACGAAGCGGCGGACAGCGACGACAATCTGATTCCCGACGCTTTGGAAGTTTCTGGCAGTCTGGCCTCGACCATTGACACGGATGGTGATGGTGAAACCAATGATCTTGACGGTGATATCGACGGTGATGGCCTGCCCAATTGGTTTGATTCTGATGATGATGACGATGGTATTCCGGATGCTTTTGATCCCGATGCCGACGCTGATGAGGTCACCGATCTTTCCCAGGATCACGGCGACCAGTATTTCCCACGCATCGTCAAGTACATTGCTGTTCAACTGGTGCAGGATGTTCAAGGCGACGGAAGTCTGGCCAGTACGTTGATGCTCACCTCGCAGCTCATGGAGGATGAAAAAGCAACATCAGTGCTGGTGAAAGGATCCAGTACCCTGTTCACGGATGCCGATGCTGTGCAGTTCGATCCGACCACGGGGGATGCTTCGCTTTCGAGTTGGGATCAGACTCTGTTGGATGATGGCAACAATGAAGATGGCGAAGCCAACGATGGGACCTTTGCAAGGCGGGTGGAGCTGGCCAGCACGGCTGTGCCGAAAGCCAATCAGGTGTTCTTTGTGCAGGTCACTCAAGGTTCGGGAGACTCGCGGATCGTTAATGAATTTCCCTTCACCTTTCCCAGTATGGTCACAGGGGTGATCACGGGGTCCTACACACGTGCCACAAGAAAAGTGACATTGACAGGGGCACCGTTTGGTACTGTCACCGATTTCCACTGGTCCGTTCATGTGTACGATGCGAACGGCATCAAGGTCTTTGCTTCGGAACCCATTGCGGGTACCAGCGAAACTTATATTCTGCCCAGCGGCGCGACGGATGCAGGTGAAACCTACACTGCACGTATCGTAGCGACTGCAATCGATCGTATTCCCAGTTTTCCTTCCTGGGTGATGCGAAGCGGTAGTTTCAATTTGCAGTGAATTGGGAAAAAAGAAAAAACTCTCGCGGGAGAGTTTTCTCAGGATGATGCTTTGTGATTGGATATTGTGATGTGATGAAGAAGAAATGGGGGGGGAACATTTGAATCGGAAGCTGACTTGGATCCTTTTCTCCCTCGATCCCGGGGATCAGCTTCGACTGGGAATCTCATCCTGAGTCTTTGATCGACCTCAGCGGCCGTTCATGCAGGAATACAAAGCAAAGCTCGTACCACATTCTCAAGCTCACCAAAAATTTTCCTGAAAGCCTTTCTCCGCGCAGAAAAGACTGTCATAGTGCGTCATAATGTATAAAATTCGTCTGACACCAACGCTTTGGATCCCAGGACTTGTGGGATATAAGTCGAACTGTCGCCGTACTCCACCCTGTCGGCGCACCAGGACATGTACGTCAATATTAGCGTGTGTCCTGCCGTTCCTCTTTTGTCCGAATCCGGACCAACCCAGGCCTGCATCATCGAGAACACAGGTGAAAAAAATGGATGTCACCGGGCTGAACATGTTCGTCGTCATGATGAACGATCGAACATGTATAAGTAATTTCTCAGGACAAGCGCAGTTCCTTGCGTCTTTTAGGCGATTTGCGTCGTTATGCTCAGTTCCGCGCCGCCGACAGTCTATCTTTGGCTGCAGAGAATGCGGATGACTGGATTGGGAGTCGGTCTTGGTGCCGGTGTTGGATTGGGAGGCGCCAAGACTTCTGCGCTCCAGCCTGCCGCAGGGTCAGTACGAAGTCGAAGGTCTTCGGTCCTATGGCCGCCGTTGCTACGAGAAGTCAAACACCTCTACCGATTCAAGCGCCTGGCGAGTTTAACTCATGCTTGTTGCGCCTGCGGCATTGGTCGGACAATGACGCAACTTCGAAAGTGTAAAAGATTTTTCGATCATTCCATTCATTTCTCCACTCTGGCCAGGAGCATCACAAACCTTGTCAAAGACACTCTTTAATTTTGCGTCCACCTTGCAACTATAGCCACCCACTTATCGTACAAATTATATAATTATATCGGATAATTAATGGTATTTCCCGACGCTAAATTTCCTTCGGACACCTTAGCCCGTCTTACACTACAAAGATTATGCAATATTGCAGGCCACTTGCAAAAAATCTAACCGATGGGAGCACTTTTTTTGTCAGTGCTGATTACGAATAATGCGCTTAAAATTCAATGACTTGAGCGAGTCAATCGTCGGCCTGCTTCTTGTATTAGTTGATGTAGGGAAAGTGAGCGGTTTTAAGAGTTGGTTGATTGGATATCGAGACGATGGCTCTGCCGTTATCTAATGTCGTTTCACTTACTCTTACCGTTTTCCTCTCAGCATGTTCTGGTTAACAGGGTTTAAGAATATTAAACCCTATTCTTTCCTAAATCATGAACGTGTTGCCATTGTAAGGAGAGAGATCGAGTTACACAGTGAAACTACCGTCGAGCTGATCGCACAATCGACGTAAATGCGGGTTGCTTGGATGCGTCATGAGTATAAATTCTGCGATCAAAAACTTTAAAGGGGAGTTGGGTCATGCGAGAGACTTCGCGCAAATTTGAAGCGGTTCAGATGGCAGTTAAAAAATATTTTGAACGCTTTCCGCGGGTGAGCATAAAGGCCTTGTCGTTAAAAACGTCAGTCCCTTATGCAACGCTCCGACGGATTATACAGGCCGAAGTCAATGACATCAAAGATGAGACTATATTCAAGCTGATCGACCGGGTCATGCAACGGGAAGACAGGATGAGCTTCATAAGGGACTATTATCCGTCACTCGCCAAGGTGGTCATCGACCAGCCAGAACAGTTGGATGAAGATGGCGTCATAACCGCTTTAAAACGATTTCGGTACATGGATCCGCATAACTTTATCATTAAATTGTCTTTGACCAAAGCAGGTATGACCCGCGCGGATATTCAACGCCTTACGGGGAGTTATGGGATTGGCGCGCTTGACGAGATGCTGCATGGTGGTTTGCTCATGGAAGATGGCGACACAATACGTTTTGCGGGCAAGAACTTTGGGATGGACGATGTCGATGATATACAGCAGCAGATTCGAAAAGACTTGAACTATTTTCCTCGTAATCTTGTGGGCACTCAATATGCTCGAATCGGACACATATCTGAATCCATAACCTTGGAAGCGCTGGCCCGTATTGTGGCCATGAGCGGTGACTTGATGAAAGAAGTAGAAGTTGCGAAGGATAGAGGGACTGGAAGCACGCCTTTCTTCTTCGACATCCTAATAGGGACCTATGATAGAGATACTTTGGGCGAGGATGAAAAATGACTGCCTTAGCGTGGTTTGGCGCGCATTCCACAAGGCCTAAGCCACGGAAGCGATTGATCCAGGATTTGCTTTCAGTGCCGATTTTTCTTCGAACGTGACCCCGCCAGCCCAAGTCCCGAGCCACCAGGGACCAGAACGCCTCTCGTTACGCCCTAACCTCATAAAACCAAGGCAACCACCTTGGGCCCCCCTGAGACGCTGCCAGAGGCCTCTGATGCTTCTCCGTTCCCCGATGGACGACGTTCGCCTCCAGCCCCGCTGCCACCGGCATAGCCGCTGCCGCGGCACTTTGGAGCTCCTGCAGGATCATCATTCCAGCTGGCTCTAAGGATTCCGGCAAAAACGCTGTAAGGGGAAAGCAATGTTGAGCTCTGTTGGACAGTTAGCAGGAGATTTTTGAATCGTAGTCCCTAGTGGAATACGAAAAGCCAAGAGTTTCGTCAGGGGCAGGACTCTTAACGGGACAAGGTTCTGAACCTGGGTACTGCTCATGTCAATTTTTTGCAACGTTTTCATCGACGCTATGGGCTGCAGGTCGAGCACCGGATTGCTATTCATAACTAATTCCGTCAATGGAAGTTTGGCAATGGGGGTGAGATCCGCGACCCTATTCCCGGATATGTCTAGAACGTTCAGACTTGAAAATGCTTCCATTCCCTTTAAGTCTGCAATGTTAGATGCTGAAAATCTTAACGTTCTAATTCGCTGAGGGGCCGAAATTTGACCAATGATTTCAAAAGGCAGGCCACTAAGGTCGATGTCTGCCAAGCTCGGCAGGCTATTCAACGGGCTTAAATCGGTTACTGAGGTTCCCTCAAGATGAATCTTATTAAGTTTGCCAAGTGTCTTAAGAGTTTCAATCGAAGTGAATGGGTTGCGTGACAAAGACGAGCTGATTAAGTTCGGAAAATTAGCCATAAAAGAGATGTCTGTGAGGTTGCAGGCATCGCAATTGAACACTTCAAGACTCGGCATCAATCCAATGGCACTGGAGCTTGTTATGGGAGCGCCGCTTAGCTCCACTTCGCGCAGTTTGGAGAACCTTGTTAGGATGGAAATGTCGGAAACTGTGCTTTCCAGGACAGTTAATAATTCGATGTTTATGGAATTTCCCAAGACCGAAAGGTCAGAAAACCGGGTTTCGCTGATGAAGACTCGCTTCAGGGACGCTAAATCCCTCAAGGGTGAAAAATCGATAGGCTCTGTTTCGTTCGTGGATCTAAAACTCAGTTGCTCAAGCTTTTTTAGTTTGCTCAAAGGAGTCAGGTCGGTCGCCGCCACGTCAAGTAACCCAAGGTTCTGCAAATCCGTGAGCTCGCCAAGTGCAGCTAAGTTATTCACTGGCACGGAATCCAGCAGAATCGACTTGAGAGTCTTTTGTTGCGCTAGACCAGTAATGTCAGTTAATGGATTGCCGTTGATATAAAGGGTGATGATATTCGTCGGCAAAATTACTTGTTTCAGATCCTGAATGCCGCAGAAACTTAAATCAAGGCGTCGAATCGTTTCTGAACTCAAATTGATGCCTCGAGTGAGGTCGGAAGACGATAAGTCAAGGTAGTTCAGCTTGGAAAGGGTCCTCAGGACACTGTAATCGAGTATCGGATTGTTGCCGATGCTCAGACTCTCCAAATCAAGCTTGGTTAATGGCGTCAAATCAGATATCAGATTGTTCCCTGCTCCAAGGTTCCGTAGGTACGTGAATTTAAGCGGAGAAAGGTCAGTGACTTTGTTGCCGAAGAGTTCGAGATAAGTGACGTTAGGAGGCAGGCCCTTTAGAGGCGTTAAGTCGACTAATTCTCGCGACGAGAGGTCCAGCTCTTTCACGCTTCTCATTCTTAGAGATGCTTCTTCACACGTTTTTGCATCCAAAGCATCCAAGACTGCAAATACTGTCCTGTTGATTTCATTTGATACGGTAGCTTGGACGGTTTCCGGGCAGGTGGTATCGAAGGAAAATGGCAAAGCAATGCTTTGAAATGGTTTATTCGCTGCCTGACCTAGGGAATCCGCATCCATTGTCACATTTGCAGGCAATATGGGGTGTCCTTTGCCTCGGACTGATGTCGTCTGCATCGGGAAAATCCTGGTGCAACTCGTCGATAGAGCAGGCAGTATCCCAACTGCTATCAAGCCTAGCGCTATGTATATTTTAGCAGCCTCATGTCCCATGATTTTACGGGCCCCCTATGACGTCAGCAGGTGCTTCGTTGGCCGCGGTGGCGTTGGTTTTCGTTGGCGGCGTCTCCATAAATACTGAGTTGCTGTAACTCTTGAAATTTCCATTAAGATCGGTGACATTCATTATGATGGCGAAACCGGAAAGCCAATCAGCGAATGTTCCAGTAAAGTTTGAAAATGAATAATAAACTTCATGCTCGAGGAATTGGGTGTCTTCCGTTTTGAAAATGGATACCATGGAATCCGGGGAAGACCTGGATTGAACGTAACTCCAGTCAATTTTCGACGCGAAGGAACTGGTGTTAATCCGCGCATGCGTATCATTGCTATATATGGCGCAACCTATTGTGGTGGCATTTTCGGCATCAAAAGGCACATTCACCTGATCGCAGTGCAGATAACTTCCTACTATATTATTGGGAGGGTCAACGCGTTCTGAGTTGGGATCCTCTTTTTCGGCCTGTCTTTCGACATTATTCAAGCTACCTTTTTTAATGGCCTCGTTGGACAGGTTTTTCTTATCCTGGCAAGCTAGCAGCAGAATTACGCCAGAAATGGCGAGCCCCAATGTTTTACTTTTTGTAAAAATCATACTGTCCTCCACGACCCTTACTTTATCGGCAATGTTTGGTGCGAGCGTTAGGTCCACCTGATCTTGCAATGTGATCCATGGTTTAACCTGATCTAAATATTCCCTGGCCAGGCCCAGGGTTAGGCAAAAAAAAGCACCCCATAAATAGTATGTTGGCCGATGGCAATGAAGGCTATGCTTGGCCTGGTCTTATGCCTGGCATGTTAGGTTGGTCGGCTTTAAGTGCAGGCTAGTCGGAAAGGCGAGAATATCGACGAGGGGGTGTTTCAGGAACGCTTTCTCATCCAGTCCCGGATCCGCCTCCAGAGATGCCGCTCACCCGCAAAGGTATATTCTAGAAGCCAGTTTTCATAGCTGACTTCGACGATGGTTCCAAAACGTAGCGCCGTTTTTTCAATGGCCCTGTGACCATAGAGGAAGGTTCCAAAGAGGTGATCGAAGAAGAGAAAGACGTTTCCAAAATTTTTATCGATAAGCTCAGGGTTGCTTGCGTGATGGACGGCGTGGTTGGCTGGCGTATTAATAAGGTATTCGAGCCATCCGAGGTTGACCTTTTTGTAGTCCCCATAGTGCTGGATGAATGCGAGGGCCGAGCTGCCGTAGACGACGACAAATGCGAGTTCCTGGTGCACATCCAGCAACATAAGGCAAAGGCAGGCAAAGATATTGAAGCCAATGAGATAGCCATAGGCGACGATCGAGGCCATGAAAAAGCCAAATTCCTTAGGCTTGTGATGTGCAAAGTGGGAGGCATACCAAACGTAGAGGTTTCTGTGTGAGATCCTATGAAACCAGTAAAAAATGAACTCATAGAGGAGAACAGCCAGACATAATGACAATAGGCTATGGCTCTGGTTGCTGTTGCCTCCGAAAAGCGCAAATGAGGATTCAATAAAAAAAACCGTTCCGATGACGATGGTATTTGAGATGACTATTTTTTTGAAATCACGCATGCCGCGGTTTTTCCAAAGCGATCCTGTAAGGATAAAGAAGAAAATGCACTCAATCAAGACAAGAGCAATCAAGAGCTCATTAGTTGAAACCATTCCTGCGACTCCACCCGACGTGACATTTAGCTTTTGGTAGGCTCCTTCAGAAATACCTATCGGATACTGCAGACGTGCAGGAGGATGTTTGTGAACTTGTAACGATTACAATTGGGTAAAAATCTGTGGAAAATTAATCCGAATGCATCAGCCAGGGTTAGGCTTAGAGGACCGAAGCCGATAAGATGGACGTCAAAGTTTGGGTATTTACTGGAGACTCCGTGACAGATCTTTCGCTCAAGCAGCAGGCTACCCATCTTTACATGCGGGATGGGCGTTCGGTGTTCATAGTCGCCGCGTTCTCGGTCTCCCTTTTGATTCTAGCTAGGTCAGGGCTCGACCTTTACTTTGCTCCTGACTTGTTCTTTCATATTTTAATGGTACGGTTCACAATAACGGCAATGGCCATCATTGGCGGTACTGTTGTAAGACGTTCGGAGAGCCTCGTCCTTTATGACCGTCTGATGATAGCGATGTCCGCCTATGTGCAGCTGGCCATCGGCTACATGATCACGATCGTGCCGGACGCCACGGTCGAGAAATATCTGCTCGGCTATGTTCTCTGTATCCTGGGCCTCGGCAGTACCCTGGTATGGCGAATCAAAAGCTTTGGGATATTCGCAGCAGCAGTGTTGGTCGGGCAGATACTTATGGGATGGGTCGCAGGCACTCCTGTGAGCCAGCTCATCTATATCGTGATCGTGACACTCTCCTCGCTTGTTATCGCGGGCGTATTTGTTGTGGTTCGGAGCCGTGTGACCATCAACAACTATTTGCAAAAACTCCTGGTCGATGAGCGTACCGAACGCCTTAACAAAATCTTCGCTTCGGTTGAAAACGCCATTGCCGTCATTGGGCCGAAGGATGGGCGCCCCACACTCTCCGACTGGCGCTCGGCGTCGTTTGATCGATCCTTTGCGGAGCTGAAAGGGAAAGAGATCGCCTTCGCGGACTTCATTGGTAGGTTTCAACTCTCGAGCGACCAAAAGGCCCTTCACAATACGGTCGTCCAATCCTCAATCGGGGAATCGATCCTCAACTTTGAGACAAATGCCGGAAACTTTGCCTCTCGACTGGTGCGAGTTTCGCCGGACGACAAAAAATCGATATACGATGCTGCCTACAGCCCCCTGGTCAACAAAGATGAGACAGTTACGGGCATTCTTATTTCGTTACTGGATGTTACGGATCGTCTCCACTCTGAGGAGCGAGCGCGCGAAAACGAGTTCATATCCGAATGCATGATGGACGTCATCAAGGTCGGCTATGGGAAATTTATCCGTGGTGTTCAGCAGCTATCGGAGCTGTTGGCCAAAGGTGAGCTGGCTCTTCAACGTCTTCTTGAAGCTCATGACAACGTGAGGCGAAGGATGTCGGACGAGTATTTCGCCTTTCTGCATACGATAAAGGGAAATGCCCGATCGCTTGGGTTCAATTCTATCGCAAATCAGGCACATGCCACCGAGAGTGCGCTAAACGAGATCAGAACAGGCCATATCACTTCTCGCGCCAAGGATGCTCTGCTCAGCTTGGAAATGTCCAGGCTCAGCCGTCACATGCGCGTCTATCAGAAGATCATGCAGGATATTGGCGGTCATGAGAGCAATATAACCCTTCCGCGCAAGGGCTTCAAGAAGGCCATGTCGCTGGGCTCATGGCGTGAGATTCGGGATGCCATTGAAAGAGGGGATGAGGACGCAGACGAGCTTCGGGAGTTCCTTTCAAACGGATTCATGTCTTTCAAACATGGTCTCCACGAGTTGAGCCACTCATTGGAAAAAACAGCTCGGGCGCTTTCCAAGCCCATGCCGAAGCTCAAGCTACTGGGCAACGATCCCTGGCTCACAGCCGAGGCCGCGCATGAAATTAAGGACGCTGTTATGCATGTTGCCACCAATGCGCTAGATCATGGCATAGAAGCACCTGAGGAGAGAAGGGCAGCCGGAAAATCGGAAATTGGGGAAATTGCCATAACCGCTAATCTTACGGCCGCTGGTGCAAGGATAACCATCGAAGACGACGGGCGCGGGCTTGCCATTGCTCGTCTCAGGGAAATTCTTAGCGCTCAGGGGGCTGATCCACTTCAGAGCGATATTGATGTCGCCATGTCCATCTTTCGAAGCGGACTCTCCACCAGGGAGAGTGTCACGGAGATTTCCGGGCGCGGAGTAGGCATGGCTGCCGTGAAGGAAATCATCGAAAGGCAGGGTGGGCACGTAGACCTTGCGCTTGGGGAAAAGCGTGAGGCAGGCTATTGCTCATTTGCCATCACAATTGACCTGCCGTCGTCGGCTATCTGGGGCTGAAGGATGGCCGGACAAGGCCAATCAGTCTCCAAATTCATGAAACCAAAAAGCTCCATTGGCATCTGCTTTGATGCCAACACCCAGACGCTTCCATTCAGCTGATTCGATGTTGGCACGATGCCCGACCCCTTTGCCTTCCTTCATCATTTCACACAATGGAACATGTATTCCGTGCTTCCATGTCCAGCCTGTGCCAGATGCTGAACCGATGTTTTCCTGAGTCCATCCGGCCTCGCAATTCTTGCCATAGCTGCGCTCTCTGTTCATGCAATTTTTAATGAAATAGCCGTGTCCAGAATTTGCTTGAAGAGCCTGCTCTGCAATAGCATGAAGTCGATCGTCCGGTTTGAGAGGCGCAAGGCAGGTTCGTGCACGTATGTGATTGACTGCTTTGAGGGAATATTGTCGAAGTTCTGCAAGTGAAGGCGGAGCTTCGCTCTTCCATTGTCCCTCATCAAACCCTAGGATGCGATCGTCTTTGCAAAATGGTGCTAAAAAATTTGCGTCGCACGTCCCTTGGACTGCATCGGGCGGATCTTCGTTTGCATCAGGATTTTCGGATTTATCTCGATCCGCCGGCGCGTCTTTACGGTTCGAATCATTTCCGCACGAGATCATGAAAATAAATAAGGAGAGTGACAAAAATCTTAAGTGCATTACTCGAATCCTTTTAGAGTCATTATCAGGGTTTTCACTAGGTACTCTTATCCTTAAAAAAAGGACTCGTAAAGTGTTGTATCACAAAAATAGAGTAGGAAGTGTGACCAGTTTGCGTCAGCTGTCTGCGAGCGCATACTGTTTTCCAGTCAAGAGGATTGAACTCTTGATTAATTACTTCGTGATGACTTTTTTTTCCACCGTGACTTCAGATCGTGAAATTGATCGACCCAGAGAATGAGTTCTCTCGCCAGCCCATTGCAAGACGTTGTAAGCTGCTCCCAGCTCGAAAAAAACAACGTTTTCTGGAGTTATTGGATGAAAAATTTCTTATTGATATTGATCACTCATGTTTTCTACCTAGGTTTGGCAGCGACCTATGCTCCTCATGTTATGGCAGCTGTCAAACCCGAAGCACGTGCATCAATAAACTACTATGTAAGCGTACACGGCGATGATAAGCAAAGCGGACTTTCACCTGGCGAAGCCTGGCGGAGCCTTCAGCCGATAAATAGTATGGACATCCATGACCAAGTAAATATCCTCTTGGAAGCCGGACAGTCCTTCGAAGGACCCCTTAAGTTTGACGCTCAGGATAGCCGCGATGATGATCGTTATATCAGAGTCAGCTCATTTGGGAATGGTCGGGCCAGCATCGTGGCTCCTGCTGGAGAAGCTGGAATAACTGCTTACAATATCGGGAACATTAGCATTGAGCACTTGCAGCTGCACGGAGCTGACGTCGCCAGCCGTGAAGCAGGCATCTCCTTCTTCAATGATTTGGACGGAAATGTAAAGCTTCGGAATATCATCATCAAGAATGTCGAAGTCAGCGGCTTTCGCAATGGGATCTCTATCAGAGCGTACAACCAACTCTCGGGGTTTGAGCGAGTCCGCGTGGAGTCAAGCCATTTGCATCATAACAAGGCTGCTGGACTCGAGGTTTGGGGCTACACTGACGCCGAGCTGATAGGCTACGCTCACCGCGATTTTTATGTAGCAGGTAATACCGTCCACAATAATCACGGCGATCCTGAATACTTCGCCAATCATAGCGGCAATGGAATTGTCGTCGGAAACATCGAGCGATCCTTGCTTGAATATAATCTGGCTTATGAAAACGGAGGCGAAAATCACAATTCAGGCGGTGGGCCCGTAGGAATTTGGGCCTGGGACTGCAGCCGTGTCACGATCCAGTTCAACGTCTCTCACCATAATCGAACCGGTAACTATGCTGATGGGGGAGGGTTTGACCTCGATGGTGGTTGTCAGGACTCAGTCATGCAGTATAATTTCTCGCATGACAATGACGGAGCCGGCTACCTGATGGGGCAGTACGAGGGAGCACGGCCGATGAAGAACAATATCCTGCGCTACAACCTCAGCGTCAATGATGGGCGCAGAAATTCCCTATACGGTGGGATAACATTATTCCGCCTAGGGGATACAACCTTCAGCGGCGCTGCGATTTACCAGAATACTGTATACATAGAGCCATCCTCTACCGGTCAGCCGGTTGCTTTCAGCTCGATCAGTGATGGTATTGAAAACGTGGTCGTGGCCAATAATATCTTTGTCACGACAGGTACGGTTCCCTTGCTGTCGTTGGAGCAGGGGTTTGACGCAACCTTCGTAGGCAACAACTATTTCAACACAGAAGGCAGCCCGCGCTTTGACGATCAAGGTAAAATTTTTACCAGCTTGGAGAATTGGCGCTTGGGTACGCAGCGCGAGATGTGGAATGGCCAGCCCAGTGGCCATGCCTGGGAACCAGGATTCAGTGTAAAACTTCCCATGGAGCCAAAAAGCAGGACGACCCCGACGAGCTACCAGCTGAGCAAGCTGTCGCCTCTCATCAATGCGGGTGTTGCTCTGGAAGCACTCCAATTGCCTCGGGTGAATCGAGATTTTTTTGGACATAAGATAGATGAGACCACATCGCCCCCAGATCCAGGCTTTTACGAAGCACCCATGGTGGATTCATCCTCTGCAAAATGATGCTGGCCAGGGAGCGGCCGGCTACCGGTTCCACCAGAGCCGCCGCCATACCAGCTGCATCCTTAATAGGATGAATGCTCAACGTGGTTGCGGCGACCGATGCCATCGTGGTTGCATGGTGAGCTTGTCGCAATCGTCACCGTGTCGCAAGCTGTCGACGGAAGTGCCAGGAGGTGCTCAGAATACAGACGTTTGGTGACGATATAAAAAATATGATTATGAATTGCTTCGGTTTGGTCGAGGGTTTGTTACTTGCAAAGGGTGACCTTGTGGATTCCAGGATAGTTCCCATTGGAGGTTAAGATGCGTAAGAGTAAATTCCTGCTGCCTTTCCTGTTCCTCACCCTAGTGGTTTCGGCGAACTGCAGCCGAAAGAAAAGTGAAAAATCCGCGGGTGGACGTGATGAGTCCGAAGAAAAAATCCTTTCCGGGGACGAGGACACCGACTCCGAAATTGATGACGTGACACAAGAAGTCACTGACAAGGCCATGGCGGACAAGGCGGCAGATCCTGCGGTCCTGGGCGCATCCGAAAAAGGTCAGTTTCCAGAGATCGTGAGCTCCATCTTCGGCGGCAACGGCTGTCCCTCGGCCGGAACGCCTGTGAAGGCAGTTATGGACAATGTTACCGGGCACCTTTCGCTGGAATATCCCAACCTCACGGCTATTGCAGCGGATACCACATTGTTCCGGGTTTTCTGCCGATATTCCCTTTCACTCAACGTCCCACAGAACAAGCAGCTGGTTGTCCAGCATACAGCTGATGCCAAGGTCAATATCGAAGCCACGCTCCCGGCCAGCGGCAGCACTATAAACGGCAACTATTATTTCAACAGCGATTTTGATGGACTTGCGAATTTCACCGAGATCGCTGTCCCGGCCGGCAACACTCAGAAATTGAGCCCACCGCTTAAAGCCAATGCCGTGAAATCGGGTTGCGGAACTTCAGAGATTCTGCACTTTGCTGCGGTCGCTCAGGTTCCACAAGGGACAGGTACTCTGGCGGTCAAGTCCACTGGGTCGTTCCTCTTCAAACTCGTGCCCTGCCCTTGAGGCCGCTTTAAGACACTCTTGGCTGCAGACTATGTCCACTGGGTTAGCGGGAGACTGGCAAGGATCTCCATTCAATGTGCCCTCTGTTAATGGTTGTCTGACAGGTCTGCTGGTCCCGCCGGTTCATGAGCTGGCAGGTCCCGCCCCAGCCGCCGCCACATTGTTCAAGCATAGGCCGCGCATCAATCCAGGGACCGCAACGCGTGTGGAAAAGTTTATGGTCACTCCAGGTGAAACCAAAGCCATCGGCGCTATAGACGGGAGTTTTTGAATCCTGTGGTGAAACATCCGCCTCCCCAGCCCCGGGAACCAGCTTGATGGAAAAGCTCCCAGCGGTGCAGCCATCGCTCCACATCAGACACACACGGGCCTGAAGCTTACGTCCCGGGTCCACGGCCTCGTCGAATTCTGCCGCATGAGTCTGACCCCAACCCATTTGCAACCTTTTCCACGCAGGCCCAACGGCATCCTTGAAGTCAATGGGCAGGTCGGAAGTTCCAACGAATCGCGGCACTTTGAGCTTTTCCTGCAGGCTCGCGATCTCACCCTGCTGGATCGCAAGGAGCGCTCGGAGCTGATCCATTTCCTTATTAGCAGCCTGAACGCCCGGGCCACTCGACAGCAGGAAGACGATCGCCGAAAAATAACACAGTTGGTTTGCATTCTGTCTCATCAAACTTCATCCTCTCAACGCCCCAGGTAAGACTTATCGTCGACGGCAGTAGATTTCGAGCTTGTCCACGCATCCATTCGAAAATTCCGTCACCACCTGATTATTGGCAGACAGCGACCAGTAACGATGACGCCAGGATCCCTTCGGACAGGAATCATCATCAGCGGCATCGGTACCGGTGTAAAAGGCAAAGCCCCCCCACTTCATATCTTTTGAAGGGTCGTCCGTGTAAATAAGATAAGGCAGGCGGTTATGTATCTTTTTACCTCGATTCCAGACTACGCAGGTCACTGGTTGAGGCTCTTCGCCGTTATAAATCATGGCATATTCATAATCTTTGAGCGGAAACTGGGGCAGCGAACAGACTGCTGCAATCTGGTCTATGGTTCCGCAAGGTTTCCAGCTTCTATCCATCCTCTCCAGGATGGAACTGATCTGCCCTTGTTGAAGCGCGACGACTTTATCAAGGTTATCAGCAGCGGCGCATACGCCTTCAAGGTTGGGGCCAAGACCGCAGAGCACGACCAACGCAGGGAACAGTTCCAAGGGTCTGCACTTCATAATATCTGTATTCTCCTATTCAGGCATCTGGCATAAGGCTTTGACATCAGGCAAAGCCAAAGTCAGATCACTGGTGCAATCCATAGCCACAGGGTCAAAGAATAGAGCCGGCAAAGACAGCCGCTCCTGCCGGCTCAGGGCCAAATTTTCAAAGGGATCTTTGAGGTCTTCACGATAGAGGACTCGATAGAATTGCGCGGGGATCGCCAGTGCGGCAGTCAACCGCTGGGCAGCCGGGTCATCCCTTTCTGGAAGCTGCACGACTAGCTGCGACTCCGGTGCTTCGTAGGCCTGCAGGTTATGAAGGTCGGTGTCCAGACCCACGAGAGCCGCATAGTTGTTCAAGGTCGCAGTTGAATTGTTGATCAGGCGAAGAGCGGAAACATCACCCTGAATCGCATTGCCGCTCACATTCAGATAGATGAGGCCAGGGAACTTTCGACCCCAGTGCGAAGCGCTAGCCAGGGTCTCTGAAGGGATGCTGAGTCCAGAATGCGACACATCGAGGAACTTGAGCTGATGGAGCAGGGACAGTTGTTGGAGACTTTCTTCGCTTTTCGATTGAAAGACATGAGTTTGGTTAAGATTGAGATAGCTGAGGGTGGAGCGCAGAGCCTCAAGGCCCGTCAGAGACTCCAAGGGATTCTCGGCAAGGTTGAGAACAGCGAGCTGCGTGAACTGCTTGAGAGGCAGTACGGAGCTCAACGAGTTTTGACTGAGATCAATGGAAATCAGTTGCGATCCAAATCCAAGGGATGAAGGAAGATCATGAAGGTTGTTTCGAGCCAGATTCAGTTCCTGAAGCGACGACATAACGTTGAGATCTTCCAAATCAACGCCATCGAGCCGATTGCCTGGCACGATCAGGGCCTTGAGCTTACGCAAACGGCTAAATGGTTTGAGGGTTTCAATTCCTGCGTCTGGGAGCGCCAGGGAAGCAGACTTCATGAGCTGAGCGCTATGCCTCTGGCATTTTTCCAGCGTACTCAAGTTATCCCCGACATCCTCTTGCCGGTAAGCCTTCATATAGGCAGCCACGGCCCGCGTTTCGCCCGTGTCGTCTGCGGATTCAAGGTAGTCCAAGCATGACTTATAAAAGGGGAGTTGCCTGACATCCGCCTCCGAGCCACAGCCTAGGCTATAAACTCTCGCTTTCCACTGCCCTGGAACATATTTTCGAACCAGGTACTCCTTGGATTCGCTGGTGATAGGCACCATGCGTTCAGGATCAGCAGCCAGTTCATCCAGCAGCTGAGGCGCGAAGAATCGAGCGGCAGACTCGCAGTTGAATTCCACAAGAACAGCCTCATCGGCGACCAGCCTCATCACTGGATTGCGCAGGGCAGCCTGCACGTCGTTCGCTTGTTGATTGATAATCCGATAGGCTTGGCTCGCGAACTGCGGGTATAATGCGCTGGGACACCGCAAGGTAGGCTGCTCAGCCATTTGGCCCTGCATCACAGCAGAAAATTCCGGGTCATTGGCGGTGATGATCTCCAGGCTGCCCGTCGAAGGAAGACCGAAAGCCTCTTGCAAGGCACCGTCGGTCGCCGAGCAGTTGAGACGAAAAGCCTTGCCCTGGGTTAGAAGTACGCGCATGAGGCCTTGTTCAGCATCGTGGACGCGATAAAGCCGGGCATCAAAATCCGGGTCGGACTGAGGATGGGCGGGAAGGAATAAATTCTGCGGAAGTGGCGAGGCACTGCTAAAACAATGCAAAGCACCAACATTCTCGGATCCTGGAATGTCTCCGAAACTCTCTCTCAAGACCGGGATGGCTTTTCGATCGGGCGTTTCCTTCCAGAAGGCATCGAGAAGGTTCGAGCAACCCAGTTCAAAGAGCTGCTTATCCCTGGGGCTCGACGCATTGAATCGAACCACATGATGGACTTTGTTGGCATTCTGGTCGAGAACACGGAAGACCTGGCTAAAAAGAGGAAGTCCAGTATTTTGACCAACCAGAGCATCGCAACGCAGGATGGGCTGCTCTGCGACCTTGAATAAAGCATTCAAGTCGTTCTCGGCGATAACTTCGACATCATCCGAATCCAGAAAAACGTCCCCGAAGGCTTTCAGGACAGCTTGAGGATCCCGCCCCTTGCAGTCTATAGCAAAACCTATGGTTTGAATGACGGCGGACCCGCCTGCGTCTTGCGTCTTTTGGCTCAGGATCACCACGGGAAATGTCGCAGGCAGGTCTTTGAGTTCAGTGCTCTGACGGTCGATGACCTTATACATCCTGGCTTCAAGAAGTGTTGAGTCAATCGCTGCCTGACCAAGATTGAATGCCGACGGTCCCGACGGAACATTAAGAAAAACATACCCCGCTTTTTTCAAAGGCTGGCACGCCAACGCCATCAAGACTCCGAGTATTGCAATAAGCGCTTTGTTCACTGAGCTCCTCATTGGCGTTCCTTTTCCGACCGCATCGTGCTGTCTTCAAATGCCGGTTTTGATTCGTGCAACCGTAGCCACATGAAGCAAGGATAAGACCAAATCCTACTGCACTGAGATGTTCGGCGTTTCACGTCACGGGATGGGGAAAAATCAAAGCCTCAGACGAGACTTTGTCCTCAAATCCGGACAAGTATGATCAAAAAAACGGACACGATAAAAAGTCAAAATGACTTGTTTAGAGTCGAAGCTCTGGGTTCAGGATGTCAGCCCCATGATATGGAAATTCCAAGTCAGGATAGAAGCAGGCTTAAGCCCGCAATCTGCAAATGGCAGTGGATAGAGCGAGGTAAGGTGGCAGCGAAGGGGGACCCTCGATGTCCAGTCGGCCTTTCGATCCTGGCGCGAGGGTCATTAAAATCTTAACTGAGCGGCTTACTTCTAGGGGCAGACCTCGCTCGTGAATACAGCAGCGGCGGGTGCAGAGATTAGCCCGGGAACGCTCATTCGCAACTGTACAGACCTTGTTTGACCTGGATTGATCGTGATCAGCGATTGGCCAATTCCATCCCTGGAGGTCTGCATCATTGCATTCTCAGATTTTGAGAAGTCTTTCTGAGCATAGAGGACAATATGGTCGAGGAAAGGTGTAGAATTGTCGACGCCGATTGATACCGGTCCGTTCCAGTAAATGCTCGGCAAATCTTCTTTTATTGCATTATATACGCCATAGGTGGGTGCCTGGTTTCCTTTTAGGCCAGCATAGCTTACAATTTCTGGGCGTACACTCATACATGTCGATCCACTGTTGGTTATATTGAATTTCAAATCATAAAGTGTCCCATAGTTTCCGAAGTTGTCGTTGGCTGAATCGGAAGCGAATCTGTCCGCTGCAATAGATTGTTCTTCAGATGCTATGCGATATCCGCGATAGTAATAAGGTCCTGGCAATGAAAAGTTTTCTGTAGCAGCGATTTTGCTGGCTGAATAAACTCCCATGGCTCGTCCATGGCCAACGCCCTTAAACCAGTTGATCCAAGCAACATTTCCTTTTGCTACCTGTGAAGGCACGGGTTGTCCGGCCCAGGTGGCAGCTTGAGGTTGCGCAAGAACGATAGGCGTAACGCAAGAGTCGAATCCAGTATCTATAACTTCGATGCTCAACCTGCCGTCAATATAAGAATTTGCGCCTGGAACCGCCTCAACTTGAGTATAACCGTCTCCCAACGTTATGATGCGTTCGTCGGGATTGCCAAAATAAAAGGATCGACTGACCTCGGCAGAAACGAAATTAGGGCTCCTGGTATTCCAGGGTCCTGATCGGAGGTGTCCCTTGACTTTGACTCGTGTGCCTTTAGTCCCCGTAAGGCCAAATGATATGTAGCCGTTTACTGCCATTATGTGGGCAATATACACTTCTATTTTTTTCGTAAGAAAGGGCGAGGTCGAGCCCATCTGCCAGCAGGTGTTTGTCCAGTCAATGACTTGCATGCTGGAGTTCGGTGCCGAAGCTGTGTACGGGTAGCTCGCCGTATCGCCTCGTTGAGGGTTGCCACTGAATCCGTCGGCTGATGCAACAACGCCATAGTTTGTCACAGTTTCTGGATTATTGCTGATGAACATTGAATGGCCAAGGTCATTGGGGTCGATATTAAGCGCTTGGAGTTGGGAAAGGTTTGGAAGGCCTGTGGTTGCAGGTCCAATACTGGCAGCTTGAACAGCCCATGTGCAAAACAGAGAAGCGATAGAGCCCACAAGGCCTAACGTGGTTTTCTTCATTTTGATTTTTCCTTTTCTAGCTCGCATTGCACGAATCGTATTCGCAATCTCCAAACGAGGAAAGTGCTGAGTAATACCTAATTTGCTATGAACTTGGATTCCAGGTGACAGTTGACGAAACAGTAATGGATTCGCATTCTTTGTTGTAGGCGATTTTATGGGGAAGCAGATTTTTTTTGATCACTGAGGTTTCAATTAAGTTCAGTGTGGCGTGCGACGTATACGAAGCATTGAACGAAATCTCCAGGCGGTTATCCGCCTGGAGCGTTTTCTGATGAGGTTACGGATCGCCTGTCAAACGTATCAACTTCTGGGCCGAAAATATCATGAGTAAAATCCGAGTATTCCCTATAGCGATCCCAGATCGAAGGGAGGCTATTTTCCTGTGCGAGTGCCGCAATAAGCAGTAATTTCGAAGGAAAATGACCTATGCTAGAAGACTGTGGTGCCTAAAGGCAACATTGTGGCGATAAAAGGCCTTTAACTATTTGATTTGTTTGGAAAATGTATCGAATCAACGATCTAAAATCTCCACAATGAGGCTTGAGATATACGGTCAAGAACCTCATTTCAGCGCGATAAATTTTGGGATCATGTTGGTCGCTCAAAAGATTATTCAGCGACAGTCGGTTTTGTTGAACGTATAGGCATAAAAAGGTTGGCTGCAGGCACCTAAGATAACTGGGCCGGTTCTATAAGTCAAAAATGAATAAGTAATCAGCGTTTCCAGATTCGGCTCAGGAAGTGAATCAAAAGGAATGACTTCCTGGATAGCTTCTCGAAAATCCGGGCTGTTCCTGTACGCGTCAGCAAAACATTTCCCGTAAGCCTTCGATGTCGCCGTCAACTGCGCTGCAACAACATCGAATTTACTCTGGAACGGTGCTTTACCAGTCCAACTGAAACCCTTGGATCCGCCTTCCAAGCTTGTGACACTGGCTACAACACAGCCGCCGTTGCGATAATCGCTGCCTTGTGCTCTCGCGATCCCTAGGCGTGACGCGTCGAATATCTTCGCAAGAGTGTCCCTTCCAAAACCCATTTCACGGACATAGTCGTTCGGCGTTGAACCGATGGACGAGACGGTCTGATTGTACTGCGAACTAATCAACTGGTTATCCTGTGCGACCAGTTTATCGAGTTCGGCGGTGGCAGCATCCTGCTTGCCGAATACATAAAAAGCATAGCCACCAATACTAACCGCTCCGCCAAGTGCAACCCAACCTGCGATGGCTTGCCAACCAACGACCAGGCCGGCCAGGGCAGGCGCGATTTTTTGCTCCGAATTGTCTTGAGACTGATTTTGTCCATCGGAGCAACTCATCTGAGCGAAAGCTATGCCACAGACCAAAAGTGTAGAAATGGTTTTACGATACATACTTTGGTTTCCCTGTATTAAGTTGGAAAGAGTTGCAATGGCCATGCAGGCCACATTGCGGAATTTATAATTCAGCGTAAATATAGCGGCTGATTATGATCATTTCAATGTCTGTGGGCGCTACAGAACGCAATTAAAGTCTCTCGGTGTAAACTGGCTTTTGACAAGTTGATCAGAAAGGAATTTCATGAAAATAGTTGGATTGACTTTCGTGGGATCAACTCGGCTCTGACGATGGCAACTCCTCTATCCATCTTTGCAGTGCTTTATGGAACGTGAATCGGATGGATGAATTGATGGCAACGCTTCTGTCTTCCTCGACATAATAAGATACCGCGCCCTTCTGGAAGCGGACCGGGCCCGCACCATCCCACACGAATATGTCAAGCTTCTGACCATCGGCGTAGCCCTGCGTTGAAAGGGACGCTATCACTCCGGGTTCGGAGGCTGAGACGAAGGCTTGCTCGAAGATCGGAACAATCATGCTGTCAGTCTGATCCAAGTAACGAAAGCCTTGGCCCTCTCGAACTTCCACCTTAGCGTATAAATTATTGCTGAACAGCGGCATGCCGATAGCAGCAGGGCTACAGGCGGCTTCGGGAGCCCGAACATTTTCGAAGCGGTTGTTCTCGATCAAAACATTTTCCAAAACAGTCGCGCAAGAAAATATGGCTGTCGTCTGCGTTGAGCTATTTGTCAGGTTTCGGACATTATTCCTGCGTATCTTGATATTTTTGCCATGCTGGTAGAAATAGAAAAGGTACTTCGGATTGATAAAATCATTCGATTCGATCGTGATATTCTGGTTCATCCCGTTCGGGCTCAATGGGCCTCCGTTGTACGAAGAAGTCTGGATGCCGCCGCAATTGATGAACTCATTGTGGAGTATATCCACGGGCCCACCGACGCCACCGGCGATCAGAAAGGCAGAGCCTGGACAGTTCTCAAAGCGATTCGAAGTAAAGATATAAGGCTGAGTTGACAGATCGCCCTGGGCCAGAGCGATGGCTCCATCTGCCTGTGCATCATGAAATCTGTTGTTCCTAAACTCAGTGCCCTTGGCCGCGAAAAGCGTTCCGATCTCAATCCAAAACCTGCCCTTGCCGAATTCAGAATCTTCGACGATAGAGCCTATGGCTGGAGTTACATTGTATGTGGAAGCGTTGGTGTCCTCTGACTTAATGCCTCGAATAGTGAGCTTACCCATTCCTGCGCCTCCATTGTAGATGACCTCGCCTTTATAGGAGTGAACCCAGATTCGTTCGAGGGTCACGTCATCGACGTGATCATTAGCGGCGAGTATAATACCTTTATGCGTGATGTCCCAGCCGTCCCCAGTCACAGGGTCGGCGGGCCATCCATAATTCCCTGTAAACCCCGAGCCGCCATCCAGCTCAAAGTCCCGAAGCACAATATTTTTACGTGCCGGAAGCGAGGCCGTTCCGAGGATTTGTATACCATTGCCCCTAAAAACCGCTCCGTCTCGCAACACCCATTCACCGGGGGTACGGAGCCGAGTCCCACCGATGCCAGAATCCATACCAGCTCCCCATATCGTGACGTTGTCGACGTCGATGATCACGGACGATCCCCAGCCACGATCGGGATTGGTGGCGAGGAAAAAACTACCAGATGGCAGACAGACAACACCACCGCCTGCCCGGCCTGCATCCGCGATGGCCTTATTGATAGTATCCGTGTTCGAGCGTTGTGTTGCCTTGGACATATCGTCCGCAATAAAGGGACCAAAGTCTCTTACGTCCCTGGAGCGTGACTCACTGATGCAGGCTGTTGGCAGTGCATTCTTTTTGAGTAAGGCGCGTCGTGAATCGTGGGTTCCGTGGATTGTACCCGTACCCACAAGCAGAGTGGAAAGCACGGCGAGCCATAGAATCGCTCCTCTATGATTCAGCAAAGAACGGTGCATGAACAGCTCCTTTGATGGCGGCAATGGGTCGAGTCAAATAAGGTAGCCGAGTCAGGCAGGATTATGAAGCTGCTTTACAATCATGAGGTTCTGGTGGAATGGTTAGACCCAACATGGCCTCGCTGCCTTAAAAAAGATGTGGCTAGACTCGACCCTATAATAAGAAAGGGAACCTATGCGCCAGAGACTCGGAGAAAACCGACTGCTTCAACGATCCCCTTGGCTTGGAGTGGTACTCAGTATGCTGACAACGATTCAAGCTTGTTCAAAAGACTCATCTCTTCCCGGCATGACAAACCCGGCGCCGAGCAGGGGTAGCGTGAATGCAGACACTTCACTCAATTCACTGGACGTCATTGTTAGTGATATGCTGGCGCCTCACGAGGGTCTTATGCACGGGGTCCCTGCTTCATACAGCTGGAGCGCAAAGCCACGGGTGGGCATGGGAAACGACGCGGGAAGCTGGACAGCACTGACAGCCTGGGGACAGGTTTATGAGGCTGCTGAAGGGTCAAGAGCGGTGAATACCAGGGTGGCGCTTCGCAACTCTGCAGCATACTTTTTAAGCAAAGCATCGAAGACCTGGAAAAGAATTCAATTCAGTGACGATGTTGAAGGTGCCGCCTACCGTGAAGATTTCAGTGGAGATTATAATCAACCAGCGGATATTCGTCGTGAAGACGATGGTAGCATCTCCGTACCTGTCGGCCATGGGTTTAACTTTCACTTTTGGCCCCGTGGTGGCCGCGCCCCAATCGATCCCAACGATATTGGGGGGATTTTCACGACGTTTCAGGCAAGGCTGGTGTTGGACGATAAGACCAAGCCCGATGACCGCCAAAATGCTCGGTTTCTGGCAGGTTCAGGCGCTGATTATTGGCTTAACCCCTATTCGGTCTGGGACGACTGGAAGACCAATGGAGATGTGGGCATTGGTCGCATGCGTTTTGTAGAATCGACGTGGGCTAGTTATAATATGCATAGTTTAACGGAACAGGAGGTCCGCGATAACCCTCCTCCGATAGAATGGTAATGAGATGGCTTAGGGGGAGCAGCGACGCCATATGAGGTCGATTTCAGGATCCAATTCTTCTGAATCGATGGCGAACGAACCCTCGGCGCTCGGAAATTGCTTTGACTTGAAATTTCTCATGACGAGACTGGTGCTAATAGTAAGGTGTGGTTCCTTGTCACAGGGCGACCAAAGTTCAGTGGAGGTGGATGTGATGAGCCCGAACTGATCAGTATAGACATAGAGACCGGACCAAGGACCATTTTTTTGGAGTGAAAGTCGTGGCGAGGCCGCCTGACGTTCAAATTGGAAGTCGGTGTAAAGGGTGGAACTCACTCCCTCGTCGATGTCCATGTATCCGGCATAGCGGAAGGATCCGAGCGTGAACTGCCAGCCGATGGGAACGTTGAGTTTGAGCCGCATTGCGCATTGGGACCGACCATACGATAGGGGAAGATCAGGGCCTAACTCGACCTTGAAATCATCGTAGATGAATTTCAGGGCCGTCTTATCTTCCGAAACAGACGCTGGCATGTGTACCCATGAACACCCGCCGCCGGCGAAATTGATTGACTTGATGCTGACCGGTTCATCCGGTACCAGCTCGCTGGCGAAAGTCGAAGTGGCAAGGCTAAGGGCGCTAAGAAGGAGACTGGGGATAACACGCTTGGAACGTAACATGTTGCTGACCTTTCAAGCCAATGGAGGAGTGATTCCAATTTCTCCTTTGCAGGGTTTGTACCAAGCTTGGGCCGCATCTATCAGGCATACATGATGTGTGGAGGGCTTGATATCATGATCTCTCGTTGTCCTGGCGGGAGTATAAGATGGAAAAAGATCTGCCAAGACTTGCTTAGTTTCGGCCTTTGGGAGTTCTGCGACGAGGGGATACGCCCCCGCCGGGTTACTGCCTTAACTCATAACGCAACCCAACCTGAACCCAGGCATCGAAGCATACTATCATGCCCCTCTCTGGCTAAAATAAGTTGGGTTCGTCGTACAAGTGTTTTGTACTATGTCCTTAGTGCCATCGATAAAGACACAAAGAGTGCTCTTTTTATTTTGGAGCTGAAATTCAGTCCCGGATTTCGGTAAGAAGCGGAAGAGTTCCGCTGTATCTCCATCCCGTCGGCAGGCCCACTGATGTATGTTAGCATTCGGAGTCGTCAACCCTGCATTTACGTAAACACATTTACTGCTATGCTTGGCTACCATTCTGAACCAGGTATCGTCCACATATTCAAGACTAAAGGTCTGATTATCAGCTGCATTACAGGTAAAAGCACGTATATTCGCACCATCGACCGTTGATGCTGAAAACACATTCATACAATCGCTTTGAACAAAAAAGACTAGATTTTCAATCAATTTCACCGTCGGAGTAGGTTGCTTCGCAACCGGTGGAACGACGGCTGGCTTGGGTGGCGTGGACGGCATCTCGAGTTTTTTCTTTTCCTCTTCAAGCGCCTGCTTATCAGCAAGCGCCTTATCGAGCTCCATTTGGATTTTCGCCTTTTCTTCGTCGGACATGCGCTGAGATTGTTCAAGCTGATCCTGTAGGTTCCTGATATTTGAATTGACTTGATCCAAATCCTGGCGAATTTCGGCTGGGTCGTCTGCAGACTCAGCTTCAATGGTCGCGCGCTTTGCGCCACAAGCTGCGAGATGAAGCATCAACGTTCCAAGGATCATAGACTTGCTGAGCATAACACCATCCATTGCAAAGTTTACCCATGACGTCCATGACAGCTAGCAATTATGAGTCCAAGTGCTCAAACCGTTTAAGACCCTATAAGCATTCAAATCAACTTTTGAGAAGGCGTCGTCGTCCGCAAAGCGCGTCGTCAGGAAAAAGTTCGATTTATTAATTTATGATGCCGATATCCAAGAGCAACAATGCCCTTCTATCATCGAGTTACGCGATCGAGCACGTGATGTGCGATTCATTCCAGTATGACATTCATCACGCGAAAAATATTTATGCAGCCGATTTGTTGGACGCACTGAGCATGCCACTCTCATCCATCGGCACTAAAAAAAATATTTTTGGCAAGAACGAACATTACTCTCAATAACTTGGGATCATTCTGAGTGGGTCAGTTGCTATCTCTGCCAACGAAAAATAGGGTTGGATTCCGATCGCACAGAGCAGTGGCTGGAATCTTGCTGTGGTGTTGCCGTTGCCGGGTTACGGCTCAAAGTTGCTTTCACCAAGGAGCATTTATGAAACAGCGCAGCAAGTTGATCCTGAAGACACTCATCATGGTGACCATCGCATTATCAGCCACTCATTGTAAACCACAGACACCCGATTCCGATGTCAAAAGATTTGTAAGCCATGCAAATGTCAATGGAGCCAAGCTCATACTCTGGTCCGTTGAGAAGAAGGATAGCAGCGGAAAGATTGTGCTTGATTCTTTTGGGCACAAGTTGCGTTGTATTTATTATAAGGAAGGTCCGGCCGGCATGACTGACACGGAATTGATGAGAACTTCCCAACTTTTGACTCCGAAATATCTGTCCGATGGTTATCTTCTTATGCAATTGCAAAGGCAGAAACTGGCAGCGTTGAAAGGCTATGTGACGGGATCTATCAGTGTCCCCGGTAAATGCTCGCTCGAGGTGCTCATGAAAGCTGATTTCAGTCCTTGTATCACTAACCTCCTGGAGGTAAAGAGAAAGGCCGTGGATTTTGCTTCAGCTGAAGAAGCACAAATTCTTATTATGCAAGGTAAACTTATGATGGGCACCCAGTATCCAGTGGTGGAACCGATTCTTAGACAAGCTGTCCTGGCGACCAAGGCATCTGCATTTCAAGGGTTTAGTGGAGTCTGTCCGAAAGTGTCGACTTTAATTAGGTAATTCTGGCCATTCCCATCAACTGGCCAATGGCTTTCCATGGACGGATCGCAGCATGTCGCCGGGGTCATTGGTCCCGACCTTTTCTCGAAAATATCTTCCTAAATCAACAAGCTAGACTGTTCCAAGGTCACTTATTCGGCGAAGAGCGCCTCACGAACCTAATCACTAACCTGATTAATCTTGGATAACGCTAACTTAGGCTACTTATTAGGTCAGCGGACCAGATAGATGTTGGTTCCAGAGGGGCAGGATCAAGAGATAAATCTGGGAAATTCCTGCCATAAGAGTATGGCCCGGAGATTGAAAGAAGATGATGATAATCGCAGCTCAAAATGAATTCCGGGACACCAATTATGAACGGATACTGATCCTTATTATTGCATATTGAATTTCCAGGGGTGAATCCAATCGTACTGTTATCTGGAGGGGCGTATGAGACATTACGGGCTGTTCATTTTCTCAGTGGTTTTGGCCGCATCTTGTGGGACGGGTAGGCCAAACTCATTGACTGAAGAACTCGAGAAAACAGTGACAGAAAATAGAGAGCTCGGTCTGGAAGTTGACCGGCTTCGGGATGAGCGTTCGCGAATTGCTGGAGAGCTGGATATTAATAATGAAAAGGCAAATCAGCTGGACGCCTATATCGAGGATTTGAATGTAGCTGGTTCCCAGGCGCAGAATGCCTATCAAACTCAGCTGGAAGCTCAAACGCAAGCTTTGGCTGAAACTGAGGCTGACCTTGCCAAGCTGAAGGTGGAGCTGGACAATGCCCCTACTCCTGAAGAGCAGAGCTTAACGCAGCAGAAGATCATCGATCTTGAAACCAGGAGCAAAAAGCAGGATGCTGATGTCGTATCGCTCAAACAGTTGTTGGAGGCTTCCAGGACAGGGGAAGCAGCTGTGGCTAAACGACTAGCTGAAGAAATTAGAAAAGCCCGTGACGTTTATGATGAGCAGGTTGGTAAGCTCGAAGGTATGGAGGCCGCCAACGCGAAATTGACAGCGGCTCTGGCTACACGGCAGGATGCCAATCGTAAACTTCAGGACAAGGCGGCCCAGCTGGAGGTGAAGAACTCTGAACTGAGAAAGCAGCTCGGCGCTGCCAGCTCTCGGATCAAGCAGCTGGACACTGCCCTTACGAACCTAAAAAACCGGTATACTGAGCTTAAGAGCATTCATGCAAAGACCACAGAGGATCTAAGCAAAACCAAAATGGATCTGGGTGCGGCCAGAGCCAGCGCTGCGGCATTGCAAGCTGAGCTCAATGCCCTCAGGTTGAAGAATAAGCAGCTGGAAACCAAAAACAAGGAACTGGAAGCGGAAGTGCAAAAGGCCAGGGCTGAAGCCGTTCAGGCGCGAGCAGAAGCTGAAAAAGCCAAGGCTGACGCAGCAGCTGCTGCCACGTCTGCGACGAAGTCATCAGATGGAATTAACTGAAAACTGCCCTCACGTGTATTGATCATTCCAGGATTCTTTGTAAAGGATCCTTTGGATATTCTAGTAATTCTTTGATATCACTCAGGCAAAAATTATTGACAGTCCTGGTAACAGTTCTGGCTCCGGGAGGTGTTGAGTCTCATGGATCCGTAGAGGAGTGCTCATTGGATATCGAACAACTCTATAAGCAATACGCTCCGATGGTATATAGGCGCTGCCTACGGCTTCTCGGAAACCAGGAAAGAGCCAGGGAAGCGATGCAGGATGTATTCGTGAAGGTCCTGACAGCCAAGGGGCAGTTGACCGACGCAGCTCCATCGGCATTGCTGTATCAGGTCGCAACCAACACCTGCCTTAACATCATCCGCTCATCCAGGAGTCGGCCCGAGGTTCCTGATAGTGACCTGATCCTGACCATAGCGCAGAGCGATTCCGAAGAGGAGCAAGCTGTGACGTCGATATTCGTCAAGACTTTAATGCGAAAACAAGTTCCATCAACGAGCTTGATAGCCGCCCTTCTCTTTCTCGACGGGTTGACTCTGGAACAGGTGGCTAAGGAAGTTCATCTTTCCGTCTCAGGAGTTCGGAAACGACTTCGAAAGTTCAAGGATGAAGTAGCTAAGGAGAGGCTTCAAGATGGCTGATTACAATAATAAGCAAAGTCAGGTTCCGCAGCTCGACCTCGAACGCTGGTCAACCGGAGACTTGAATGATCATGACAAACAAAAGTTGACGCTCCGCTTTGGCGAAGAACTGATCCTGGCCGAGCTTCGCAAGCTTGAGCAGGAAAACAAAGACTTTTGGCTGCAAAACCGTTTCGAGGATGGAATTGAGGATCTCAAAGGGAGGCTTCGGTCCGCGAATCACGCGAACAAGCCAACTTTTCCTAGGTCTAGACGCGTAGCGCCATTCATTTTTCTGCCGTTGGTGCTCCTAGCAAGTGTGCTTCTGTTGCTTATCCCGCAGCGTCTTTCTATCGACTCAGATACGATACTGGTGAAAGGCGACAACGCCCATCTTCTCATTTTCAAAAAAACCTTGGACGGGGCAGTCAAGCTAAGTCCAGGGGATGTGCTCAAGCCCGGAGATGTCGTACAGCTAGCCTACGAAACGCGTGAAGCTGGTTACGGGATGATCTTCTCCGTAGATTCCCAGGGGATTTGGACGCAGCATTTTCCGGAGGGTCCGTCGCAATCGAACGAGCTTAAGACCGGAGCCCGCATGTATCTGAGCTCAGCTTATAAGCTGGATGCATCCCCGCGGTTCGAGCGGTTTTACTTGATTCGATCCCATCAAGCGTTTGATACACCAGCCATGGAAAGAACGCTCCGTAGCCTGACTGTGAAAAAAGACTATGAAGGGCTCGAACATCTGCCCATCGACAAGGGTTTTGAGCAGTCAACGATCCTAATCAAAAAAGGAAATCCATGAAGGGATTTCGCCTAAGCTTCATTTTGTTTCTCGCGTTGATACCGTTCGCAAGCTTGAGCGCTGCGAAGGATGGGCCGCCGAGACGCTACGCTCTGGTGGTCGGAGCCAACAATGGTGGCCTCGATCGCCCGAAATTGCGCTTCGCCGACCGTGATGCTGAGGCATTCGGGAGGCTGCTGGAGCAGATTGGAGGCGTCAACCAGGAGGATATGCGGCTTCTCCGCGATTCAACCCGTAAGAGTCTGCTCCAAGGCCTGGCGGAAATCGGCAAGCTGATGCAGCAAACCAATCGGCCGAGTGAATTCGTCTTTTATTATTCGGGACATTCCAATGAGAACGGCTTGCTCATGGGTAACGAAATCTATAGTTACTCAGACCTTAAGGCTCGCATCCAAGGACTCTCAGCCAAGGTCAAGGTCTTGGTTCTCGACTCATGTAACTCAGGGGCCCTCACAACGACAAAAGGGGGTACAAAACAAGAGGCTTTTCTTTTCAGCGGGGTCCACCAGAGTTCTGGCTTTGCCATTGTAACCTCGAGTTCTGCCGATGAAGCTTCACAGGAATCAGAAAGACTCAATGCCTCGTTTTTCACTCATTTCCTGATATCGGGCCTGCGGGGAGCAGCTGATTCCAATCGGGATAAGCTCGTGACTCTCAATGAGGCTTATCAGCATGCCTACTCGGAAACGCTGCAGCGGACAGCAAAGACCCGGGTGGGAGTCCAGCATCCTTCTTATGATTTTCAATTGAAGGGGCAGGGTGACCTCGTCCTTACCAATTTACGCAAACCCAGCTCGTCTTTGGAGGTGCCGAGGAATTTGGTCGGGCGATTCTATTTGAAGGCTCTCTCCGGTTCTTTTGTGGCTGAATTTGACAAAAAGGGGCCTGATCCTCAGATCCTGGCTCTTGAGTCGGGAACTTACGAATTGATACAGAGTTCCGGTGATCGGTATTTTGTCGCTCGATTTACCCTTGCTGATAACCAGCGCGTATCAGTGGGTAATCTCAAATTGCTCGAAGTGCCTGCTGAGCAGGTCATGACACGCGGCGACGAGACCTATCCTGTCTTTCTGGAAAAGACCCTCTACCGGTTTAGCCTCTGGCCAGAGCCATACGATCCAGGTCATTTTCAGGATAAACGCTATGCAAATATCCACGTCACGCCCTTAGTGGGATCCATCCCAAGAGTCACCGGTGCCGGTATCGGACTGGTTGGGCATGTGAGCGAAGAAGCTGAAGGCGTCATCGCTGCTTTAGGTTTTAGCTATAATCATCGGACCGTATACGGGCTTCAGTTGAGTGGTGGTTTCAACTCGACCGATACCATCAAGGGTCTGCAATTCGGTTCAGCGAATGCCGCGAGACAGACCATCGGCGGCCAGCTTGGATTTTTCAATTCCAGTGGAGAGCTGCGCGGTGTCCAGTTTGGTCTTGTGAATATAGCTGGACCTGTCACAGGGTTTCAGATAGGCCTCGTCAATGTTTCAAATACGATCGAAGGCCTATCTCTGGCTCCTGTGGTTTTTATCCGAAGTGGAATTTTCAGGATGGAATCGTGGACTGACTCGCTGGGTTTTGCCTACCTTAGTCTCAGCACCGGACCTCGATATTATTATACAAGCCTGCATTTCGGCAGCAACGGCAAGTATCCAGCAGCCGGGTTTACCTTTGGTTTCCGCTTGCCTTTGGCAAGTAGCTCCTTGAACATTGACGCCGGAACTTATTTGCATCGGGACGAGCAGCAAGAGAAGCCGAAATATGAAGCGAAATTCCTGTCTGTGAGGCGTTTAAGATTATTTTATCACATGCCCATTGCGGAGCATTATGCCCTAATTCTCGGGGTGTCTGAGGTCAGGCAGATCTTTTCGCACAAGGAAATCTCACGCATTGATCCCCAAAAATCTCTGACGTTCGAATCTTCAGATCAAGGTGATTTCGAACGACGTCATCGAGGGTTTGTGCTGGGATTCTCTTACCTATTTGTCGGAGGTGCCTGATGAAAGGACTATGGATGACCTTGATATTGCTCGGGGTTTCATTACCAGGGTTCGCCAACGATCAAGCGATCTCTATCGCAGCGGCGCCTTTGTCGCTAGCTGCACTCGAAGAAACCAGTCTGGATCTGGCCCTGGGATACGAGACCCGTTACGCACCCGGTTTTTCTTTTGTTTATGAATATGGCCTTCTGCAGTCGTCATCACCTGGAACAGAGTGGGGTGATACGGCAGCTTTGTCCACTGTTCATATGCACAAATTCTTCTGGGGTGGGCGGCAAAGACTTGAAGGCGGGCTCGTCATTTGGGGCGGAGTTTCAGCTTTCCAGGCAGATGGGTATTTTGATCTGAGTAACAGTCCTTACCCTTCATTCCATAGCAGGCGTTTCAAGGCCCGGGGGCTCTTTGCTGAGTCTGGTGTTGGCCGCCAATGGGATATTCACGAGAATCTGCATTTCGGAATTGACTGGCTGGCTTTTGCATGGCCTCTGACATCGACAACTAAGGTCTCAAAACCCGACACTCGTGCCTCTGATGT
>NZ_DASQYZ010000206.1:0-3207 GCF_035638955.1 Oligoflexus sp. | reverse complement strand
ATTCGAAATCTGCCGGACACGCATAAAGGGATCGGAGGAAGCTGTAGCAATGGCCTCTTTACTTTGACCCTGGCTCAAACCCAGACTATTACCGTTGGTCCGTTTAGTTCCCAGGCATGTCTGGATTTAAGCTCTTTTGTTAACAGCATGGGTTTATAGGCCGTATATATTTTTCATGGCTGCCTATTCCCATGCGACAGAAATCAGTCGATGGAGATCGTCCAGTTGCACACTGAGCGAAAAAGGGGTAAATTGAGCGTCCGAGCATCCAGGTGCAAGACGCACAATCCCTTACCACCAAGCGATACAATGATATTTTAGTATGAAGTGGCTTCTGCACAATGATTTGGTGGCTATTAACACCGCCAGCTCAAGCTACATCGAGAGATAGTCTATCTGACATATTTAAAGTGAAGGTTCCGTAGGGGTTAATGTGGGCATAGAATAGTGGGCTGAGTCCCCTGAAGTCTTCGACTCCCATTTTCTTAAACCAGTCTTCCTCTGACAATACCCGCTGCAGCATCAATGTATTGATATAGACCAAAGAACTTTGTAAGAGGTGCAGAGCGAGGACCGATATCTCTTGCTCGTCGAGCCGATTGGTAGCAACTTCGCTGTTCTTTCCGAAGAAAATGAATCCGTTTGCGCTATTCCAGTTCTCTACAACATTAAGGCCAGCATGAATTTCACGCCGCAGTTCTTCATCCGCTAGATACTGACACAGAAATATGGTCTTGATAACTTTTCCAAGCTCGCAGAAAGCCCTGTAAGTTGGATGCTTTAAGTTATTGCGGGTAAAACGCTTTAGAATCGATTCCGTTTCAGCTGTACCAAGTTTTAAGGCCGTGGCGTATTTAACCATTTCATCGTACTGCTCTTGAATCAAGTCCCACTTTATAGGTCTCGTCAGAACAGGCTTAAGACTTGGAAATGATTTGCTGTCTCCCGGTCGCGTTCGATAGAGCTTTTGCGTGGCAATATCTGCAAGCCTTGGCATAAGCTTAAAGCCAAGCAGATGACAGATTGCAAACGCAACCTCACTTTGGCCATGAGTATCAACGTAATTCTTCTCAACTTTCATCTCAGTGCAATGCCTGATCAAGCCTTCAATCATAGCCGCAACCTCAGAAGAAGAGCATGATTTCAGCTGAGAATAAATGCAAAGTGAATTTTTATCCACATGCCAGTAGATCATGACACCGCGCCCACCATACCTTATGTGCCACTCGGTCATCAAATTCTGGTCCCATGAACCAAACTTTTTTGAGTCCGAGGCAACAGACGTTGTTGCCGTGCCCCATATGTTCTGCATCCTGGCTTGCAGGGTCGCATTCGCAACTTCAATAACCGCCTGGCGTAGTGATTCTTTATCAATAAATTTACGCTTGGCATAGAGAAGATCCTGATACTTTTCCCCAGGAATCGTTGCGGATACTCTTTTGATTCCAGTGTTCGTCCCTAGCCCATACAGGCACATTAAAAGTGGGCCGTCGAAAACCTGCATGACCTGACAGATCCTGCCTGGTCCCAAATCTGACAGCTTCAATATTCAAAATTTTTGAATTTGCATATCCGACTTGACGTATTGAGGCGATCAGAGGAAAAGGGATCTGCGACACCTGCCGTGGAAAGTTTGTGTCGCAGAAAGAACAATAAAACATGCTCAATATACTTCGAAGCAGGGACGCTTGGAAGAGGAAAGCTTTGGTACGAAACCGGTTGATAAAAAATATCACACGCCGGTATGGGCGGCTTTTGCTCAGGTTCCAGGGCGTATCCAAAGAAAACGAAAACCTCAGGCGGCAATGCAGTGAGCTTCAAGAAGCATTGGCCCACAAGCAGTTGCCACATGTTCCGCCCTCGGAATTGATGACAATGATGGTCTCCGTTCGTCTCATCATCGAAGCGAAAATTTCCTTTCGTTCGGTCCCACGGGTATTGGCTGCCATAGGGTTCGGAGGGTGGATACCTCATTTTACATCGGTCATCAACTGGTTTTGTCGAGTGGGCCTTGGCCATCTTCGTGAGGTGAAAGCGCCTTTGGAGCCTTGGATTGCGATTGTGGACATGACGCTGGACATTGCGTATAAGAAGGTTTTGGTGGTCCTAAGGTTGCCACTTTCAATTTTTCTGAAACGCGAGGGTGCCGTCGCTCTTGAAGATGTATCGTGCGCCGCCATTCATATAATGGAGTCATGGAAGGGCGAGGATGTATATCAAGCCCTGCAAGGTATTCTGCGGGACGAGCCAATGCTCAAAGCCATTATAAAAGATAGCGGTGGAGACCTTGGAAAAGGGGTAAGACTTTGGAAGGAATCGGAGAAAAGAAAGGATGTTTTCACGATCAGTGATCTTTCACATGAAGTGGCGAACGCTTTAAAGGCCGACTTCAAAGATAGGCCGTCCTTTAAACTGATCACGAAAAAGCTCAAGAACAACGCCACCAAAATATTTCAATCAAAGCTTGCATGCCTTGCTCCACCAAAGCTCCGTCCCAAGGGGCGCTTTATGGGGATATCGCGCCTTGGCCACTGGCTCGAAAAGATCCAAAAGCTTTTGGGTGGTCCGGGGAGAGTCCACGAAGGCAGTTTCGAAGCCGAGTTGCGGCGACTCTTTGGAGGCTTTGGAAACCTCAACTATATGACGAGGCAGCTCAGTAAAAGAAGTATTCTCCTCGCGGGCATGATGACGATCCTAAAAACCAAGGGGCTCAATAGGGAGAGCTATCAGGAGGCAATGAAAATCGTCGACGTTCTGCCAAAGAGATCGAAAAGCTATAAGAGAATATCGAGATGGCTGACTCGACACCTGCATATCCAATGTCGTCTGGGTATTGCCCAGACACCGCTTCCAGTATCGAGCGACATTATCGAATCACTGTTTGGGGTCTTCAAAACCTTCATTGACCGAAATCCGAAAGCGGAAATGAATCACCTGGTACTTGGAATAGCTGCCATGTGCGGGCCACAGAACAACAGTCTGATTCAAAGACGCTTGGCCCAGGTATCACAGAGCGATTTCTTAAAATGGAAGAAAGAGAATATTGGTGTCACTGGAAAGATGGAGAGGATGAGGATTTTTTCTCACTTGGATTCAGCTGACCACGATCAAAAATGGGACCAGCTCAGATCCGGCTAGATGTAACGGGTTTCGACGGCCCAGAATTAATCCAGGCCTTGCACGGGTCTGCTTCACTGGATTGCGATA
>NZ_DASQYZ010000205.1:0-7059 GCF_035638955.1 Oligoflexus sp. | reverse complement strand
GTTCGTTCAGTTCGTCTCCGGCTTCACCGTCCATATGCGTATAAAATCGTTGTCGATCATCGCATTACTGTTGCAAGATCTTTCGTTGCACGTTTATCTCGCCCAGAGACATTCTTGCATCAAAAAGAGGTCTTATGCGAGCATGCAGGGAGATTATGCTAAAATATAAAAGGTAATTCAGAGCCTCTGCTTCGGTTACCTCTCCGCCGCCATCAGGTAATTTTTTTGGGGGGATGCCTGGACCGCTAAAAATGTTTCTCCGCACATGAGGGAAGTGAAATGTCGAGCAACCAATTCCGCGACCTGTGGTCAAAGGCTCAAGAGCAGACTTTGAGACTGAAGAAGTTGTTAAATATCAACAACACTATTGATCTTGGGTTTCACTTCGAAATAATCATCGCCATCAACTGGAATCTGGTGACCAGGCTGTCGATTGAGAGAGCGAAGCGCCTACGATATCGGGACACTATTGACCCAATTGACCTGATTCCCGTTCATAGTCATCTCCGAATTCACGGGACAAGTCTTATTCACCCCACGAAAGGCGGAATGTCGGCGTCGGTCGAGGCTCATCCATTTGTCCACGAGAGCCTGCTCGGACGTATGAAAACCTGGGCGACGTTTGATTTGAGCCAGGTGCGTCTTTGTTTTGGACTTCTGAGAGAACAGGAAATTGGCATGCCAGGAACCCTGGAAGGAATGGATAAAATTAACGGGGCGTTCAGGGACCCATCAAACGAAATGCCCTTGTATTTCGAAACGGATGAATGGGAGCCCACTCATAATCTGTTCATCGGGCGTCCCCAAAAAACTTTGAGAAATGAAAGCAAGCCAGTTCCAAATCAGCGCGAGATCTTGGTGTCGGGCATCGATCTTGAAGGGGTCCTCAATCGGATCTACTGCGCAGCTTTGGGCGTGGAGCCTTTGAAATGGGCTGCTGGAGAGCAACCGCCCATGGATGAGCCTGAATCAGAAGTTGATGCAATCCCTGATGCTGCTCCCGGGTTCAAGGTATTCGTTCAAGGCAAATACTCGGAAACAGGTCGGCTATGGCTCGCCGGCAAGGTGGGCTCTGGGAACCCCATAATCCTGACCAGAGACGAAATGTCCATTAGGATCAACATTTCGCCCATCCAAATATGATGCTGCAAGGGCTGTCACGCCTGACGGCGGCCTAAGGTGGGTCATGGACTTCCCCCGAATCGCTCCAGGGAGCCCTTCGTCAGAACGCAGCATGCAGATTCCTTAAGATCTATTGCAAGGCTTCATAGAGTCGAACAACTTCCGGCGGGAAGGAACTTAAGGGCTCTTCCTTATGACCGGGATCAAGTTTTGACAGGTCCATATAATAATCAAGGCATTGGCTGCGGATTACAGTGATGACCTGCTCGTCCCTGGCACATTCCAAATAAAACTCCCGGAAATGCAGCTGCAGCTCCGGATGCTGCAGCTGAAGTTCAGCGATATCACCCAGCTGCTGCGCAGCCTGGATTGTTTGCTTCGGAACGTTGTGGATAATTTCTGAGCTGCTGCTCTCTGCAATTGCAGCTTTTTGTCGAAGAACTGGGCGTGCCATTTCGATAATGCGCTGCAATTTTTCTTTCAGTGGGCTGTGGATACCTGGATCTCCGGCTGCCAGCAGAGAATTTTCATCTGCTTCTCTGGCTGGTGGCTTGGCAGGCAGTGCCTCCGGCTTCGGTGAATGTTTGTTCTCAGTATTGTTGGCCGCATTCCGCTTTTTTGGATTGCCCTCAGCTTTGGCCGTGCTGGGCGGTCCTTGTGCATCTGAAACCGTCCTGCCGGGTACAGGCTTGAAGCAGTATACACCAATAAAAATCAAAAGGATGATAAATACCCCAACAAGTTCTCTGCGCATCGGTCCTCCTGCTCAACTGCCGATTTCTGTAAAACCTGAAATGTCAATTTTCGGAAAGCCTTTTTCTGGAGTCAGATCCCGAACCGGCAGGGCACTTCCGTCCTTGGGCTTGACCACGCGTGAGAGGGCATCAAGCAGAATGCTATTCAGAACCGTCTTCTCCCTGGCCGTACAGAGGTTCCCACATTTGGCGATATAGGCCTTCAGGACGAAATATCCAACTGAATAAGCGCCATTTGCACTGTCGTCACACGCTGGTTTACCGACAAACTCCTGAGCAATGCCAGCATCGGCAGGACAAGGAATATGTGAAAAGCCAAAGCTGCCTGCATTGAAATTGCCGTCAGCATGTCTTGCCTCATGAAAAAGAACCGACACCCGAAAAGCACTGTTTGCATAGGCATTCACTTTCTCACTTGGCTGAGCGTCAGGATTGAAGAGTGCTGGACCAATTTGCATGACTCCGTTGCGCAGGACATTGGCATCTATCCATTCATCATTGATGTCGATTGACGCATAACTATATTTTGGATCGGCTCTTCTCAAAGCCCCACTCGCCTGAAACAGGGCTGTGCCGATCATGGCTGCAGCAAGGCTCTTATTACCCTCTGGATCTTCAGCAGGTGGAATGTAGTCAATCGCAAGTTGCTTTGCACCAGGGTTTATGGCTGCAAGCTTGTAAACAGACAGGTCCTCGGCGATCAGGTAGTGGATGCGTTCCTTCAGCCAACCGGTCAGGCTCCCGGCTTTAAGGTTTTGCACTTGCAAAATTTCTGTCAGGGCTTTGTCATTACTGGCATTCGTATTGAGATCGTAGCGCTCAATCCACAAAAAATCCTCGCGAAGTCCGGCTTTTGCCTGATCTGTTACCCGCTTATCGAAGATAATATGATTGGTCAGATCCACTTCGGCCGGCTTGTTCTTATCCACAAAGCCAGCTTCAGGAATATCAGGCTGCGATTTTTTTCTGTCTGACTTCCGTCCACAGCCACTGACCTGAGTGAATACCACTAGAAATGTAATGATTCCATTCAATGTTTTCACGCTTATTTGTCCATTCTTTAGTGTTGAATTTCGTGACTGTGCAGCATCTGTCAGATGTTTATAGCAAGCTTAAGACCAGAAGGCGTGAACTATAAAAATTGAAAGTTTCAGGGTGGAATAGGGGAGTGACGCCGATCCGTGTAAAATCCTGGCAGAATGAAATTAGCCTAATGATTTTAACAATTTTTTGTTGATTTTCCAGTGGGCGGGGATGGCAGCAGAGGGCACGACCTCAGTAAGGAGGGTCGTCGAAGTCACCAGGGAAAACACCAATTACATGGCGAACAAATTGTTTAAATCATTGTCAACTGTAGCATAGCTGCACTGGTTCGGATTCATCCATATCCTTGGATACGCTGGATTTGTAAACGAAGGAATCCAGGAACAGTTTCTGCAATGGATCATGCGCGACCAAGTCTGATTCTGATCTCTTGTCGCAGTGCCATGCTTATGTCGGGGGATCTCGGCCCCCGGCAGGACTTGGATACGACAATGCAATCCTGTTGAGCGTAAGTCAGCAGCCCTGCCCGTCTCTTGAAATTTTCTGAGTTCCTGCCAACGTGCCGACTTTCAGATCACTGGAAGGAATCTGCATGTTTTTAGACCCACGATCAGTTGACGTCTTTATTTATAAGAAACCCATCGACTGCCGTAAGGCGCATGCCGGACTTGTTCAGCTGGTGAACTGCGTGCTCCTAAAGGAAATCCGCGGCGGCGCGATATTTTTGTTCGTTTCACGTGACCGCAAAACCGCGAAGGCGCTTCGCTTCGATGGATCAGGCCTCGCGATATACCATAAGAAAATGGAGCGTGGCAAGGTCATGCAGTTTTCGTTCGAAGGTCAATCGATCCCGGTATCAGCGGATATTTTCATGAGCATTCTATCCGGCGCCGAAATTCGGCTTGATCTGAAGATCTGAAATCGCTACGGTTTGCCCAGCTTTACGTCGTTTTATGGGTGCAAAACATCAAAGCAAGGATGCTGCGATGGATATTGATATAAGCCGTATCAGTTTTAAGAATGAAAAAGACATCGATTATTTGCGGTATGCTGGCGACCATTTGCTGACTCGAGTGATTGATCTCGAGCGCCGTCTTGCTCTGGCTCTGCTCGAAAAGAAAATCGACGAAGATCTGCTATCCGTCCTGACTGAGGATCTGCATTTACTTAAGAAGCGATTCTTCGCGGAAAAGTCCGAAAAACGTGCACGGGCCAAGGATAAGCCGTCTTCCAGACGAAACAAGGATCGCCTGCTGCATAACCACAGGCCGATCAACGGTGACCTGTCGCAAGTCGAGTGTGAGCTTGCGTGTGAGGAGGTTTTTTACAACAATTTATCCGGAACGAGCGAGGACGAAGACGGCAACAGTATCTGTTCATGCGGTGAGGGGCTTTTGATGCCAATGACCGGGGCCTTCGAGGAGTCCGGTGAAATTGATGTGACCGACAGAGTCTACACGATGAAACGGCATAAACGGCAAAAATGCAAATGCACGACCTGCGGCAAAATCATGACTGCCAAAGGCCCAGACAAACTCACGGCCGGATCGCGTTTTTCCGTAGCCATGGCCGTTCAGGTGGCTGATGATAAGTTTCATCATCACCTTCCTCTCAATCGGCAGAGTGAAATGATGGCTGCCAGAGGGCTTGCCGTCGGCACCAGGACGCTCTATGCGCTTACGGAACATCTCATGAAGCTTTTGGAGGAAATCCCGGCTATGATACGCTCCGAGATTCACTCTGGCAGACATATTCACATCGACGAAAGTCCCATGGATATTCTGAATCCGAAAACCAAAGGCTATGTCTGGTCGATCAGCAATCCGATGGGCGCCTATTATCAATACGAAACGACCAGAAGTGGCAAGGTCGCCAGGGAAATGCTTTCGGGATACGGCGGCGTGATCATGGCCGATGCTTACAGCGGCTACGAGTTTTTGGAACGGGAAGAAAAAATCACACTTGCGTTATGTCTTTCACACGTAAGAAGAAAGTTCCATGATGCCAGGGAAAGCTATCCCAAGGCTGAAGAAATGCTCGATCTCATAGATGAACTTTATGAAGTTGAGCATACGGCTTCCAACTTTATTGAATTGCAGAAGGTCAGAGCCGAAAAATCAACACCTGTCATCGAAAGAATGCAGCAATGGATGCGCGGACAGAGCGGTAGATACCTCGTAAACTCCACTATTGGCAAGGCAATATCATATGCGACTGACAATTGGGATCGGTTGGTTCGGTTCCTCGATAACCCATACATTCCAATTGATAACAACGCTGGCGAGCGATCCCAGAGAAGACCTGTGATGGGCAGGAACAACTTTCTGGGATTCAGAACTATCAATGGAGCCGACACCGCGATGTTCTTCTATACAATAATCGCCAGCTGCAAGCTACTCGGAATAAGTCCCAAAGGTTATATGGCGACCATGGCCACGCGCGCATTGAAAGGTGAACAGCTGATTTCACCCTATAAATTTGGCCTCGAAATAGAAAATGCCATCAAAGAACGCCTGGCATTGGAGATGCCGCAATCGCTGCTTAACAATTAAAATCGAGCCGAACGCCGTTCGGAAGATAAAGCTTCATGGGTTCGCCGGCATAACTCAGCCGCTGGAGCGAGACCTCCCTGTCCACAATTTTTGCTGATATGAAATCTTCCTGCTGCGGAGCGGGGAGGCTCGCAGGTTCAGACAGCCCGGTCGAAACCCATTTCGAAAGCGCGGTTCCCGACACTCCCAGCGTGCTCCTCACGGCAGCCATCGTATATCCATTCAAGTGAATTGAATCTACAACCGCTTTTTTGAGTTCCGCGGAATAGCGTCGGGATCGTGGATTGGAGTTTTTTCTTTGAAGCTCGTTTTGGAATTTTACTTTGATTTCGTCAAGGGTCATGGAAATGCTCCGTCAAAAATTTTGCGGAACATAGCTTGAAAGATCTACTGCGGCAAGAACGGGGCCGGCGACTCACTTACGAAACAATCGACTTCGAGTTCCATACCGGCACGTTCGATGAGGGAGCGAAAGCCGCTTGTGAGGTCTCTTGTCAGAGCTACTATATCGGTCTCCTGACACACGGCCTGAACTCGCCCGGCCTCAATCCGTGAAAAGTCGAGAAGGGTATTGACAAGCTTGAGAAGTCGGAGCCCATTCCGTTGTATGATTTCAAGTCGCTCGCGGTGTGCGGGAAGTATTGCGATTTCGGCGTCGGCGAGAGCGTCCTCAAGAGGACCCAGTATAAGGGTCAAAGGTGTTCGGAATTCGTGGCTTACATTGGCGAAAAACTGCGTCTTGATTTTGTCAAGTTCTTCCACTCGTTTTAGGAGTGCCTCAAGGTCAGCATTCTTCTGAAAGATTTCGCGCTCCTGGGCCTTCTTTTCGGTGATATCCCGACCCTCTGGCACAATGAAGACGACTTTACCGGTTTCGTCTTTCACTGGAATCATCGAGAAATCGATAATGATCGTTTCCTTGCCATTGGCTCGACCGTAAATTTCAACGTCATAGCGAATGAACTCACCTTGAGACGCTCTCGATACTGCATTCTTAAGTGTTTCCTGGATTTCCTCCGAGACAGCCCACCAAAAGCACTTCCAAAACGGTCTTCCCTCTACATCAGAAAGCTTTAAGCCTGCGCCCTCTAGAGCCGCTCGATTAACTTCTAAAAGAGTTCCTTTGGCGTCGAGGAGCGCCACGAACTGATACATCTCATCCAGTGCAATGCGCGCTAACTTTTGGCGGTAGTGAGAAGTGCTGTCGTCCCCAAGGATTTCTGTGCCACGAACCTTAACTGCATTCCGCGATTGTTCGAAGTTGTCCAATATTTTCTCCCAATATTCGCAAGAAACCATCCTCTCGCACATCCCAAAAGGCTGAGCTATGCGCCGTATGTTTTTAATATCTCAGCCAACTCGAGGACGACAAGGATTCGTGTGTTTAAGTACCGAGTGTGGTCAAAACCCATGCTCTGCAAGGAGTCTGCGAATGGCGCCAGTAATGGAGGATATCACGATATTGAGCCAGGCTATTTCACGGTTTTGAGCCACCCGCTTCACCGGACCGAAGGGACGCGCTTACTTGATTTCACGATGGCTCATTCTTTGTCAAGTTGAGCTTCTTTCTTCACCTGCCTTTTCGA
>NZ_DASQYZ010000204.1:0-3219 GCF_035638955.1 Oligoflexus sp. | reverse complement strand
CGTCGATCTTTTGCTTAATGAGGTCCTTATGGGTGAGAAACTCGACCATCCTGGACTTTTGAAAGACAAGATCGGTGATTTGATCCATGGCGGCCTCCTTTAAGCCTTTTCACGTCACATTCGTTCACATTTTGCCATTATCCTTCATTTTCCGCACTAAAATTTCACATTTGGTCATTTCAGTTCATTTTGGTGTTTTTTTGTTTTTTATAGTTCATTTCCGGTCACATGACGTAATATGAACACGGTTTTGAGGGCAAGATGTGTAAATGGGCCACCGTCGCGCCGCGCCGTCCCCCATTTACGGTGAAACTTATTCGCTGCGCTCAACGGTTTTGGAATCCGGCCAGCTGCTTCCAGCCGGAATCAGATCACTATATAGGTGTCGTAATGAGTGATATGGAAACAATGAAGAATAATCCTGGCCGCGCCCCGGACGCCGGAACTCTGGAATCTCTGCGCGCCTTTTGCCAGGATCTGGCAGAGCAGGTTCGGGCTGAGACGCTCTCGCGATGGTCGATGCAGCAAACCCTCAGGACCCGGTTTCCACAATTTTCCGAGGCTGACCTTGCGCGGGAAATGCAGGATGCACTTAAAATTCTTCCGGGTGAGGAAGAATCATGACGGCGACCATCATGGAAACTGCACCCAGGAAAAAAAAGAAGTCCGAGCGAAGACGGCGGGAGGATGTGATAAAGGTCCGCGTGGACGAGGCCGAGCTGAATATGATCAGCGCCCATGCCGCTGCTGCCCGCCTTACCAACGCCGAATTTTTAAGGCGGCTCGGTCAGGGTCATACGCCAAAGAGCAAGGTCGATCTATCCCTGGTTCGTGACCTGTGTTCCGTGGCGGCTGACCTCGGGCGGCTTGGGGGGCTTTTAAAGCTCTGGCTGTCGGAGAAAAAGAACGGCTCGCTGCCGCCGCACGATATCGCGGTCAAGGATATCGACGCTCTCTGGCGGCGGGTTCAGAAAACCTATGCGGAGCTTAAGGAAAAAGTGGAGGCGCTATGATAGCAAAGCGCATCGATCGCAAGCAGAGCTCGAGCAATTACAAAGTGCTGGCCCACTATATCCTCGACCATAAAAAAAGCGGCCATAAGGTCAGGGACGCCTGGAGCACGAACTGCCGGACTCCTGAGGACTTTGACCTCGCCATCAAGGAGGTGATCGCCACCCAGGCGATGAACACACGGAGCCGAATCGATAAATCCTATCATCTCGTTATAAGCCTTGCGCCGGGTGAGGACCTGACCTCGGATCAATGGAAGGAAGTGGAAGAGGCGTTCTGTCAGGCCATAGGACTTTCTGAGCATCAAAGGATCTCGGCAATTCACGCGGACACGGGCCATGTTCATTTTCATATGGCCATCAGCAAGGTGCATCCGGAAAAATTTACCTCCATTGAGCCTTACTACGACAAATTCAAGCTTCAGGAGACCTGCAGGCAGCTTGAAAAGGCCTACGGGCTCAAGCCCGGTATCGGAAGTGAGAAAAAAATATCAGTCCCTCTTCAGGAAGCGCATCAGGGCCTCGAGGCGTTTTCGACCTATATCAAGGACACGATCGCCCCGGATCTATCAAAACTGCTAGTGGAGCAGGGCAAGACCTGGAAGGACGCTCAAGATCTTTGCGGACGCTTCGGGGTTGAGATTCGTGAACGCGGAGCAGGTCTTGTCTTTTCACATATGGGGAGAAAGCTTTTTGTCAAAGCGGGTTCGATCGATCCTGGATTTACCAAATCAAAGATAACGGTTCTCCTGGGACCCTTTGAAAAGAGCCGCTTTATCAGCAGTCCTGAAAAGGTTTACAGGGCAACCCCTCTCGGCAGAGACCATAGGGCGTCCCTTCTCTATGACGAATATAAGAAAATCCGCGAGCGGGAATGGGCGGAATTTCAGGAAAAGTCAGAAAATCTTTCCCACGATCGGGCACAAAAACTTCTCGAGATCAAGGAGCGCTATGCCAGACGGCGGCAGGAAATCAAGCGCGATACCCTCATTGCCAAAGGACGAAAGCGTGAGATTTATCGCAAAGTGTCTGAAGAGATGAAAAGGGAACTGGCCGGGCTTTTTGGGGACCCTTCCACTGCCCGCCCCGGAGCCAGTGCCGGGATGAAAAGCAAATCATGGCATGAGTTCGTCCTTGATCGGGCCCGGGCGGGAGACGAGGATGCCCTTGGGATACTCCGCTCAAAGCTCCCGCCTACCACAGAGTTTGGCGAGGGAGCTTTTGTTGGCAAGAGTCGCAATAATGTGATCGTCAGCGGCGTCTTAAAGGATGTCCACCCGGATGGCTCCATAGTATTCAAGGTTTCGGAAGGCTCATTCGTGGATCGTGGCGATGCCGTTGTTCTCAAGGATCGATCCGAAGCGGCCCTCAAGGCCGCGTTTCTTGTGGCAAGGGCCAAGTTTGGAGAAGACTTTGTAATCAAAGGGCCGGCTGAATTTGTTCAGAAAGTTGGTCCCATGATTGTCAAAACGAGCAGCAAAGACTTTGAGCGTGAGGGGCAGAGCAAAGGCAAAGGCCTGACACTGTAGGTTCAGAAGATGGCGAAATACCAGACATACCTTTCAGAGCCTTGCCGAGTCGGGCCAGGCTTTTCCCTACCCCCCCTTGTGCCAGCGATTTTGTGACAGCGCTAAAGAAAGTTTAAGATAAATTTCTACTCTATGGACTGTCTCGTGACTATGTTGATCCCGACTTGTTCCTGCGGAATCAGAAATTTAGGACCACGCTTCGAGAAGCGTTCCGGGACCCAGCGGACTCAATATGATTCCAATACTGACCCAATCCGCGGAACCCTATCCAATTCAACTTTGGCTGCTTTATCCAGCCAGCTTTCCACGTCCTTGCTGAAGTCAAAGCCCAGGCTTGTCGGACCAACTTCCGCGTGATGATACAGACCGAAGCCCTTGACCGGGAGCTTAGATGTCTGGATCCGTATCCATAGATCATGGAGATTCTCTGAAAAGGCTTTTACATCATCAAATCGACCGATCCGTTTGCTATCGATCAATCGGCTCAGCATATCTTCTCTACTGTGATTAGCGTCGGCCTCGAACCAGATCGCCGAGAACGTTTGAAACCCGGAAACCGTCCCGACTTCATAAACCTGACCGCAGCGTTCGGCGAATTCTGCTGGACTTAGGTTTCGCAAAGCTGGATTCAGAGACATATCGACCGCTTTTGTGGATTTTCGTACTTTTCGAATAACTGC
>NZ_DASQYZ010000203.1:0-20661 GCF_035638955.1 Oligoflexus sp. | reverse complement strand
CTATGGAACTGACAAGATTTGATGGGGTCAGGCGTCTCAAAAAGCAGGTTCGCGAGGTACTTGCGGAGATAATCACACAGGAAGCAGCTTAACTTAAGGGCGGTGAGGTTTCAGGGCTGAAATCGCGCAAGCGCTGAGTAATAAAGAAGGCCACGAGTTCAGCCAGGAAGCATTATCAGCACTGTCACCATACAGAAGGAAGCATATCAATCGCTTTGGGGATTATACCTTGAACCTTGAGCGCGTGCCTGAGCCTATGGCAGACAAGCATTTCATCCTATCTGTCGATGCGTAGCTGCTTATTACCAATGGTTTTAGGCCGATGTGGTAGGATTTGGTCGTAATCCTTACCTCTGCCCTTGTCGATCCTGAATGTCCTGCCTGAAGAACGACAACTTTAATGATCAGGCCCAGCGTATCAACAATAATGTGTCGTTTACGGCCCTTTATTTTTTTTCCGGCATCATAGCCGCTAACCCCACCAGCTTCACTGGTTTTGACTGACTGGGAATCAATTATAGCCGCGCTCGGTTCTTTGCGTACTACCCGGGGCGCATGAACGCCCTGGCTTTTAGTTCACTTGTGGCTGGATTTTTGAATCTGATACACAACGCGATCGTACTGGGGCCCCCCCCTTGGCTTTTGTCGCAACTTCTTGAGCAGGGTCCCGCCAATTTTTTCGACCGCTTTGCGGGATCGCAGATTATTCTCTCCAACATAGAACAGGACATTCTCGACAAAGCGGAATGCATGCTGGAGCATCAGTGCTTTCATTTCCTTGTTGAAACCCGTACCCCAGCAGCGACGGATGAGAAACGTGTAGCCAATTTCCACGGAAGACTGGGCCTCGTCATAATCAGCATAGCGGGAGCAGCCGATCAACTCCCCTGTGGCTCTATCAAAAATGACCAGAGCACCCTTTGATTCGATTCCTGATTGAAAATAGCGTTGGAATACTTCCCGCTTATAGCGATCCCATTCCGGGTGCTGCTCCCAAATTCCTGGATCCGAGGCAACGGCGAAGAGGGCCTCAAAGTCGCCCGGCTCCAGGGGCCGTGCCGTGATCAGGTTTCCCTCCAGGATAGGCTGCCAGTCGGGTCGTTGTCTTTCCTCATTCATCGCGTCTCTCCTTGGATAACTGTCACCTGCTAAGCGAGGTCGCACCGGCTGCAGGTTCACCGCCACTCGGGATTCCTTATCAGAGATCAGAATGGATTTCCAGAGCGGGAAGGACCCCGAGTCGCAGCGACCGAAGAATCGTCCTCGGGATGGGTGCTACGGGTCCATGCGGCTTCTAAAAGCTTCCTCCTGAAAATCCACGACCCTTTGCACGAAGGCGTCCGATGTCGAAAAGGGCTTGCAAAGTGATCACTACAGATGATCTTCAAAAGAAAGCTCTTGAGGAATTCGCGAAGTTTGACAAGGATAAAAATGGTTCTATATCTCAGAGCTGGTTTAAAAAGCCAAAATGCAAGCATTTCATACCAAGCGATGCAGCATAAGGCGGATCATTCCTATATAAACAAGGGCTTCGCTTGATGAGGGAAGCCGTTCATAATCCTTGCTCAATCGTCGATTTCTTCCAAGCCATCCGAATGTCCTTTCGACAATCCATCTCATTGGAAGCACCTTAAATCCTTCCACGTCATCGGAGCGTTTAACAATTTCAAGGATAAAGTTGAATCCGCTTTTGGCCCATTCAATCAGTTGACCCGAGTATCCACCATCCGCCCACATGATTTTGATAGAGCGGAGCTTCTCCTTCGCAGCTTCGATCGTATGCATCGCTCCTTGTCGATCCTGAATGTCTGCCTGAAGAACGACAACTTTAATGATCAGGCCTAGCGTATCAACAATAATGTGTCGTTTACGGCCCTTTATTTTTTTTCCGGCATCATAGCCGCTAACCTCACCAGCTTCACTGGCTTTGACTGACTGGGAATCAATTATAGCCGCGCTCGGTTCTTCGTTTTTTTTTGATCAGCGCGAACCATTTTCCTCATCTCATTGTTGATCTTTTCCCAAACCCCATTTATTTTCCAGTCCCTGAAGTAGTGATACGATGTTTGCCATGGTGGCAAATCATGGGGCATTTGACGCCACTGGCATCCTGTTCGCACAACATAAAATACTCCATTCAATATTTCTCTGAACTGATATGTTCGCGGACGGCCATCAAATTTTTCAGGGGGCATAAAAATTTTCAAAACGTCCCATTCGAGATCACTTATATCGTTTTGATATGATTCCCTGTCCATGGACGTCTATACCTCACTCAGCTGTTTGGGAAAGTATTATATCCACTTCAGTTTTTATGCAATTCGGGAAACTCGTTTACTCCAAATGACCGCCCATGGCCTTTTTAAACCAGCTCCTAGAGTTTTCCTGTATTTTGCAACACCCTCCCTGGTGGCTCATTTTGGGCCGTGTAGCATCGATATATTTCAATCATCAAATGCATAGCCAGGGTGTTGACAGCAAAGAGCCTGCCAACACCCGTAAGGCGCGGCAGGCTTGGATGTAAACCGTTGATCAGTGACTTTCGATAGCCCCGACGTCAGCCTTCCCTCCCAGGGCTCGAGCCTGTCGATAGAGGTCATCAGCAGGCACGGGAATAGTTCCAGATGCACTGTTGACTGCGGGACTTTCCGGCTTCAAGGCGAAATAGTCACTGTGCGTACCCTGAGCGACGAACATGGGGTCGAGATTCAGCCGGTTGGTATTATTGCCCGTGGAGACGAATCCGTTGCCACCGTAAACAATATTATGACTGAAGTCCACATTCACTGATTTGCGGGTGCTGTTTACCGGACGATCACTGCGGGCGACCATGATGTTGTCGCGGACACGAACGTTTTTGGATTCCATTGCAGTGATCTCACCGTCGCCGGTGATGGCTATGGTTGAGTTGCGGACGGATGTATTAAAGAAGATATCGACATTGCTTGCTTTGAAGGCATGGATACCACGGCCGCCGTTATTGTTAACAATATTGTTCGCAACCAGAGTTCGACCTTTGTAATCCTTGTAAGAATCAAGAATGATGCCGTTGCCGTCCGTCGGTGCCTGATATTTATAGCATTCGCAGGGCACCTCGTTGGAATTATTCGAGCTGACGTTCCGGAGAATAATATGCTTATAACCCTGGGTATTGTTGTCGATGTCGCGAGGTACGAGCACGGAAATTCCAGATCCGCCATAGGACGAAAAGCGACCGTTATTATAGATGCGGTTATCCTCGATCGTAACATAATCGGAGCCCATCGTCGCGACGCCGACCAGTGGATGATCATGGATGTAGTTGTTTCGTATCACGATGTGGTGGGAAACCGGCTTGGTCAGATCGCGACTTTCGATACTGATACCACTGGAGCTCGCATAGGGCGTTTGCTTTCTCATCTCTGCAAGCGCTCCTTCCAGCGTCACATCCTTATTGTGTCCCGCAAGGTCAAAACCCTCGATGATAATGTAAGAGGCATGACGAATGTCAATGCCCGACCAGTTCTTCCTAACCGTACTCACAATTTTTGCACTTTGTCCGGGGAAATTGCGGTAGGTGATCCAGGCATTCGGCGTCCCGGATGTGGTAATGGCCAAAACCGCGAAATTCGTGCTGGTGTACTCGCCCGACCCGACCAAGAGGGTGTCCCCTGGTTTCAATCTTCCATGGGCATGCTGGAGAGTTTTCCAGGGCTGGGCTTCGGTCCCCGGGTTTTCGTTGGAGCCAGAGACAGAGGACACGTGGAAGACCTTGCGATTCGCTGGATCATCCGTTGTGACGGCAGGCGCGGTTCCGAGAAGGGCGGAGCTGTCCTGTGAACGCGACAGAACCCGATATCCATATCGAGTCTTCGCGGTCAAACCAGTGTCGCGATAGATTCGAGCGTCGGCATTTAAACTTGCCACCTGAACCCAGGCTTCTGACGGCAAAGTACGCCGCTCGACGATGAGCGCATCCACCGGAGTTTTTGGTTTCTTCCATTCCACGATAATATCTGTGTGAGATATCACGACGGCCGATGTAATCCCTTGGGGAGAGACCAGCATGGTATTTGCGGACACGGTCTCTCCTTCTGGCAAAACCGTGCCGACGCTTTGCGTTAAACTCTCGCCTTCCGCTTGAATGCTGACCTTGTCACCATCGCTCTCACTTTGAACGGAAAAATCACCCGGCGCCGTCTGCAACTGCCCACGTTCGCTATCTGTTGACTTGGAGTTACAGCCGAAAGATGCTGCCCCAAGAAGCTGACAAAGAACAACACTGAGTACCTTCATCCTTTGACGATCCTGATCCATAACTAACCACTCCAACTGTAAAAATGAGAAGGCCAACACAGTCAAGCTATAGCAAGCCTGCTGTTGATAAATGTTGACGGCATTTCGCGACACAAATCTTGCAACGAGATAGGTCACCAACGTGAAAGAATTGCGATCCGGCATGACTTTACAAGCTTCGTGCCAGACACACTTAATGCAATCATTCTCGACCTGCAAGTTAAAAAGGAAGGAGCCGTTGGCCTTTGTTGCGTTTGAGGATGTTGCAAAATACATGAAAAGCCTCAAGCTCCCAATCCAAATGATTGGTAAATCTCGTGAGTTTGTGAAGCTTGTCACCTATTTTGCAACACCCTCCTTCGCTCATTCCGGCCCAACCCAGACGGGATCCATGGTCCTCGGTAACAAAATCACCAGATTTTGCCAAAAATAGTTCTACTTTGCTTTTGTACTTCGCCATAATTTCCCACGTCCCTGAGAATAACCTTGCGAGTTATCTAACCTGGGACACCAGACTGAACTCAACACAACACAACACAACTCAAATGAACTCAACACAACTCAAAACAGCCATCATAAAAAATTTCTGCGGAGCATGAAGCAATTCGCGCATGAACACGTTTCTTAATGCGCCCAGGGGCGCAGATCAGGGCCCCGGAAAGAATGCCTGGAGTTTCAGCAGACCCTTGATTATCAAGGTTTTCACGAAAGCTGTAATTCTGAAATTTCCCAATAATTTTAACTGGCCGCTTATTTTATAGTCATTCTTTCCAGGGCCCTGGAGAAAGCGTTTTTCGGATTTTCTATCGCGCTCGTCAACGAACCCATGTCGGGTTCGTCTCCGAAGGCTTTTTCTGATGAGATGTGACCCATCACCAATCTTTCATTTTCACCACCTGGGGGAAAACTGTGGCTTCCTGTTCGCCCTTGTTCAGTGGAGTCAGAAGAATGGTCAGAGTTCCATCCGACACGCTCTGCAGGTGAACAGAAAGCTTTTTAAAGTCCTTATTGGGGTCGGATCTTGGCTGGTCGGGCGATGTCGGCAGTGGACTTGCATCCCTGAGAAAAAAGTTGGCATTGGCCGGCGACAGGATACGGGCCACGAGTTTTTTATCGCCGTTGGTCAGAACCGCGGTTGAGCCCGAAACTGTAACCTCAGTAGCCCTGGTAGTCTTGGTGGCTTTGGTATTAATATGCATAAACCACCAAACGTCGGAAGGCCGGGATGCTTTGATCTCGTCCTGAATCATGAGCGCCTGAGTTTTCTTGAACAGCTTGAATCCTCGGCGCACAGATTGAGCCTTGGATGGCTTATAGGGTTCCGTGAGATTAGTCGTGGCGAATGCGATATCAGTGCCGGATTTGAATCGATCGATGACAGCGGCAGCCTGCGAGTCCTGGCCCGGCTCAGCGGAAGGATTGATGACCAGCGTATTCTGACCTTCGGGTCTGGTCCTGTAATACGTCCAGCGGTGTTGTGGCTTGAAGTAATCCTCGCCGGCACCCTCGTAACTTTCGGCTCCCAGATCAACGGCCCATCGAACACCTTTCGCATCATAAACGAAACTGCCGAGATCCAGATGACTATGACCGGCTTTGTTATCGCCGCTCTTGACACCAACGTAGGCATCCTCCTTGGACAGGCCGCTGCGGAGCACGGCGACCTCAGCTTTGCGGAAGTACTGGTCCAAATCCGCCGTAATCTTCGATCTTGCATACTCCGGATTGTACCAGAACAGTCCATAGACGCCGACGTAATTCCTGGCAAAGGCCGCGAATTCAGGACGCATAAATCTTTGAGCCAGGTAGTGCATTTCCTGGCTTGGTTCCACCACCCAATTAAGGTGGACATCACTATAGTTGAAATACCTGTCGCCTGACAAAAAAGTCGCCAGAGGGAAATCCCCAGCCTTGGACAATCCTTCGACCTTGCCCAGACCCACATCCCTCCCAAGCGAATACTCCAGCCCCGAGATAAATGCAGCCAGATATCGCAACGCGTAACCCCAGTAGGCTATGCCTTCCGGATGAGCGCCGTCAGGCCCCCATGCTAGAACCGACTGGGAATCTTTCGTTGATTTCAAGGCCAAATCAATCACTTTGGTCGCGATTTCGGGCTCATGCTCGGCAATCGTTAGTGCGCCCAGAGTCAGTCCGCTATTGCAAACGATATTCCAGTTGCCCTTAGTTGAAGTCCAGAAAGTTTGTCTGGAGTATTCAGAAAAACTCGGCTCAAGGCCCTTGGTCTTGATTGCAGCTCTGATAAGCTTTTGGTCTGCGTCGGACATCACATCATAAAGCCAGTCATAGCCTATCGCCAGGGCGTGAGTCATCTCCGCTGTATCCAGAAAATGCTTTGGATTCCAATCGCCCCAGGCTGGATCAGCAACAGCCCTCATTTCAAGGATCGCCCGATCGGCGAATTTTTTTTCACCAGTCAGCCTATAGCTCATGGCGAGAGTCTGGACGCGACTCAAAACTTCTCGACTGGTATCCAGCAAACGAATGCCTTCCATGATCCGTGTGCAGGTCGGCAGGCTCAGTAGCTGTTCGGCGGATTTGTAGCCGGCGCTTTCCTTGTTGCATATCCTGCGGGCTGCAGGATTGATTGGTGGCGGGAGGTTTCGGCCCGGTACGCCTTTGATGTTGGCAAAGAATTTTTGGAAATCGGGCTGAGTGGCGAGATTTTCCTTAAGACGATTGAAATCCAGCGCGGATCCCAACAAACGGGGATGTTGACGGCTGAGAGTCTTGAGGAGATCCGCTGCCGGAGGAGTGGTGGTTGCGTATGAAGGGTCGACTTCGAAAGACGACAGGCTGCGACCGGGAATGGGTCTTTGGACTTCGCCGTCAGGCAATTTCCAGCCGACCGCGACTCCGTCTTTTCCGGCCGCTTCCTTATTCAGCACTTCAAAGTAATAGCGTTGCCCTGCTTCAAGATGAACCGGCGCCGAGGTCTGGCCTGGGTACTTCTCCCATTCGGTCAGGGCGGTCCATTCAGTGTCGGATATGGCTACTATGGGCTGTCTCGAAAGATCCCCAGGCTTATCTGTGGTGCTGAGGAAAAATTGTGACTCGTCATCGCCAGCGATGTAGAAAACATAGTCCCCGGGCTGGGTGACATGCAGGTAACCGCGGATGCGTCTTCCGTAGTTATCAGCGGAATTTTTTGGGGTTTCCAATTTGTCCAGGAACACCCGTGAAGATGGACGGGAGGGAAAATCCTTGAAGCTCTTCAAGGAATCGATGGATTTTCCCGGAATTCCATCCCATTGTTCCACCAAAACACGGCCTGTGCCTCGATTCTGTGGACTAGCCACGTTCCTCAAAGCTAAAGCATCATTGCTAGATTGAAGCTCAGGGTCAGTGATATCGGCGCCGGATAGAGACTCAGGCTCGGAGTTTTGCTCTGGCAATGAATTTTCCGAGTCCGTGCGATGGCGCTTCGATTCTTGAAAATCGTTGGAACACGACAGCAGCAGGGATAAGAGTGATACAGACAGTAAGATTTTCATGGAAGTTCCTTATCTAGAAATAGATTCCCAGGCCCACTTGTACTCTAGTATCTCCGGTTGAATCGTTGGGCTGGCTTTGTCTTGCGGTTCGTCTCTGGAATGGGCAAAACGTTAAAAGCACCAACGGAAATGCCAACAATTTCAGTCTATCGCTGGAGCTAATCTCACTTCATCGACAGCACGACCTTCCTGTAAGCGGCAACCTCGACTCAATCCTTCAGAACCATTTGCCGCTAATTGTAGTGAAAATGGAGTGCAACTCCATCCTCAAAGCTTTCCAAATGGGGAAGCAACACATCAGCATTGGCACTTGGAGTGCCGATCAAGCCTCCCGCTGTGATGGTCGTTGCCAGAGCCAAACAAGATATCAAGTTCCGCTTCGTAAGTTGAAGTCCCATAAACCAATCCTCCTCGTGAAAAGCATTCATTTCCGTTCCGGGCAAGTAAATTTGTTTGAGCCTTTTCCACATTCTCTTGCGTGAATGCCATCGCATTTAGCACTTCGTTCTGAACAAAAAACATGGATCTACTGACAAGGAATGTTAGTAGATTCTTTGAATCCTGGAGCCTGCGCTGCACTCATGCACAGCATGATTAGTATGAGCTTCAAAAGTCGAAAATTCCGCTCAAATGTTTACGGTTTCTTAATCAAGAACTTGTGGCTTAAATATCTTCCATTTATTTCAAAGCCCTTCTATATGATATGGATCCCACAGTTCAACTGAAAAATGACAAGGCTAGTTCATTCAAATGAATGAATGCGCTTTGCGTTTTCATCATCGTGCAAAGTATTGCCTCAGGGTCATTATCTGGTGTCAGACACTGTCGCCAATTACTAACAGTAAACATAGCTTCTGTCCGTTTGGTTTCCTTAAGGCTCTGACAGAAGGGGGTTCTGTTACTGTGCTGGTGCGATGATGATACACTCGAAGTTCCAGAGGCTTTCCTTCTCCGACCCAGGGCCCCGGAAAGAATGCCTTGAAATTAATCCAGGCCTTGCGCGGGTCTGCTTCACTGGATCTCGATACCGTTGAAATCCAGGCTGGAAACAAGAGCCAGGGATTAATGCTTTCCACTTTTTAGCATAAAGTTCATTTCATTGCCGCAGCAGTACCCTGAGAGACGGCGCTTCCTTGTGCGAATCTTTTATTTTCTTGGCCTACATTTTTGAGAAGAGGTATTCCAGATCGGTGTCTTTGCCATAAAAGCAGGAGCGGATGGTTTTTGCGATCTGAAACCGGCCTTTTTTTCCTGAAGATGCCCATGATCACGTTACGCAGAGTGATCATAAGATGTGGAAGAGAGCCGGATCTGACCCCGATGCGATCCTCGTTAAATGTCACGTCTCTTACATAAAACATTTTGTTTTCAATGGTCCAGTGGCCTCGATTCAACTGGAGCAGCACCCTTGCATCAGCATCCTTAAGACTTGTCAGGCCATATACGTGCTCACGCCTGACTTTGCCGCTTTTTTTGATAATACTTTCCCGCTCAATGATAAAGGCCTGCTCTGCCGTAGGAAAATTAAGCCAGAATGGAAGTTCCTTCCTCAGGTATAGAGTTCTTTTATCCACCCTTCCATGTCCATGGTCCTCTGTGCTTGCCATTGAATGTGAATTTTCCTTGATATTGAGCATTTCCAGCCGGTCGATGAGCTTTTTCCCGTTTCCTTTCATCGTAAAAACATAATCGGCCTCTTTGCCCTTGAGCCAGGCTGCGAAATCCTTTGTGCTGTGAAGAGCATCCACGGTCACTATTTTGCCGCGAATATCAATCGAATCGAGGAGGTGAAGCTCCCCCGAAATTACGGACACTGACAATGTATACTGGGGCAATATCCCAGACTTGGAGGTGTTCCGTGTTCGACAAAAAAGCCAGGAAACAGTACAGCAAGGAATTCAAGGCCGAAGCTATCAAGCTTGTGACAGACCAAGGGATGAAGGCGTCTGATGCCGCTAAAGACCTTGGCATCAGTGTTCCCACACTCAGCTCCTGGCTTTTCAAAGCCAAGCAAAGTCGAAAAGGTCAGAATCGCTGCAAAGGCCACCCTGATGAACTGGAAAGAAAAGTGCGCGAGCTGGAGCAGCAGGTTAAAAGGCTGACGATGGAGCGCGAGATATTAAAAAAGGCGATGGGCTACTTTGCAGAGCTCCCGAAATAAAGTACGCCTTCATCGAGAAACATCGGGATACGTTCCCAATCGTTGTCATGTGCGAGGTTTTGAGGGTTTCACGCAGCGGCTATCATGACTGGAAAACGCGAGTGCCATCAGCTCGAAGCCTTGTTAAGCAGAAGTTACACGCTGCAGTTCTCTGCATCTACCATTCGAGTCGGCGAACCTATGGTTGTCCCAGAATCCACGCCGAGCTGTTGAAAGAGGGTTTTAAGTGCGACAAGACAAGGGTTGAGAGAGTTATGAAAGAGCTGGGTATCCGCGCAAAAACCAAGCGCAAATTCAAGGTGACGACCGACTCGAACCATGCGCATCCGGTCAGTCCGAATCTGGTAAATCGTGACTTTAAAGCTGTTGGACCGGATAGACTATGGCTGACGGATATCACCTACATAGCGACCGCCGAGGGCTGGCTAGCACTACTCCGCGGAATTTTTAGGAAGTGTCGTGTAGCTTCCTAAGGCCTCGTAGACGTATACTACAGCCGGGACAGCGATCGATTTCAAGTGCTTCGTTTATCCAGCGCCTAATTGCTGGCAAAGTAATGAGAGCTCAGAGGGGAGTGGACAGGGCTTGGTGATAGCATTCTTCAGTCTCAGCACCAGCCTTCGGCTCTAAGACGCCTTCATACCTGGAAGGGTGCAGCACGAACCCTTGGACTTAAGCTTCTGGCTGGCAGCATTCATGAGATGGAATCAGCCCTTATCCCTTCTTCTGGACAATCCGCGACACAAATCAGGGAAAACTGGAAGGCGCTCTGTCTGTCGTCTGAGGACTATGAGCAGCTCCTCGGTGCCTTTCTTGGGAGCGAAGGCAGTGGCGAGGCAGCTCTTTCTGATCTTTATGCCTATGCGGGGCTTTATACTTCCGATATGAAGGAACGCCTTGAAAAGGCTGGCTGCCCGCAGGAGGGCCTTCTGGTTATGGACCACGTGCAGAATTGGAAACCGGTAGCCCTGCGGCTGGTTCATGAGATGCTCCTGCATGCCGTCTCCAACGCGATGGATCATGGCTTCATCCGTCCCTTGCAAAAAAAGGAAAATGTCAGGCCGGCCCTGATCCGGATCGAGGCCCTGCCAAAGGGCCCTTTGATTCAGCTGAAGGTCACCGACAATGGGGCCGAGGGTGCCCCGCCAAATTCCTCCATTGATTAGTTGAGTCTTCTGTGTCAATGCAATGCACAAGGAGACGTCATGAAGAAGAGTCGATTAACGGGAGAACAGATCATCAAACCCATCAAACGTCAGGAATTCAAAAAAAACAGCGGATATCTGCCGACATCTTGGTATCAGTCAGCAGTCATTTTACAAGTGGAAGAGCAAGTTCGGCGGCATGGATGCCTCCGAGGCGCAAAAGCTGCATTGCCTTTGAAGATGAAAAACGGCGTATCCAGCAGATCGTTGCCGATCGGGCTCTGGATATTCAGGCAATAAAATTTCGGGGCGAACTTCGTGTTTTGCCCTTCGGGATGACGCGTTCCGTGTCTTCTGAGCCGCACAGGCATCATGCGTCAAAATAACGCTGTGTCCGTTTCCGTCCTCACTGTCCGATTCTGGTCCGCTCCTGCCTGCATCGCAGAGAACACAGGTGAAAAAATGGATGTCACCGACCTGAACATGTTCGTCGTCATGATGCATGATCAGACGAGCGTAAGTAATTTTCGGTGGGAACGAAAAGATTCACAAAGCCTTGGCCACCAATAGGCCTATGGGTATACTCGCTCGACGTTACGCCGTCAGGGATGGTTCGCCTGCGAAAGAAAAAAGGAAAGCGTGCATGGGTATCATGGACTTTTTAAAGAAGCAGTTTATCGATGTCATCGAATGGGTGGAGGCCGGTGACGGTCTTCTGAGCTGGCAATACCCGATGGAGGATCGCGAGATTCAGAACGGAGCGCAGCTCACAGTTCGTGAATCGCAGCTGGCGCTCTTCGTGAATGAAGGCAAAATTGCCGATCTCTTTGCGCCCGGCCGCTATACCCTGAACACCCAGACTCTGCCGCTTTTAACCAACCTCAGAAATTGGGACAAGCTGTTCGCCTCGCCTTTCAAGTCGGATCTCTATTTTTTCTCGACCCGTGAACAGATCGATCAGCGCTGGGGCACCACCAATCCGATCACAATTCGGGACAAGGAGTTCGGTGCGATTCGCCTGCGGGCGCATGGAACCTATTCCTATCGCATCAGCGATCCGCGACTGTTCTTTCAAAAGATCAGTGGAACCCGTCCGGCTTATGCGACCAGTGAGCTTGACGCACAGCTGCGGGCCATGGTGCTGACCGCTCTCAGCAGCCATTTCGGAGCGGCAGAGGTCGCATTCATTGACCTGGCGGCGCATCAGGACCGGTTCTCGAAAACCCTACAGGATATACTCCGACCTACGTTTGCCCAATACGGCCTTGAACTCGCGACTTTTATGATTCAAAGCATCAGCCTGCCCGAGGAGCTGCAAAAGTACCTCGATAAGGCCAGTTCGATGCGACTTTTGGGTGACCTCAAACGGTATGCCCAGTTTCAGGTGGCAGACAGTGTCCCCCTCGCGGCACAGAATGAAGGTGGAGCGGCCGGAATTGGGGTTGGGCTCGGTGCAGGCGTCGGATTTGGTCAGGCGATGGCCTCGGCATTTCAGCAGCCTGCCACAGGCAGCAGTGAGGCCAAGGAGGATGTGTTTGCCACCTTGGAAAAACTGCAGGGCCTGCTGACCAAAGGAATTTTGACGCAGGAAGAATTTGATCGCAAGAAGGCCGAACTTCTCTCGCGCATCTAAAGGACAGTTATGGAAATCCATTGTCTGAGTTGCGGGGCTGCCCTTAGGGTCCAGTCTCCGGCGACCCTCTTTATTGTTTGCAGCTACTGCCAAACGACCTTGATCCGTGATCAGGACTGGGCCGTGTTTGGCAAGATGGCCGTGCTTCCGCCTGAGATCACTCCCTTACAAATCGGCACACGAGGCGTGGACAAGGGTGAAAACTTCGAACTGATCGGCCGTCAGCGCCTGCAGTGGCGGGACGGTTATTGGAACGAGTGGTGTGCCCTTTTTCCTAAAGGCCGGATCGGCTGGCTTGCCGAGGCGCAGGGGTTCCTTATGATCTCGTTTCCTCTAGAGCCTGCGCCGTCTCTGCCGACCGTGACAGATCTGAAGGTGGGTGACAGCATCGACATTCCGGGACACAGCAGCTTTCGCGTTGATGACATCAAGAGGGCGACCTGCATAGCCAGTGAAGGGGAAATGCCTTTTCCTGCTCCGGCGCGGCAGGAGCGTTTGAGCATTGATGCGAGCAACGGCGAGGGAGGATTCCTGTCGATTGAAAAAATCGGCGCAACTGTGCATGTGCACGTGGGGCGTTACAGGGATTTTAACGATTTTCAATTCACTCACTTGAGGCAACTCGATGGCTGGTGAGTTTACCTTCAATTGCCTTCAATGCGGTTCGCCGATTCCCATTCTTGCGCCCGGACAGAGTCTCAGTTACGCCTGCCGTGCATGCGGTGCCCTGGTCGAGGAAAATCACCAGGGGCTCCGCATCCTGAAAGCAGCCTCGCAGTCTATGCTATGGAAGCCGCTGCTCGAGCTTGGGAGCAGGAATAAATTCCGGGGCGAAACCTGGCAGGTTCTTGGTTTTATGGTGCGGTCCGATGGATCGGGGGACTTCATCTGGAGTGAGTATCTCCTCTTCAATCCCTACCAGGGTTTTCGTTGGTTGACGGAATCGCAGGGCCATTGGAACTTCCTGCATATGACCCGGCACCGCCCCAGCGGGGGCCTCGGCACGACGGTTCGTTGGGGTGGTCATCCTTATCGGCTTTTTCTGAAGGGACAGGCCCGGGTGAAATTCGTCCTTGGCGAATTCTACTGGCGGGTGAAGATCGGTGATGTCGTGAATGTGCGGGACTATATCGCACCGCCCGATATCCTGAGCTGCGAGGACGATGGCACCGAGGAGATGTGGTCAGCCGGAACTTACGTTGAACCCGAGGATATCGAAAAAGCCTTCAAGCCCCTTGGGCCCATGCCGGCGCGGGTCGGTGTGGCTCCCAATCAACCCTCAGCCTACCTTGCAAGACGTTGGTCCTACCTGAAACACTGGGGAATTTTCGCGGCTCTGCTTTTGATTCTGCATTTGGGAATTAATAGCACTAAAGACGAGCGGACCGTCCTGGATAGCCGCCTTCTGCGCGATGGGAAAATCCCGTTGCAGATGCTGCGATCCGAGCCTTTCGTGCTTGAGGGCGATCGCACCAATGTGAAGATCAAGATGCATGCGCCTTTGCATAACTCGTGGCTGAATCTGCGCTTCACCCTCATCGGTGAAGATGGGCAACTTCCCACCCCGATTGAATTCGGCCGCGATCTTTATCGCTATGAAAGCTGGAGCGACGGCAGCGAAGCACACACGGTGGACGAGGTGTTTCTGAAGCGCCTGGACAAAGGCCGTTATCGACTCGATATCAGCTCGGAAATGGGTTGGGTGGATCCTTCGATCCTGAGCAAGCAGGATGTGCCCCTGCATCTGACGGTGATTGATAACGATAAGGTCATTTCCCCCCTGATTATCTGCCTTGTGCTCGTCAGTCTTTTTCCCCTGTGGGTCCTACTCGGGGATTGGCGCTTTGAATCGAGACGCTGGTCGGAAAGCGATGTGAACGGTTAGGAGTACGCTGTGTTTTATTATCGTTTGTTTGGAAGTATGGTCTGTGGTCTTTTTTTGTTCCTCAGTTCGACAGGCTGGTCGTGCTCCGATGATCGTGGCTCCGGTTTGGGAAGCTCCGGCGGCGGATACAGTCGCGGTGGCAGCAGCGGTGGATATAGGACCTATCATAAATAAGATTTTTCAAGACAGAGGAGACGAGTTGTGGAAAGCCTGAGCCGTTATATCATGAGCGCGCTGGTGTTTTCGGGCCTTGGCATTGTGATTCTGATCGTGGCCATGGTGATCTTTGATCGCCTGACCCCCGGTCATATGTGGAAGGAAATTGTTGAAGAGAAGAATCTGCCGCTGGCCCTGACAGCCTCGGCCACCATTCTCGCCGTTGCGATCATCATCGCCTCGGCCATTCGCGGATAGGATAAGCCCGTGGCCCTGCTTCTTTTGATATCGGTCTTTGTGATTGCGACGGCGGGTCTGGTTTACGAACTGATCGCAGGCACGCTCGCGTCGTACCTTTTGGGGGATTCGGTCACTCAGTTTTCGACCGTGATCGGTGTCTATCTTTCGTCGATGGGGGTAGGGTCCTGGCTCTCGCGTTACGTGAAACGCGACCTTCTGCGTTTTTTCATTCATGTGGAACTTTTGCTGGCTTTGATCGGAGGAAGTTCTGCGGCTTTGCTCTTTTGCCTCTTTGATCATGTGGGAAGCTTTCGACTCCTTCTCTATAGCCTTGTGAGCATCACAGGCATCCTGGTGGGAGTTGAGATTCCGATCCTGATGCGCATTCTAAAGGATGAGTATGCGTTTCAGGACCTCGTGGCCAAGGTCTTTACCTTTGATTACCTCGGAGCCCTCCTGGCTTCGCTGCTCTTTCCCTTGATCCTTGTCCCACGACTTGGACTTGTCCGTTCGGGCTTCTTTTTTGGTCTTTGCAATGTGCTAGTGGCCTGGGCGGCTCTGGAAATCCTGGGCAAGCAGCAGGCCTGGCGAAACATGCAGAGGATCTACGTGCTTTTAGTCCTGGCCGTCTGCAGCACAGGACTTGCGCTCGGCGAACGACTCACCAACTGGTCCGAGTCGCAGAATTTTCCGGATCCGGTGATCGCGGCTGTGAGTTCGCCTTATCAGCGCCTCGTGCTCACCCGGAATCAGCATGATACGCGGTTGTTCCTGAACGGGAATCTGCAGTTCTCCTCGGCGGACGAATATCGTTACCATGAGGCCCTCGTGCATCCCGGACTGGCGAGTCTCCCGGACGCGAAAAGAGTTTTGATCCTGGGCGGTGGGGACGGGCTGGCTCTGCGGGAGGTGCTTCGTTATCCCTTGGTGGAGCAGGTGGTGCTGGTGGATCTGGATCGTGCGGTCACAGATCTGGCGTCACGTCATCCGATTCTCAAGGACCTGAATCAGGGCGCACTTGCGTCGCCCAAACTGAAGGTGGTGCATGAGGATGCATTCAGCTGGCTCCGGTCGGCTCCTGAGCCCTTTGATTTCATCGTCATTGATTTTCCGGATCCCAGCAGTTTTACGATAGGAAAACTTTATAGCACCCGTTTTTATGAGCTGGTGAAGCAGGCTTTAAAACCTGAAGGGCAGATGGTCGTGCAATCCACATCCCCGTTCTATGCAACGCGGTCCTTCTGGACAATTGTGAACACATTGAATGCGGTTGGTTTTCAGACGGCGCCCTATCATGTGTATGTTCCTTCATTCGGCGAGTGGGGTTTTGTGCTGGCCGGGCGTCGCGATCATTCCGTGCCGACCAGCCTGCCGCGCGGTCTGAAATTCCTTTCGCCTGAACTTTTGCCAGCCATGTTTCATTTTCCGCCTGATATGCAGGCGACAGTCCAGGCTATCAATCGACTGGATAACCAGGTTCTGGTGCGAACGTTTGAAGAGGAATGGACGCGTTATGTCCATTAATCGAAGAGACCTCCTGATTGGTGGCATGGCTCTGCCCATGATGATGGGTTGCGGTGAACGCAAACGTGAACTGCGGCTGACCGGTGATGATAGCGCACACGGCCATCGACTACGGACCATGGATTTCCCTGCAGCTTCCGACAGCGAACGGTGCAAGGTGCTTATCTTGGGCGGCGGTGTGGCCGGCTGCACAGCGGCTTATACCCTGAAAAAACAGGGGTTTGGTGACTATCGCCTTCTGGAGATGGGAGGCGAGGCCGGCGGCAATGCGCGCAGTGGAAAAAATTCCGTTTCAGATTATCCTTTGGGCGCTCACTATCTGCCGCTGCCGAATGCTGAGGAGAAGGATCTTCTGGAATTTTTGCAGGATGCGGGCGCGCTTCAGGGTTGGACCGCGCGCGGCGAGCCAAGGTACCGGGACGAATTTTTGTGCCATGATCCTGAGGACCGGGTTTTTTACGAAGGCCGTTGGTTTGAAGGTTTGATCGCCTGGAAGGCTTTGGCTCCACATGAAGTCGATGACATTCGCGCTTTTTTTCGCTTCATCAGCAGCGTGCGACAGAAAAAAGGTCAGGATGGACGGCGCCTCTTTGCCATTCCTTTGGATCGATCGTCGCGTGATTCCGAATGGCTTAAGCTGGATCTCATGACGTTTGCAGAATTTGTGCGCGGGCAGGGCTGGCATTCGCCTTATCTGGCCTGGTATCTCGATTACTGCTGCCGCGATGATTATGGTGCAGGCTGGCAGGACGTATCGGCCTGGGCTGGACTCCATTATTTTGCTGCGCGTGATGCCGAGCGTGGGGAAGGAGCCACGATCCTGACTTGGCCCGAGGGCAACGCGTGGCTGATTCGGCAGCTGATGAAGAGGTCACAGGATCGCATGATCGGTGACACCTTGATCTTTCGCATCGAGAGATCAGGTCAGGGATTTGTGGTTGAAGGCTGGCAGTCGCACAAAGATCGCACAGTGCGCTGGGAGGCTGAAAGTCTGATCGTGGCCCTGCCGCGTTTTGTGGCGCAAAGGCTTTTGCCGGGATACGCCGCGCCCGTGGGGGCCATGTCCTATGCGCCGTGGATGGTGGCCAACTGCACGGTGGATGCGCTGCCGCAAAGCCCAGGATCGGCGTTGGCCTGGGATAATGTTCCTTTCGGATCGGCTTCGCTTGGTTATGTTGTGGCCACGCATCAGAAGGTGCAGCGTTATGAGGGTGCGAGCGTTTTGAGTTCGTATTGGCCTTTGGCCGCGCAGAAGCCCGAGGTCGCTCGCATGATGGCGGGCCTCCGGCAGTGCCACGACTGGGAGCGGATGGTGCTGGCTGATTTGGAGAGCATGCATCCGGGCATCAGCGCCTCGATAGGGTCCATGGATTTCTGGCTTTGGGGGCATGGGATGATACAACCGAGACCAGGATTTATTTGGGGAAAAGCGCGGGCCCGACTGCAGGAGCGGTCTTCGAACCTTGCCTTTGCGCACAGTGATATGAGCGGCATTTCCATCTTTGAAGAGGCCTTTGCGCGGGGGCGCGAGGCTGCCCTTCATATTTTGCAAGGGAGGCGCTTCGGCTGATGCCCACGCAACCCTGGATGCATTCCGCACGTTTTGATCTTCTCTGGATACTGTCGCCGCCTTTTTTTGCGGTGCTGCTCGTTGCTGTTCTGCAGCTTTTTTTCCCGGATTTTATGAGGGAACCACTGGCGCCCGGACTTTGGCTGATGACTGTGGTGGGTATTGATGTGGCCCATGTTTATTCCACAGTTTATCGTGCCGGGCAGAAGCCAAGGCTTCTCTGGCTGGTTCCGCTTTTAGGGTTGGTGGCAAGTGTGATTCTTTATCGCATGGGACCCGTGGTGTTCTGGCGAAGTCTGGCTTATCTGGCTGTCTTTCATTTCGTAAGGCAGCCGTATGGGATCATGCGTTTTTATCAGAGGACCGAGCGCAGCACGCGGATCGATCAACTCGCAATCTATGGGGCGAGCCTTTATCCGCTGGCCGTCTGGCATTTAGGAAGCGGCCGTGATTTCGGTTGGTTTATGGAAGGCGATCTTTGGGTATGGAATGCAGCCTTTCTTCTGCCATATGCGCATGCCGCTGCGCTCGCGATTGCGTTTGCTTATGGCTGGCAGGAATGGAAAGCCCGAGCGTTGAATGTGCCCAAGAATCTTGTGGTCCTGGGCACTGCTGCCGCGTGGGGCCTTGGCATTGTTGTGTGGAATTCTGATCTCGCGTTTACTCTCACCAATGTCATCAGTCACGGTGTTCCCTATATGGCGATGATCTGGATTTTTAATGGAATGAAGTTCTGGCGTCCGGGCACGAGCACCGACTGGCGTTGGGTGGCGCCGCTGCTTTTCGTCTTGACTCTTTTTGTGTTGGCCTACGCTGAGGAAGGGCTCTGGGACGCCTGGGTTTGGACCGATCATCCGCAGGTTTTCCCCTGGTTTTCCTATCATTTTCAGCCGGCCGAGGATTCGTCCCTGGTTTGGATCGTGCCCCTTCTGGCCCTGCCCCAGCTGACTCATTATGTGTTGGACGGATTTTTATGGCGTCTCGGGAGGTCGGGATCATGAAGCGTCTTTTACCGGAAACGCCTGCGCATCTTTTGGAAGGGTTCAATAACCTCACAAAGTCGCTGCGCACCAATCTTTATTTCATTCATCCTGGGTCTGATGATTTTTCCCGGTCTTTGCAGCTTCGGTACCAAGCGGCATCGTTGGAAGTCATGCTGAAGGAAATTGCCGTACGCATCGAGGCGGTGGTGCTGGCCAGCTCGCGCCAGGATTATGAACCCTGGGGCGCGTCGGCTTTGATGCTCTTGAGCGATGCGGGGCCAGGGGCTGTGCATATGCATCTGAACAAGAGTCATCTCTGTGCCCATACCTACCCGGATTTTGGAACAGCGGAGGACCTGCCTTGCCTCCGGGTTGACCTCGATCTGACGAGCTGTGGCACGATTTCTCCCCTCCGGTCTTTGAACTTTATTCTCGACTTTCTGCAGCCCACCGCGGCGGTGATCGATTACTCTGTCCGTGGATTTACCCGGGATGCCACGGGGCAGGTCCTTTTCCAGGACCATCCCCTCACACGTCTCTGCGATGCAGTGGATTCGCAGTGGCATGAAGTGTTTGAGATTTCGGATGAGATTGGCCCCTTCGACCAAACGTGGCAGATGAAGATGCTGCGCCGTGAGCTTCCGCCCCAGGTCAGCCGGCAAATTCGTGGAATTATGCAGCTCCGCTGACCCGGAAATCCGCAAGAAAATCTTTAGATTCGTCCTTTTTTACCGATAAAAAGGTCAGGAGGAATCCCAACATGCGCCTTTGGTTACTGCTGCTCAGCTTTTGGCTAATGACGTTTGAATCCGCAGCGGCCGTTGCGTTGCCTGCGACCGTGAAGGCGTCGTCGGCAGCAGGCGTTGAGTCGGCAGCAGGCGTTGAGTCGGCAACAGGCGTTGAGTCGGCAGCGGCCATTGATTCAGCAGCTCGCTCCACAAACCCACCGCGGGGATAGGTAATTCGAATCGGCAAATTTCAGTTTCCCACTTTTGCCGCAGTAGTCATTATAACATGGACCACTGCTTTTCCAAGTCTATTTGGTGCTTTAAAGCACCTCGGGCTGGTCGATTTGATGAGACAGAATGTAGTTTCACGTAATACAAACGGTAGCTTAACAAATTTTGGCTGCAAGCATCCCGGCCCGTTAGGCAATGCTCTCATATACATATTCAGTTCCAGAGCGCTTTTTCTTCGTCGGTGGTCCTGTCGGGAGATTCAAATGCACAAGGATCTCTCGGATGGCTTCCTTGCGAATGATCGCAGCGATGACCCGCACATGCCCTCCGCAGTGAGGGCAAACCGTAAGATCAATACCGAATGTTCTTTTGAGCAGTTCGGCCCAAGGAATATATCTCGAGGGCTTTTCCGCCTCCTCCTCAAGATCGTCGCCGGGCAATTCTTCCAATGGAACACCGGGGGTCGGCTTTTTTTTCAGCAGGCCCAGCATCGATCTCCTGACGTGGAACTATCAGTGACCTGAGTTTGCTGTGGGATGAAAGGCAACCATAATAATTGACTTGATGCCGATAGGGAGGAGGAATGATCGCTGCCAACTTTTCGATAAATTCAAG
>NZ_DASQYZ010000202.1:0-9489 GCF_035638955.1 Oligoflexus sp. | reverse complement strand
GTTGCGCAGAAGAATATGAAGGAAGCGCTGTGGACGCTTCGCCCCAATACTGGCGACGTTGCCGAGATGCATCAGAAAAGCCCCATCGCCATCCAGGACGCAGGTGTGTCGATCACTCCGGAACTGCGCAAACCCCAGCCCTATGGCATTGAGGAACCCCATGCCTCCCACGCTGTAGAAGCAAGGATGTGTTATCTTGTCCTTTTGTAGAGCCCACAACTCGCGCGAAGTAAAACCTGTGGTGGAAAAAAATACAGCATCGGCTGGCGCGATTTGCAAAACGGATTCCAGATATTGAATACGAAGAGGTTGGTCAACCTTGGCTGGAATTTTTTTTGCGCTCAGACGACCTGCCTCAATCAAAATTGCCGACAAGGGTGGCAAGTCCGATTGTAGAAATTTCTGCAAGGCTTCGGTATTTTGCACGAGGGCGCTCTCCACCTGGCAGACTCTGAGAATGTCATAGGTTGCCTGGCCCATGGTCTGATGCTGGGGCTCATCCTTGATTCCGGGGGCCCCACGCCAGCCGATGATGAACAAGACAGGAATTCGATAGACCTGGGCATGGGCCATGCTCATCAAGGGATTGATGAGATTGCCGAGGCCGGAGTTTTGCAGAAATACGACTGCTTTCTTGCCTGTAGCCAAATGGTAGCCGATGGCAAGGGAAAGGGCTTCACCTTCCTGGCTTGCTATTTGAAAGGCTCCGCTGACCTCATTTCGGGTGGCATAGTCGATCCAGTCACTCAGAACCGAATCGGGAACGCCTACAAAATATTCATAGCCTGCATCCAGTAGGGCCTCGTGAAAACTTTGGCCGTTCATTGTGGAATATCCGCCTGCTCTGGTACGAGTTGTGTGTGGGTTAGCTGCTGCTTCAGGACCCTTTGCTGCGGAATCAAATGAAAGAGGCGGTGGATACTCGTGATGTGAGGTTCGGATTCAAGTGTACGATCGTCGCTTAGTATGCTGCTGCAGACATTTTCCATGGCCTGTATCGAAGCGCGCAGCATATGATTAGCAAAGATGACGACATGAAATCCGACAGCGAAAAGTTCCTGCGCCGTGAACTGCGGGTAAGCCGTTGGAATGCAGGCAAACCAGACGGGTTTATTCCAGGATGACGTAAAACCCTGCAAGGCTTGCATGAAGGTGAAGACTTCCTGTCCGGTAGGATCCACAGATTGGATGACGATACCGTCGGCTCCTGCGCGAATATAAGATTCAGCCCGATACACCGCTTCATCCATGCCCTGTGATGCGATTAGAGCTTCCGTGCGGGCCCAGACCATGAATGAGGCGCTGATTTTTTCGCTCTGAGCGGCTCGAATTTTTTCGCTGAAATGATCGCAGTCGGCCAGCTGCTGGTCGGCGCCTTTGATGAGACTATTTTTCTTGGGGAAAATCTTGTCTTCCACCACACAACCAGAGGCCCCGATCTGCTCCAGCTTATGCACGAAGTCGATGAAACTGCTGAGTTCCCCACCGGTATCTGCATCGACAAGCAAAGGTAAATGCGTAGTTTTGGTGAGTTCGAACACATTCTGCGTGCGCCGGGGATAACCCAGAACTTCGGTGTCAGGCAAGCCAGCGATCGAGGAATCACCAAGTGAACTCATCCATAGACCATCAAATCCACTGGCAGGCCCCTGATCTCCAATCGGGCGAGCCAGACTGGCTATGCGTGCGGCGAGAGGACTATGAGCCTCCATAAGACGCAGCTGCGGAGCTCTTTGCAGTTTTTCTAAAAGCATCGGGCGCCGATGCTCGGGCAACAGCGGGTAATGAGGCATACGCGGTCCTTCCCTGGAATGGTCTGCAAGCTGCTGTTAAAGGCTAAAGTTGGCAGCATGCTAGCAAAAGCGGAAAGACCGAGGCAAGTTCCTTCTGGCTTGACAATCTGGATGGGTATTCCATACCCCCGTCCTTTAATCTTCAAGCCGCTCCACGAGACGCCGCAGAAGACCCGGCTATGTGCTGAGGGATAAGCGCATACATGCTGGGCTGCAGCGTGATAACGAATTCGACAGCTGCTGCCTGGTCGATGCTGCGGACCTCTTGCAGAAAATGCAGTGATATCGTTCCACCAGCGCTTTCCACATGTTCGCGGATGGCCTCCATGCCAACGCCTCGTCCGGAGATTTCTGTGACTTTATCAGCGGTCGAAAAGCCTGACTGAAAAATAAGCGAGGCGATGACAGCCGGATCCTCTTCATCGGGTGCCAGCATTTTCTTTTCCACACCGACCTGTTTGATCGTGTGCAAGCGGAGGCCAGCGCCATCGTCAGAGAACCTGATAAGCAGCCGATCCGGGCTTGCTGTGAGGTCGAGCCGCAGGGTGCCCTGGGCCGGTTTTCCCTGACTTTCCCTTTGCATGCCATCCTCGAGGCCGTGGTCCATGGAATTACGAATCAGATGAGTAAAGACGTTGGACAAGAGGATAACGGCATCATTCGATAGGCCCACTTCGCCGCCATTGATCCGGACGCAGGGCACGTCTTTTTTGAGTTGTCGGGCTAGGCTTGTCACTTCCGCAAAGATGGCACCGAAGACTTCACTCGATGGCTTGTAACAGGCGTGAAACAGTTCGCGCTCGAAATCATGGAACCTGGTCCGCACATGACCCGGCAGCTCATTCAGTAAAGCCAGACCCTGCTCGACGGTGAATCGGTCGAAGGATTTTTTCGCGTTATCGGAACGCCCCAGCTTTTCCGAGCTGATTCTAACATACTTGGCAAGCTCATCACTGACACGCTGATAATCGGCGAGCAGTTTCGCCTGGTCCCAGGCTGCATGACCATCCCGCAGGGCCCCGCAATATTCTTCAGCACCATGCAGGGCATCCACGAGACTGCTGAATTTGAACGCCCGCGATGAAGCCTTCAGAGTGTGGTAGTTGATATAGATCATTTTTAGCCCGCGCTCACTCATCGCCTCGTGGGCAAGGATAATCTTCTGGGTCTCATCGAGGAATTTTCGGGCCTGATTGAAATAGAGACGACAGGATTCGGCAGGAATAGCCAGCAACTTTTCTATTCGGGCCAACTCCTCGCGTTGTTCGACACTCTTTTCTTCGAGAGCCCGGAATTGCGTGACATCGCGTGCCACCACCAGTATTTTCTCGACTCGATTGAACTCATCATTAATGTTCTGCCAGCTCAGTTCGATAATTTTGCCAAGCCTCATGATCTCTTCTGGCAAATGACAGGCGTTCATTTGAAAGTTCAGTGCATCCTCTCCCAAGGACGTCTCCAGGATGGACGCCACCAGTCCCAGCTCGTCAGCTGTCAGGCTGCTATCACGCAGGAAGAGGTCGATTGGATTTTTATCCGCGATATCTTTTTTATCCAGGATGATTTCGAGGTGATCCGAATAATGTTTCTCGATCAGGATGCCGGGCAGGATCGTGAAGATGCCCTGCTTGATATGAGTCATGACCGATGCGATATGCCTGGTCTTTTGATTGACCAGCATCTCAACTCGTTCGACGTTCTTCCTCAAATCCGTGTTCAAATCCTCGATCTGTTTCTGGCTGGCCATTTGCTGCAGTTTGATTTTGTCTCCCAGCGCCAGGGACAAGAGCACGAGTTCGACTGCAGAGCCTATCGTCACGCCGTGATGCGTAAAGAAATTATTGGGGAGGAGGCCGATGTTTTTAATGACATAAATACCGATCGCCATCAGGAGCACGGTAAAAGCCAAAGCAAAGTAGCGAGCCGCGCGAAGACCCCGTTTCAAGCACACGACAACCGCCGTCATCACAAAAACGGAACCCAGGATCGTCAGAACGTTGGCGGCTTTTATCATCAGGTTATAGGGGGCAAAAAAGGAACAAACGCATACGCCCACACTCAAGCCCATCATCAGCAGCATAATCTTGTCGACAAAGCGCGTCATGCGTCGAGTTTCCAGGAAGTGCCGGGAAAAGACCACCAGCCAGAAACAGGTGAAGCCGATGGTGAACGAGACGCTGGAGTTGGCCCACCAGGGCTGATTTGGCCAGAGATACTGAAACGCCAATCCGGTGAAGGACAGCTGGAAAATGCAGTAGCCAAAGATGTAAAGCACATAGTAGAGATAGTTGATGTCCCGTACCGAAAGGTAAAGGAAGAGATTGTATACGATCATAACGAGGATGATGCCGTAGTAGATCCCAAGGCCAAAGACCTCGTTGATTTTGCCTTCAGAAAAAGCCTGGGGTGAGCTGAGAGTCATCGGCAGGAGCACAACATCGCTGGCCACTCGGATATAATAGGTCTGAGCCTGGTCGGGTTTCGGCGCCAGAAAAAACACAAAGTTCCGGTCTTCGAATTCCCGGCTTTTGAAAGGGAAATGATCCCCTGTCACGGATCGGACATAGCCTTGATCAGTCGGCCGATGAAGCTCGATGCGATTGTACATGGGATAAGTGAATTCAAGAAGCCACTGGGGAATGCGTTCAGCCTTGTTCACGAGCGTGAATCGGGCCCAGTAAGCCGAGCGGGTAAAGCCGAAGTTGGGCACCTTGTCATGGCTTTGCTGCCAGCGGCCTTGCATGGCTTCAGAACGAACGTCATCCAGCGTCAGCTTTCCCTGAGGATCCTCAAAGATCTCGACGGCCAAACCCAACTCATGCGTTTCAAGGGATCCATCCAGAATGATGGGCGCCGCGTGGACACCAGGACTCAGGATGCAGGCGAGGACCAGAAACCCTATCCAGATATGCAGAATTTTGAAGCGCATGAGACTCCACACCCTGAAACCGAAAGATTCAATCTCTTCCACAGCATGGCTTCGGCATAATCCCTCGAAAGTTGATCGTCTGATGGCAGGGAATAATGATTTCGCAGAAAGGAAGGACGTGAGCTGTCTGGCTTTGCCGCTCGGCCACACAAATGTCCAGTTTGTCCAAGTAAATGCACAAGATGACAAACTCGGGTATGCGGTTCCACTGGCCCCGGCTTGCATCGAAGGCGCTGTGCCGTGTAAAATAGGAGTAATCTTAAATTAGGTCCGACCGTGGTCCCACCGGGATAGCCCCGAATTTCTCTGCAAATTTTACCGATAGTAGGATTGCCATGAGCCTACGCTATGACAAAATTGTGTCTAATTCAAAGTCCGACACGACATGGACTTCATACAGCGACCTTTTCATGATGCTCTCAGCAGTGTTCCTGCTGCTCTACGTCACTACAAGCTTGCGCAGTAGCACCGATGGCATCAAGCAGAAATTGGAATTCCAAGCGCTTGCTGCTGAAGCGGCTGATCTGCGTGAACAGAATCGAGTTTACAACACTCTCAAGGACGAACAGCTCGAGAAAGAAGGGTCTGCCAGCGAGCAGCGCGTCTATCAGCAGTTGATGAGCAAGCTGACTCTGCTCCAGGAAGAAGCGAAGACTGAAAAAGAGCAGCTCCGCGCTCAAGCCCTGGAGAATGAGAACAAGGAAGCAGCACTCAACCAATATCAGCAGATTGTACGGAACATCATCAACGCAAACGTCCTAGCCAAAGCCAGCATCAAGCAGCGCGACGAGACTATTGAGACGAAGCGCCAGACGATCCGCGAAAATCAGCGTGATCTCGATGCAAAAACACAGGAAATTGGCGGTCTTCGGCAGACTATTCTCGAGAAAGAGAAGGTGGTCGCTGCCAACAATCAGGAAATTTCGGAGACCAAGCGATCCCTCGATCAACAGGTCGCCGAAGTTCGTGCTGTCCAGGCTCGAGAAAAGACATCGAAGTCTGAGATGGAACAAAAGATTGCCGCGATGCGCAAAGAATCTGAAGCGAAGATCTCTGAGTTGTCCGCCCAGAATCAGATGACCGACAAGCAATTGTCGGAAGCTAAAGATCAACTGGCTGATGCTTCAGCCGTTATCGATCAACGAACGGCTGAACGCAATAAGCTGGTCTCCGATCTCGGTGAAACCAAACGCAAATTCCAAGCGCAGGTAGCGTCTTTGCAGGAAAAACATGCAAAGGATTCAGCAGGCGCTCGAGCCGCTTTTGAAAAAGACCTCGCCGCTATGAAATTGTCGAGCGACGAGCGGGCTAAACGTGAGGCTGAATTTGCGAAGAAGGCTCAGGGTGAAGCTGATCGCCTCAAGCAGGATCTGGCCGAGCTTGATGGAAAAATCAAGGATGCCGAGGGTAAGCTCGCGACTGCTGAATCCGCTCAGAAGAAATTTCAAGGACATATTGCTGGCCTCGAGAAGGAAAAAGCGGCTTTGAGCGGCGACCTTGAAAAGTCGAATAACATCATTAGAGCGAAGAAGGATCTTGCCGATAAGATTGCACGCAACTTCGGTAAGGCAGGCGTCGGCGCGACGGTGGATCCAAACACGGGCGACGTAACCCTGGCGTTCGGCAAAGATTACTTCGATACGGGTAAAGCTGATCTGAAGCCGGGAATGGAAAGCAAGCTTTTGAAATCTGTTCCGACCTATGCGGAAACCTTGCTGAAGGATCCGAAGCTCGCCGAGAAGATCGCGTCGGTTGAAATCATTGGCTTTGCATCACCCACCTATAAGGGGAAGCTGGTCGATCCTGAAAGCTTGAATATCGAAGACCAGGTTGCCGTTAATTACAACCTGGATTTAAGCTACAATCGCGCCAAGTCCATCTTTAATTACATCTTTGACACGCGAAAAATGCAGTACTCGCATCAGAAGCAGCTGCTTCCCTTGGTGAAGGTCACTGGACGCAGCTATTTGGCCGAAGACATCAAAGGTCGCGATGTTTCCAAAGGCATCAAGCAAGACGATTATTGTCGCGAACATGATTGCATGCAAGCGCAAAAGGTCATTATCCGGTTCAATCTCAAGGACTAAAAGGAAGTTTCATGATTAACTCTCTGATCAACTCCGTCGTCGACTGGATAGTCGTGTTCGCTACGGACGCCCTGATGCCATTCATGGTCGTGACCTTCATTGTCGCCGTGATCTTGAGGCTTATCATTTCTTTTACCGTTTCGCGGGAACTTTGGTTCAGCAAAGAGTTCGAGAAACGTGTGAATCATTTCCTTGAAGAGTCTGACGCCAAAACCGACCTGTCATTCTTCGTCACAACCAAACGACTCCTCGAGAAGACCTACTATGAGCTCTTCGTGGTGCGCTCGATTATGAAGCGTCGCAAGCCCGATGCTGTTACGTCGCTCACGGACCGCCTGTTCTTAATCCAGCACGGCTGCGCCCGTACGGTACGCAATACCCTCAACCAGACCCGTTTCTTGAAATACGGAGCGCATCCGCCGCGGCTCCTTGAAATTGCCAAGAACGTTTTAGAGAGCAATCCTTGCTTCAATAGAGCTCTGGGTGTTATCCCAACGGGATCGTTCAATGAATTTCTTCATACGCTGACGTCGCTCTTTATTGTCGGCGGTATCTTTGGAACGTTCCTGGGTATCATGAAGGCGTTGCCCGAACTCAGCGGTATGAACCTTAATGACATCGAAGGCACGAAAGCGGTCATGGACACCTTTTTGATCAAAGTATCGTTCTCGATGAGCACATCGATTGTTGGCATTATACTTTCGGTCGTCCTAACAATGCTTAATATGTTCTTTTCCGCAGACCGGATGTACCTGTCGGCAGTCGATCGTTTCGAGGCTTCTCTCTCGTTGCTATGGACGCGCTGCTCAAACAATACCATGCCGGTTGATGTTCAGCAGTTTGATGAGCATAGAGATCCTATGGAAGCCTTGGCCGAACAGGCCTTAGGCGAAGAACTCGCAAAAAAGAAGCCCTTTATCCAAAAGGTAGCTTAAAGCGAAATCGTTAAAAAAATGCTAAAAACCTCGGGGGATCAATCCAGAAATGGTGATCCCCCGTCGCTTTCCTCTGAAGACGACTGGGAAATTCCTGGGTATTTCGGAAAATGCTTAATAGCAGGGCCACTTAAGGACTTCTGCGAGCGTGCCGATGAGCCAGGGTAATCCTGGGGAGGAAGGGCGATTAACAGTAAGAATACCAAGCAGCAACACGTGCCGGTAGCTGAGCTTGCCGAGGCCGATCGCCGCCTCGCCGAGCTGCAAGCGCAGGCTGAAATGGTAGCTGATGCTGCTACGTCGTTGAAGGTCATGATTACGACCGAGACCCGTGATGCTCTGAATGCCTACCAGGAACAAGCCGCCTCCGCCTTGGATGAACTCGCGATTTATCGTGCGCGGGTGGAGGAGACTGTTGCTTCGGTAGCGGAAACCCTCGTCTCTGATTTGGAAGTGACAATGCGCGACGTGGCCGCTCGTCAAGCCGAGGCGATGGTTGCGGCATTTCGCGGAATTCCCTCCGCCGCAGTCACAACAAATGAAAAGAGCAAGCCGCGTTCTGGGTTTGCTTTTCGTGCTTCTCCGGCCGAGTCAGCTGCCGTTCTATCTGACGCTGAGAATCGCGCCAACAGCCTCAGAGAGGAAGCGGATCGCTATGCTGAAGAACAGCGTGCGCGTGCCGACCGGGAATATGCCGAGCGAAAAGTGCGCGAGGAGAATGAGTTCAAGGCAAGACGCGCCAAGCAGGAAGAGCACCTTGCCAGGCAGAAGGAAGAACAACGCCAGGAATCAATCGCCGCTCAGGAACGATACGCCGCAATCCTGGCTTCAAAGATACGAACAGTTATTGCTCTTCACACTGAAAAAGGCGTGAACGGTGATTTAGCAGCCCTGGCAGCCGCCCTCGAGGGTGAATTCAGGCAGGTTCAGTCGATGGAGCTCGAGAGTGGAGAGGCGACGGTCAAGAAACGATATAAATTTGATCCGGTCGCTCTCGAATCCGTGCGATCTTATTGGCTTAAGATGGCCATGGGCGTTGTCGCTTCAGCGGCTATCATTTGGACATACACGGCAAACCCCGAGATTAAAGCCAAACTCAAGAGTATTACAGATTTTAAATCAACGGGCCAGGATACATACGTGGCCAAGGTGGTTGAGGAACGGCGAAAATCATCCATTTACGCTCCGCCGCAGACATTTGAACTCAAGGATAGTTACACGGACAATGTGCTCTTTACGCAGGGGTACATTCAAACTGAGATGGACGAGTCGAATCAAAAGAAATGGATACTGGCGGTTAACACCTTTATTGTCCAGGACCTCGACCTGAGCGATAAGCTCGTCGCTCAGTTCATTCCCCTGGAGAAGGGACTCATTCGAAAGCTCGTGGAATTACGAGCTGAAATTACCCCACAGTTTGAGCAGCAAGGCATCAGTCGATTGCGTGAAGTCGAGAAAGAGGCCACGACGAAAATTTTGGCTCTCTTTGATCAAGATACGGCGGCCTATGAACGACTTATGACTTTTAAGAAGACGTTTTTGAAAGCCAATCGCGTTCACTTCAAGCCTACCTTGAAAGGCCGCTAATCCCGTAATCAAGCTCATCTTCCCAGCGCCCAACGGTCATATCGGGCGAGGAACAATCCCAGGCAGCTTACCAGGACATAGAGGTAATTGTCGCTCGCCACATCGTACTTTCCAGCGAAGACCATACCCACAGCCAGGCTGACGAGAAGCAAGCTGCT
>NZ_DASQYZ010000201.1:0-60483 GCF_035638955.1 Oligoflexus sp. | reverse complement strand
GCTCAAGCAATACATTGAAAATCAGGCCGAAGTGGAATAGGCCGCTCACCTCGCTTGGCTTGGATCACGGCAGCCCTGTTTCACCACCAGCCAAACCCGTCTGGTTCCTCGCAGGCTCGGGACGGGCTATGGCTGGAGTACTTGCCGACAATCCGATAGACCTGTGCCCTTCGCGGTGGTTAACTGCGCCAATCTTTCGGGCGACATGGCGCTGTCATCCTTATTTGGTCATAAGAAAGGGGCTTTTACTGGGGCTGTGCAGGACAACTCAGGCTACATTGCCGAGGCCGATGGCGGCATTCTGTTTTTGGACGAGGTTCATACCCTGGAAAAAAGCTGCCAACAGAAACTTCTGAGGGTTTTAAACGACGGAACCTTTCGCCAGGTGGGCGGCTCTCTGGACTGTCATTCCGAATTTCAATTGATAGGCGCGAGCACCCGGGACCTGGAAGAGGCCGTGAACGATGGCACGTTCCTGCTGGATCTCTGGATGAGGATGACTGGGTTTGAGGTGAAGCTTCCGCCCTTGCGCGAAAGGCTGGACGAGTTGCCAGCACTCATCCAAAGTTTCCTGGATCAGGAGCATCAGTGCATTCCGGAACCGGAATTCTCCCGGCTGGTGGCGCACTGCCAGAAATTTTACTGGCAAGGCAATGTCCGCCAGCTGTTCCGAACGCTGAAATTGCTTTTAACCTTGAATGATAATGATGGTTCGCAGATCAAGGCCGAACAACTTGCCTTTCATCGCAGCATGCAGGAACCTCACACGCGTCCCGATAGGATGGAATGTTCGCGACCCAGTATGGAACGCTCGATCTCAGAACACATTATGGCCCCCATGCATCAGGATATCTCGCTGGATGAGGCGATGGATGCCTATGAAAAATTCGTGATTGAAGCGTGCCTGAATCGGCATCAGTCGGTGAATGGGGCTATGCGGGCTTTGGGGGTGTCTCGAAGTGCATTGGCTGTCAAACGACAAAAACATGGGCTCATGGGATGAGCCCACTGAAGGGTTCTTCCGACTCTAGGTTTCTGCTTGGGGCTGGCCCAGACGTTCCACGAGCTCAGCGGCTGTGATCAGGCCGCTAAAATATTCCTGGATGGCTGGCTTCAACCGGGCCAGCATTAGCAGAAAGATATCTTCATCCACGCCAACGGTTGATTTCTGTATGATGTTGACCAAAGCTTGGCCCTCGATCGTATCCGGCTGCAACGTCTTGAACACGTAACTTGTCGGCACTTTTCCCAGCTGCGTGAAGATTTCCTTGGAACCCTCGGCGCCCTGCAGATAATTTCTGAGCTCCGTGATGAAAGGAATATTCTCCCCTGGCGTGGAGCGGGAACCGGCGAGATAGACGGTGGAACGAGCGCTGACACTTTCCCCACTTTCCAGCCGCGGCAGAGCCGCGATGCCAAAATCCGGGCCCAATTTTGCGGCAAATTCCCGCCAACGCCACTCCCCTGCCATCGCAAAGGGAGCCTGTCCTGCCAGGAAAACCTGGGCGGCGCATTCGGCGGAACAGTCGCGCGGTGTTAACGAAAAGGTTTGTCGCAGGGTTCTTACGGTTTCCACGCCTTCCCGAATGAGCGTTGACTCCATGGTCTTCATAGGGCCGCCCTGCTCATTGAAAAACGCTCGACTCACGAACGGCAGCAAGGCAAACGCTTCCTCAGGCATGGCCAATCCATAACGCTTCTGACTCGGGCTGGCCTGAGCCACGGTTTGACCCACAAGGTCGCCCCAGGTTTCCGGTGGGGTCGGCGCCAGCTTTTTATTGTAGAACAGGACCTGAAAACCTTCCTCGTAGAGAGGCAAGGCCGTCTTCCGAGTCGCCTCATCAGACGGATCAGCCCATTCCATAATTTCCTTATGCTCGTCCAACCGACCCGCTGTGGTGGAATCGGTGAGGAGCAGGTCAAAGGCTGGCAGAAGCCCCGTCCCGGCTTTGTCCCGCAGAACCTTGGAATCCATAAAGGACACCGTGATGGTCATCTGCGGATGCTTCTGCGCATAAACATTGAAGAGGCTTTGCAGATCTTTTGTTTCCGATGCGGCCCGCGTCTGCAGCACCGTCAAGGCCAGTGGCACAGGCTTTGGTTTCAACATGAAATGCCAGATAGCGAACCCGGCACCCAAGAGCAATACTGTCCCTAAACCGATCATCCGAAGCTGCGAAGCTTTCATGGAAGCACCTCAAAACGAGAGTAAGCAATGGCCGTCAGGATCATCTTCGTTGCGGCATACATCCATGCCAGCAGCCGAAGTCCCATTGATGTGACCTCGATAGTCGTTCTCAATGGGCATATCGCGATCGATGACAAAGCTTGATTCAACAAAAAGATCAAAATTCAATTGCGGCAGACCCCGGTTCGACCCACCGAAACTCACAAGGCGTCCCATGTCATGGACCCAGGGAAAATAAAAGTGGGCCTTGGGCGCGCCTTTGGTCAGGATCGCGGTCGAATCATTTTTGTACAGCGCATAGGAATTGCTGACATCCAGATACCAGGATGTGGTGGTCCATGGTCCATCCGTTTTGGTCTGCAGCTCCATGGCCATGGGGCCATCCAGTTGAGTCGCATAGAGAAAGCTGCGAACATCCGTGAGGCTGAGAACGCGCAGAACATTGAGCGAGGGCCGGCGCACGGTTCCATCGACGATCTGCGGCGGCAGAACCTTCAAGGACAGAGCGTCGGTTGCTTGAATCTGACCGGGATTGCGTTTGCCGATCAATGAAAGCTGGCCGCCAAGGCCATGAATGGCCTCGACTGTACTTTCCACTTTTAGACTCGCCGTGTAGGTCGTCAGGTTTTCGAGCCAGAGCCCCGTATGGAAATCATGCGAGGGTGTGGTAACGCCTGGATCCTGAATACTGATGCCCACATCGCGAACGAAGAGGGCGCCCTTATTCTGAGCTGTTCCCACGGCGCGAATGGCCATGGTTTTAACTTTCAAGGGATCATGCAGAGTCGCAAATTGCAGCCCTTTTAACTCGACCACAGTATTCGGAACGACCTGCACCGCCACCAGAGTTTGCTGATCACATGTAATACGTGTGCAGTCGATCGCAAGGGTGATTTTTGCACGTGGGTTACCGGTCAGAGTAATCTTGGAAAAACCTGACGCCGCGGTGTTGCCAAGAGTCAGAGCATTGCCACGCACGAAGACATCGCCTTCCAGGCGAAGCTCCAGCTCGCTGGCGTTTCGGCATGAGCTGGGACGCGTAACATAGGAACTGATGCTCCCGGGTGTGTTCGTCATGCTCGTCGAAAGATCGGTTGCAGCGGGAATGGACCGAACGCAAACCGGCTTTCTTTGAAAACAGGGAACGTCAAATTCTTCGAAATTGGCTGAATTTTCTGCACCTTTTTTAAGACGACTCTCCCACGGTTCATCAGTCAGGGCCATGGGCTTGAATCCGAGTCGTGTTTTGAAGTCATCATGGGGTTGATCGCATGTCCGAAATCTAAGCGCACGTTTGCCCGTCATTTCCAGGATGAGTTCATTCTCCAGGAAAGGGCTGCTGATGGGCTTCAGCTGCAGTCGTGAGTGTCCTGCAGAATCGAGCAGGATCGGCTCACCGGTCAGATCCATATGCTGGGGTTCGAAACTCTCGCAGTTGCTCGTGCAGTAGTCGAGCAGGAGGGTTTTTTCCTCAGGCGTTCCCAGAAGCTCAAAGGCTATATCCTGGGGTTTGATACCCAGGCGTTCGATCATCTGCTGTTCAAACAACTTAACCTGCTCGGTACTGAAGAGTTCCTGACCATCCAGACGATAGATCATGAACGAAAGGCTCTTGCCGGGTTCTTTGGAAAGGTAGCGCAAAAACCAGGTCGTCTGACTGTCACCGATCAGACTTCGGCTCAAGGCCCAACCTTCCTTATTCAGGGCAGGTTTCTTTTCATGGGCACAGCTGAACTGAAGGGTCAAGGCTTCCGATTCAGGACGGAAGGGAATCAGGGCATCCTCCGGTCGTTCCAGAAGCGCAGCCCACCTGGCGATATTGAGCTTACGGCCCATGGCAAAGCATGAGTTGGGAACCACCACATACGTGGGGCGTGCGCTATCCTGCGGATTTTCAATCTGCAAGGCGCCGTAGCCATCCGTCTTGCCTGCGGCGTGCACCGACGCTGGCCGGGATGCACCATCCAATTGAGCATCGAATCCGCTGCTGCAGCTGAAGGATGGGAGAACCTTTTTATCCCCTTCTTCAAACTGTTGAATCTCTTCAGAGCTCATGATCCGCGGAGACGTGGACACGTACCCAAACAGATTTTTAATCGTATCTTCCCCACAACCCTCAAACAGCACCTGACGTTTCTGACAGGAACTGTCCCGTGTCGTCACCACAAACTGCTTACGAAGACCAGGTTGCGCATTGGTCTCGCCCTCATCGGCTTCATGATAAAGGGCAATATCAGGGGCTTCGAGAGCACCCGGGCAGGTCAGAGGATTTTTTCCCTTTGCATTCTGCAGCTGACTCGATGCAGGTCCACTGCATTGCATCACGCAGGGGAGAACAGTCAGCCAAACAAACGATCGGATTATATTCATGGGTTTCGGCTCCGGGCTGTCTTGGGAAAGAGCAATTTATCAAAGGCCACTGGATCTTTCATGCACTGCTGGGCCTGAGCCGCCGGCATCACGCCGCCTGCCATGTAAGCCGCCGGAAAACCCGCTGCCTGGCAGATGTCCGTCACGCGGCGTGTGCCTCCGGGCACGTTCAGGATTCCAGCCGTCGTCGACTGAGGAACCTCACAGAGTGGGTTGATTTGATAAATCAGAAGGTTGGTTCCGGTCACCTTGGTCGATGAGCAAATGGTTTTATATTCAGGCTCCTGATCCTTGGCCCGAATTTCACAAAAATACATGGCGCAGAGCGAGCGGGTCAGCTTTTTACTGTTTTCCTCGCGATCCTTGCCCATGGCCTGAAGGGTGCTGGTCATCTTGGTGACGAGTGCCGGCAGTGAGGATTCCTCCTGGCCCGTCATGGAGCCTTTGCCCAGGAGAAATTCCATTTGGGCTCCAATTTCATCCTGCCGCCTGGCGACATCGATCAGCTTGTTATGGGGGCTGCCCGAACTGGTATCGGTGTACAGGCCACGTTCCCATTTATCCGCCAGATCATAGAGCGTTTGGGCCCGATTGATGAGATCCAGATAGGTCTTTTCCAAAGCGGCCACGCGGCTGGGATAAGCCCCGGACGCATCGAGAAGGCCTGTTTCGCTATCATAGGTTCCATAAATTTTTTCCAGTTGACCCACAGAATGGGTCAGCTGAATATTCTTGGCCGTCAGCTCATCAAAGTTGAGGCTGCTTTTATTCAAGGTATCCCGTGTCAGGAGCACCTTGCGTGCCAGCATCGCCGAGTAAGGGGGAATCTGAGCTTTGATCTTCTTTTCCAGCTCCGGATCCTCGGGATTCTGATTCAGGTCAAGGTAATGGGCCATGATTTCCAAGGCCGCTCTCTCTCCCAAAGCTTCGAGTTCCTGATCCGACAAGGCCGTGAAATCACCACAGGTCGTATCATGAATGCTGGCCAACACATCATTCCCGCATTGCCCGACTTTCTCCATGAGACCGTCCAGACTATCCTTGGCCGTCGGATTCTCATATTCCATTTGAAAGACCGCCCAATCGATATCACCCAGCGCTTCCCTGGCCATCGTCCGATGAGCGCAGAAGCGGGTCCGCTGCAGACGATCCGACAAAGCCTTGGGATCGCGCAAGGTCGTTTGAGCCAGATCGCAATGAAGAACCCCTTCAAAAAGCGAAGCGGCATGCTTCTGAACCGGTGCCAGGTTACGCGTCATGCTTTTTTGAAAAAGCTCCACCAGCGTTTCCTTGGCTTCCCGGGTTTCCGCCTGACCATGATAAAGACAAAGAGCCTTCATAAAGCCAAAAGGCGCCATCGGCGTATCCTGCACGTCATTCGGCAGGCGACCCGCGAATTTCAGGGTTTCGATGAGCGTATCATCGCAGACCTTCTGCGGATTACGTTCCGAGATCTCCTTGGGAATCAAGGTCCGATCGGGCCTGAAGGCCAGGTTGTATTCTTCATCACTCTGAGCATGGGACGCCGGGGCACTCCCAAGGATCAGAACGATGCTGAGTAAAGGAATAAAAGACTTCATAGTGTCATCCTAGAGAGAAAAAGGAGTTGTAAAGTTAAAACCAATTCTCAAACTACGCTTTTCAAAGCAGGTTTTGATCGTCAGAGGGCTCATGGGCTCCAACGCCACTTCATAGGTTCCAACCAGCGGTGCCCCAAGGAAACGGAGAGCACGGGTCTGACGCGTCTGAGGATCGACAAACGTTTCCGGGACATCATCGAGGCGGGAGAAGTATTCAAGATAAGTCTTGAACAACTCATCGGTGGACTCCTTGCTCACGAGAGGTGCGATGATGTCGACCCGTTCGACGTCCGTGGCCAGCTGGGGAACGCCCAGGCTGCCACCATCTTTCAGTGGCAGATAGCGGACTCCAAAACCCAGATGCCTGACGACAATCCTGGGATCGCAGTTGCGATCGTTCACACCAGGGAGGCCCTGACCTTCGAGGCCCAGGATCACATTCACCACGCTCATGTTGTAATTCGTCTGCATGCTCAGGGGCTCCCATTGCATAAACGAGCCGTTTTGCTTGATGTAGTCCTCGTAGTTCGCATCGTTGCCTGGAGGCAGAGCTTCAGGGGTGATCTCAAAGCGTGCGCGGCCTTTGCTCAGAAGCTCCTGCATGAAGCCACTGTCAGCTGGCATAAAGAAATCCGCTCGACGGATCACGACCGGGGTTTCATCAAAGGCCAGGGAATCCGTGCTGCACTGGAACGGAAGATCATTCAGGCGCGAGCAATTTTTAACGGCCTTCATGAGATCGTTATAACTTATGATGTAAGGCACCAGCTCTTCCTGCTCGCCTTTACCCTTGAGTTTCGACAGCGTATTGATACGGCTGCGGTAAAGGTTGTAGAGGAAGTTGACATAATGCATCTTCTCTTTCTTGGCCCGCAGGTACTCGTTCGCCCCGCGAGTCAGATCCGCAGCCACAGTCTGCGAAGCGAAGAACATGTCCTTCTGCTGATCGAACGAATCGGGCTTTTTAGCCAGATCCAGAATTTCCTGACGCTTGACACTGATCGATTTGGCGATTTCGTCAAGACCGGATTTCATGTTAGCCGTCAGGTCCAGAGATTTTTTATCGACTGTTTCAATTTGTTCTTCGATGCCGGCGATTTCCTTGGCCAGTCCGGTGATTTGGGCGGTGAGGCTGGCTGTGTCGGATTGCAGAATCTCGACCACCTGCTCCAGCTGACTGGAAGTGAGCAGACTCATCTTATCCTTCAACTGACCTGTGAGCTCGTTGATGACCTGTTGCTCGACGTTGGACTTGTCCTGCAGAAGTTTAACTTCATCAGCGGTTTTCTCAACCATGTTCTTGCGGGTCGCGGAGTTGGCAATCAGGGCCTTCAGCCGATTGATATCAACATCAATACCTTTTTTCTGGATATTGAGACCATCAATCAAAGCGCGCAGAGCATCCTTCTGATGACCTTCCTGCTCAATCTGGCTTTGGACGATTTTCAGATCGAACGCGATCAAACTGTTTTCTGCCTTCATCTTGTCCAGTTCGCGTTTGAGGCGATTGATTTCACTGTCAATACGCGCCGCTTCCGCTTCCAGATTGCTCATGGCAAAATCTTTTTCGATCAGGAATTTGCTGGCGTCGGCCATGATTGTCATCGTTTCATTCTGGAGCGTCAGGTCCTGACCCGTGATATCCGCCAGAGTCCGGTTCATCACCAGCTCTTTAAGATTGCCGGGTTCATACTGTTTAATGGCCGCTTCCATTTGCTGTTCAAGCTCAGCTTTGGCCCGCTCCAGTCCTTTGATTTCGGACCCGTAGTTGACTTCCATTTGTGCAATGTCATTGGCTCCATTCCAGATATCCAATGCCACGTCGTAAACTGATTTGGCCTTTTCGCCCAAATCAATCTCCAAAGTCACCAAAGGACCAAGACCGGCCACACCTGTCGTCGCCTTCACACCCGATGCGCCTACCCAGAGAGCACCCGCGACAGACGTCACCACAGTATGAGCCGCTTTGGAAATACCCAGACCGATGGCGGCCGTGCGAAGCAGCGTAAGGTTTTTTTCCAGCAGCTCTTTTCTTTCTTTGAACTTTGGCAATTCCACCTGTTCGAAGATTTCCTGTTCCTTTTTGTGGGTCTCCCGAGCGATTTTTTCCATGGATCCGAAAGCCGCACAGGGGTTGGAACCACTCGCCGCACCAGGTACGGCGGACGGAGCCGTCAAAAGACACTGACGCAGGGAGCTGATATTTTTTGTCAGCTTTTCACCCTTTTCGCCAAAGAACTCCCGGCGCATCTGAAGAAGGCCCTTCCAATAGGCTTCTTCAGACATTGTGATAGCTGGTGTGGGACAGGAGCCTCCTCCGTCGCTGTCGGAAAATCCTTCTGCCGAGCCCTTGAGTCGAGCCTTTTGAGCGATCAGCGCGCAAATTCCCATGACGATCGGTTTACGTGATTCCTGGTAGACCTGGGTACTGGACGCCTGAAACTTCGACGTCAGGTTATTCAATTCGGAAATTTTTGAGTTTCGCGCCTTGATTTCAGCTTCGTGCGAGGCAATGGTTTCATCCAGTGCTTGGGAATCCGTCTTGCGGACCGTAATCTGCGCTTCCAGGCTATCGATTTCGGATTTGAGCTGCTCGATCTGCAGAGCCAGGTTCAAATTCGAAAGGTTGACATCGATCATCCAACGGAACTCGTCCCGCTTTTCACGCGCCGAATCCCGGGCCAGGGACGTCAGGTCCACATCAGCTTGTTTTTTGATGATCTCCTGCTGGGTTTCGGCCTGTTTCTTGGCCTTGGCCAGTTCAAACTGCAGCCGATGGATGGCGTTGTTACGCTCGAGTATATCGGCTTTCTTGGCCATGATGCGGCCTTTAAGATCATTTTCTGAGAGGGCCGTCTCGAAATTGCGTTGGATCGAGGCTGCCGTTTCATTCAGCTGAGCGATCTCATAGCTTTTGAGCTCGATGCTGCGCGTATCACGAATGCGGTCATTTTCCATGCCGCGCCGTGTCTCGTCGAGTTTAACCGCTTCCCAGCTCTTGATTATGTCATCCACGCGGTCTTCCAGGACGGCGATGGAATTCAGCTGAGCTGCCAGGCTCGACAACAGGTCATCAGACTTTTTCGTGGTGAAAACTTCGGGATCGATATTCAGAAACAGATGACCCTTCTGAATCGAACGAAGTCGTTCAATCGTGTCATTCTTCAGACGAGCGAGCTCAAAGTATTCGCTGGCAAAGGCATCGGTATCGGGAAGGTCGATCAGGGCTTCCTGAATGATCCAGGATGCATCCTCGTACTTTTTAGAGGCAAAAAAGGTCTCCGTTCCATCATTCCCCGTCACCTTCTGCGTCACGTCCTTGCCGGCCAGCCGCATTTTGAGAGTTTCCGCCCTGCTGCGCGAAATGTTCTGATAGAGCCAATCCCCATGGGCTAGAATTGTGCGAGCCTTGACGGCGTTGAGGCGAGCTTGCTGGCGGAGGAAATTATTGAATGACTCCGAGTTGGTGCCGGTCTTTTCATCGACGGTCGCTGGCAGATCATGGCTGCCGAAGTTCATACGAGCCAGCTGGGCGAGGCCCTGATCCACGATGCGAATGCCCGTGTCAAAAGCCTTGCCGACACTGGCTTTCATCTGCCGTACTTTGGTCCCGTTATTGATATAAGGGAGTTCGGAGACCATGAACAAAGGAACTTCGGCTCGCTTTGCGTAGCATTCAGCATCGCAAATCAGGCCCTGGAATTCCTCTTTGGTCATCTTCGCCGGCGGCACGCAGGAGTTGAGCCAGGCTTCAATGTCATCAAAGTAGACGCTCATATTGGCGAAATCTGCATGCGTCAGCGAAACATTGAGCAGCGCAATGCGGCGGTTCAGAAATTTTTGCGCTTCCGCCGTATGACGGGAGTCGCAGAGGGGCTTCACCTCCTGGAGGGGATCGTTCTGAGGAGCCGCCCGGACGGCTTCGCTCACCATGAAGCTGAGGAACAGGGACATCCAAAAAGAGTGTTTCATATTCAATTCCCGCTCTTGAGGGCTTGGAAATAAGAGAGAAGCATGACAATTTTGCTGGACAACTCAACCTGAGCCGGATCATCGACCATGGTTTCCCGCGCCTCCTTATAGAGTTCGGCCGTGGCGATCAGGCACTTGTTGAAGTTGTCCTGATTTTTGGCTGCGTTCGCCGCGTCCTGACCCGAACTCAAAATCTTGGAGATATCGCTGCACACGCTCACCTTCTGCCGCTGTGCCTCCGTCAGCATCGGCAAGCGCGAGACGCTTTCCAGATCGCTGAGGAAAGGTTTCAGCGCCGTTTCGAAACTATCCAGGGCCTTATGGGCGACGGTGATTTGATCCGTGCCTTTGGCCATGTTTTTGATTTTCTCTTCGATTTTCTTCATCAGCGATTTGGTCGTGCCGCTGTCGGTATACAGCAGGAGCAGATCGCTTCGAATCATCATCAGAAGGCTGTTGGTGTCACGGAAGCCGCGATTCAGGGCGGAAACCTTGTCGATGGGAATGGCGACATAACTTTTGTTCACAACGGCCTGCAAGGCATCCTTGCGGTTTTTGATCACCTTATCGTGTTTTTCAATGGCACGACCGACGGCGTCAATCAAAGTGGCCTCGATCTTTTTTCGGACGATGGTTTCATCTTCCGCACGACTGAGCTTGGTTTGGAATTTGCAAAGATGAGCCGGAATCCTGGCAAAACCACGCGAACTGTTCCCAGCGAATTCCTGGACACTGCTTGCATAGCCGGCCCAACCGTCAGGCACAAGGTCGGATCGCAGGGTTTTCAGGTTATCCACAAAAGTTTGGGCACGGCTGTAGTAGCGGCATTTCTGATCCAGCTTTTCCGCCAGCAGAAACATCGAAACGTTGGCTGTGAAACGTTCCAGGTCCAATGCGTTTTGCCGTTTGATCAAAGTCTGATCAAAATCCGCGGGCGCATGGCGATCTTCGATGGAACCGATATGGAGCTGATATTTCTGGACCAGTCCTTCAATCTTATGCAGATTGCTATAGAGCAATTTACCTTGCTCCGCTGACAGACTCTTCACAGGGAAGTAGGTAACGACCTGGCCCGAGTCACCCTGAACAATAGTAGGGATGGCCCGCGGTGTACCCTCGTCGCTGTTCAGGTTAAGATCCTGGGCTCCCAATACCAGAAGTTCCTGGCTCAGGACTTTGTCAACCAGATCCTGGAACAGAGGTCCGTCGTTGCCAGGTGCATAGACCCGCTCCCAGGACTTTTGCAGTTCTTCTGCGGTGTACTTGAACTTCGGTGGGGCTGCCATGGCCTCGAGGCTCAAAAAGCCAGCAAGCAGCAGCGAGCATCCAGCAGTTTTCGATAGAGCGATCATGGGCTGTCCCTTCAGTTGAGGCAATGCCATTTGGTTTTATGAAAGACGAGTGTGCAGGGCTCATCCTTGCCTTTGAATGCAGTTTTGTATTCATTCAAAGCCTGCTGGAACGACGTGAGAGTTTGCGAAGAACCCGCGGTACTGCCTTGCGCCTGCTTCAGCTTCTCTTTGACGTCTCCGTCCAAACGGAAGAGGTTATTGAAGAGCGCCGAGCGTATCAGGTAGTCGTCGACCCGCTTCAGATTATCGTTGCGGATATCGGAGTAATACACAGTGTTCTTCTGGAAATACTGCTCCAGCCTTTGCTCCGCACTGCGAACGGGAATGGCACCTGAATTCTGCAGCTGAGCATCAAAACCATCGAGGTAGGCTCCGAGTTTGCTATCATCGATCGTGATATGCGAGAGCCCGTTTTTTTCTTCAACGGCCACGATTTCGGGGGACAAAGCCGTATCGCGCAGGAACAGCGAAATCTCGCCCAGATCCTTGCCGGCCTGGTCCATAAGGATACTGTACTGCGTGTAGCGGGATTCCAGCTTGCTGGCTTCAGTGACGAAAAGGTTCAGGGATTCCTGGACGCCCTTGAGGCCCTGATTGAGCGACTGCGTGACGGCATCGCTGCCGGTGGCCACTCCATGCACGGAACTTCGAAAGACGTCGTTGGTATAGAGCTTGCCGTAGCGATAGATGGAAGCCTCGGTATGAGCGGATTCCGCGCAACGCGCTTCTTTTTTCAGGACATCCTGCACGCGCGAGGCGTGATAGATCATATCGATGTCTCGATCCGATCCATAGCTGACCGGATTACGGGAACAGGTTTTGGCATCCGAAGGATCGGTACAGACTGTCTGCACAGCATCCATAAACTCTTCAAGCTGCTGTTTGGCGGCTTTGATGTAGTAGCAGCGGAGACTTTGAGCACGCACGCGATTCAAAAGTCCGAAGTAACTCACACCGGCGAAATAATTTTGAATCTTATTCAGGCCGCGTTCCGCACTGCCGACGCGATGAATGACCTGCTCATACTTGCCGCAACCATAAAGACGAAGCAGACAGGCATGCTCGGCCGCCTCGCTGGAACCATCCACCGCTGAACCTGTACACTCCTGCGGGAGAGACGCCGACGAGCAACTCCAGCCTTCGCTCTGGGCTTGCAAAGGCCCCGCAGCCAGCATCAGGAAAAACAAAATCCGTTTCATAACCTTCCTTTCCAATTATCTGATAATGACAGCAGCCTAAGAGGCTGGGACACATTAAATGTGTCCCAGCCTCCTAGGAGCAGCTCACGCTTTGTTGACTGTATCCGCCTTCGCCACCTTTCATGTCATGACGATAGGTCTTTTTCCATTGATTCTGGTACGGAACCTGAACGTTGGTGAACTGTAAACTACCGCCCCAGGACTCAAAGCCCGTAGCGGGTGAATGTGCGAACCAGTAAAGATACCGACCTTGCGTATCGATCGAAGCGGTCGCGCCCTGGGCCACCGTGAACGACTTCACTTCCCAGACGTTACTGGTGGTGACCAGTTTCAGCACAAGGCTGAGGTTGCCTCGGCAGTTATTCACGAAGCGGAAGTTGGTCCTGCGCAGCGCCTCGTAATCGGGTTCACTGCCGTGCGCGAAGTCGCCCTGATGCTGCCGGATGAAGTTGACGAGTTCCTTGTAATGAGCACGAACCGACCTGTCGTTACGGATCCACTGACGAACCTTGTCACGGGCAGCATTATCAATGCCTCGATTCAGGGCAGCCTGATAAGCCATGTCGATGACATGATCCAGATTCCAGCTGTTTTCCGCTCGCAGGAGCCATTCCACATGGGCCGACACCGCGTAATCATAGGTATAGGTCACATCAGGATGGGACATCATTTCCCCGGTCCACCACTTCAGGCCGCCCTCGGAGGCTTCATTCAACACATCCATGTAGCTTCGGATCAGTTCCGCGCGAGGCAGGTCCTTGATGCGACGGAGGTAGCTCACCAGCTCGTCATGATGGGGTCGCAGTTTCTTTTGCTTCAGAATCCAGACTGCAAAGAAGGCTTTTTCTTCGGCATGGGCTTCCCGGGATTTGGCGGCGCGGAAGGCGCGCTCTGTAATGTTTTTGACTTCAAATTCACTCGTCGCCATACCGTAGACGAAATAGTCGACAATGTCCTTGAGCTGGAAACTGCTCAGCTTCGGCTTCATGTCGGCAGCAAACGATTTCAGGGCTTCCTCGGACGTAGAGACACCAAAGACCTGAACAAAGGCCGATTGAATATCATCCAGTTTGGGATTCATCGAATCGCTGCCGCAGCCGATTTTATATTTCCGCGTCTTCAGTTGGTCCGGCACATACTTGCGAACGACATAATCGCTCGACTCCAACGTCATACTCTGCAGCAAGGCAGGTTCTGCAACCAACCGATCGATAAACTTGCCTGCAAAGAAGCGAGCCGCCGACTCGCAACTGAATTGCACCAGAGTATCCTCGGCCGCCTTGAGCCTCATCAGGGGATTGCGGACGGCTGATGCCACATCCTGCTGTCCCTGGTTGCTGATGCGGTAGCCATCACTGGCAAATTCCGGTCGCGATACGCTCGGACAATTCAGGGTGGGCTGAGCTTCCACCTTGCCATTGATATAGTCTGTGAAGGGAGCATCGGCCGAGGTGATGGTGGACAGTTTACCGGTTTCAGGGAAGCCGAAGGCCGTCTGCAGTTCACCATCCGAAGCTGTACAATTCAGCCGGAAAGCCTTGCCATCGGTCAGCAGAACCCGCAGCAGTCCAAGCTCATTATCCTGCACACGAAACAGGCGCGCATCGAAGGGATAGGGGGCTACAGCGTGGGTGGGAATGGACAGATCCTTGGCCAGCGGGCTTGCGGTATTGAAGCAATGTATGGCGCCGAGGTCATCAGCGCCGGGTAAATCCTTGACGCTCTCACGCAAAACAGGGATCGAGCCGGCTTGCGGCGGGCCAAACGCATCCATAATGTTCTGACAACCGACTTCAAAGAGGCGCTTATCCATAGGGCTTGAGGCATTGAAACGCACCAGATGATGAACCTTGCCCGCAGCCTGGTCGATCACTCGGAAAACCTGGCTGAACATAGGGCTGGTCTGCAGGTTGCCTTTGAGGGCATCACAGCGCAGGATGGGTTGTCTGGTGACCTGGAACATGTCGTCGAGTTCGGATTCTGTGATCAGCTCAGGGTTGTCTGTTTCCAGAAAGGCTTCACCAAACGCATTGACGACAGCGCGGGGGTCACGGCCTTTGCAGTTGATGGCAAATCCGAGCGGAGCATACTGCTCGGTGCCATCCGCAGCCTTCTTCTTCTGATTGATGATCATGACAGGAAAGCTCTTCGGCAAATCCTGCAAAGCCAGGCTCCGTTCACCTGCGATCTGAAACATTCTCACTTCGAGCAGAGTCGAATCGATAACGGCCTGCCCCAGGTTGCTGCTCGTGCCAGGGCTTGCATCCTGAAGCGACGATTCCGGGTCCCCGGAGTGACAGGATGTACCGATCATAGCCATGGCCATGACAGACAAGAAGGCTCTCTTAAACATTTTGGCTCCCTAAACAAAGGCCACTCACAGTGTCAATGTCTGGCCGCAAAGCAATCGATGTGCCAGTTATTGAAGTTGCGAATTTCATGAGATTCCAGGGTTTTTACCAGAAAAGAGCCAGGGATGGTGTGCAGTTTTCTGGACCTCGGGGTGAACCGGGTCCAGCTTTCGGGACATTGCTGAGCGGGGTGAGCCCACATTCAAGGCAGGTTTTCCGACCAGGCCTCAAGCATCCGCGTTTGGCGAGTTTTGTCGTTCAGGAGAAGCGCCGCCCACAGGAAAAAATCCTCGGCCTCTTCACCGTCCGCATTCATAATCATGCGATAGCGATGTCGCAGGACCTCCCGACCGTGACGATTCAGAACCAAACATCGTGTGCCATCCGATGACCGCTCATACGCGCAGCGAAGATCATGGTTGACGGAAAACTCCTCCGTGTTTTTCCGAAACTGGAGAGTACCCGTCCTGGAGTAAATCGCAAACCAATCGCGTTCCAACCGATAGGCCAGCCCTTGAATACGTCCCTTGAAAATAACACCTTGCCAAAGGCTGAAGCGGCCGTTGGAAGCCAGAACAACTTTGAGCCAAGGGACGTTCCAAACCTGGAGGACAGCCTTCATGGATTTCCTGTCTGTCGATGAGTGGGCGAAGGATTCATGTTCCTGCCGTCTTGCATCAGCAAACATGGTGCCATGCCTGGGTTCACACGCCGTGGTGCCTTGCGCGTCTCCAAACATGGACATCATGAACCCAATGTCCATTTTTATGGACGTCCCCCAGGCTCTGCTTTTTCAGAATTCGCTTTCTGTTCCTTGGGTTCTTGGCTCAACAGTCTGTGGCACTTCTATTGCTTGTCGGTCGTCCATGTTGCAATTGAGAGTCATTCGGACCTCGTTAACCAAGGAACGTACCATGCACAAGCTGCTGAGAGGACTCACTGCGAGTCTTTGCATGATTCTGGGAGTTCAAATTCCGGGATATGGCCACCTCGGTCCTCTGTCTTAAACACTAAAACATCCAAGAGGAAAAGACATGTTCAGTCCCCGGCAAACAAAATCGACGACATGCGCGCTTCTGCTGCTCGCAGCAGGATGCGGCCATGAATCGAGCGAGCCCGTCTCCATTTTGGCTGAAGACAACCCGGCCTCCACAATCTCCTGGCACGAGGCGGCTATCGATTCCACACTGCTCGAAGTTCGCATGTTCAAGCTGGAAGGCGAGATCAGTCCCGCTCTGAGTGAATTGCCTTCAGGTGGTTTTCCGGTTGTGATCATGAGCCAAAAGAAAAAGGATGCCAACGGCGTCGATCAAAAATCCCTGATGGGTTTCGCTATCTCGTGCAAAGGCCGCGATCCACGCGCCGTGGCTCGATCATTCGGCGAAGTATTCCTGGACACGAGTGATATTGAATTCATTACCGAGAAGGATCTGGAACAGGAATACAAAATTTCCGAGCAGCCTTTTCTGTCCTGCGATGCGTTAAACGGCGAGGGCCAGGTGGCCCCACTGTTCAGTCAGCTTTATCGGGTTATGGATCAGACTCAAAAGAAAAGCCACATCCTGGCGCGCTTCAACGTTTCCAGCCCCTTGGACAAAAATCTGTTCGAGATTGGCTGCCAGAATGTGCTGAACACTTTTGCCAAGGCCAGTGATCCGATGATTCCCATTTTTAAGGAAAATCTCGCGGATATCCCTGGCGGTGACAATATCAGTGCCTTTCACTGCTTGAGTACAGCCTCGCGCCTGCCCCAGGATCTTTCCATTCCTGCCGCTCAACCACGTCAGCTGCCATTTGATGCGCGGATCTTTAAAGTCAAGGATGACGAAACCAACGTGAGTCGTGTTCTCCTCACAGGTGGGCATGCCTTTCGTTTGAGCTGCCAGGCTCCCGACGACCGTCTGCAGGCAGCCTTTGGCTTGCCTGTCACGGGTGAACTGACCACGCTGGATCCTTCGGATGCCGAGTTCCAGGATTATCTGGATGGCAAAATTGAAGAGCAGCCCGTCCTTTACTGTGAGACCCCGACTCGACCTGATTTCGCCAGCGACGCGTATAAGATCGTCAATCAGCCCGAGCAGCCTGTTCCCCTGCTGCGTCTCAAGGCTTACCAGAATACGCTGGTGCAGTTTTCCTGCCCGTCCGCGGCAGCCCTTTTTGGCAAAATTCCGGGCTCGCTCCAGAACGTAACCGATCAGTCGCTGGACTATCTGGTCCGAAGCTATGTGCCCGGTCAACCCAAAGCGAAGGTCTACTCCATCGGTTGCGCTGCCAGTAACCTGGATGCGGCCGACATTCAAAAAATTTATCTTGATGTACACGGTCGCGAGATTGCGCCCGACCTCCAGAGCAGTCTTCTGAGCGAATGCCGCCTGAACCCAGGGGTCTGCAGTGAAACCTGGCTGGAACAAAAATTTGTCGATGCCTTGAAAAAATCCAAACTGGATAGTGCTGACATTGTCATCACAGCCTTTGCCGCAACCTTGAAGCGTGCCCCGCTTCCAGAAGAACTCAACTATTTTGCCCGTAAATTCCAGGCCAATGGCATGCGTCCGCATAGCCGTGAAATCCAGGATTTCCTCAAGACGGCTCAAGGCCTGGATCGCAGCACATTCGTGGCGTCCCTCGCCTATGCCTTCGGCACCGACTACCATGATAATTTTCTGGATCTCTGGACCACACGCCGTTTCGATGAGCCGAACCTGGTCATCACCCTCGATTCCCTCAAAACGGACCACGATGCCTGGATTCGCAAACAGTTTTTGGACCAGAACATCAAGCGGGTTTACGAACTCTACTTTGGGACCATGCCCAAGGATTTCCAAATCGCAGCCGTGAAAAAGAAAATCACGGAAAAAGCCTCGACGAGTCTGTTTCAAGACATCAATGCCATGCTCCAAAAAGTGCCTACGGAGTGCGTGACAGTTTCTCCCAAGAAAAAGGATCAGCCTTTCCAATTTCTGCGGCCCCGCTCCAAGCTGAAATCCGTGACAGGAACCTGGTCAGCCCTGGCTGATGGAACGAAAAAAGTTGGCCCGGCGGGTCACCCCGGCCCTTACACACCGAACAACTGGATGGCCAATAATTTGAATCTGGGACGCCTCCTGATTGCCACCAAAAACAGCGCCAATGCCTGGGGCGGTTGGGCGGGCTGGAAGGATGGGCTCACGTTCAGCAAGATCGCGGAAGTGAACATGATCATCAATGACAAAAAAGATGCCTTTGGTGACAACAGCGGCTCGCTCACAGCCTGTTTTGAATAATGAAAGGAACTGGAATATGAAACGCCTTCTTCTCCTGGCTCTGATTGCTCAGCCCGCTTTTTCCGCTGATTGTCTGTTCTATAAGGAACTGAATCGGGGCGGCACGCCTCTGGAACAAAACTCGAATCAGAATAGCGCCTATCAACTGGCCACCGCCTGGAATGATCAGATCAGCAGCGTTTGGGTCAAAGATGGGTTTTATGCTGTCCTGTTTGATAATCCTAAATTTCAGGTCAGCAAGGTGCTTTACCTTTATGGATCGGGATTATCATTTTCCAAGAATGTGTGGGATCGGACCAGCGGCACGGCCGTGAACGGCGGGACTGGGTTCAATCTGGATGGCCTGGGATACAATAAGGTGACGTCTTCTGTGCTTTGTCTGAAGGACTAATCCCTGACGATGCATGAGGCCGTATGGCTCCTGTGTTGGGAGTGATACGGCCTTAGCTTTAGCTGGGTTCTTTGCGTTTCAGAAGCTTGAATGTGTTGAAGAACTGCTTTCTCGATTCTGCAACATCCTTGCTATCCCAGTCCACGACTTTGGCCAGGAACTGCAATTGGTAATGATGGTTGTTGCCGATAAACATAATGCTCTCAAAACGGTGATCCTGGACTTCGATCGTGGCAAGCTGGGCATCGAAACCGCGGAACGTGATCAGCCTGGTTTGCTTGATCGTCCCCGCCATGCGTTTGACGTTATGCTGCAGGCTGGAATCGAAGAATGCCATTTTTTTCAAGATATCCATGTCCTGAGCCGATTGAATCATGCTTGCCGAGAGATCCACTTCGGCAATCATAAAAGCTCCCGAGCCTTGCTGAACGGTAAACGTACGGACTTTCATGGACTCCAAGGTTTCCTTGTCAGCGCCAGCATATTCCATGACACTCGGCATGCCTGGAAGATAAACTTCGAATGAGTTGGAATGCACAGGCACCCAGCTTTCAAGAGGGTCAAGCATCTCGGCTTCGGATGAACCATGGGAACTGACACAAGCCAATAAAATTGACCCGACCGCACCGACCAGGAGGGACCTCCAAAGCGCCGGATTGTAATTTCCCACTGTTGGTTCTCCCCATTGCGATGAGTTGCATCCAGGAAAAAAAGCAATAACCAGGCCATCTCTCACCGCGGGGAAGTCGCGATAAACAGGAGGGAATATCGAGACTTTCAGTTCATTTGCAAAATTTTGCCGGAACTCTAGGCACACCTGACCAAAGCCTGTCAGCTTATGAATCCGCGAGTTTTTGAGGAACTGTACCGACGGTAAGTAATTCCCACCTCGACAAGCTGACCCCGTCGCACAAACCCCGTATAATCATGGAGTGTGTTTGATAAACCGGAATGAGGTTAGACCATGAAGTTTGGAAGTGCTGTTCTTAAGATGGGTGCATTGGCCGTAGCCCTATCGCAGCTGGTAGGCTGTCAGACGATCGTGCAGAAGCCTGAAGTCAATGAAGTCAAGCGAGTGGCCATCGTCAGTCTATATGCCAATGATAAGGTGGCTCGTGCCGACGGCCGTGGTCTCGTCAAGGACTGGCCCAATGATATGAAAATCCAGATCGCTGACGAGGCGCTTCGCATCTTCAGCCGGGAGTTTCAATCCATTGGCTGGGAAGTCGTGAATCCGGATGCTGTCATCCAATCGGAAGCTTACCAATCAGCCTTTAAGGTGGAAGGCGTCAAGCCCGATTCCACGCTGGGCATGCTCGCAAACATGGCTCAGGATGCCTATGCTCGCTCCTTCTTCACCCCAGCCGGCATGCTGCCTATCGTTCTGAACGATAAGGAAGTTCGCACGACTCACATGGGTAACGTCGCCAGTGAGCGTGATGTCAAAGCCAAGTTAGCCAACATGGCCAAGACTCTCAAAGTTGATGCTGTCGCGTTGGTTCAGCTGGATTACTGCTATAAAGGCGGCACATGGTCCCTGGGTGGAACAGGCGCAGCGGTCATGACAGCGAAATCCTCGATCAAGGCCGTCAACCAAAAGGGCGACGTTGTTGTGAAGATGCAGGACTTGAGAGAATGCGATGAGGAAGATCGTTCCGTCTCGACCAGCACCACAGGCATGATTGAAGGCAATCTCATTTTCCCCAAGTCCTTCACCAAAGGCGGACTCCGGGACATGTTCATTGAAGCCACCGGCGCCAGCGCCAAGGTTTCCATGGAGAACCTGCAGAAGGCTCTGAAATAAGACCGTCTGACCGACAAGGATCGCCTCGGTGATTCCACCGAGGCTCCCCCTCACTTCAACAGTTTCTCGAGCGTATCCAGACTTTCCCCCTTCACAATCAAACGCTTTTCGCTTTTCGGGCACGCGTAATCATCCGCGTAGTAGACCTGGCTCGCCCCCTGTTGATCCACAATTCTGAGTGTGCGGACCCAGCTCGCATCCTCTCGACAGGGCACGGATTCCAGCGGCATGGTACGGATGGACTGCAGCTGCGCCAGGGCCTGTGCGGAAAGATCCTCACGCTTGATCTGCAGTTGGACGGGCCCCTTGCCTCCTGGTAGAAATCCACTCGGGCGGCGGACCAGTTCAATCTGTGCACTCTCCGCTGTAAAGACCGGCTTGCCACCGCCTCCACCTGACACGCAGGCATTCACAAGCAGGAGCAGCATCGGTGCCCATAGTTTACGCATAGTCTTCCTTTCCCTTAGGGTGAACCATACATGGCTTGAATGGTATCGATATCGCCCTGACTCAAGCGATTGCGATAGGACGAGCTATAGCAGTAATTCATGATGCTATCATGATCAAAAGGCCCAATCTTGATGTCGCCATCGGTGCCCTGCTGATCCTCGATACAAGTGGCATCGCGGTCGCTGCGGTTATGTTCATGAGCCATGGCCAGCGCATGCCCAAATTCATGAATCGCATTGGTGCCGATACACGTCTTGCGTCCCGCTTCACTCTGGGTACAGGCGGTCCCGTTGCCCCAGTTTTGATAGGTAAAGTTAAGGCTCATGTAACCCCAGGTCGATAGATCCGTGCCCAGACCCTCCGTATGCGGCGCGGAACCATCATCCTCGACGCGAATATTAATGTCCTCGTCCCGGAAGATTTCACATTCGTCCCAACCCACAAAGGTTAAGGATGAGTGTCGGGCCCAGGTATCTGCAATGCGCTTTTGCACGAGCGCACGGTCAGCCGCTGTGCTCTGGTCCAGGTCGGTCCAGCACACGCGGAGTTCACGGTGGCCCCAGAGCTTGGAGCTATTATAGTAGCCCTGCAGCTGACTGCCTGTCTCGTTATCAGCTGGATGCCCACAGGCGGCCAACAGGAGCAGCATGATGGTCGATGTCGATGATTTGAACAGATTCTTCACAAGTCCCCCTCGAGTTCAACAACTTCATAAAACTTCGCGTCTATCGCGATACTGCTGCCCACCAGGGTCGAGGGCTTGCCGATATCTGAGCGACTGACATAGCCATCGCAGTTCAGGATCGCAGCGCCTTTGGCCCCATTGGTCAGCAGAAGATTCTGCAGGGTATCCGCTTTGGTGGTTTCCATTTCCACGGTGTAAAAATAGCCCTCGGGCAGCGTCAGATCAAAAGGCGAGTCAATATACTGATTGAACTTCTCGGCTATAGGCTGCACCTTCACCGCCGAATAGAGCGCGCGCGGAATGGAATTGAAATTCAGGTCAGCGGCCGGGCACTCCAGACCACTCACGTAAAATTCGGGATGCTCATTTTGATATTTAACCAACTTGGACGCCACAGTAAGCGCTTTCTGCAGACTGATATCCGGACTGACGAGAAAGCGAAAAATAGCATGATTCGGTCCCAGGTTCTGGCGAATCAGGTTACCCGTGACAGTCCCACCAAAAAGGTCAGACACGCGGATGGTACCCACGAATTTTTTGGGAATCAGGAAAAAATTGGACGGGACCTCGGAATTCGGCAGCAGCCGCAGATAAGGTTTCGCAAAATCCACGCCGAAGTTCTCGGTGGCTTCCTCGAAAACGGGCTTGGCGTGCAGACTCGAAGACAAAAGGATCCCAGCCAGCACGGAGCTGGTCAAAAGTTTTTTCCGCATACATGTCCTAAAGGAGAGGGTTATTTGCTGCTATAGCTCACGAGCTTTAAATCCCGACTGCTGACTTTGCCGGTTTTCCGGTTCAAGACTTCCATATGTTCTTTGACAAGGCCCAAAGGCACCTTGCTGCTTACAGTTTGTACGAGTTTGACGTTGCCGATTTCAAACTGCTGACGGGTCAGCGTCGGCACGGTTCCCTGCGCAAGTTTTTCCTGCCCGCGGGTAAACGTATAGGCGTACATGTAAGGGTGAGAACAGTTTTCAAGAGCCGGCTTCGGATCGACGGCGTCACCGATCTTGACCTGCCAATCGATAAGGTCCTTGCTGTCCTGGGCGCCGGTGGCCTGACGCAAGGCCTCGACCTTGACCGCTCCGGTTTTCTTATTGATGCTCTTCAGGATCCAGGTTTCCTTGTAGCGCAACGCCTCGGTTTCCGGATCGGCTTTTTCCACGACCTCAAACACCAGTTTTTGGCCGGGTTTGGCGTCATCCAAGGATTGTTGCAGAGCGGCACGATAGTCATTGTAAAAACCCAGTCGCTGATCAAAGTTCTCACAGTAGTCCAACGGGGGAGCCAGCGTCGATGCAGCCATGATAAACAGAGAAAACATAGTCGTTCCTGCCTTGGTAAGGGGCCAGTTATGGTTTAGGTTGAGGAGTCTTGACTCCCCAGTAGAAGGCTTCGAATTGTGGGTCGAGGGCCACCTTCAGGTCCCAGCCTTGCGCTTCTGCCAGCAGCCTTTTATAGGGCTCCCAGGCGAAGTCATGCACGATCACTGTATCAACGGGCCGGGACGGAAAATTTTGGGGAATTTTTTCTTCTCCAATGTCCTTGCGCGTGGTGTAGCTCCTCTGCAGGTGGACCTCGGGATTAATGGCCACCTCACCCGGAATGTGCGCGATCTCGATCACGTCCTTTTTGGTCGTTGGATACTCGTCATACCAGGCTTTCATGGGCAGCTTGGGAAAGTTGGCCTGAACCACCGCTAGCATTTTATTCAGTATCAGAGGCTTTTTTAAACTCTGAACCAGAGCCTCGCGCTTGTCTCGCAACTCTGTGCAGCTTTCCATCCAGACCTGATAATCGGCCAGGAGGAAATCAAAGATGCTGTAAAGGTTCTGCAGGGAGGATATTTCCGGATGCAGAGGTTGCTCAATGATTCGCAGGAAACTGCGGTTGAGCTCATTCACCTCGTCCACGATCTCACTGCAGGCCAGGCCCTGATCCCGTGGCAGCTGAAAGCTCAACGCATTCGAACCTAAAAGTTCAGAAAGGCGTTTGCGTTCGATGAAATTGCCGCGTTTGAGTACCTCACGCGCTACCGGCCAGACCAGGACTTCGGCCTCAGCCGAACTTGGCACCAGACCGGCATAACAATTGAGTCGGCGGAAAAGGCTGATACTGCTGTTCGCGACGCACTCGTCCATGGTCAATCGATAAAGGTTCGGCGCGCGCAGCGATTCATAGGTCTGCAAAAGACCCTTGTTCAGAAGCAGATAGTAAATCTCCTTCAGCTGAACATCATCCTTCGGTCCAGACGCAAAGAGGAAGCGAAGGTGCGTGGCCAGAGGCTGAGCAAACTTATCGGTAATAGCCTGGGGCGCATCTTCATCACCAGCCTGTTTGTTGGGCAGCATACGAACCAGACTTTCCAAAACGCTTCCGGCCAGGTGCCGGTTGCTATGATTCAAGGTAAGCTTCAGTTTGTCGTGAAAGCCTGGCCATTCCTGGGGGCTGACCACGAACGCAGGCAGGGCTTTGGCCGCCGCGATACGTTCCGCCGAGGAAGCGCTGTCGTTTTGAATCAAGGTGATGAAACGCCCGACGATATCATTTTTCAGTCGAGTGAGGTTGGCTCCCTTGCCGATCGCACACAGCACTTCCGGTGACGCCATGTCGATGTTTTTCAAGTCATCGATGGTCGTAATTTTCTGATAAAAATTGGGGTCCACCTGCACCGCGTTGCAATCCACCAGAATTCTCAATTTGGTGGTGGGATCGGTCGAAGCCAGCACGCTTTGAGCATCAAGCAGCCAGCGTGGGCCGACACCCTTGATGCCTTCAAGCCGCACAGCTTCCGCCTCATCAGTCAGGCTTTTCAAGACGGCACTCAGAGCCAGTGAACTGCGGTACGTGCGCCAGCCCAAACCTTTCGCAGCCGCAGCCCGGAGGATGGGATCGGAGTCTTCAGTCATTTCAATCAAAAGGAAGGTTGCCAGAAGGTCATCCGACCCGGCCTTGGCAAAGGTTTGCGCCGCGGCACGACGCAGCAGCAGGTCATCCCCGCCTTTGCCTTCGGTTTTGTCGGCAATTTCCATCCAAATCAGCGACAGATCGATGGCATTGAACATGGAATCCGGCCCCAGATCATTGGCCGCGAACGTTTGGAAGAGCCGTATGACCGCCTTGGGGTCCGTCTTTTTCAAGCGTCCATAGGCCAGCAGGAGCGTATCCAAAGTCAAATCCTGACCCTGACACACCATCGCGAGAGGCGAGGTGGGATCCTGGGCGGACAGATCACAGTATTTCTGCTCCAGCCCCGCGGGTCGGGTCTTGGGGGATGCCTCGTGCTTTTCGATATCCTTTTTCAGGATGGGCAGTGTGAAGGTGATGCGATCGTCCTGGCAACCTTCTTCCTTGAATTCGCTTTTCAGACAGGTTTCGTAGCGCGTGCGATCACAGACATAATGGTAATTATTCTTCGTCGCCGTGCAAACCTTCTGCACTGTCTTCAGACAGGCCGGGGTGGAAAAATCGGTGGCCAAACAGTTGGTCCAGGCATTTTCCAGACACTGCCAGACCTCGACGTTTTCCGGCACGGTACAAATTTTATTGACCAAACGCTTGCAAACGTCGCCATCGAAAAAGTTGCGTTTGCAGTTCACAAAGGTTTGCATTTCATCAACGGCGAGGGATTGCAGAGACAAATCCTCACCGGCCACAAGTGGCTTCGCGAAAGCGAAACTGATCCAACAGATCGACAGAAACAATCGAAAGCGTTCACGCATGGCACCAGCCTTACCAGATGTAGTAGGAAGTTTTGTTAATACCCTGTTTTTCCTTGGCATAGAGAGTCGGCGTAGGAGACGGCCGGCCGACATCCTGAATCGGCAGATAAGCGAATTCCACGGTTTCCTGGCCGCCTTTTTTGGTCAGGATGAGGCGCTTGTTACGAATCTCATAGCTGCCCTCTTCGAAGGCGAAGGAACCGGAGCGAACCGAAAATTCACCTTTTTGGGTGGTGCCGCGAAAGAAAAGGCCGGCCACTTGGTTGCGGGCGAACACATCACTGAAAATCCGAGTTTCCTTTTCAAGCACATGGCCCATAAAGTCCGCGATCAGGTCCTCGCAGGGGCCACCGCATTTTTGGTCTTCGACGCCATCATCCGGTTGGGGTTCGACGGGTTCGTCGATCGAACCGCTGGCAAATTTGATCTTATCCTTGGCGACCACAGAGAATTCACGCGTGAACACTTTCTGCTGGGACGACTGCACATATTCAAAATTGATGGTTCCGGCGATCTCCATCATCACGGGCAGGTTCACCACGAAGGTGTCCTGGCAGTTCGCGGCGCCTCGCGCCTCCCCTTTCAAGGCAATACCAAACCTTGTGAAAGGATAGGTCTGGCCCTGTGGATCCTTGAAAAAACCTTTGCTGACGGAATCGAAACATTGGCTCAAAGTAATTTCCACCGTCCCTGCCATCTGGCTGGGAATGATGACCTGATTGCGACCTTCATTTTGCGTCAGCAGATAACTGTCGCTGCCGACCAGCTTGATCGAGGACGCTGCCTCTGCCGCCACAGTTTCGGTTGGTGCAGGATTCGGTCGTGAGGAATCACCTCGTCCTTGCGCACACGAGGCCATACCAAGGGACATGAACATAAGAGCGGGTTTGACGAACATAGAGATCACTCCTAAATGGGGGAAAGATTTCACTCACTTTTCAGTTTATAAAAGCGAGGCCGATCCGTGATGCTTGTAAAAGCTTTTTGCAAAAGCCGCTCGGTGAGGGCGGCCTGACAACGGTGAAACGTCGGCGACTGGGCCTGGCGACAGATATCCTGCAGGTGACGGGCGCTTTCACTGGGTGTTTCCAAATAGGCCGCCGTTTTCTCGCCCGGACATACCACATCGAAATAGAGCTTAAGTTCGTCCGCCTCGTCGCAGGACGGCCGCAGAACCGTGCAAACCACAGCATTGTCAATCGTACCGAGCCAGTACTCAGGTTCCTCAGGCAGATTCCTGCGAAGCTGAGCTTCGAGGGGAACCAACGCCGCATCAGACCAAAAAAGATCGCCCTGGGCACAGTCCTTCACAACTTCAACCGGTGGCTCCACCAGCTTCGGACCCTCGGGATCCGAATTCCTGCCTGACGATCCTTTGCACGCCGCCAGGAGCGAGACACCGAGGATCAGTGTAAGCAGAGTCTGTCGTGATCGTTTGCTATGTCTTTTCATGCAGGATTCCTTGTCGCTTCGTTCAGTCGGTTGGCTTCAACTCCAGCAGGAATCGGCCAAATTCTGCGGGATAGTACTGCACACCGGATGGAATTTCCACCTCGAGCCGGCCCGCATCATTGGCTAGAAAGCTGTCCCACACGGCTTTTTCCGCCAGCTTCAACTTCTTCGGATTATTGGACTCCAGGAGCAGGGAATTATTGCGTAAATGACTGAGCCAGCCGTCGATAATTTCCGTCTCATCAGGTGCTTGCCCGACCTGCGTAGATTTCTGTACACAGCCCCCTTCCGCTCGATACACGCGACCTAACAGAAGACGGCGACTGACCTCCTGTCCTGCAAGATCAGCCAGAGATTCTCCATCCAAAATCAAATCAACCAGGCAGCTGCGGGAATATTCACGCGTCCAACTGCTTGGCTCCAGGTACGCAGGAAACTGCGTCTGGATACCCATGGCAACCCGCATACCGGCCGTGCCGACTTTATACGCGCCCAGAAGCAGTTTATTTTCCTCATCCGAAAGGCTGATACTCTCACTGATGTTTATCCCTTCCACCGATGTCTGGGGATGCCAGTCACCCGGAACAAAGCCGCCTAGCATCTGATAGTTCAGCTTCAACCGGATATCGCGAAAGAACAGCGGGCGTACATCGACCTTGTCCGGTGTTGTCCCGAGGCTTTCGGCGAATCGCACCAGAATATCGCGTTCCTTGCCCAGGCCCAGGCGTTTCAGGCTGGCCACAAAACTGATTCGCGCACTCCCCTCCTGGGTGGACCACTTCACCAGAGGCCGTTTGGTCGTGGGATTGGTTGCGATCACCATTTCATAGGGTGCCCACCAATAGACACCCGGTGTCTCGTGATCCGGAAAAATTCGCAGGCTTTGGCCATACTCACTGGTGGCATCGATCAGAATCTCGCTGGCCCGCTCCAGATTGGGGGCCGCCTGGAGCGAGGTCGCGACGAGGGTACTCAGCATCCAAAATTTACGCATGTCATCTCCCTTAACAGTTCAGTGAGGGAATCAAAGCGCATGAACTCAACCCACCCAGGAAAAGCGTCGACGCATAGGGCAGACTGATCAGCTGTCCGGGTCGGTCAGGATCGGGCAGGGTCATGCTGAATGTAAGCGGCAGATAAAAGCCACTGCCCTGCACCAGGGCTTTACGGAAGCGTGAGACATTCTTTTTGGGAATGGTCAGCCGGAATGTTTGTCGGGAATCAGGCAAGAACGGACCAACCTCGGAAAAATTTTCGAACGTGGCATCAAAGCCATCGAAGAGTTCCTGATCCAAAGTCAGCGTTTCCAGGGCTGGGAAGATAACCCGAACCTGGACACCGGGACCGAGTTCCCGCTTCAGGATATCCTGGACCTGCACGGTCTGGCCGGACCAATCCTCGGCTCGCCAGGTAAAATCATAAGTCGAGGCCTTGGGGCCTTCGATCACCTGAATGGCAAGACCATCTGAATCCCTGGCCACTGCAAACTCATGCGGCAGTCGATAGAAGAGCAAAGGATCGTGACTATCGTGAATCAATTCCACCACACTGCCATCGGCAGTAAAAACAGACTTTTTATGATCAATCTGCGGCTGAGCGAGAGCCGTCGTCCCGACCAGAGCTCCCATCACCAGGAAATTACGGATCAATGGCATGCAGGGCCTCTTTCACGTGAAGGTTCAAACGAGCCTCATCTGGAGCGGCAAAAGTGAGCGATTGTCGCAGGGTACGAACGCCGCCTATTTCATAAGGAAGATCCCACAGCACCACGCCTCGAAAAAAGGCACGGAACGAAAAACCATCCCCTGCATTCTTCAGATTGTGCTGAAGCTGGGGACCGTGCAGATTCAATCCCACCCACTGCGCCTTATCAAAGATGTCGAGGTTTTCCCCACCATCGACTTCGGCGTTATAAACGCTGCTGCTCGATAGAAACTGCAGGGTCACCCGCGAAGCCTTGATTTCACGCAGCGTATGCTGAGGAAAAGCCGCCTTGATACAGCGTTCGACGTTGTCCGAAGGCAGGAGCCGCAGATTCAAGCTGAGGCTCAGCCAATCCTCCGAGGCTTCCTGCCACGTGAAGACGCTCACGCTGTCCGGTTGCGGGTCAAGCCCAATACGATAAGGCACATACCAAATGAACTGCGCATCAGCCACACCAGCGTCATTCACTTCCTGATACACGCCCTGGGTCGGACAGGCTGGCAGAACCACCGGGTTCAGTGTTGCAGCATAGGCCTTGGAACCGGCCACAACACTGAGCAAAGCACAGAGATAGAGACGTTGGCGTCCTGATTTTTTTTCCAATCGCTCACTCATGATTTACCAGTCCTGACAGGCGTCAAACGATACGGCACAGATGGGAACATCCAGGAACATCGGAATGCTGAAGTGCCGGGTTTCCGTCTTGGCTTCGATTTCATTATAAAAATGCACATCGGCTTCATACTGGGCAAAGCGCCAGCGTTTTTCCACCACCTGCTTGCGGAACCAGTTGGTGCCCTGGTAGGTGAATTGGAAATAGAAGGGCAATTGACCATCAAACGGCGTCATATCCGAGGGCAGCGCCTGGTCCTGGATGTAGGAATCCAGAGCAAAGGACTTCACCTTGCTGTCGACAATAGGCAGAGGCAAAATCAAAACGCGATCCGTCGGGACCTTATAACGCTCGGAATAGGTCGTGCGGATTTGTTCGAAACGCTCCGCGATCGCCACCGGAGCTTCCAGCTTCATGGTCGCGACAACTTCCGCTTCGGGATTGGCCGAGTTGGGACGAATCCAGGCAAAGGCGAATTCCGGCTTGCCGTCGGCGCCGCGAGCCACCACCGATCGTGTCGGGTTATAATAGAGCTTAATGAAACCGTTGGTCCGCTCCACATTCTCGTGATCTTCATAAATGAAAACCGAGCTGACACCCGGAACATCCGAGATGCGGGATAGCGAGGGCAAGGCCAGGGCTGCTGGGCTTGCACTGAGGACAAGACCCAGCAGAGTCAACGTCAGACCTGTTTTATGCATAAGGTACTTCCTTTCGAGAGATTAATTGTCGTCCAGGATTTCAAACGCGGCCAGTTCATGCGCATGGGTCGGTACAAAACGGCTTTCGTCCTGCCATTCTTCTGAGGCTTGGCCCACAACCACCGGGATGTTCAAACGACGATCATAACCGGACTCAATCGCATAACCCGATTCACCTCGATCACCGAGGGCTTCTGTAAACACCCGATCATAGACGCCCAGCAAAAAGGTACGATAGGAGACGCGAGCGTTGGGATTCTCCCGAAAATTTTTGCAGAGCCACTGCTGATTCTCATACGAGGTAAACAGCAGCGCGTTGTGGTTTTTTCCTTCGGTCAGACCCTTCAGATAGGACGGCGCGCCTTTCCAGGAATCCTCGGACTGCCCAACCCAGCAAGGGTTGAGGCCCACAACGGTTTGCACCAGACCGAATGCCACCGAACGCGGCAGCAGGGTTTCCCCGTTGCTCTGGTAGGCCAGGCTGCTGCCCGCTGTTTTCAGAAAATTTTCCACCTTGCTCAGATCAATCGAGATCTCACCCGTGGCAGCAGGCATGATGACTTTCTTCCGTCCTACGGCTTTGAATGTCACGTCGAATGTAACGGGAAGCACTTCACGGATGCGGCCAAAGTTTTCCCGAAATTCACGAGCGTTCGAAACTTTGGTGGAACCCAGGGCCTGGAATTCGCATTTGACGAAATTGGGAGCATTGTAAAGAGGAACCGGCGTCATCGCTGAAGGCCCGCAACGAAAACGGAATTCGCTGTTGCCGGATTCGTTTTGGACCTGGACCTGAAACCGTTCCACTTCCGTGGTCAAAGGACTCAAGGTATCGCGGTTCGCCATGCTAAAGACCACGCATTTTTTGTCCCGCGACCCATCGCAATTGGCAAACTCATTCAGGTCAATCTCAATCTTTGGCAGGCTCACCGCCTGACCTTTGCCATCAATCACGCGATACAGAAAGCCGCTTTCGTTGGCTTTCTTGCTCTCGTCCACACGCAGGGCAGGAAGGCCCGCCGCCAGCAGCGAACTGCTGATGGCAAGCGGAGCGAATACAAGCGAAGTTTTCAAGGCTGTTTTGGCCATCACACGTTTCATGCTATCCCTTTTTCTTAGTGCGAATACTTCAGTTTAAACGTGATGCTGTACTGTCCGATGTAGATGATGAATTCCTTGAAACCAGCCAGCTTGATTTGATCTTCGGCCGGTACGTTTGGTTTCCAATCACAGGTGGGCTTATAGAATTTGATCGCCTTGGCAATCAAACCATCCAGCTCCCGTGCGGAGTCCGTGGGATCGGCTTTGGCTGTCAGAAGAATGCTATGCCGGAAATCAGTGATGGCATTGACGCCAATCAACTTTTGTTCATAATCCATCACGCGATACGACTGATTCAAGCGGCCTGTGATCAGCGAAAGCGCCGAAGGAAAGTCGACAGGATCCAGCCCCTTGTCAGCGATTTCCGCCTGGGCGGCTTCAAAGCCATCGATGGCACAGCGCAGCTGATTCAGGCCCTCCTTGGAAAGGTCGATGCGCAAAGGCTCAGCCTGGCCGATGGCGTTCAGGACGAAATCCGCCGGAGCGCCTTCGCTGTCATCGACCAGGGTCAGGATCTTGGCATGTTCCGATTGAAAGGTACCGGCAAAGCTGCTGGATTTAGCCATCGGATAGTAGCGCGTCGCGATCGAGGGGAAGACCGAAGCGAGTTTGGATTCCGCGACATTGCCCGTACTGGTGACGACGGAAAAATCAAGGATCAGATTCTGGATTTTGCCGTTGCGATCATAGACCGGCAGCGTGGAAAAATCGGCCTTGCCGGTTTCCGGATCCTTAAAAATTTCAACGCGGCGAGGCAGGATATGCACGACCTTATAGTTACCACTGGCGAAATCAGCCCGGGTCATATCATCGTTATCCACGAGGACCAGAGCATCGGCATGTTTAAAGTTGGCAATCTGAGTCCCTACGGGGAAGGGCAACGCCAAAGCAGAAGCAGCAGGCAGAGCAAGAATACCAATCAGCGCGAGACTTGATGTTTGCATGAAAATCCTTTCAGAAAATTCAAAGCACCCCCTGGCCTGGCCAGGGAATGCTTCACAGAGTTGGAAAAACGTTCAGGGTGGGTCCAGAGTCACAGGAGGTGCTCCGCCTGTTTTAGGAGGAAGAACGGGCTGCTTGCCTGTTTCCGCCGTGGTCTGGATACCTTGGCCGTCACGTTCCCATTTCACAGGGCAGCCTTGGGCGCCGGTGCGAATATGGTTGAAGAGCTCGGGATGATCCTTGCAGAGGTAGCTGAAGCTGTTACCGACGACGGCTGGCAGGTTCACGATACCCTTGGCTTCGATCTCATAGGTATATTCACGGTTCTCGAAGGTGACTTCGGAGTTGTAAATATGGGCGATCGAGGCCGAGAAGCAAGCGCCGATCACACCGCTGACCTTACACTCGGCCTTGACCGGGGCATTGTCGATCGGTTTCCACGAGCTTGCCATAGGTTTAAAGACTTTGGCCAGAACGACTTTCGTGAGCTCGTCGATCATGCGATTGTAACGATCTTCTTCACTCGCGCTGCCGCCGCCGCCAAGATACGTGATCTTAACGTAACTACGCTCGATACCGACGCGGAGCAGTTTGCGAACCGTGTTATGGGTTTGCAGGGCGGCTTTGCCGGTTGCGCAGATTCCAAACAGGCAACCGCCGACTGCCGCTTCAGAAGCCGTGGCTATCTGAAACTCATTCTGGATCATGGCGGTGAAGTTGGTCCATTGGATGCTCGCGCGCATCTTGAACGGAGTGAGGACAGCTCGGAAATTATAGCGGTAGTTCACGCCAAGCGAGGCACCGGTATTATAAGCGCTGACAATGTACTGAATGGCTTTGGGGGCGATGAAAACACTCATGGCCACGGGTGTATCGGGCAAAACAGTATCGATCTGATCAAAGGCACCCAGGATAAGATCTGTGTTCTTCGACGACATCGACAGCGTCCAGCCGCCCGAGATCGGCATCAAAGGTAGAACCTTCTTGCCTTCGCCACGCAAGGTCTGAATGGCTTTCACGCGATTGGGGCTGTAACCAGCACGCACCGTCATGCTCAAGAAGCCGCCAGCTTCATCATAGGTGAGACCGAACTTCAAGCGTTCGTCCACACTGCCTACGGGGTCCTTAATATAGACCTGATCATAGGGAGCGTAGAAGATGTTCGGATCTTCATCATCCTGAGGGAAGATGGGCTGCATGGTTGGGTCCAAGCCGCCATTTTCAGGGTCGGCAAGCAGAGCGATGTCCGCGTACTTTTCTGCAGAAGGGAGAGAATACCCGTTCGAAGCAAGACCCAGGAGGGTCGTGGCCGCGAGGAGTGACTTGTAAATAAGTCTCATGTACATCCTTTAGTTGTTGTGCGTTGATTGTTCTTTATCAGGAGCAGCCGGCAACTCATGACAAAGTTTTTCTTGTGACATTGGGGAGACGCGAGAACCGGTCGCTTATTTCATGAGAATTCAAAGTATTTTCATGTATGTACCGCCGACTGAATAGATTAGTCGCTTGCGATTATTTGTGAGAACGATGTGTTGGGGATCGATGACTGAAGTGCAGACAGGTGGAGCGATTCCCTGCGACCTTTTCGCCTCAAACTGTTTTGAGCCGATAGATCCAGTAAAATCATTTGAGCGAATTTTTCGGACCTGAAGAGGCTCACGCAAAACGCGGCCGCTTCAGGAATCCATTTTAGTGAAGGCGCGCGGCATCAGCTGAGGTCGACCATTCACGCATCGCCTGGTCGCCCGGGCGATCGACATGAACTTGATCATCGACCGACGTGACCCAGCTGAGCGGAATATAATGATGCTGACCATCATCATCCCTCGATAGCTTGATCAGGTCCTGACCTTCGATATGATCGACGGTTGCAAATTGACCATTGTTTGAACAAACAACTGGGGTATCCGGCTTAATCTGGCTTGCATCAATCATGTGAACTCCTTGGTTACAAAAACCTTCACATGCTATGCACGTCTCGTGCCTGCTGAGGCTTTGTCTCGTCAAATTTGTCATGGGTAGAAAATCGTCAAGCGGTGCGGGGCAGCGTCGACTGCGGCTGTTCCACTTTCGGCAGATGTATTTCCAAACAAAATCCCTGATGCTGCGTGTCCAGGCCTGATCCCGACTCATCCAGCACGATTTCGATGGATCCACCGGTTTTCCGGATAGCCTCGCGAACCGCATTCATGCCTACGCCCCGGCCGGATATTTCGGTGACTTTCTCCGTCGTGGAGAAGTGGGGATAGAATATAAACGAGGCAACTGCAACGGGCGTTGGGCTCTCATCAGGAGCAAGCAGTCCCATGATCAACGCTCTGGACCTGATCGTGTCCATGGGGAGTCCACGGCCATCGTCGCGATAGCTTATCTTGAGGTAACGAGCTTTCTCGTCAAGTGCCATCGTGATAACACCGACCGACGCCTTGCCCGCTTGCTCACGTTCGGCAGGCCGTTCGATGCCATGATCGAGGGAATTCCTGATCAGGTGAATGAGAACCGTTTCCACGACATTCCGGGTGGCCTCGTCAAAATAATAGGCTTGATCTTCGACCTGAAGTCTCGGCAGCGGTTTGCCCAGGCCTTCCGCGATCTTCTCCAAATTTTGCAGCTGATGGACCGCAATCCTGGAAAGGGTATCCCGATAAAAGGACTTTAACTGATTGATATGGGGTTTGAGATCCGCAGCCCTGATCGTCCCTGCAACCAGCAAATTTTCCAGGTAAGCGACCTGCTGCGACATCTCCACGAGGGAGACTTCCAGATAGAGATCGGAACTTCGCTTCAGAACATCCATATCGATGCGTCGGTATTCCGTCAGCTCGTCCACCAGGTCATCCAGCATCTGCCTTAATGCAGTGATACGCGAGCCGCCGCCGCGTAATTGAGTCTCCACATCATGAATCCTGGCAGACATATCCCGAAAACCGAGACCACGGGAAATTCCCTTAAGCGTATGGAGCAGCCTCCAGGCTTCATTGACATCGTCCTGCAGCCAGAGATTTTCGTCCTTCAAAAAGATTTTCCCGATCGTGGCCAGGCTGGTCTGGGCCGTACGCATAAAGCTGACAAAATCTTTTTCCCTGGTTTTGATGATACTGAGAATGATCTGATTTTCTTTCCGCTTCTGCTCACTTTCCCATTCGGTCTTGCGCAGATCGGTCAGATCCTTGATGACCAGCAGGACTTCCTGGATCAAAGCCTCGGTATCCGAATAGATCGGCGTCCAGAGCAATTCAAAGATGCGGCCATGAAAGGTGATTTCGGTCGGTAGAAGGCCGACATTCAGAAGCCACTGCAGTTCAGTGTCGTGAATGGAAGCGGAAATCACATTCCGGGTGACCGCGACATCATCACTGCTGAGGTCGGATCGACTCAACATGATGTCATGGAGGCTTCGTCCATTGAGAACGATCGGAGTCCCAGGCTGATCCAGAGACGATTGAATCAAGGTCTCGATGAACCTGGAATGGCCTTTTTTGATGCAGCTCTGACCGTCTATTTTAAGGATACCCAGCGGGATGGAATCCAGAATCGACTGGATATCCTGGGTCTTTTCCTTGACTTCTTTGGCAAGGCCCTTGTTCAAAGCAATGATCGCGCTGTTTTTTTCAATCCGCAGAATATTGATACTGTCGGCCAGGGCGAACGAGAGGAAGATGATTTCAAAGAATTGCCCCAAAGGGTTGGCATACTTGGTCAGAATCGAATACGGAATCACCCCATAAGCGGCGACGGCGGTTACCATCCAGCCACCCAGCGCAAAGATCCAGGCCAGGATCAAAAACCGGGCCGCATGGTTTCCCCGCTTCAGCTGCACGGCGGACGCGACAATGATGATGATAGAGTTGATCAGCACCTGCAGGCTGAGGGGTCGTATCACTACGGAATAGCCTACAAAAGGCTGGGCTACCATGTATAGCATGGCAAGTCCGGTGCCCGCGTTAAGAAGCCAATAGTAAGTCGGCGATTTTTTCCTAAGGGACAGAAAGCTGACGATAAAAATATTCGCCAGTCCGATACTGACGGACATGGAATAGATTCCTACATACTCATTGAATCGCGGGCTTTCCGGCCACAGCATCTGATAGGCCATGCCCGCAAGATAGGCTTCGCGGATGACTGAGAGCAGGACGAGGAGGCTATAGTAAAGGAACTGGAGCGATCGGGTCGAGAAAGCCATCGCGAGATTATAAAGGCCCATCGCAATGAACGAGCCAAAGAACAGAGAATAAAACATGGTTTCATAAACCGTTTCCTTCTCATAGGCGTCAAAGCTATAGGCGTAAGGGTTGATCTGCAGGCTGCTTTCACTGGCGATGCGCACATAATAGCGGCGTTGACTGTGTGCGGGCTCGACCAATAGGAATGAGATATCGCGATTGGACCGGATTCTTTGCGATCCCGGAATGCCATCACCACTCAGCTGGGTTTGCAGTTGATGGTTAGCATCGATGAAATAGAGTTCGACGCGGTCCAGCAACGCATAAGGAAAACTCAAGACCCAGGTATGTTCGCTGGCTGTTTGATTCTGCACCGGCAGGAGAAGCCAGATGGGCATTTTGGAAAAGCCGAAGTTGGACGTATTGATCCGGGCAAATTGCGAATCGACCTGGCCTGTATAAATCACGGTTTTGTCGAAGCCGTCGGTTTCCATGAGGAAGCTGGTGTGGGGGCTGATGTCGAGGCCGTTCAGATCCTGATCGATACGAAGTTGGGACCAGGCCACCTGGGAATGTGCACAGAGCAGCACCCCTAGTGCGAGCCAGATGGATAAAATGAGTCGATGGGAAATTCTCATGGGCCTTATTCAATTGGTTGGTTGACACCACATAGGACCGGCCCGATACGACTTCAAATACTTACATAAATCATAGCATGGTCTGCATCCCGGCACGGGGAAGCCGACAGGGCAAAAAGTTCCGCCCTGTCCTGCCATCTTAAAAGCTGTTACGACGCTGGCTTGATGAGAGCAGCAAGGCGTGGGTAGTAATTGGGTCCCGACAGCAGCGTCCAGGTTTCGATCGCCGAGTTATCGGCAAACGGAAGCGGTCGCCAGGGTTTCCGTCTGCGCGGAGGCCTGACCTAATGCGATCACAGCGCAAAAGGGAATCGCATCCAGACCTTCAACATCCGGCCTTTGCAGGATGGAACGATCCAAAGGCTCAAGGGTAATGGTGGCGCCAAACGGTTCGAGTAGAAGCCGTACCGCATTCATTCCCATGCCGCGCCCCGCCAAATCCGAAACGGTATCCGCTGTGGAAAATATGGGTGCAAAAATAAACTCGACCAGCTGTTGGAACGTGACAGCCTCTTGCGGGGAGATCAGCTGCAACTCACAGGCTTTCTGCTTGATCTTCATCACATTCAAACCGGGGCCGTCATCATGAAGAATCAAGCGCTCCAGGTGCGCATGCCCTTCCATTCTTACATGCAGGGTGCCCTGATCGGCTCCTAATCCATGGACCAGGGAATTGCGGAATAGATGACCTAACGCATCCATCAAGGCATCGCGAAATTCCACGGAACACTCATAGGCCTGGTTGGTTTCGATGACCAGATTGGGGATAGCTTTGCCCAGTGTTTCGGCCAGTCGCAGCTGCTCACGACCGAGCTGCTCGATCCATTCCTTAAGGTCCCAGGCAAGTTTGGAGCTGATGAGATTGCGGATATCCGGTGTGAGATCCGGATTCCTGTTCAGCCAGGATCTTAGATGAACGGTCTCCGCGGGCGAGAAGAGGTTGAAGTTATCCTCATCGCTCTGGCCGAAAAAGCGGAGAAAAACCCTCGCGTAGCGTTCCAAAGTTGTCTGCAGATTGCCAAGGATGACCTGCAGCGCCGCAGGGTCCAGACGCTGCGATTCCGCCAGAGCGAGACGTAGAGGCTCTTCCGCCGCGTGGCACAAATTGGAAAGCGCCTTGAGTTGCAGCTGTCGCGCATTACCCTTGAGCGTATGCAAATACACAAAGATGGTTTTGAGAGATGTAAGGTTTAGGTCACGATTGCATTCTTGCAACATGAGCTCCATGAGCCGCGATTGCCTATTCAGAAAACTTCGCGTCATGGCCTTTGGGGCCAGCAGGAATTCCTTGAGAATACGGAAGTCCTCTTCCTGCTCGCGGGTCTCGGCTTCCAGCCTTTGGAGTTCGGTGACATCATGAATGATGCCCATGAACTGCATGATCTGCCCTTGATTTTCAATGGGATGCCAGTGGACCTGATAGGTTTTATCCGCCGCGATCAGGAATTTCTCGGCCATGTGTTCGCGGTTTAACTCCCAGTTGATGCTGTCTTCATGCAGGGAGGCTTCCAGGATGGAATCGACCATCGCAACATCATGCGCCGGCATATGAAAATGCTGCGTGAAAAGATCGAGAATCGGCCTTTCCGTGAGATTGCTGTCAGGGAAAATCACCTGCAGAAAACGTGAGTAGGGCGGCGCTATGGATTTGTCCTGGTCGATGATGAAAAGACCTTCGGGGATGTTGTCCATGATATGCCGAATCTGACTCGTTTGCTTGTCCACTTCGGTCTGCAAGGACGCGCTCAGGTGGGCCGCGCGATGATAGGCGCTGGCAAAACGCTTGGCCAAAAGCTGGCTTTGCAGGAACACAAATAAAGTGCCCGCGAAATGCCCGAGTCGGATGTTGCCACCGGCGCGGGAATGGACAATCTCCAGCACGAAAACCACGATAGGGACTGTCGACGCCGCCAGCATATAGAGGGCGCCCTCTTCCTTGTTTCGAATCGCAAGGATGAGAATACGCATCATGAAGATAACATTGACCACCGTCAGCAACTGGATCCAGTGCACATCCGTTCGAATACTTTCCAGGCTACGGAAGCAGCAGGACAGCATGTATGCCGCACTGAGTCCACAGATGATCTGCACCACTTTCTTTGGCAAGGCCGCCGACCGGAACGTTGTCGTTAGAAACGGCAGCATAGCCAGATTCACCAGGCCGACCGAAAGGTACTCCAAACGTCTTGAAATGTTATAGAACGTGGAGGTCTGGACAGGATCAAACAGCTCGCACAGCAGCATTTCCACACCGAGCGTCCGCAGGAAAAGCCCGAGGCAGATCAGGGCGAGGAAGAAACTAGGATAATCATCCTGCCGTCGTGCGAAAATCATGAGCATATAGAGGATCATGATCATCAAGGAACCGCAGGTCGCAAACACGAGGCTTGCATGGATATAATGCTGTCGGGATAGGATCTCGCCCTTGGCAATCACAGGCTCCGACCATAGGCCTCCTGTGATACGCCCATGACACGAAAAATTAATCACCAAAAACCATGGCCCTTCGGTCATGACCACAAAAGGCACGATACGCTTCACAGCGGTCCGCAGTTCGGTGTCTTCGGACACACCCTCATGTCCGGCTGTGATGAGCACACGCCGTTCCGGTTCCGCAGCACTCCACAGCCAGGCTGTATAACCATGATTGACATAATCAAGACCCAGTTGATAAGAACCAGGCGCGAGGGATGGCAGCTGGTACCAATAGGCCCCGAACTGATCATATGTCCCATCGGCGGGACGCACATGTTCAAAAATCCAGGGATAGCCGATGGTTTGTCCATCGATGGGAGGCGTGCCGGTGCGAACCTCGTCCCAGCTGAGCCAGCGGTTGAAGACAAGCCGTCCTTCGGCAATTTTTTCCTGAGCCCAAGCGGATCCCGGCCAGGCCAGGATCGTCAGCACAAGGCTCAGAAGCCAGTTCTTCATGCAGACCTTTATCATCCAAGGCTATAATGTCCCGGCTTGCTTTTCGGAGAAAATGGTCGTCTCGTGAAAATAGGCCGCGCCCAAGCCCGGAATGTCCGGACATTGGGCGCTGATTTTCTATTTTGCCAAGGGATAGGATGTCGGTAAAAAGAGGGCTTAGGGCAGACAGCGGGGTCCACTTGCGGTTCGGGTCAAAGGCTTCGCACAGGGATTGATCCCAAAGTGAAAATGCGAAATATGGCTGAATTCCCAAGGGTCCGTGATGCCGCTGAAACGAAAGTGTTTGGGAATCATGGCTCGGGCAATGGCGCTATCCAAATAGGATTCCATCTCATGGATATAGCTGAAGCCGGAGTAACGGTGTGAGCTGACCAGCTTGGCCTCGCTATAGAGCATATAGATGAACCAGAACTGAGCTTCAAAATCGATCTGCGAGGATTCATCATTGGGATCGATCAGTACATAACCCATGTCGACATCCAGACCCTTGCTATGGGCATCATGCGAGCCCGACGGATTGGAATAAGGGTGATTGCTGTTGACCCGCAGCACAGTGACGAAATGTCCAGGAAATAAAAGGCTGACAAACTTCGCCGATTTTTTAAGGAGCCAGTGCAGCGAACCATAGCCATAGATGTTGTTGAAACCGCTTTTATCAAAGGCTTTGAGTGTTTCATCCATCGGCATAGGCTGCAGTTCAGTACTGTAATAAATACTCTTTCGACTTTCGTCCTGAGCCCACACGTCAAGATCGGCCAGAGCTTTGGCAAGCTTTTCCTGCGTCACCTGGGGTTGACACCACCAGGCTTTCCCACACCCGGCCGGCACGTCCGCGGCAGCCAGCGGACTTGTCCAGAGACTGATCAACACGGTCGCTGCGCACGCCAAATGCTGGAGGGGGCGCAACGTTATACAGGCCAAACGATAGATTGGTCGAATCATGAATGTCTTCACTTTGTCTGAGAAGGTTAAAGAGTTACATCCAGAGGCTCTGCAGAATCCTGGCTATCACCGTTACCCAGTTCACCTAAAAAGCCGCTGCCCCAGCATTTGATACGCCCGGTGTCGAGCAACGCACAGGCATGCCTGGCTCCCACAGCAATATCCACAGCTCCACTGATCCCTTCGATCTCGATGGATTTCTGCGTGGTATAGGCGTAAACATTTTGCGGCTGGGTCGGCGTGATGAGTTTGGCTGCGAATTGCGTTCCACAGAGTCCATGCAGACAAACGCCCCAGCATCGCACCGTTTGCGTAGGGGTCAGACCGCAGGTCGTCTTACGGGCCGTGGAAATTTTGGAAAAGGTCTCGCCATATACCCGGGTCCAAACATTGGTGACACTCGACAGACCGCTCTGCTGATACCAGTTGTCGCCAAGGCAGTAGAGTTGATTATCCTGAGTCACGAAACAGGAATGTTGATCGGCCATGGAAAGGCTTTTGGGGCTCTTCGGTGTCGTCAGATCAACGGAAGGATACGCCTGCTCCGTGGGAAGCGTGAGATTGCCCCAGCAGGTGGTCCTGTTGCTCACCGTGACAGCGCAAAAGGCTCGATCGCCTCCGTGAATATCCCTGGCTTTCTCGCCCAGGATCGTCACCTTTTGGGCCATGCCCGTATGATGCGCGATGCCGCTATCTTTTTGCCCATCACCCAGCTGATAGCTGGCACCGCTACCCCAGCAGTAAACTTCGCCTGTTTTCGCCAGCGCACAGGTTGTGGCCTTGGTCGCTGCAATCTGCGTGATTGGAACACCATCGAGCCCTTGCACACGAGTCGGAAGGGTTACGTTATTCAATTTGGCTTGACCGCTGAAACTGAATTCGCGGCCTGATTTACCATTGCCGACGGCACCTGTTTGATTGTAGCCCCAGCAATAAACCTCGCCATTGAGCTTGATCGCGCAGGTATGCAGATCCCCTGCGGTGACGGACATGTTATCGCTTCCCAGATTGAGAACAGCAACGGGTTCGGCATGATTTTGAAAATCGCCCTGCCCCATCTGACCTGTCAGGCCATAGCCCCAGCAATACACGATGCCATCCCACACAACGCAGGAGTGATGTTCGCCGGCAGTCAGAGAACTTCGGCCAGCGGCTTGAATTTGATTGGAAGAGTCATCAATCCGGATACCATCCTGCTGCGGTGATGCGTCCGCGTCATGCACAGGCTGAGGATCATTTGAAGAGGAGGCGGGCACAAGATGCTGGAGCAATCCTGACTTTTTTGAACAGGAAACCAAGGATACCGATAACAAAACGAGGGACAGTGCTAAGCGCATTTTTGTTATCCAAACTATTGATTTATATTCAAGCCAGGGCCTGTTTTTTCGAAAAGCCCTGGGATCCGGATCTCCGGGGGCTTTACAGCCAACACCTTGCAGGTTTGTATTGTCTCTTCTATTGTACACCAAAACGACTGGTTTGTTAGCAGATTTAGTAAGCCCCTCGTGTGGATTAATTCTCATCCAACGTTCACGGTGACGTAAAACGCAGCAATATCCGGCATTCCGTGAATCATTGGAGATTTGAAGATCATTCAAGGTGGATGGTCGAGCACTCGAAAAGTAACCAGGGATGAAGGTCTATGCTTGGAATTCCTGGGGTTTGAGCGGTGAATTCTTTGCCTGCCCCTTACATCAGGGCAAGGGCTGGACTCGGTCCGCAATAAGCCCCTTCTCAACCACTTCATGAAAGTCGTCGGCCAACCGACGACATTCCTGTGTGACCTGACGCCAATACCGAAAACGCGCTTCGTCCTGTCCCTGAAAGCGTAGAAAATCCGATCGATCTGGAATCTTTTGCAAGGGTAAGCGCGCAATGAACTCTGGCGATGGCGCCACAACCAGGACATGCGACATGCGTTCTGCGTGTGGTTTACGCCAGGGAAGATGCTTATCAAACCAGCCTGGAATCAAGCGCTCTTCAAAGTGGGGGAAGAGAACCATCTGGTCATCATCACGAGGAAGGAAAGGCACGTTCAGGTGATAATCCATAATTCCACCATCGCGATAGACACCGGCTGGTGCGCCTTCAATATCCTTAACGCCAGCCATCACCAAAGGAATGGAACCTGACGCCATCAGCGCCTGCCGAACATTCTGTGGGGACAATGACACCGGGCGCGCAGCAAACGATGGCACCTGCAAATAGGGAGGCGGCGTGCGCGGGTCAAAAAACAGCGTGCGTTCAAAAAAAAGTTTAAGCGCCCGTGAACTCATCACATTGCCAAGCCCGGCTCCACCCAATCCCATCGAAAGAGCCAGATTACGATCACTGACGGTGGGCCAGCGCGAACGGACGGCCAGTACACTGAGTCGATGACTCGGATGATTCATCACATCCTGCAGACCCATCGGCGGAAGAAAGGCATCGAGAACCTGAAAACTGCGCGTGGTGACCTCAAGTGCCGTGGGTTTTGCCCGGTAGCTTTGTTCAATATAAGCCGCTTCGAAATTTCCAATCGCTGCTTCCGGATCTTTCTGCGAAGCGGCCGCAAAACGCCAGGACCCGATCGACGATCCCAGCAAAAAAAGAGGATCACGACGGCCTCGAAAAAATTGGCCAAACACCACGCGGTCCAGTTGACTCAACACCAGCCACTTGGCGCCGCCTGCCGCCCCGGCGACAACCTTGAATGCGTCCGGCCTTAGCCCTTCAAGGCTCAGGCGGGCTATAGCTTTGGTTCCGGCGAGAAAGCTTAGACTGGACATGGCTGGCCCCTTGCATAGGCTCGAATTTCACGCGTCAGCTCCGGCACCATAATTCATCTCATCTGGGAATTCCAGCTGTCAGAATTCACAGTCAAGGGCAGTGGCACACGCGATGAGTGCTTGCGTAACCTTCCTGAGCCACGCCGCGTCATCGGGCCTTGATGAGAGAGGAATGGGTGTACGTACAAGGGCAATCACGCGTAATTTCATGCCTGCAGACCGAGACCCTGGGAACAATCTGGATGGAAAGGGGCTGGGGGAATAAATATGATCCTTAAACCTCTCCACCCAAGCCAGGGGCTATGTCCCTGTCCTCGTTCAGCACCTGGGACGGGTTGAGATTGGGCCCGATATGCGGCGTGGCGTCACTGACTTGAACGGCTGGGGCGATGCTCCAGGCGGAATTATCGTCATGCGGCAGGGGGAGAATGCCCTGAATGTTATCAACTCCGTTAAGAGGAAACTTGACGAACTCGCCCCTAGCCTGCCTCAGGGCGTGAAGATAGTCCCGGTTTATGACCGATCAGACCTCATTGAACGGGCCATTGGCTCCCTTAAAAGCAAGCTGACTGCTGAAATCATCATTGTCAGCCTTGTCATACTCGTCTTCCTATGGCACCTTCCGTCGGCCATCGTTCCCATTGTTACAATCCCCGTTTCCATACTTCTCGCCTTCATCCCCCTTTATTTTATGGGCATCACGACCAACATCATGTCCCTTTCAGGGATTGCGATCTCAATTGGTGTCCTGGTCGACGGTGCCATCGTTGAGGTTGAAAATGCTTACAAGAAATTGGAACAATGGATTGAAGAGGGACGACAAGGTGATTTTCATGAAGTTCGCCTCAATGCTCTCAAAGAGGTGGGGCATCGGTTTTCTTTTCGCTTCTGGTGATTACTGTTTCATTCTTGCCGATCTTTACTTTGATCGACCAGGAGGGGCGACTTTTCAAGCCACTGGCTGTATCAAAAACCATGACCATGGCTCTTGCAGCTGTCCTGGCTTTGACACTGGACCCGGCTCTTCGCATGATGTTTTCGCGCATGGAACCTTTTCGATTCAAACCCCGTTGGGCATCGAAATTAGCGACTCAGGTGGCCGTTGGAACCTATTTTCCAGAGGAAAAGCATCCCATCAGTCGCGTGCTTTTCAGAATTTACGAGCCTGTTGTTCACGTTGTGTTGAAACATGCAAAATTAACGTTGGTGGGAGCAGCTCTGCTCATGTTGGTGACAGTGCCCGTATATCTGCGCCTTGGCTCTGAATTCATGCCTCGCCTTAATGAGGGGGCCTACCTCTATATGCCCACCACCTTGCCCGGAATGTCCGTGGCCGAAGCAAAGAGAATGTTGCAGAAGCAGGACACGATCATCAAGTCGTTCGATGAAGTGGCAACTGTCTATGGGAAGGCCGGACGTGCGGATACATCCACGGACCCTGCCCCTTTTTCGATGGTAGAAACCACGATCGTTTTAAAACCCAAGGAAGCGTGGCCTGCGGTTAAGCGATGGTACTCGCCCCTGCCAGCGTTTCTGCATCCACTACTCAGTTGGCAGAAGCCTCCGCACAAGACCTTTGAAGAGCTTCAAAACGCCATGAATGAAAAGTTGAAGTTTGCCGGCTTTCCGAACATCTGGACCATGCCAATCAAAAATCGTATCGACATGCTTTCCACAGGGATTCGAACACCGGTGGGAATCAAAGTCCTGGGACCCGACGTTACAGTCATTCAGAACATCAGTGAGCAGATTGAGGCCCAGGTTCAGACCATACCTGGCACCCGAACGGTATACGCGGCACGGACCTCGGGCGGTTACTATTTGGATATCATCTTTATCCGCGACGAGCTGGCCCGCTATGGTATAGCCATGGAAGAAGCTCAGATGATTGTTGCCTCAGCCATTGGCGGGGAAAACGTGTCATTCACAGTCGAGGGGCTGGAGCGATATCCTATCAATGTTCGCTATGCGCGTGAGTTTCGGGAAGGCATCAAGCGTGTTCTGGATCCAACTCCTCAAGGCCTTCCCATCCCGATGGCTCAGCTCGCCGAGATAAAAATGGTTGAGGGTCCGGCCATGATTCGCAATGAAAACGGTATGCGTGCAGCCTTTGTGTATATCGATATCGAAAATCGGGACCTCGGAGGGTACGTTGAGGAAGCCAGAAGCTTTATAACCAGACATATCTCCCTTCCCAAGGGCTACAGCCTTCATTGGAGCGGCCAGTTTGAGAACATGATCCGCGTTACAGAGCGCCTGAAACTCGTTTTGCCGCTTACTATTTTTCTCATTGCGATGCTGCTTTATATGAACACGCGCTCCTGGGTTAAAACCGGCATTGTTATGCTCGCGCTTCCTTTCTCTTTGATTGGAGCTATCTGGCTGCTCTATATCCTCGACTACAATATGTCAATTGCGGTCTGGGTGGGCATGATTGCACTGATGGGCCTGGATGCTGAGACCGGAGTATTTATGCTGCTCTACCTTGATATGGCTTATGAAGATAGGGTGAAAGCAGGTCAGATGCGAACCCGTCAGGATCTGACTGACGCCATCGTACATGGAGCTGTAAAAAGAATTCGTCCCAAGATGATGACTGTCATGGCCGCCTTTTGCGGCCTCATACCTATTATGTGGTCCACAGGCGCGGGTAGCGACGTTATGAAGCGGATTGCAGCCCCAATGGTTGGCGGTCTGGTTTCCAGCTTTGCACTCGAGCTTTTGGTTTATCCCGTTATTTATTTTATCTGGAAGCGGAAATGGCTCAGCGCCTGATTTTTTCTGAATTATTCATCACTTACGTGTCGGGATTCTTCGGATTATGGGCAGACCACCCAAAAAATCCCCGCGTGCCTCTTGACCTTACCATGATGGGAAGCCTTATGCTGAATCGTGACCTCATGTCAGAAGGAGGGTTCAGTATGAATATTGGCGAGGCGGCAAAAACGGCCGGTGTTAATACAAAATTTATTCGGCACTATGAAACACGCGGGATCATCCCTAAAGCCTTAAGAACCGAGTCTGGATATCGGGTCTATTCGGATACGGACGTTCATATCCTTATTTTCGTTAAGCACGCAAGAAACCTTGGGTTTTCTCTGCCGGAGATAAAGAAACTTGTGAGCCTATGGCGCAATAAGAATCGAAAGAGCGAGGATGTAAAGTCGATTACTGCGAAACATATCGAGGCACTTGACAGCAAAATTAGAGAGCTCGAGAGCATCAAAAGAGCTCTGGAGACACTGGCTCATCACTGCCACGGGGATGACAGGCCAGACTGCCCAATTCTCGAAAATTTTGCTGAGACGAAAAAAACTTGAATGCACTGATCAAAGTTCTGTCACATTTTTTAGAGTTTCCACGTATGGGTTGAGCCACAGACTTCAGGGCTCACCTGTTCAGTAAGGAAAAAGATGTATGCGGATGACAGGAAACTCAACTCTCCTAGGATTATGTCTATGTTTTGGAGGTGTAATGGAAGCGCAGCACGGCTCCCACACGCCAACGACCCCCACTCAACCAGGGAAGGCGTTTCCCTCGGATGTGACAGGGCTCAATCAAATCACCACACCTGTCGAAGTTAGTCTTGATGACGGCGATACCTATCTCCTGGAAGCCAAGGCAGCAAAACAAAAGATTGGTGAGCAGTGGATCAGAAGGCTGGCTTACAATGGTTCTGTTCCAGGCCCTATCTTTCGCGTCAAGCAGGGTTCATCAGCCACGATCACATTAAAAAATAGCACTGAACTTCCCACAACGCTTCATCCCCATGGTCTTCGTGTTGAGCCGCAATTTGATGGCGTGCCTGGAATTAGTCAGAATCCTATCCAACCTGGACAGTCTTTTAACTATGAGCTTCAGTTTCCCGATGCAGGAATCTTCTGGTACCATCCCCATGTTCGCGAAGACTATGCACAGGAAGCGGGACTCTACGGGATCTTTATCGTCGAACCGAAAAATCCCGACTCCTATAATCCAGTCCACCGTGAACTTCCACTCATCCTTGACGATGTTCTGATTGACCCCAAACAACCTTTCCAAACTGAGAAGGTCACCCATACGCTCATGGGACGCTTTGGAAACGTGAACCTGGTGAACGGGCTCGTAGGACCCACTCTTTCTGCAACCAAAGGCGAGACACTCCGGTTTTTTGCGCTCAACACCTCAAGTACCAGGGTTTTCGCACTGGCCGTTCCTGGCGTTAAAATGAAGCTGGTCGGCGGTGATAATGGACTTTATGAGAATGAGCAATGGTTGGATCGCGTGATCCTTGCGCCGGGGGAGAGGGCTATCCTTGAAATGCAGTTTCTGCAGACAGGCCTTTTCGCCATTCGGAACGCCAAGCCGAAGAATCCTGTTACGATGGCTCAAATTGAAGTGAAAGACGGTGCAGTGGAGACTCTTCCCGTTGAGTTCAGTAAGCTCCATAAGAATAGGGAGGCTGCTCAGGAACTCAGTGCCATTCGTCAGCAGCTTACGCGAGCCGTTGACAGGAAACTGAAATTGACCTTGACCATGGATCACAGCAAGCTCCCTATGGATCATTCCTCCATGGGCTCCACTGGTGCCATAGGCGGTATCGAATGGGATGACGAAATGCCCGCCATGAACATGGCCAGCGACAATAAGAATGTGGTTTGGAAGTTCGTCGACGAGCAGACTGCTAAAGAGAACATGTCCATAAACTGGGCCTTGAAACAGGGTCAGTACACAAGGATCAGTATTTTTAACGACCCCAAATCAATGCATCCCATGCAGCATCCTATCCATTTTCATGGTCAACGCTTTGTGGTTGCATCCGTTGACGGTGCTCAAGCGGCAAACCTTGTCTGGAAGGATACTGCGCTGGTTCCAGCCGGATCCCGGGTGGACCTTATCCTGGAGTCCTCCAATCCAGGCAATTGGATGGCGCACTGCCACATCTCCGAACATATGGAAGCCAACATGATGTTCAAGTTTAGCGTTACCCCTTGAATCCATGATGGCTATTGATATGACTTAGGTCCGTGAAATTTTAGGTGGAAGCAAAAGGCCAGGGCAGCGTCAGCCCTGGCCTTCTCCTCAATGCTTATTTCGGACCCTGGAGCGCTGCGGTGATCACCTGGTCAGCGAGCTGGCCAAAGGGGGCGTAGAATGCAGCCGTAATACCACCTTCTATTGCCTCAAAGACACCACGGCCATGTGAAAAGTTCTTGAAGCCTTCAAACCCATGGTGACAGCCCGTGCCGCTATAACCTACGCCGCCGAAAGGCAGCGAGGGAATGGCCGCCTGGAATGCCGCGGAGTTGATGGCAAACCCGCCCGAGATGGTGTTCTTGAGGACCTTATCTTCGGTCTTCCCATTCTTCGTAAAAAGATAAACGGCGAGAGGTCTCTCATCTGCATCACCAGCATGTTATCGGTTGGCGAGAGGATGAGGGTGAACGGCATCTGGCACTTCTTGCGGTCGACAGGATTTTTGTCCTTGTTAAGCTCAATCACCTTGGCTTTCTTATCCCTGGCATCCTTTACATAGCCAAGCAATCGATCCAGATGGCGCTCGTTGATGATGCTGCGGAATTCGATTGATCATGGCATGGAGTCAACTTCCGACCGCCGGAAAGCCAGGAAATCCGAGGAAGGCTTGATCAGGACCCGGTTCGAGCCAATGGACGGCGCCTTGGAGATGCGCTACCGTGATGATGGCAGTGGCTTGAATCTCGCGAAAATCAAAAGGGTCGGCATGCAGCGAGGTCTTATTCAGGCTGATGAAAATGATCCCATGACCACTGCCAATCTAATTTACCAGACTGGATTCTCAACGGCTCAGTCGGTAACAGAGATTTCAGGCCGAGGGGTGGGGATGGATGCTGTTCGAGTTTTGATTGAAAATGAAGGTGGCGAATTCAGCTTGAGATTTTTGGAATCCTTCAGCAGTTTCGAGCAACCTATCCCCTTCGAACTTGTGATTAGAATCCATGGATCTGCCTACGCAAAAAAGAATGAGATGGAGAATGCTGCCTAATCCGCACGACCGGGATGGTGTCAATAATTAAGCAGTGCGAACAGAACACCTAGTGACGAGAACACTCCAAGCCTTTTAAGAATTGTTACATAGGCCAGCGTGGAAGCAAGACCATCGAAATGCTGAGGATAATGGTCTATGAGAACAACAACCAAAACATTTTCGATGAAATCAAACACAACGTACATCAATGGCAAAGACAAAAGCAATCGTCTTATAGCGGGCTTCGACATGAATCTTTCTGTTGATCGACGCATCCAGAGAAAGAGGAACGGGAAAAGACTCAGAGGCAGAATCAAATCCGTGGACAGGTTTCGAAATCGATAATTTTCCCGTCCTTTGTCACCAAACGACTCAAGCCGTTGATAAATGCCATCTGCAGAAAACTCCATCGCATTATCAAATAGGGCACCGCCACCACTCGCTTCCTCGAAATCAGGTACACTCCCAGGGAACTTCAAGAAGTGAATGGCAAAAAACATGAGAAGAGCCCAAATCAAAGAGGCATAGAAAATTTTATTGCTGTTCATGGCTTTCCCCCTCGCCCTGGCTCTGAAGAAACTTCACCAAAACATCCAGATCGGCTCGAAGGGCCCGATATCGATCAGCCCCAAGACAAGCGCTGTAGCTCTCATCAATACTCGAAATCACGGTTACTGCCTGCTTCAAAAGCTTGCGGCCATGCGCTGAAAAAGTCACAATGCGGGCGCGGGCATCCTTCGGATCCTCAGAGACTTGCAAATAGCCTCTTTCCTGGAGGCTCGTGATGTTTTTGGCAACCGCCTGTTTGCTGATCATGGCTTCCTGGGCCAGCTGTGAAATACGAATGCCGGAACTTGGAATTTGCCTGAGAAGGTTAATATCCGAAAAAGTAAGATTGTCGACTCCCATGCGTTCGAGCTGGCGGATGAGGTGTTTTTCAAAGGCTCGCATGAGGTTAAGGACAAGACGCCCTGTTGGTATCGTTTCCAAAGGCTGGAGATGGCAGTGAGAAACGGGTTTCATGAAAATGGCTCCTCCTTACGGGACGCTGTGTGGCCCAACACTCAAGTCATTATCGGAAAATCCGCAGAATAGTCAACTTGGTTTACTAATTGGTCAACATGATTGACTAAAAGTATCTCGGTGAGTCTAAATCCATTGTTGCAGAATATGGACACGTGGATTCATAAATATGTGTAGTTAATATGCTCATGCCTGCAGCGGGAAGCCTATGCCCTGGCCTCTGGCGCTGTGAATAGACCTCACTCCGTTCATTGTCATAAGTAAAACATCCCCTGCCTGCCACAGATCAATAGCCTTAACCGTATTCCCGCAGGAGCTGGTGCTTAATTGTGGAGATGAAAATTACATCCAAAGGATTTGAAAAGGCCAGGAAGTGGGTTTTTCCTATGGGATGAATATGATGAAGGGGAATGTTATTGTTCAGTAGAATAATCTGACCTTGGAAACAATTCTTAAAATCTACGGACACCAGCGGCAGCAGGTGTCTGCTCGGGACCTTATACTCCAAGATTTTGCTGGCAAGCAAACCATTCGATTTTTTCACAATATTCGCATTTAAATATGAAACGTTTGTTTCTATATTAAGCATGCAAGCGCTGGATATTTTCTTCCAGCGATTCACTTCTCTTTTCATTAAGGATGCTTCATATGAAATTTTTTGCTGCCAGCCTGGTCGCGGTTACGATTTCGACAGGTGCTTTTGCGGTTAACCCGCCGGCTTCCAACGCCGACAAGGAAATGCATGACGCAATGATGAAGATGTGCGAAAGCATGGACACGATGCCAGCTACCCACAATATCAATGAGCACTTCGTCAAGATGATGATACCGCATCATCAAAGTGCAGTTGATATGGCGAAGGCCTATCTGAAAGAAGGAACGGATCCTGAAATAACCGCTCTTGCTCAAATGATCATCGAGGCTCAAAAAAAAGAAATCGATCAACTCAACACGTGGCTTGAAAAGAACCAACATTGATCGTCTCATAGGATAGTCAGCTTCTCTTAAAGGGTGCCAGTCTCCATGCTGGCATCCCTCCGGAACAAGGGCATGTATTCACCGCATTATGTTGCTTGGCTTGAACGCTGCCTTCCGAAAGTGAAAACGATGTTTCTCTGGCCATTTTCGCGACATGGCTGACCCGCGGCATCGCGAGGTAGACACTTCCTGCCACCTGGGGATCCCTGGTTTTTATGGGTAAGAAGTAACAGTGGTCCTGGTACGCAAGTTATATGATAAGCGTACTTCTGTCAAAAGGTCCTCACTAGGCTGACCGACCTCCCTGGACACCTATACTTTTCCAACTTTACCACAATAGGAATGTTTACATCTCTAAACCTTCCTGTAATGGGAAGGTGTCCTGACGTCATTTAAACTCAAAAAATAATCCTTTTCACCGTCCTCCTTACAGTCTCATTTTCCCTTACTTTTCAATTAGTTAAACATTCTCAATAAAAGTTTTAACTTTTTGCTTGACCTTCCCACGGTGGGAAGGCCGATGTTTGGAATGTGATTTGTGAGTGAGTCTTCTCAAGAAAGGAATTCATATGTACGAGTTCAAAGTTCAAGGCATGACCTGCGGAAGTTGCGCCAACACCATTACTTACGCCCTGCGCAGCATTGATCCAAAAGTCAAAGTTTCAGCGGATGTCAAATCGCAGACTCTTCGGGTGGAAAGCAATCAGGATCAGGGCGCACTGTCGAGCCTGATCGAAGAGGCTGGCTATACGGTGGTATCCGCAACCAGCGTTTGAGTAGTTGCCCGGCAGGGCCAAGGAAGAGGTCCTCTGTCCGGGGCCTCTTCCCGGCTGCCAGGGAAGTGATAATCAGGAGGTCATATGCAAACCAAAATCAAAGAAGAAATCGGATCAGAAGAAAATATCAGGATCAAAGGCATGACCTGCGCCTCCTGCGTAATGCGCATCGAGCGCGCCGTTCAAAAGGTTGATGGTGTAAATAGTATTGCGGTAAATCTGGCGACCGAAACCGCTCGAGTCAACCTTTCCCGGCCAGCGGCATGGACGGAGGTTATGGCGGCCATCGAGAAAGCGGGCTATGAAGTGGAAAAGAGTGAACTTGAACTTTCGGTTCAAGGAATGACTTGCGCGTCCTGCGTCCGCCGCATTGAAAAAGCGCTCTTAAAGGTGGCAGGAGTCCAGGGCGCCGCGGTTAACCTCGCAACAGAAAGGGCTAAGGTTACGTTCACACCTTCCAGTGCATCAGCCGAGCAGCTGATCCAGGCTATCGAGAAGGCAGGGTATAAAGCTGAGCTCATTAAAAAGGATCAGGCTCCCGGCAAGGCAGCTGATGAAAAAGCCAAGACACTCAGGAAGGAGCGTTTCCATTTAATTATTGGCGCTCTGCTGTCAGCGCCACTCGTTTTCCCCATGCTTATGGAGCCATTTGGTATTCACTGGATGCCCTCAGGATGGATTCAGCTCACTCTGACAATTCCTGTTCAGTTCTGGCTCGGGGCCCGTTTTTATAAGGCTGCCTGGAAAGCTGTTCGCGCCAGGTCCGGTAACATGGACCTGCTGGTTTCCTTGGGTACTTCGGCAGCCTTCGGCCTAAGCCTCTATCACCTTTTGCTCTACGGGGAACACGCAGGACACGGGGGTCAAGGCCACCTCTACTTTGAGGGTGCTGCCGTCATCATCGTTCTGGTGCTTTTCGGCAAATATCTGGAGTCCAAGGCCAAGCAGCAGACCTCAGCAGCCATCAAGGCACTGGAGGCCCTGCGTCCTGACAAGGCCCGTATTCGCAGAAACGGTCAGGATTTGGAAATCCCAATTCAGGAAGTTCTTCTCAATGATCTGGTCATCATTCGGCCCGGCGAAAAAGTTCCTGTGGATGGGCTCGTCACAGAAGGCGTCAGCCAGCTCGACGAATCCCTGATAACAGGGGAAAGCATGCCCATTACCAAGGAGCCAGGGGACAAGGTAACCGGAGGCTCCATCAATACAGATGGTCTTCTCCTCGTAAAAACCACGGCCCTGGGATCGGAGACAACTCTGGCGCGAATTATCAGGCTCGTGGAAAGCGCTCAGACTGCAAAAGCGCCCATTCAACGCCTTGTGGACAAGGTAAGTGCCATCTTTGTGCCGGTCGTTCTTCTCCTGTCAGTTGCCACGGTTCTAGGCTGGTATTTTTATTCCGGCAGCTTGGAAACAGCGTTGATCTATGGCGTGGCTGTTCTGGTCATTGCCTGCCCATGTGCTCTGGGACTTGCCACTCCAACATCGATCATGGTGGGGACGGGTGTTTCGGCCAAAGCCGGCATACTTATCAAGGATGCCGAAACGCTTGAAATTGCTCATTCGGTAACCACGGTTGCGTTCGACAAAACCGGGACTCTTACGGAAGGCCGTCCGCAAATCGCAGAGCTTTACCCTTTGAATATGAACCGTCAGGACCTTCTCAAAATAACGGCCGCTGTTCAGTCTGGAAGCGAGCATCCTCTTGCTAAATCCGTGGTGGAGAAAGCCCAGGGGGAGAGCCTTATTTATGCTTCGGCGAAGGATATAAGAGCCATTCCTGGAAAAGGCCTGGAAGGTCGGGTTGGGGACAAAACCATCCTGGTTGGCACCAGACTCCTAATGGTCGAACACAGCATCGATATCCATGTGCTCTCGCTGAAATCCAAGGAATTTGAAGCTCAGGGCTTTACGGTTTCATACATCGCTGAAAAGGAATCGAGAACGCTTTTGGGAATTCTGGCCTTCAGCGACACCGTTAAACCTGCGGCCTTTGAAACCATCAAACAACTGCATGCCTTGGGTATCAAAACAGTGATGATCACAGGCGACAATCAGGGAAGCGCTCTCCTTTCGGCCCGGGCTCTTGGAATAAGTGAAATTCGTTCCCAGGTGCTGCCGGAAGATAAATCGAAAATTATCGAGGAACTCAAGCGCAAGGGTGAAATCGTAGCCATGGTTGGTGATGGCATTAATGATGCCCCTGCCCTTGCAGCTGCGCACGTTGGAATCGCCATGGCGACGGGAACTGATGTTGCGATGCATACAGCGGGCATCACCCTTATGCGTGGCAATCCGCTTCTGATTCCCGATGCCTTGGATATCTCGCGAAGAACGTATCGCAAGATCAAGCAGAACCTTTTCTGGGCTTTTATTTACAACGTCATAGGCATTCCTCTGGCCGCGTTTGGTTTCCTGAACCCTGTCATTGCCGGAGCAGCCATGGCCTTCAGTAGCGTCAGCGTCGTCACGAATGCGCTACTCCTCAGAGGCTGGCGTCCGGCCAGCCGCTCGTCTTCAATCCTGACCATCAGTAAACCAGGAGTCATCCATGAGCTATAAAGCCACCATCCTTTCGATTGACGAAGATATTGTCGTTGTAGAAGGACAAACCCTTTTGGACGCTGCCTTAAACCAGGGGGTGGACTATCCCCACTCCTGCAAAAGCGGACGGTGCGGAGTCTGTAAATCACGGCTCACCTCTGGAGAGGTGGAACATCTGAGTCACCTTCGATTCACGCTGACTGAGCAGGAAAAAGCCGATGGTTTTATTCTCGCCTGCCGCGCTGTTCCGAAAACCAATGTGAAAGCCGCATGGCTTTCTCAGGAGGAGGAGCCACGGTTTCGACTGGAAGGGAGAGTCATCGGGAAGTCGCTCCTTACCCATGACACCGTTCGGCTTACTGTCGAGCTTTCTAACAGTGTCCGCTTTCATCCTGGTCAGTTTGTTCTTTTGCGGATAAATGGTCTCCCTGAACGCAGCTATTCGATGTCCAATCGATCCAGTGGATCAGCTTTGGAGTTTTTTGTGAGGGTGATTCCCGGCGGCCGCGTATCAGGCTGGATCGGATCTGAACTAAACCCCGGAACATCGGTTGAGGTCGAAGGACCATTCGGTTCGTCCTATTTAAGACAGGACCATACCGGCCCCATCCTGGCCGTGGCGGGAGGCTCGGGCATGGCTCCCATCAAGGCTATCGTTGAGGCAGCTCTTCACTACGGGATGAAGCAGGATATACATCTTTACTTTGGCGTGAGAGAGGAGCGGGATCTTTATCTTCTGGGGCATTTTGAGAGTCTGCAAAGGCAATATTCCAATCTATACTTTCACACTGTACTGGATCGCGGAAGTGAGCGATCAAGGCACCGCATCGGTCGGCTGGATCAGGTGATTTTTTCTGATTGGAAAGTATTTGAAGGCACGTGGCAAGCCTATGTAGCCGGCCCTCCCCCTCTGGTGGAATCCATGGCTCATCGTCTTCCGGATAAGGGGATTCCGCCAGACAGTATTTTCACCGACCCTTTTGTCTTTTCACAAGGCAATCCCTTATGACAGCAATGGTCACTTTTATTTGTCACAAAAGCGACCCTGGGTCTGTAGACCGCTGGATCACGCAGGAAAGGAAACTTATGAAATTCTGGTTCACGATAAGTCTGCTTTTGAGCTTTCTGGCGCAGGAAAGCTTTGCAGCAACGGCAGAAGGCAAGGTTATTCGATATGACCTGGTAGCCACCCGCGGGACGGCCAATTTAAGTGGCAAAAAATCAGTTGATTTTGTGCTGCTCGTAAACGGCAGTATCCCTGCTCCAACGCTTGAGTTCACCGAGGGTGATACAGCTGAAATCAAACTCACCAACAAGATTCCTGGCCAGGAAGTTTCAATTCACTGGCATGGACTTCTTCTTCCACCACTCATGGATGGTGTTCCCTATGTGAATACTCCGCCGATCCACAGCGGAGAGTCCTTTACGTACCGCTTTAAACTAAGGCAATCGGGAACCTATTGGTACCACACACATACGGGCGTCCAGGAGCAAAAAGGGGTTTATGGGGCTTTCGTGGTCCATCCCAAAAAGAAGACGATCGCTGCGGATAAGGAAGCGGTCGTCGTTATCAGTGACTGGTCGGATGAGGACGCCAATCAAATTCTCGCCAACTTGCGCAAGGATGGGGATTACTACCTTTACAAGAAAGGGACAATGAGGTCGATCGTAGGGGCAATAGAGGCCAAGGCGCTTGGTATCTACCTTTCCAATGAATGGACTCGGATGGGAGGCATGGACTATTCCGATGTTGGATATGATGCCTTTTTCATCAATGGAAAGCGGGATTCGCAGCTCGTGGTTGCGCATCCTGGCGAAAAAATCCGAGTACGGATTATCAATGCGGCTGCCTCAACTTATTTTCATATAGCACTTGGTCAGGCGCCCATGAAGGTGATCTCTGCAGACGGCGTGGATATGAAACCGGTGCTTACCCGCGAGATCCTGATCGGAATGGCTGAAACCTATGACCTCCTTTTTGAAGTGCCGGAACATAAAAACTATGAACTGAAAGTTACAGCTCAGGACGGGACAGGATCCGCTTCAGCCTGGATTGGCATGGGCGATAAAGTGCCTGCCCCTGTCAAACCCATGCCTCCCATGTATGAGGAAATGAATCACGGGAGCGGGCACGGCGAACACAGTGGCCATGGCGGAAATGAAGGTCATGCAGGCCATGGTGCTCAAGGTCCGGACTCACAGTCCGGTCAGGATCACTCGAAGATGGATCACTCGAAGATGGATCATGCAGGCCATGCTGAGGAGAATGCTGGAACACCGCCGGCTCATGACCATTCGAAAATGGGGCATGATGAACACAAAGGCAAGGTAGCTGCTCCTGCTGAGCAAATATCTTCCGACGTCCTTGGTACTCTAACAGTTGATGAATTGCGAGCGCTGGAAAAGTCCAGTTTTCCAAACAAAATGCCAGTGCATGACGTCAAACTGGTTCTGGATGGCGATATGGAAAGGTACGTCTGGCACATCAATGGCAAAGCGATTTTTGAAGAACGAACCATTGAGATTAAAGAGGGCGACGTGGTTCGCTTCACATTCGTCAATGAAACCATGATGCACCACCCCATGCATCTTCACGGACATTTTTTCCGGGTCCTCAATAAATATGATGACTATTCGCCGTGGAAGCATACAGTGGACGTTCCCCCGCATATGACCCGCACGATCGAGTTCCTGGCCAATGAACCTGGTGAATGGATGCTTCATTGCCATAACCTTTATCACATGAAAACTGGCATGGCTCGCGTTGTCAAGTATTCGAGCTTCATGCCGTCCAAGGAAATAGCGCCTCATCAAAAGAATGACCCCCATAATCACGATCACACTTATTTCTACGGCATGCTGGAAGCTGCCACCAACCATGCCCAGGCGCAATTCCGGCTGACGCAAACCTGGAATGAGCTCGACCTTCGGCTCGAAACCCGAAAGGACTATTCCTGGGATTTGGAAGGTGATCTTTTCTATCGCCGTTGGATGGACAGATACCTGAACATAATTCTCGGCGGGACGAGTTTCGACCATAAATCTTACGGCGTCGTAGGCGTGGGCTACCTTTTACCCATGCTTATAGAAAGTAATCTGCTCGTGGATCATGAAGGTAAATTGCGTCTTGATCTTGAAAAAAGATTCCAATGGAGCACTTATATTTTCAGCGACGCAGACGTTTCGTTCCGTCAGGATCATGAAACTGAATGGGAAGTTTCCCTTATGTACGCAAATTCGTGGGCATGGGCGGCGGGCTTCAAGTTTACAGGTGAAAGCACAGGGTTTGGGGTGCAGTACCAATTTTAAACATGAATGCCTCCATTCCGATATCGCATTCTGCATCGCGACTCAAATCTGGGCGAAGCGGATAAGAAGAGGGTCGTGAGTGGGTGGATGATTCTTTGAAGCTTATGAAAAATAGCCAGTTCCTGCGATTATCTTTCAAGTGCAAACTGTCCTATCACTAGCGGAGTTGTTATGGAAGAGAATGCAAAATCAGGAGACGATCATTCCGGACATCATCATGGGCACGACCACGGTCATGCCCATGGGCATCACGATCATTCGAAGCATCAATCGGCTGTTTCGTTACCAAAGCGCGAAGAGTCGAAACCTGCCTCCCCCGTGCTGACCACCGGACAGACCATTTATGTGTGTCCCATGCACCCGGAGATCCGAAGGAACAGCCCGGGCCACTGCCCCATCTGCGGCATGGCCCTTGAGCCTTTTCTTCCGGACGCCCAGGACAATGCGGAACTGAGAGACATGTCGCGGCGCTTCTGGATATCAGCAGCTCTGAGCCTACCACTTCTGTTTCTAGCCATGGGCGATATGCTTCCCGGTCAGCCAGTCTCATCCCTGATAACCGCTCAGGGCAGAGCGTACGGCGAGTTTATACTTGCCACTCCTGTCTGTCTTTGGGCGGCGTGGCCTTTTTACCAAAGAGGGTGGGATTCGATTATTAGAAAGCATTTGAACATGTTCACCCTGATCGCGCTAGGGGTGAGTGTGGCTTACTTCTATAGCGTCGTTGCGGTTCTTGCCCCAGGGCTGTTTCCAGCTTCCTTTCGCGATCTTGGTGGGCATGTGGCCGTGTACTTTGAAGCGGCTGCGGTTATAGTCACTCTCATTCTTCTGGGCCAGGTTCTGGAACTGAAAGCCCGGAGCCAGACAAGCACTGCCATTCAAAAACTCCTTGGGCTGGCACCCAAAACTGCTCATCTGGTTGATGCAGATGGAACAGAGCAGGATATCCCTCTGGATCAGGTCAAGGTCGGCGACAGGCTCAGGGTGAGACCTGGTGAGAAGATTCCCGTGGACGGTTTGATCGTCGAGGGAAAAAGTTTTGTGGACGAATCAATGATCACGGGTGAGCCGGTTCCGGTTGAGAAGACTTCAGGTTCCAAGGTGGTTGGCGCCACCATCAATGGGACCGGCTCGCTTATTCTGACCGCAGAAAAAGTGGGAGCTGACACCCTCCTCGCTCGGATTGTCCATATGGTGGCCGAGGCTCAGCGTAGCAGGGCCCCCATTCAAAACATGGCTGACACCGTGTCCGGCTATTTTGTACCGCTGGTTATTGTCATTGCAGTGTTTACTGCCATTGTGTGGGCCTCTGTAGGGCCGGAGCCAAGAATGGCCCATGCCCTTGTCAATGCCATCGCGGTTCTGATCATCGCTTGTCCTTGCGCGTTGGGGCTGGCCACGCCTATGTCGATTATGGTGGCAACCGGCCGTGGCGCCAACATGGGAATCCTTTTCAGGAATGCGGGTGCCATTGAGCTCATGAAGAAAGTGGACACATTGGTGGTCGACAAAACAGGAACATTGACACTGGGCAAACCGAAGCTTGCCAAGGTGGTGACGGCAGGTGCTTTTGATGAAAAAACATTTCTGCACCTGGTTGCTTCCCTCGAACGAAGCAGCGAGCATCCCTTGGCGTCGGCTATTGTCGAAGGGGCCGCGGAAAGGGGCATTGTAACTTCCCCGGTCACAGATTTTGAATCCATTACGGGCAAGGGAGTAAGGGGGCGGGTTAACGGGCAGCTGGTGGCTCTCGGAAGCCGTTCGTTGATGAATACCCTCGGGCTTTCATTGGATGACTTGTGGCCGCAGGCTGAGCTTCTGAGATCGGAAGGCCAGACTGTGATGTTTGCAGCCTTCGATGGTACGCTTGCTGGACTTATAAGTGTGGCAGACCCTATCAAGGATTCCGCCCGCCTTGCAGTTGAACAAATGCAAAGCGATGGCGTCAGGGTTATTATGCTAACCGGTGATAGCCGAACGACGGCTCAGGCCGTGGCTGGAAAATTAGCTCTGGATGATGTCGTGGCTGAGGTGCTCCCTCATCAGAAAGTGGACTACGTGGCTCAACTCCAGGCCAAGGGCCATATAGTGGCTATGGCCGGGGATGGAATCAACGATGCTCCGGCCCTGGCCAAAGCCCATGTTGGTATCGCCATGGGTACCGGGACTGACATTGCCATGGAAAGTGCCGGGGTTACACTTGTCAAAGGAGATCTGGGGGGGATTGTCAAAGCCAGGAAGTTGAGTCGTGCCACCATCAGAAATATTAAGCAGAATCTATTCTTCGCATTTGGTTATAACGCAGCTGGTATTCCAGTGGCAGCAGGGCTGCTTTATCCCTTCTTCCACTTGCTGCTTAATCCAATGATTGCCGCGGCTGCCATGAGTCTGAGTTCTGTTTCTGTTATAGCGAACTCCATAAGACTGAAACTGGCGGACATCAAGTGACATCCTCTCCCTCCAAGCGGAGTACCGCTATGGAGGGAGCTTCCCTTGCTTCAGGCACGATGCCCAAGGCTCAGCGTCTCACGTCCGAGACGGAGAATGTTCTTCGCAGCATTGTGGTCGCGGTCATGGACCGCTCC
>NZ_DASQYZ010000200.1:0-2897 GCF_035638955.1 Oligoflexus sp. | reverse complement strand
ATCAAGCAGCTATGCAGAGCCACCTTGGGCTTTGGGAGGTTTCGAACGGCAAGGATTACAATTGGTGGCTTTGAGTCGATGAGGATCATTCGAAAACGGCAGGTCAGAGCAGAGGGTGATACCTCTGCAGAGATCTTCTATTCCGTCGCTGCATGATCGTTCGCCAATCCTTGCTTCACCTCGCTCAGCTTCTGCAAACGCAACACAACCGGAAAAGGTTCGACGCTTACTTTTTGATTTGGCAGACTTTTCTGGCTTCAAAGCTGGACTCCCTATATTCATGGATTCATCTTAACAGATGGCTCCACGGAATCCGGGTTAACCTCACTATGCCTCCCCAGCCTCCGTAGCGAATATGATATTCAGAGAGCAGGTTCTTTTCGTACATATCCCATTGCGTACCATCAGCAGAAGCACTCTTTCCGGTGCCCCAAAGCTTTGGCAAGGTGAAGCGATTGTAGGAATTGATGACTTTTACGATCGCCTCCTGAAGCTTATCCTCAGTAACATGCCGCTTAGCGCTAGTCCCCTGGCTGTTAAGTATAGTCAATAATATTCGATGATTGTGCAGATTTTAGACATACTTTCTGGGGCCCTGGGTTAATACTGATCACCAAGGCCCAATCGCTTAGTTTATTTTTCTTACCGCATTTAAAATTTCGCAGACAAATGTCACAGCAATATCACCTACAGGCTTGCCTTCTTTTCGCCAGGTACGAGCAAACAAATACCCTGCAGACCCATCAAAAGTTGCGAGACCAGGGTCGGATTGCTTAATAGTCTGCACAGTGCCATGCCACGGATTTTCGATAGTGACTTCCAGCTCCTGAATTTTAAGCTCTTCTGAGCTGGCAAAACTTACCGATTTGCGCCACTCGGTTTGAGCTTGGAGAGTCGCGTGAAGTGTTTGACCATCAAATTTTGCTTCATAAGTCTCGCTAAACAATTGACCGATGACTTGGCGGGCAGGGAATTTTGAAAGCAACTTAACCGCTCTGGGTGTTACCCGATAATCCTCGATTTGAAGCTGACATCGAATTTGAGCTTCTCCTGCAGCAAATGCACTGCCGGAGAATGTTGCAAGAAATAGACCCGCAATTTGACACGAAAAAAGCTTGGCAATTTTAAACATGAGTGAGTCCACAGAGTTAATTGTAACTAAAAAATTACGCATTTCACCTCCCCTGGTACCCTTTGGGGGCGGCATCTGCAAGTTAAATTGAGTCAGTAAAAACTATTCACAGGGGTCGACAGAGGACTGGATTGGATTGACTGGCGTTGATTTGGTTAAGTGACAGCGTTCCCAAAGTTGTGGAATCTCCAGTCCGCTTAATTTCAACTGAACTCTTCTGTTTTTTTTGAGGCGAAAGCCATGCTTGATATTTTGCAGGTGGCATCTGCTTAATGGTGCCGCTGAAAAACTGAACAATACTCCAATATTGTTGACTATAGTTCACAGCGAGGGGATTAGTGCCAGCCCTCAGAGCCTGTTTAAAAAGGCCATGGTCAGCCATTTGGAGTGAAGAAACTTCCCGAATTGAATAAAGACTCGGTGCGAGTTATGACTCACCAGAACACCAAGGTAAGTTTAGGCTTCCATGGATAGGAAACCATATCAAAGCGATCTGAACGATGCCGAATGGGATGTTTTAAAAATTTTCATGCCTCCTGAAAAGTTGGTTGTGTTGCGTTTGCAGACGCAACACAACCTAATTTGATAACTGTCGCCCTTAGTTCCTCAATGGCCGGCAGAAAACCTCGCCCTGGGTCGGGACCCCATTGCGCGTGAGGGTCACGTGGCCATATGCGCCACCGATCCACATTTGAAATCCAACCTTCAGATCCAATGCCACCACTTCGCCAGAATAAGGTGATACGGTGTTACCTTTAGCCGCGAGGAGCGGGGAGTTGGGTACAAGGGAATCACCAATGAAATTTCCGCTTGCCTTCAAATTGTCAATAACGATGAGCTCACCATCAACGGTGATGATCTGAGCTGTCATTTTATCAGCGAAAAACAGGATCTCGAAATTGGGAAGCGCAAGCCCCCGGCCTTCAACCTTGGAAGCTTCGCTGCTCAAACACTGGGCCGCAAGCGGCGAGACTAGAGGTTCGGCGTGAACTGCGGCTGAAGACAGAGAGCAAACTGCAAAGAACAGTGCTGGCGGAACGCAGCGGTTGAGTACGGACATGATATTTTCCTTGTTGTTTTCGTATTATTTTGCAGAGCTTTAGCTACCCAATGACAGCCCTGCCAGACTCTTCTTTACGCTAGGTCATTCATTCTGTAAAATGAAATATTCAGAACGAAATCGTGCAGGAAAATGAAATGAATTTTGACCACATCCGATACTTTCTTGAAGTCGCGCGCCTGGAACACGTTGGTCGCGCCGCGAAAAGCCTCGCCATTAGTCCGAGTGCAGTGAGCCATGCCGTTGCTGCCATCGAAGATGACTTAGGCTTGGAGCTTTTCTCCAAATCGGGCCGGAACATCGTGCTGACTCAACAGGGCCATCACTTTAAGGTCAAGTCAGAAAACCTCCTGGCGCATTTGAAACGTATTCGTGAGGAAATGAGTGGGAATATGAAGGAGCATCCGGAACACCTGAGGGTGGCGGGGACGCACGGTCATTTACTGCGTCAGCTTATGTCCTGCCTCATGATCATTTCCAAGGACAGACCTAAGCTGACCATCGAAGCTTACAGCATGCGTTCGGTGGAAATTCTCCAGGCTGTCGCTCGCGGAGAAATCGACTTTGGACTGTGCTTCAGTCCGCTCGTTCATCCCCAAATCGAAATCCGGAAGCTCGGCACGGAGCCACTTGGGCTCTGTTTGAGAAGTTCGCATCCACTGCTGAAGCGTCTCGGTAACAGGCCATTTCCCTTTAAAGAACTCA
>NZ_DASQYZ010000199.1:0-15830 GCF_035638955.1 Oligoflexus sp. | reverse complement strand
ATCAAACTCTAAAGTTTAAATCCAGGACGAGCCGAAGCTCGCTTTTTTTTATTTTAACCCGACATCTCATCCGAAGATGAAACATCAGAATTGACGTTCGCGCTTCTTCTTTCTGTCTTCTATTCAGTTTTCAAAGAACCTTTCGTTTTCCGAGGGAGAGAAGTTCCGCAAGTTGCCTTGTTTTCTCTTCTTTTTTCTCACTCAGTTGCGAGGAAGCTGGTTATATGCCTTTGAGTTTTTTTCGTCAAGCATTCCTCTTCCTGTTTTGTCATTTTTTTTCAAAGCACTAAATGACATAGATTAAAGGGTCCGTTTGCGGTTCCGTGCAATATGCGTGAACGTCATGACTCTTGAGCGCTTCAGGCTTTACTTAAAGGAAGATCGCCATGAACCTGCTCAAAATTATTATGTCCATAGTTTTGCTTTCGGCCGCACACGCTCAAGCTCAGTCGCTCGAAGAGTCAGAAACTTATTGGAGGAACGAAGTTGTCCGCTACTGCGGCGCTACGCCTTCCAAGGAAGACTGTGATGATGGCGATTCCATCATTTTCAATGGCTTGCTGTGTATGTCGGGTGAGGAAGCAGCATGCTCGGCGGTTCAAGCATCGCAGGACGAAAATGGTCAGTTTTGGCGCTCACCACGACGAAATCCTGGCAACCTCGGCCAAGATAACTCGTTCTCACGCGACCAGACATTAGGCGCGCTCCTTTATATTGTAAAAAAGCGGGATGTGGATGCCGCGCAACGCTGGCTGTCGTGGATCAATGACAACAAGACCTGTAGCATCAAAAATCCTTTTAATTCCAAAGCCTGTATCCTTCACCTCTACAGAGTCTGTCGAGACGACACTGATGGACGCTGTACGATGACTCCGGCGACGTGGGCCCTCTTTAAGCGTGTTTGGGATTTTCTTGGCCTTCCCGCTCATAAAGAGATGAACAAGCACGAGACCCTGGACGTCGGAGATCTGGAAATTGAGACAGCCGAACGGGAACCACGCGGATATACACTGCATCTTAAAGCTGTTTCATCCTTCCTCCGTCTCACCATGCAATCTTCTGTGGAACGGTCGCGCCTTATAGCCTCCAAGGTCTATAACAGGGATCAAGGCAATCCATTCTTCCAACTTCTCGTCGAAGGTCCTTCATCACAAGTTGTGGACAAAGTTTTGGCCTACTGCCCTAAACCCGGTCAAAATAATGAGTTCCGCCGTTTTCAATGGAGCTGGGAGCGCGATTCAGATCAGCAACCTTGGCTTGAAAGCATGGGCTGGGATTGCGTCTTCATGGCCAACATGATCCACAACTACGGATCGATTCTGCCCTAAGGCCCCAGCTGCAATATTCGAAAGCGATGAGAATCCCCTGAGGAGCTGTTAAAGAACAGCCCTCAACCTCAACCCAAAAATGTCCGAAATTCAGGAGAAGTCCATGCTTCGGCTCCCTTGTTCGCTTGCGTATTCATTTGTTTTAATGAGCCTTCTCACTCTATTAAGTGGATGCGGCACGTCGAACGTGGGGACTTCCAAACTCGGGATCGTCGGTGGCAGGCCGGTTTCGGCTGGTGAAAAGGGACCGGCCGTTGGTCTCCTGCTCCGTTATCCCGATCCTGTCGGCGGTGTTTATTTGACCAAGACCTGTACTGGTGTCCGGGTTTCTTCAACGCAGGTTCTCACAGCAGCCAGCTGCTTGTCAGGGTCTGGCAACAATCCGGTTCAATTGACCCTACTGGTTACGGGCGACGGGACGCGGGCTCCGGCCCCAATTATCACCAACATCAATATTCATCCCAATTATGAAGCGAACGATGGGGAGACCAGCCCCTACAATGTGGCCCTTATTCGTTTGGCCAGTTTTCCGACCTTGATTGATGGCAAGGTTTCTGTTGCTGCACTTTCTGATCACCACCCGGCCGTCGGGAGCAACCTGAAAGTTTTCGGCGCCGGCTGTGAAAAACTCCAGACCAATGAAAAGTGTGACGGCGGTTATACAATTCTTCGTTACCTTAAAACTTTTGATACCATTCTGGATAAATTCGAAGCGGATACCTTTGGCAAGCAATTTTTCACGACTGTTCAAGAAAGTGGTCTCAGCGTTGATGGCGACCAAGGCGGCCCGGTTTTAAACAGCCAAGGCGCATTGGTGGGCTTGGCTTCCTATCGAAAGTCAAATGACAGCTCTGATGCTGACGGGAAGTATTCAGTTTATTTGAATCTCGTCGAGCCAGAGATCAAGGATTTTTTAAGTAGCTCCATCAGTAATCAACTTCCAATTCAGCAAACGAACTTTAGCTTTCAGCTCGTCGAAGGTGTAGACGGCAGTTTCATGCCCGTGGGCTCGAATCCGACGGTCGAACTATCATCTTCATTTACGGAGTTTGATTTTTCATTCACATTGAACGGCGTCGCCATTGAAGCCAGCGACATCATCACAAATGGAACGCGCTTCACTCTAAAACAGGCCCTTTTGGAAGGCGTAAACGCCTTGAGTCTCGTTGCCGTGGATGCAGATAACACCCCGATCTTCGAAGAAGAAATTCAAGTATACGCAGGCAGTCGCACGATACGACTGGCGGCGCCAGAAGTCATCAATTCCGCCGAACTGGATATGAGAGCTGACCTTATCTTGAATCCTGAGATTGCAGCACGCGGTCGCGGCTGGTTTGAAGGGAATGAACTGGTTTTCAAAAACGTACCGAAAATGGCCGCTGTAGCTCGAATCGATTTCCCTGGGCTGGGTTTATCCTATACTGAGTTTTTTACGGCGATGGCGACCGGCGCGACACTTCAAGGTGGCCGCCTCGCAAACCTAAGCACCAATGAAAACCTTGATTGGTCGAAGGGTCTTGCAGGTTGGACCATTGTGAATGGATCACAAGCGTTCCGAGTTGTAAAAGGCAAGGATTTAAAGGACGGCGGAACGGGCGCTGTGAGCATAGCCGGTGGTTCAACATCACCCGGGCCAGTCGCAGCCATCCGACGCAACGAAATGTTCAACACAACTCGGACTTCGTCGGTGAACGCCGCCCGCTACCTTACTGATACGCCTTTTGTTTTGCATGATGAGAAAAACTATGTTGTGATTTCGCCTGACGTCGGTCAGACCGCAGAACTGGTTAAAACCTTTCAGCCCACCAAAGGACGCCGGACCCTGGAGCTCAGCTTTGCGCTGCGGGTTCGGGGCTTTGATGCCGGCTCCATCTACAACCCTCGGGCCTTGGGTGAGTATGTCGTTCAAGTCAGAAACGCTCAAGGGGCGGTCACTGAGTACTTAGGAAATTTGGATTCATCATCCATATCTCCAGCGTCCAATGGCCTCTTTTTTGACCAAATCGAGCACATTGTAAGCAACAGCGCGGAACCGGTCGAAGTTACAATAAAAATGACCTCGTTTGACCAGACCTATGGCGTTCCCGAGCTGATCGTGGGGGAAGTTCGTGAAGATGAGGTGGCTGTCGACACATTTAGTCTCGATGATGGTGTTGATAAAACTGTCTACACAAAAATTGTAAAGATAAAAGATAAGACTGATCCCAAGAAAGTGACTGAAGCCATCATCGAGCGTTCCCTTCGCCCAGCTCCTCTGGAAAATATCAGCCTTGGTCCTTGTGCCGACAAATGCGTCTTTGATCCGAAACTAAAAGGCTTCCACAGCTTGTGGGGTAATTTAGGCATTTCGTCTGCGAAAGGCGCCAATATCGAAGATATTAAACTGGTCATTTATGATGGGGTTAAAGAGCTTGGTATCGGAGAAATCTACGATCCATCAGTGAAGAACGCGTTGGTTAGGACGGTTGCACCGAACGAAACCGCGACTGTCACAACTCGAGCCCCGTTGTTCCGCTTCCCCCAGACGATCGTTCCGCGGTCGGATGCCAAGGGTTATAAGGTTCAACTTCTTGTTCGGATTAAAACAGGCACCACCGTTAAAACCAAAGCTTATGCGATCAAAATCAACCCCCTGACATGGTACCCTGATAAAAATATAGCTGGCACGGATGACCTGGATCGGTCTTTTGGAGGCGACAAATGGGCTCGCGCAGATACCTTCAAGCACGTTGAGCAATTTACAACGATGATGGTAACAGACGCAGCCAATATCCATGGCGGTTACTTCTATCCTCATGGTTCCCATACGGATGGTAAAAGCTTTGATCTTTCCCATGGATACAACACAGATAAAACTGTGAACGATGTACTCAAATTGCTTGATGATAAATCTTTCGCCGATTCCGTTAGTCTGATTTATTTCTATCTGAAGAAAGCCCACGTGACCGACAGTGATAGGAAAGACCCAAAGAAGGTCAATCTTGTTAAACGAGCGGATGCTATTGACAGCGTGATCAAACGTGTGCAGGAATTGACAGATGTTAAAGCGTCTGACGGTCGCTATATCAGTCCTTTTATCAAGAAAGACGGCCAGTACGTCCTGGATCCAGTTCGTGGAAAATCCAGCATCTTCAGGCATTACCCCGGTCATGACAACCATATCCATGTCCTGTTTAGATAAAGGTCAATCATGCGAAGCACAATATTAAAAGTCATTTTTTTGGCAAGCGTCGTTCCAACACCTCTGTCTCTCGCCAAGGAATCAGAACGCAAAAAAGTGTGCCTCGACACTGCCGCCAAAGCCAGTTTTAAATCCGGCTACTGCGACGACCTGGAAGCAGATCTTTCCAAAGTCGAAGGCGAAGTCAGATCGAACAAAAAAGACCCGAACTGGAAAGCAGTCTGCCTTGATCCAGGCCCGGGTCTGTGTGTCCCCGAGCTGGACATCGATCAGGACGGGAAGTCAGATCGCATCTATCTGATGGAGAAGTTGTCTGGGAAGAAAAAACGTCGCATGATGGTCATTCGTTCGCCCAACACAGGCATGAAATTTCTGGAAAAGTCTTCGGACGTGACAATTGCATCATTGGGACTCGGTGTTACATTTGACCTTAAACGTCTCACCTACTGGAGTGTTGAGTCGGGCGATGATCCCAGGTATGCGGAATTCAAGGCGCACTGTGGAATAAGATCGGGCATCAAAGTCCTGGAACTTTATGCTGATGACATGCCCCACGTCCTGACTGTCAAGCAAGGCCGCTACTGCTACCTGCGTATTGGCGACTAGATTGTCAAAACAGAAACCACCTCTCAGTTGGGTGGTTTCTTTGTTTTTCCCCCAATCTTACCCCTTGACCTCTTCTCCTTTTTATCTCGAAACCTGCAATAAACCTGATGTTCCAGGTTCTACTGAGCGCGCTTCTAAGAGATTCGTGAGATTTCCGTCTCACAGATTCATACTTCATTGATATTATTAAGTAATTAAGAAAGGCATCGAAATGAGGATCTCGTCCAGGTTTCTGGTACTTGGTTTGTACACTGTTTACATGGCGGGATGCTCGGTTGACTCCAGCACCAATTCCGCTTCGTCCCTGAAGCAGGACTTTTCCAGCGCCTGCGGGACCGGTTCCAGTTCAGCTGGTGCCATTATGAATGCTGTTAGCGCCTCGGACTGCAGCACGGCAAGGAACGAACTCAAGACTGTCACTTCCATCAGCACCAAAACCCCTGTTGATGCTGAAATGCTCGCAACAGCAAGCAAGTTGGCCGAGCTCGAGACCTATTTGGTCGAGGGCAATGTCGACCTGCAAGGGCTTAAGACCCTGGGCTCGCTCGAAAGCCTCACAATCCTGGGCAGCTCCGTGCAAAGCCTTAACGGCATTCAGGGCCTCAGTAAACTGAAGAATGTGTCGATTCTCAGCACAAGTCTGAAGTCGATTGATATCTCCGGTCCCAACAAGATCAAATCCCTTTGGATCGATTCCGAAGTTCTTGAGAATATCAGCAACCTGTCCAGTTTCCAGGAACTGGAAGCCCTGTATATTTTCACAAACAAAACAATCGATCTTTCAGCCATAAAAAATCTACCAAAACTGAAAACGCTTTGGATCAAATCGGAAGGCGCACTTAACCTGGCTCCATTGCGTGAGATCCCTGCTCTGACCGACCTTATGGTTTACAACGACTCGATCGCCCAAATGGTTGCATTCGACGGTATCAAACCATTGGAAAGCCTGACGATCAAGAGCTCGGCGCTGCAAAATATCAATGGGATCTCGAGCAGTTCCTACGGCAAAACTCTGAAAAGCCTGCAGTTGGTCGGTACGGCCGTGACCGATCTAAGCGAAGTTTCGAATATCGCCACCCTGAACGGTCTTGCGACAGTCGATGGTCAAAACGTGAAAGTTCCATTCAGTGCTCTCAAAGGTCGTCTGACTTCATTGAACACGAGTGGTACCACCCTGGATCTGTCCACTGCCGATCTCACCGGGTTCAAAAAGCTGACATCACTGTCGATCGACATGAGTAACTTACCCCTGGCTCAACTCGATGCTCCTGGATTGAGCTATCTGACAACCAACCAAACACCTCGTGCAGGGTCTGATTTCCAGAACTTTGCTTCGCTGCAGCATTTGGGTGCACAAAATGCGGGTCTAACGAACATCACAGGACTTGCGAACAAACCTAAACTCGCTTTCCTTGACATTAAGCAGAACGCAGTTGGCAACTTTGCCGAACTCGAAAAAAGCCAGGACCTGCAGTACCTGGACATGAGTTACAACGGCGTGAAGGATGGCTTCGATTTGCCGCGTCTCGCTAAAGTGGAAACCATCCTGGCGAATCACAATGACTTTACTCAAGTTAAATTATTCAAAAGACAGCCTGAACTGCTGGAACTCGATTTGTCCTACACAAAAACCGATGCATCGAGCATTTCCAACCTTTTCGTAAGCGATGAAGTAGGCGAAGACCGATCCCTCTGGTTGTCGGTTGTACGTTGCCAGGGCATCGCGCTGGCCCAGGATCGCCCAACCTGTAACATTAACTCCAACAAAGTTCCGACTGCCGATACAATCACCCTGCTCCAATATAAAGCCACGTTCCTTGGTCAAACTTTGGAAAGTGAACGGAAACATATTGAAGCTCTGGAAAATCTTAAGATCAACACAACAACAGTGAATGCACCTGCTTGTACATGGATTCATAACCACATCGAGTTGATCAACAACCTTTACAGCGTCGTGACGGCAGAAAAAGATTTCATTGCCAGCAACACCGACTGGAAAGAACCCAATGCAGACGAACTGCTTAAAGGGATCTGCGGAGACAGAACCTGTTCTCAAGCTGAGTTAGCCCAGCACTACACAATCGATATTAATGCCTGCTTGTCTGGTGCCGCTGATCCTGTGACACTGAAAATCCTAAGCCAGAACATCATGACCAAGGATGAACTCGAGAAAAAAGACAAGGAAGCGGGTTACGAAGCCGGCTATGCCGTGACTCTCGATTATGTAACAAGTGCTGACCAGGATTCTCACGTGTTCTTGATCTACCTGCAGAACCTCGAGATCTCCTTGAGCAAGATTGCGTCGAGCCAATCATCGGCTGTCGTCAACCTCGACACGGCCATCCAAGGTGCTCGTAAAGTTCTCGAAACATCATTGGCCGAAGCCAATTCCTATATGGCAAAGGTCAAGCGCATTGAAGCCACTCTCCGGACTCGAATCGGCACACTGAGAGAGCAGCTGGATAAAATGATCAAAGGCACGAACTGATCGACGGCAAGTCGCTTCTTACTCGACAAGGTGGAAACTATGAAAAAGTGGAACGTTCCCGTCTCAGCTTCCCTGCTCGTCATGGCGATCTGGAACGGCAAGGCATTGGCAGCTATCGATCTTGCAGAAATGGATCAGATTACTGCCCGTCGAACAGAACTCAGCCAACGCGAAAACGCCATTCGCCAAATGGACTCCGGCACAGCTGATTTGAGCACTCAGTTTGCTGCGATCAAATCCATCCAGTCCGAGATGGTCATGGGCTCCAGCGGTTTGAAAAAGGATGTGGAAAGCTGGCTGACGAATGCCGATGCATGGCTGACTCAGTGGAAGAACATTGCCGAAGGGAGCAAGTTGATCAACCGTTCCAACTTCGCAAGCTTTGGTATCGAAGTTCAAGATAAAATTGAAGTTCTGAACCGCGATTATTTCAAACTGGCTCAAGCGGCCCTTCAGATTGCTGATCGCAGTGCCCTGGTCGCGACCAACCTCAAAGGCCGGCCTCTCCTGCAAGAGGCCAGCTGGCCGAAATATGCTGACTTCGTCAAGACCCTGAATCAGCGTCATTCGGAGCTTATAGCAACGGTTGACACGCTTTCGACCGAACTGGAAAAAGAAAAAGTAAAAACACTGCAGAAACAGATGACGCTTGTCTCGGACTATGTGATTGCCCAGATCACTCTCCTGGCCATCCAGTTTCCTGAGCTGGAAGCGCAGATTGCCGAAACCAAAGCCTTCATCCAATTCAGCAAAGAAATGGATCCGAAGATTGTGGATTTCGAATACGGCCTGAACAAGGGTATCGCCCTGGTGGATACCGGCTTTCTCTTCACAGCCCTGGATCGGGAAAAGGTCCTGGTGGCGCAGAGCGCGAAGCTGCTCCAGGAAATCGGCTCCTTTGAAGCTGGGGATCAGATCCGCAAGCTCAAGGCCGAACGCATCACCACGGGCCTGAAAACGTTTCAGGACAAATTGAAAGCCAAGGTTAGTCAGGGTTCCATGGCCAAGGCTGTGGGGAACCTGGCAAAAACCGAAAGAGCACGCTTGACTGCGCTTTGTCGGAAAAGCATGAGCTGGTCGGGAGTCGACTGCGAAATGCTGCGGGTCCTCAATAGTGTGGACATGAATTTCTTTAAAATCCAGAAATGGTCGCAAGCGGATCTTGCCTATTTCGAAAAGATGCTCTACCAGGCCGGCCAAGGCTCGACCATCGTGAATACCGGAGCAAGCCAGTGAAAACAATCAATCTCATGAAACACTCTCGAATGATGCTGGCAGGCCTGAGCTTTGTCGCACTGCCCCAGGCAGTCTGTGCGCAGGATCTGTCGGAAGTGAAGAGCTACCTGCAGCTTAACTTCGATCACCAGACAAAACGCGATTTTGAACCTTTGGATCCTGCCGAATTTATGGATCCTATGACTTCGATGCCGCTATCGGAGTCCGATATCGTTCTGCTCGAAAAAAATGGTCAATTCGAACCCTACTATGCGGGCGAAGCTGTCAAATTCCTGAACCGATTTGAACAGGCTTTGAATTCGATCGGTGAGACGCTTCGCGAAGGTGATCCGAAAGCTATCATCACTCAGGTCGCGAACCCCGATCTCTGGCTGCGCCAGGTTCGAAGTGCCACGGACCTCGATCTCGAAAAGATGGCAACCAACTTCAATTTGAACGAAAGCAAATGCGGCAGCGTGTCGGCGGCGACCCTGGGCACCAATCCTTTGACTGGTCAGACTTATCAGGATAATGACAGCGTCAGCCTTGGCGGCAAGCGCATTAAAGTGAAAGATTTGGTTCCCAAACTGAATCAGCAGGAAAAGATATTCTGCGGTCTCGGACTCACCATGTTTGACAGCCTTGGCGGCGGTGACATGCTGAACGAGATCATGGCAAAACGCGATGCATTGATGGAAGAGCTTGGTCTTACCGAAGACAACCCCCTCTTTCAAATGACGCAATGGGTCACCCCTGCGAATATCGAAGCTGTTAAAGAGCAGCTGAAGTCGGTTCAAGATGCTTTGAAGAATCCTACACCGGAAAAGATTTTCACGCTGGCGACCACGGCATCAGAACTCCTGCCACCCGAACTGCAGCTGCCCGCCGTTCCAACGTTTCCACAGACCGTGTTGGAACGCCGTTATGATTTGGATCTGCAAAAAAGCTATCAATGGCCTGGCTTTACGATGGGCGACCGTAGCTCGGCCCTGATTTATGCCAATGCCTGGGCCGAATTGCGTGGGGGCCAAAAGCAGGAAGGCGGCAAAAAGAAGACCATTCAGTCATTTCAGGGTCAGGCTGTTGCCGGCTTGAAACTCTTCGAAGTCCTCGACCAAAGAATTTTCGAAGCGACCCTCGACAGTTACATGGATGATGAGAACGCACGTGGTCTCCTTAAATTCTGTATCATTGGCGCCTGTATTGAGAAGAAAGGCGCGGTCAAGGATTTCAAGATCGAAGAAGGTGACGATCGAGCTTTGTATAAGGACTGGGCTGAAAACTATGCTCAGCAGTTTTCGGTGGGCCCTATTCCCTGCGTACTGCGGGTAGGCGGCTCGTTCACAGGGCAGGTCGGCTGGGGCCTCGGTATTAACCTCCTGTCCGTTCACGCGAATACGTTTGCCGCGATGAACGCCAAAGCTTATGGCGAAGCGTCTGTCGGTGTGCAGGACGTGATCGAAGCCGGTGTCGGCGGCGAAGTGAGCCTGATCGAAGCACGCGCCGACTTACGTGGCGAAGCGGCTATCAAGTTCCGGGGTTCGGGATATCCTGTGATTGAAGGTGCTTTGACCGGTGATTCCCACATCGGCATGCTCAACGGTCGCCTCTATGGCTTCGCCTTCGTGGATCCTATGGGACCACTGGGCGAGCTGCTGGAAGGGATCATTGATACTATTAAAGACCTGGGCGATGCCGCTCAGTCGATTCTGAAAAATGTTGCCGCAGTTTCACCAAAAGCTGCTAAAATTGTTCAGGACTTCGCAAACAATATCGGTGGTCAGGTTTCCAAGGGCATTAAAAAGCTCAAAAAGAAATTCAAGTGCTGCGCGATGGGTGTTCCTAAAACGACGATCGATGGCCTGCGCGTCCGGTATGAAGTCGACCTCGTGAACTGGGAAGGTTACAATGACGACCGCCGCTTCCTAAACTATAAGATATTCGTTGGTCCCGAGGGCCGCAAGATTGAGGGTGATGCCAATACCTTCAATCACGAACAGGTGGCTGTCCTGGAGCAAATCTCCGACCTGGACGAAAAAGAGAAGCAGCTGGTTGAGTTGGAAAGCTCGGTCAAAGTCAAAGAGTCCCAGATTTTCAAGGAAATCGCGACTTTTGTGAATTCAGACGAAGCACGGCAGGTATCTGGCGTCAAAGCCAGCATCCTGAAAGAAATGGCTGCAGTGAATCAGAAAAAAGATGCTGTTGTTGAAACTGTTACAAAGTAATGAAGGTTGAGATATGAGTCTGGTGAAAAAGAAAGCTTTTCAGTTCGGAATGGCCATAACAGTCGGTGTGGTGATACTCGGCTACTTTTTTTACCGGGCTCATTTTCTCGACAATAAAGATCTTCAATCACGACGCTATACGTGGGAAGCCGGAAAAACCTACGTCTACACAATCGAGTTGCAGCAAAAAGGCTGGACTGCCTTCGAAAAAGCCTGGGCGACTCAGGGTACCGCACCAGCTACGCCCATCCCTTATGAAGTGAAAATGCAAGAGTTGGCAGCTCAGTTCGTGGTCCTGGAAAGCAATGACAAGGCAACTCATTTTGCCCTCGTGTTGCCAACTCCCTCGGTCGAGTTTATCCTGGCCGACAAATCCAAGCAGATCACCGATTCAACCCGGGAAGGTTTGAAGACCCCTGTGTATTTTACACTCGGTAATCGCGGTGGCATATCCCAGCTGTTGTTCGCAAAAACTTCCAACACCGTGTCCCGCAATCTTGTGCGGACGATCTTAAATGAAGCCTTGCCTCAGCTCCGCGCAGGTCGTCTTCAGGAGCCGCATAAGGCCGATGCTCGATGGGTGCAACAGACGGTCAAAGAATTTGGACCGATGCGCATCAAGAAAAGTATTGAAGGCTATGCGACGGAACGTATGCCCTCGCCGAGAAAGCGTTCTCAACTGAGCGGCGAATATCAATACGACCTGGGTGAGGGTCAATTGAGACTTGTCTCCGCCACTGGCGTAACAAAGGCCCAGAACTATTCGGGCGAAAGTATTGTCCAGGAAGAGCATACGGCACTGTCTGTTCAATATGTTCAGGAGGAAGCCACCGAAGGCAAGCAGCGGCTCAATCTCGACCAGCTGAAACTGGCCACGCAACCCGGCACACTCCATGGGCTGGAAGAATTCAAAGAAGCTGAGCTCGCGATTCTTCAAAAGCGCATCGAGGGTCTGGATTTCAAAACCAAGTTCCAGGAGTTCCTCGATCTCGGCAGCGGCGTACGCATCGTTGACTCCTACCGCCTCTATGAAATCCTTCTGGCTTTCCTTAAGCTTCATCCCGAATTGAGCGGGATTATCCTCCAGCAGATGGACGAACTCGACGGCAAGGATAGTAGATTCGACATCCTGGCTATGGTGATGCTTAAGTCCGACAACCCGGAACTGCAGAATAAACTCCTCGACTTCACCAAGGAACATTGGGACAACCCGGAAAAGGTCAATCAGGTTCTTTTTAACTTTGCACTCGACAAGAACCTCGACACGCAGCTGGCGGAACGATTGATTCAGATGCATGATGAAACACCGCACGAAGACCCAAATTATTCGAATGTCGTGATGCACCTGGGCAGCGTGGGGCACGAAGCGATTGATCCTTCTATCAAGGATGCGGTTTTGGAGCGGATCGAAAAAGGTATCAGCACAGAAGCAACTCTGGAGAACAAACGTCCCTATGTGGTGGCACTCGGCAACCTTGGTCATCCCAATACTCTGGAGTTTGCCAATCCCTACGTCGGATCGAAACAAGCCCGTGAGCGGCAGTTTGGCGCCGAGATGCTTAGACGAGTTGACGGACCTGGCTCCGAACCATCCAAGCAGATCCTGCTGAACCTGGCCCATCATGATGCTGACCTCAGCGTTCGACGTGATGCCAGCAAATACCTCGATGACAAGCAATACCAGGGCGATCAACTGGCCCAGCTGCGGACCATGCTCTTTCAGGAAAAAGATCCCAACGTAGCGATGAATTTGATAGATGTCTTAGGCAAGGGCGAAGTGGACCGAGCCGGCGCGATTGCCATCCTTCAGGACTATTTCAAACAGTGTGCTCACCCCGACGTTTGCAGAAAAGTTGAGGGTATTATACTTGGGAAACGTAATTAACCTGGTTGCGGCTATGGCGTTGTGGTTCTTGTCCATACCAGGACTTGCCTCCACAATGCCTCGAGCTGTTTTGGTGAAAGCCCAGGACAAAAAGTTTATCTGTAATGCTGTGGTTTATCGACCGACTCAGGTTCTCGTTCCCCTCCATTGTTTGAGCGACCTTGATCCTAAAAGTATTTTGCTCAAATCTGTGCCTGGCAAACATTTTCAAGACGTCGCCAGTGTTCGATCCCTGGTCGATCGTGAGGGTTACTTTCCCAGCTACGACATCGCCGTTTTGGACCTGCAAAAACCTTGGCCAAATTTTCAAGAACTGAAAGATTGGATTCCAAAGCCGAATCCTCCCGGGTCGTTCGTTCTGGAAACCGTGCGTCCTGATACCCTCCAGGTCGTCAGAATACCCCTTAAGTGGGTCAGCTCCCTCCAGGGTCCAAGACTGACCCCTCTGCTCTTGATGGAAGCTCAGGGCCGCGATAGGCCATGCTATGGGGACTCGGGGGGTTCTGTTGTTCATGAAGCGGGCCACGACAAAAGACTTGTAGGCTTTCTAACCGGGCTTTCCTATCCCCTCACATCGTCGTCTTTTCGCTGCGACGACTCTGAGCGCTTGATTACACCCCTGGAACCCTACAAAAAATGGATAGCAGGGCTTGACAAGGATGGCGTTCACCGTCAGAAATCAAAACCGTTTTACCTGGCTATGGAAGATCTTTGTCAGGGCCAGGATTACACGAGTGATTCATGGCCCCTGATGCAGAATGTTATTTTAAGCCTTATTCCTACGGAGCAGCAAAAACCCAAGCTTGCTCCATTGCGTGAGGCCCTGATCTCCTGCAAAGGCCTAGATGTGCTTTGGAACGCGGCCGTTGCCACGTCGAAACCTATAAAATTCGAGGCCGTTGCCAATCCCAAGGAACTTCGATTTTTAGCTTCAGTTAAGAATGCAACGTTTCAGGCTGTCGATCAAAGTGAATTGGGTCTGCTTGCCCAATGGCAGGGCCTTGAAATACTGACACTCAATGGAACAGAAGCGGGAGTTGATCTCACAGGGCTTGGAAGCCTGACCCATCTAAAGCAGCTCAATATCCTGCATAGTCAGGGCTTTAAAGGTTTGACTCAGGCTTTGAAGGACCATGCCAACGTACAAAGTCTAACTCTCTTCAATTCCAAACCAGCGTTACCCGACGAACTTTCCACCCTGCAGCACACAAGGCCTCAGCTAAAAATTTCGGTGGAAAAGTAAAACAGCCCTGGATTCTCATCCAGAGCTTTTTCATTGTCAGCGAGCTTGAGTTCAGTCTTTGGCACAGAACCATGCCCAGCTTTTATGCCAGCGGTTGACTTCTGGATACGCCACATTCACCTGGGGCTCGCCAAAGTTGAAACCACCAATCCAGTGGTAGCCATCAGGGCACTGAGCCCAGGGGCGACCTGATTCATGACCGACCATAACAACAGGACTAGCCGCACGGCTGCTGGCATTGTTAGCTCGATTAACAGCATCATTGGCTGTGGCCTGGGCATTGTTGGCCCGGGCAACGGCGTCGTTGGCTGTTGTCTGGGCATTTGTCCCTTTGGTGGCACTATCAGCCGCTATACCCTCCACTTTCGCAAGTCGGGTAGCCAGGTCCTTGTTTTGGGCTTCCAGAGCCTCTAACTTTTTCTTAAGGATGGCGATACTTGCCTGCTGCACAGCATGCAATGAATTTTGCGCGTTATCCTGGGCGAGGGCCCCGGCTGCAGGCGCCACGATCGAGGCAAGCAGGAGACTTTTAACTATAAAGTTTTTCATATCGGGTTCCTCTGAAACTGAAATTGGTTTTATTAGCGAAAACAAGCTACGGCATACGCATCGCTGCCAACTTCCTGAACTAGTCCAGCCGCAAAGCCAAGGCTGCCGCAGTAACGATGAGCCGCTGCCATACAGTTTGGTCCTGCTGAGTCGTTAGGAACACAACCCTCATGAAAGCTTCGTAGTCCCGCGTAGCTGACGTTTGTATAAGAATGATGAGCTATGTTTGCAGTGGCTTGAGCATTATTTGCAGAAGCTTGAGCATTGTTGGCAGAGGTTTGTGCAACAGCAGCTGCATCCTTGGCACTATTCGCAGCCAGCTCAACTTGCTTCAAGCGGTCAAGGGCTGCTTCGAGGGATTTCACGCGGCTTTCCAGATCCTGATATGACTTTTGCAGCTGTGCATTTTTAGATGTCAGAATTGCGGATATAGAGCTATCTGCTGGAGCCGCTAAAACATTTTGCCAAGCTGCAAGGCACGTTACTAAAATGATGGCACGTATTTTCATGCGAAATCCTGCACAATTTAGGTTCAAACGCGGTCCCAATACCGCTGACGTAGCACAGGGGACACAAGCTGGAGAAAGATATTGCACCCCATGGAAATCCGGGGCCACCGGCTCGAACACATACTCTCAAAATTCCAGACGCTTGGCCTGACTCCAGAGATGGACCTCCACGTTTTCACATTGATATTATTGAGAAAAATAACGGCAATTAGTTTGCAAATCCAAACATGTGACAGGCCTTCTATTTCTATTTTGGAGTGGTATCCCATGTTGCGGCTGAGACGCGTACTTGGTCAGTTGTTAGTTCTGAGCGGTCTGACCCTAACTGTTCATGCTTGTACTCGAGCGTTTGGAGAGGAGACGCGCTCGACTTCAATGAGCCAACCAGCCGAGCGATTAGGTAGCCTCGCTCTCCTCAAGCGTAGCGACCTTCGAATTTTCGGATCTGTCCTGTTCGAAGGAAGGTAAGCGCCCCAGCAAGTCACGGTTAGACTCCGTCCCCACCTGATCGTATCCTGCCTCATCACCCGCAGTTGGTGATCAAAATACAGTTGAATTTTGAAGCGTCCGTTTGAGTGCTTGGTAAAGATGCAAAAGCCAG
>NZ_DASQYZ010000198.1:0-21485 GCF_035638955.1 Oligoflexus sp. | reverse complement strand
CTTTCCCCCCGACTGCGAAATAGACGCCTCCATACAGAAAAAGAGTTATGATAAATATCTTTGCCAGCAAGTGCCCATCCCGCACATTGAGTTGAAAATACCGTATCAAAATATTTGCCAACGCGAATAAACAGGCGATTTTCGCAATTCTGAACCAATCGACGGGAAGATGAAAATGCGACCGGATGCCAGTGTAGGAAAGCGTCGGCAAAAGGACGTTGATTAGCAGGCTGGTAAAAGCTGCGCCTGAAAGTCCGAATCGCGGGATAAGCTGCCAATTCAAGAGCAGACTCAATGGCGCGCAAATATAGTAAGGGACGGCCATCTTACCAATCTTACCGACATACAAATAACCCATGCACGTGATGTTCATGAGTCCGCCTGCCATGATCCCTGCTGCAACAATAGGGACCAGACTGCTTGCCCGATGATATTCGGTGGTTTTTACAAACCAACGAAAAACATCGATCGTAAAAAGTTGACTGCCGAGGATGACCGCAAAGGAGGCTAAGCAATAGAGGACAAGCACATGTTTGACCAGCTGCGCATTTTTCGTGTCATTTTTCAACTCCATGATCATCGGCCTCCACACCATCGCAAATGGAGTGATAAGCAGGGGCGTGGCAATGGATCCAAGTCTCAAAGCCAACGAATAGACCCCGACATCAGCCAGGCTCAAGATGTTTTTTAGAAAAATCCGATCGGACCATTCGATAGCCATCGCTGCGAGTCCGGATAGCACGGTCAGTATGCCGAAGCGCATTTGAGCCGAAATTTCCCGCTTCATGATACCGTGTCGCAAGCAAGAGCCTATATTGACGAAGTAGATCCCGAACACGATGATCTGAATGAAGACGGTTGTGAGTATCGGGGCCCAAACCCCCAAATTGGAGAACGTAAGGAGGACATAGACCAAGATCAGATTCGCAGCTACCGATGCGAAGCTGGTTCCCGCTACCAGGACAGATTTTTTCTTAAGGCGATAGTAAGTTAGAATGAGCTGATTCAGGATATAAAATGAGGAAGATATGCAGGACACGACTATGTGCCATCGATAGTCAGGCGTGTTGAAAATGAGTTCAGATAGGGGTGAGGCAATTGTCAGTCCCAGGATCGAAAGTAGGATCGCACCTGCCAAAGTTAAATAGAAGGATGCGTTAAAAACCTTCTCGCGGTCGATCTCATCGCTGTATTCATAGTAGGAGGAAGGCAAAGCGGAGTTGATGCCCAAATAGAAAATTGCCGACCCAATTCCACTGCACATGAGCAGCAAAGTATAGGCGCCGTACTCCGAAGTGGTGAATTTATTGACGTAAAGCGGCAAGAGGAAAAAGGACATCGCGGACTGTGCGACACTGGATAAGGAGTAAATCGAGGTATGCTTGCCGAGTTCTTTGATCCTTCTTCTGATATCCAAATCGATTGTAATTATTCCCATAGCCTAATCCCGTGCCCCTTACTGGTCTCTGGCCAGCACAAAGAATTTCTGCCTGACTTTTTGGAAAAGAATTTTACTAACAACGCCAAATACTTGATAAGTGAGGGCGTAAGGGGCGACACGCAGGAAATATCGGACTTTCCTCTTCCGCAGGACCCAAAGCATAAATTGAACCTTCCACTTCGAAATAGACTTGGAAACTTGAGGGTCGTTTGGAAATTGCTTGAGGATATGAATGGATTCCAGGTAGGACAATTCCGGTTGGCTCAAGGTTAGATTTGAATCATGCAGTCGGTAGTAGCAACACACTTCGTTGACGGCAGCCACTTTTGAAATTCTGGCGATCTTTAAGAACATTTCGTAGTCCTCGCACTGCTTGAGATAGCTGCTAAGGCCTCCTACCTGGATGAACATCGACTTTCGAATTAAGCCAGATACCAAGGAAATGAAGTTCATGTCGCATAGAAAGCGAAATATGTCACCTTCTGGGAGGGATCGAAATCCATAAAATTGAGTCGTGGAGTAACGCACTGATCGAGAATTGCTCCCGTGAACGAATCCTGTATTACCGTAAACGAGCCCCAGATTCTGGTCTCCGCGGGCGATCCTATCCATTTGCAACTGGAGTTTGTGAGGGTGCCACATATCGTCGCAATCCAGAAACGCGATCCATTCCCCTGATGCTATCGAAGCCGCCAGATTTCGGGCTTCTCCGAGAGGCACATGTTCTACGGCAAGATGGTAGTGAAAGCGGGAATCGGAATAGCTTTTGAATATTTTCGCGCTCTCGTCTGTCGATCTATTGTCCCATAGAATCAATTCCCAGTCTTTGAACGTTTGGGCCAGAACTGAGTCGATTGATTCACTCAGGTATTTCGCGCCATTGAAACAGTTGATGATGATACTGACACTGGGACAAGGATGAGCGCTCATATTCATTTTTGGTATCCCAAAAGCAATTCATATGACAACTTGAACCTGGTTATTTTGGCTATGTAGAGATCTACGGATATGAATTTTATTCTGGCTCGCATGCAGTTCAGAGGCGTAAGCTTGAAAATTACAGTTAAGCTCGATATTCCTAATGACGCTGGCCAAAGTATATAATAGATTTGACCGAGATAAAAATCCAGCTTATGTGCTCAGAGTCTATCGATGTTTCCTGCTCGTTGTCCCTACACAAACCCAAAAAGCAGGAAAGCCACACCTCCCGTGATAAGCAAGTTCGACTTATCACTCTTACAGCACTTCGTATTGCCGAAGTTTTAGGATAGACTCTTGGCGCTGATAAGCGCAGTTCATTCGGAGAGGTTTCTTGCAAACTCAGGCGAGCCCAAATGCAATTGATTCCCAAATCTCGAGCATCCTAAATTGTCCCTGCTGCCACTCGGATTTAGATCACTCTGAGACTGAGTACTGGTGCACGTCCGAGCCTTGCGCTGCCAGGTTCCCGATCGTCGACCATCGTCCGATCCTCATAAATGAATCTCGCAGCGTTTTCTCCCTGGCCGATTTTTTGAAAAGGCAGGAGACTTTTTTTCCAAAAATGCATCGACTCAAGTCGCTGGCCAAGTCTCTCATGCCTATGATATCGGCGAATTACGTCGCTCCGGAAAATTTCCGTAGAATTCTGGCTCAGCTCTTCGAACTCAGTCAAAATCCAAGGATCCTTGTGATCGGCTGTGGTGAGGTCGGCGAAGGTCTGCACGAACTCATCAAGCATCCGAAGATTCAGGTCGTCGAAACCGATGTTGCACTTGGGCCAAGAGTGTCCATCGTCTGCGACGGGCACGATTTGCCATTCAAATCTGGAAGTTTTGATGGCGTAATCGTTCAAGCCGTGCTCGAACACGTTGTCGATCCTCAGCGTTGTGTTGCTGAGATCAAGCGATGTTTAAAGTATGGCGGGCTTGTCTATGCCGAGACTCCCTTCATTCAACAAGTTCACGGCGGACGCTATGACTTCGTTCGCTATACCCTGTTAGGCCATAGGCGACTTTTTCGAGAATTTGAGGAAATTCAGAGTGGCATGGCCGGTGGACCCGGCATGGCCTTGGCTTGGTCTCTGAAGTATTTTCTCTGGAGCTTTGTCCGATCAAACCTGGCCAGGGAACTCATCGCCGGATTCGTGTCGCTCACATGCTTTTGGCTTAAGTACTGCGATCGATTCCTGCGCAACGCGCCGGCAGCTGTTGACGGCGCTTCCGCGAACTATTTCCTGGGTCGAAAGATCGATGGGCATCTGTCCGACCGGGAACTGATCAAACAATTTCGTGGCGCACAAACCTAATGCCTAAGGTCTGGCTCATAAAAATTGATTTTTTGGCAGTGAGGTTGATGTGTGTGGTTTGTTCGGCGTAATCGCAGATCGAGGAAGGTTTACCAGGGAGCAAATTCAATCGGCCCTGGATACGATTGCTCATCGAGGTCCTGACTCATCCGGAATCCTGCTCAATCAGCTCCCATTCGACCGGGAATGCTGGCTTGGCCATCGTCGACTTGCAATCCTGGACCTCTCTCCTACAGGATCCCAGCCCATGGTCGGATCGAAGGGTGCACATAGGGATGCCTATTCGATTGTTTTCAACGGCGAAATCTATAACTACGAATCGCTGAGGCAGGAGCTGATATCCGATTGGCAGTTTCTGTCCCGTTCGGATACAGAAGTTTTACTCGCAGGCCTGGCGAATCAAGGGCCATCTTTTATCAGCAAGCTGAATGCCATGCTGGCCTTCGCTTTTCTGGATCTCAACCGAAAGGCTCTAATTTTAGGTCGGGACAGAATTGGGAAAAAGCCGCTCTATATTTACAATTCCGGGGGAGTCTTTGCTTTCGCGTCAGAACTAAAGCCTTTCAGGGAATTGGGTCTACCTCTGACATTGGACCAGCAGGCATTGGGCTATTATCGATGGCTCGGGTATATTCCTGGTAAAATGACTATCTACAAGGAATGCTGGAAGTTTCCAGCGGCCAGCTTTGCGATGATAGACATCGGTCAGCGTAAGTTGCCCGAGTTCAAACCCGAGCTTTACTGGAGTCCTTTGACTGGCTACGGCCGCTCTTATCAGGGAACTTATAAAGACGCTATCGAGGAATTCTCGGAACTTTTGGACGACGCCACACGAATCCGGCTGAATTCCGATGTGCCTGTTGGCGTATTTCTATCGGGAGGAATTGATTCCTCACTTGTCGCGACGAGTCTGGCTCGGACTCATAATCACGAGGTGCAGGCCTTCACCGTAAGGTTTCAGGACAAATTGTACGATGAGTCGCAGGTCGCCATAGATACTGCAAGACAGCTCAAAATAAAAATCAATCTTCTGGACTTGACCGCCGAGGATTTTACCCGGCAGCTGTCTAGGATTTCTCATTTTTATGATGAACCCTTTTCTGATAGTTCACAAATACCAACCATGGCTATAGCTGAGGCCACGCGGCAACACGCCAAGGTAGTTTTAACAGGTGACGGTGGCGATGAAGTCTTCGTCGGCTACCCGCGGATCTCCAATCAAGCGACCCTGGCCCGGTATCTCGCTTTTATTAAACGAGTTCCTAAACTCAGTTTGGGCTTACGTGCCTTTTTCTCAAGCCCACTCGGCCAAAAACTTTTCACAAAATTTCTGGAATTCACTGGAAGCAGCGCCGGTTCCAATCTGGATTCGAAGATCGCACGACTGCAGGGTTTGCTGTCGGCGGTTGATGAATCTTTCATCTATGAAGGCGTGATGTGCATCCAGCAAAAGGAGTGGTTGGATAGCGATTTGAACGCGCTTCTTGGACCGCAAAGCCTTGCCTCGTCTATTCGAGAATGGTATCCGGAATACGGTTGGGAGCTGATGAATAGCCGCTCTTTTCAGGAACAAACAGCAGCCTTGGATCTCGTCAGTTATATGAGGGACGATGTGCTGGTGAAGGTGGATAGGGCGACGATGGCTTATGGAATTGAGGCCCGATCTCCTCTATTGGACTATCGTATCGTTGAATTCGGAACTTCCTTGCCTCTTGCCTTCAAAGTACGTGGAAGCATGCATAAGAGGATCTTGCGGGACACTCTTGCCATGCGCCTGGCTGGGGATGCGTGGAAGCTTGGCAAGAAAGGTTTTGGAGTACCGTTGCCTGAAAGTTTGCCCCCAGGACCGACGATGACGGCAAGGTGGAACAGGTACATTGAAAATCAGTGGCGTCAATCAACGCCCGTCCTTCGCTAAAGGTGCAAAATTGCCAAAGCAAAACCCTTCAAAGAAAACGCTCGTCTTTTTGGTCAGCGTTGATTGGTATTTCCTGAGCCATCGCCTGGACCTGGCTCTAGCCGCAAAAGCCAATCATTTCCGGGTCGTTGTCATGACTCCCCCTGGTTCAAGGGTTGCCGAGATCACGAGCCAAGGTCTTGAATGGCGTCCGGTTTATTTCAGTCGGAAGAGCATCAATCCTTTCCACGAACTCCGTTCGCTTGTGTCCATAGCGTGGGCTTATCTGCTTGAAAAGCCTGATATTGTCCATAATATTGCCCTCAAGCCTGTCGTCTATGGAAGTATCGCTGCCCGCCTTTGGAGTATTCCAGCCATAAACACTATCGCGGGTATGGGGTATTCTCTTGCCGAGAGCACGTTTAAATCACGGTTTGTTTTGAGAGCGCTGTTTTTCCTGCTCGGATTGGGCAAGCAGAGGCGAGGCTATCGGCTCGTGTTCCAAAACCATGATGATATGGATTTATTTCGAGCCAAAGGGCTAGCCCATGACTCCAATTCTTGCGTTATCGCTGGATCGGGTGTTGATGCCTCGAGATTTGTCCCGGCGATTTCACGCGGGCCAGAGGAAAAACTGACCGTGCTGCTGCCATCACGAATGATTCTTCAAAAGGGCATAAAAACTTTTATTGACGCCGCTCACCTGGTATTGCAGTCCTGTGCAAACATAAGCTTCATCCTGGCAGGACCGATTGATTCCGAAAATCCGGCCGCTGTCACAGCAGAAGAATTGCGGAGTTGGTGCCAGGATGAGAGAATCCGGTGGATAGGCCCGCAGACGGATATGGTTTCTCTTTTTCAGGCCGCCTCACTGGTCGTACTTCCGAGTTATTATCGGGAAGGCATCCCCAAGGCGCTGATTGAAGCTGCAGCTTGCGGTCTTCCCATCATTACGACGGATACTCCAGGCTGCAGGGAAATAGTCAGGCACGGGGTCAATGGACTCACGGTTCCGCCCAAGGATCCCGCCGCACTTGCTGCGGGCATGCTTCATCTCATCAGAAATCCCGAGCTCCGGAAAAGCATGGGACGGGCTGGACGTAAGATGGTTGAAGAAACTTATTCAATGGTGCGGATCAATGACAAGTATCTGGAAGCTTATGGGGAAACTATCGGCGAGGGGAAGGAATCGTCGATACCAGCGCCTCATTCCGCCAGTCAATACCAGAAATTTCATACGTAGGAGTCGGATATGGAGCGGATACTCGTAACAGGAGCGGGCGGATTCATTGGCTATCACGTAGCCGAGAAATTCCTTGCGCAGGGTCATTCCGTGCTCGGATACGACAACATGAATGATTATTACGATGTCAAACTGAAGAATGCTCGAATCCGCCTGCTTCAGCAGCGTTCTGGCTTTTCCTTCATAAAAAATGACATCAATAATCGGGAAGCCATTAACGAAGTTGTCGCGGATTACAAACCTCGATTTATCGTTCATTTGGCAGCGCAGCCGGGTGTTCGCTATTCTCTCGAGAATCCTTCAGCCTACATTGATAGCAATATAAGCGGGTTTCTCAATATTCTGGAAACTTGTCGACACCACAAGATCGAACACCTGGTGTATGCATCGTCCAGTTCGGTCTACGGTTTAAATGCAGCCCAGCCCTTCTCGGTGAAAGATAATGTCGATCATCCAGCGAGTTTGTATGCTGCGACCAAGAAGAGCAACGAACTCATGGCTCACGCCTACAGCCATCTTTTTAAAATTCCTACGACTGGGCTGCGATTCTTTACGGTCTATGGCCCTTGGGGCCGGCCGGATATGGCCTATTTCCTGTTTGCCAAAGCGATTCTCGAGAAAAAGCCGATCAACATATTTAATTTTGGACGGATGAGTCGAGATTTTACCTATATTGACGATATCGTGCAGGGTGTAAGCAAGGTCCTTTTCAACATTCCAGAACCAGACTTGAATTGGAAGGATAGAGAGCACTCGACAGCAACGTCCTCGGCTCCTTACAGAATCTATAACATCGGAAATAATCAACCAGTTGAACTGCTCAAGCTGGTGGAGTTGCTGGAGCAGGAACTGGAAATTCCTGCTCAGAAAATTCTGCTTCCCATGCAGCCAGGTGACGTGGAATCGACTTTTGCCGACATTGATGATCTGAATGAGGCGGTCGGCTTTGAGCCGACCACTTCGATTGAGATAGGCATTAAGAAATTCGTCGATTGGTTCAAATTCTACAGTAGTCAGCAAATCTCAATGAGGGTGGATAAAGAACCTCCGACCCTCGACGTTTGACGATCGCTATGGGGGCTATATGGAATCAATCTGTGTCCAAGGAGCCTTCCCTGATTTCCACAGGTCTTCCAGAAGGTTCTTGTCTCTGAGCGTATCCATGCACTGCCAGAACCCGGTATGCTGATAGGCCATCAGCTCACCGGCCGCGGTCAAGCCCTCCATGGGCGATCTTTCTAGAATTGTATCGTCCCCACGATCGAAAAACTGGAATGCGCTGGGTTCCATGACAAAAAACCCGCCGTTGATCCAGCCTTCGCCTCCTTGAGGCTTTTCCTGAAAACTTTTTACGGCGCTGCCTTTGAGTTCCATGCCACCAAATCGAGCTGCGGGTCTTACAGCTGTGACGGTCGCCATGCGGCGGTGCTCTTTGTGAAAGCTCATCAGTTTCTGCAGATTGATATCGCACAAGCCATCGCCGTAGGTGACCATAAAGGGGCCATCCATGAGATGTTTTTGCAGACGCAGCAGTCGCCCTCCGGTAAGGGTGTCCAGCCCTGTATCGACAAGCGTGACATTCCAATCAAGCTTTGTGGTATTCAGGTAATCGACCTTTCCTGATCCAAGTCTCACAGTAAAGTCACAGTTCAGCGAGTAGAAGTTGAGAAAGTATTCTTTCACATATTCCGATTTATAGCCTAACGCGAGAACAAAATCCTTGAAGCCATAGCTGGCATAGTGTTGCATGATGTGCAGCAGTATGGGCTTCTGTCCGATTTCAATCATGGGTTTGGGTTTGACATGCGTTTCTTCGCTTATTCGAGTTCCGTAGCCACCGCAAAGGATAACAACTTTCATGTGAAAAATTCCTTCCGTGTCAGTAAATTCGCTGGCTGCCCGAATCAGAAGCTTTCTGCATGGAAAATTTTTCCCTGGCTCCCGCGCTTATGGGACGAGATTGTTGAAAAGACGACCTGATGTCAGGGAATCCTTCCACCTTGCCTACAAACCAATCCCCGTCTTCAAAATAAGAAAGGGGGCAGGTGAGAGGGGGGGAGCCGGTTAGAATGATGTCCCAAGGCTCCAATGTCATCCATTGAGACAGTTCTTTGACGATACGTATGGGGTCCCAAAAGAGACTGTCCGTATTCCCTGCCCGAACGAGTGTATTGTTATGCCAACCCTCTATTTTTTTGTTGTGCCAGTCGTATTCAGTATCAATGTAGGGCCCCAGGGGGCAAAACGTGTCCGCTGCCTTGCTGCGCGCTAAATGATGGTCGCGCTGGCCCAGGTTTTCACAGGACGCGTCATTAGCGACTGTATAGCCAAAAATAGAGGACTCAGCTTCCTCGAATGATTGGGCTTCCTTGATTGTCTTGCCTATGACAATAGCCAGCTCCGCCTCGCCCCAGGTTGGTACATCGTCAAATGCCGAGACGATCGTGGAATAGGCCGAGCAGACGCTTGTGGGTGACTTAAGGAAGAAGACAGGCTCTGTCTGCGACTCTTCCCAATCCGTGGCTCCGTAGTAGTTGATCGCTGCGGCGATGACCTTCCGTGGACGACAAGGTGCCAGGAGCTGCTGGTGATCGAGCGGTCCGATTTCTTCCCCTTGCTGCCAATCGCCAAGGGGATCGCCCAGCAATTTATAAACACTTTGTCCGTCGAGGACGCCCCAGACTTCTTGATGCCGCATTTTTTCTATATATCGCACTAACTTCATCGTCTATTTCCAATGCAAGAGACTTGTGGGATTTTAATGTTTTAGTCTCCACAGATTATATGACAAACTCCAGGTTGTTTTCCAATCCTTTTGTGGCTTGGGTAGCCACTCATTCCGGGGTGCCTATTGCATTCGACAAGAGATCCAATCAGGATAATCCCTTAAATGAGAAGCATGCCCAACCTTCCCAGGCCTGCCTGGAAATGCGGGCGCGTGGTTCGGGCTATGATCATTGGCTTGTTAGAGGAGTCGGGTAAAAATGTCAGAGGTCCATCGCGGAGTCCGAAGCTTATTGACGCATGCCAGGAATTATGACTTTGTTCAGGGATTCCTGGGGGCTGAGTATGTGAGAAAGGTTCTGGTGCGCGACTACATCCGACCGCGGCCGGGCATGTCGATTCTCGACGTCGGTTGCGGAACGGCCACTATCCTGGCCCACTTGCCCGGAGTGAAATACCTCGGAATCGACAGGAATTCGCTCTATATTGACGCAGCTCGGGCCCAATTTGGTTCGCGCGGGACCTTCGTTTGCGGCGACGTCAATGACGCGCCCCCTGAGGTCAAAAGCGACACTTTCGACTGTATTTTAGCTATTGGTTTGCTGCATCATCTCGAAGATCACGAGGTTTGCGGGTTGATGGCGGCAGGGCGAAAATTGCTCGCTCCAGGTGGGCGTCTTGTGACGCTCGATCCTTGTTATCGGGACGGACAGTCCTGGTTTGCGCGATTTTTGATTGACCAGGATCGTGGACAGAACCCGCGAACCGAGGCAGGCTACTCGGTTCTGGCCGGCAGTGTTTTTGAAAAAGTTCAGGTGACACTTCGTGAGGACCTGCTCCGCGTGCCATACACGCACCTGGTGATGACCTGCAGCTGAGAGTTCAGATGCGGTCGAACCACAGGACTGTCGCAACCGTGTTAGCTTCCATTGGGGCAAGTTTTGCTCCCGATTCCCCGTGAATTTTTTTGCTGAAGGTTATACAAAGCAAGCAGTACCCAATCTACCGTCTGGTCTTGCCCATCGCGCTTGAATGAAGAGCCAGTCGATGCGATTGCGGCATGGTCAAGTGGGCTTGATTTAGAAGGCATTCATATGGATATCTCCGTTGTTATTCCCGTCTATAAAGCACGGAAGTGCATTCGTGAACTTCACGGCCAGTTAAGGGATTCTCTAGTTCCCATGGCCAAGGAATTTGAAATCATTTATGTGGACGACAAATGTCCTGAAGGAACTTGGGACTTGATCCAGGAAATCGCGCGCGCGGATGCCAGCGTAAAAGGAGTCCGATTAAGTCGAAACTTTGGCCAGCATCAAGCGATATCAGCTGGTCTTGAAATCTCCACCGGGCAATACATTGTTGTGATGGATTGTGATTTGCAAGATGATCCCAAGTGCATTCCGGATCTGTATAAAGAAATCGGGTCAGGTTTCGACGTTGTCCTGGCAAAGTGGGTCTCCAAGGACGAGCCCTTATTGAAACGCATGAGCTCTCGAGCTTTCTACATGGTATTGAACGCGCTTTGTGACACATCGATCAGCGATGACGCAGGACATTTCGGAATATATTCAAGAAAAGTCATCGATGCTATTGTTCAATTTCGCGACCATACTCGATGGTTGAAGGGCATGGTTGGATGGGCTGGCTTCTCCGTCGGATATTTGGAAGTGAAAAGAAATAAGCGCCTCGATGGGAAGAGCAGTTACTCCGTAAAAAAGCTGCTTAACTTTGCTTCGGAAATTATAATCTTAACTTCAAATCGGCCTTTGAAGATTCTTGCCGTGCTAGGGTTGGCCATACTTTCTGTTTCTTTGGTTTTCGTGGCGAGTGTCGTTATTCGATATTTCATCGGGCAAGGCTCACTATTGGGTTGGCCAAGCCTCATCGTTTCCATCTGGTTTTTCAGTGGACTTATAATTTTTGCAATTGGTATACTGGGCCTTTACATGGGCAGGATATATTTTGAAGTTCGGGGTAGACCATCTTACATTGTAAACGAGAAAACATATGTCCCTTGACACGTTCGTAGGTCCTCTTGAGTCCGCGAAGGATCGATTCCGTGAATATGGAATGGCCATTGTTGAGGATATCTTGAGCGAAGAGGAGTTAGTTTCTCTTCGAAAAGATCTAGAGCGCGCCATGGACGAGGAGTGTAAATTTCAGGGTAGTACGCAATTTCAAGATTATGGAATGGTTTTGGTTTGCGCCAAATATGGTGGCTCGCTTCTTTCACTGTTTGAAAAGGATCACCTTTTCAGACCCGCCGAGGACATTTTAGGAAGTGATTGCATCGTATATGCGAATACTTCAAGTTCGATTCCTCCGCGATCTAAAAACTATGCCAATCGAATACATGTGGATGGTCCAGAGTATTTTCCGGGATATTGTGCCCGCATTTCTTGCCTCTTTATGATTGATGATTTCACCATAGAAAACGGCGCGACCTATTTCCTGCCCAAGTCGATTCACGCGTCATTGGATATTCCCGCTGAGGATTTCTTCTATAAACACGCGCTTAGGCTGACAGGAAAGGCTGGAACAGTTGTGTATTGGGATCCAACCATTTGGCACGCTGGAGGTGTCAATGACACGGACAAGTGGCGGCATGCACTCACTGTTGTCATGTGCCGTTCTTATATGAAGCAGCGTCTTAATTTCTCAGCGATGATTGATAAGAACCTGGTCCCGAGCCTCTCTCCAAGTGCTAAGCAGAGATTGGGCTTTTTCAGCATTCCGCCAAATTCCTATGAAGAGTACTACGCGCCTCGTGACAGAGGGCCATCCAAGGTCAGAATGGGGCCGCATTCGGAGGTTTGACGTCTTGCATACTCCGCCTTGGTCCGGAAACCTACCATTTCGATTTATGGCTCGCTCGTGCGATAGCTATCGAGAGTGGCAAACTTATTATTTTGAAGAGCTTCGACAGGCCGAATCCGTCTTTGATTTCGGGAACTACGCATTGATTGAGAATGCCTGGGAATCGAGGACTCTCGCTGTCAAGGTTGGGCACATTCATTACCTCCTCAAAGAGGGGGAATTCAGCTTTGACAGTCTTCATCAAATTACAGAACGGGCTGTCCTTGAAAGTTTTGATCTTCTGGTATGTAAAGTCTACTGCAGCGATGTATTGGCGAATCGTAGTCTGATTGCTGCTGGCTTTTCCTGTGTCGATACTTCGATGATCTACACGCATGATTGTGTCCAGGTGGGACGTTCGCTGCCATCTGCATCTTTCAACGTTCGAGAGGCGGAGCCTGATGATCAAGGGGCCGCTTTCTCGTTGGCTGAGCAAAGTTTCTCCGCGCATTTCGGTCGATTTCATCAAGATCCGAACATCGAACTGACTCGTGCCCATGGAATCTATGGTCAGTGGGTTCGATCGTCTTTCGCAGGTTACGCGGATAAGATTCTGGTTGCCGAAGAAGCAGGCACGCTCCTGGGACTTTCCATATGGAGATACGGCAGCAAGCTGGAGCAGCGACTCCTTCCGGGGCTGGCCCATTATAGTTTAGGGTTTGTTTCAACGCAGGCGATGCGGAATGGAATCTTTTCGGCATTAACCCAGGCTGGAGTGCAACTCCTGCAGCAGAAGGGCTATAGAATCATCGAGGGACCGACCCATGCAGGAAATATTCCGGTGCAAAGAGTCTACGTGAAGTACGGCTGGAAACCTGCAGACGCGACGGCGACTTACCACTTGTGGCTGAAAAAGTGAATCGGAGCAAGACAACCTTGAAAAACAATTCCAATGAAGATTCATTTGTCATCACTCTTTTGGAAACCGTGGTTAGCCTTTGCCTCACGGCCTATGCGACATTTACAATTCTGATTCACGCGGCCAAGTGCTTCGGCTTCTCATTTGGTGCCGTTGCTGGGATTTTTTCCCTTTCGCTCGTCATACTCGCTTGGATCCACATCAAAACATCGAGATTGGGCAGGTTCGGTCGTTTCGATTGGCTCCAAACTACCGTATGTTTCCTTCTCATATCTGTTTTTGCCGTGTTGGTCATGTTCCACCATGGCCCTGACCCGGATGATCTCTATTACACTGCCAACCCAGTGTATGCCCTGGATCATATCTGGGAGCCTTTGAGCTATGAAATTCATGCCATTTTCCCCATAAAAGGTCATGGAAAGTTTACTTCGCCGATTCATACGATCGGGATCGTGTGGGAATATATTTGGACCTATTGCTCACTCCTCACGGGGATACCTCATGCTTGGCTGTACTACGTGGCAGGTTCGGCCTTGGGTGCGGCAGCGCTCGTGACAGCTTATCTCTTTCTGCTGTCGAAATTTAGTCGAAATGTGCCAGCGATTATCCTGGGAACATTGACGGTTCTCGTTATTTTACCTCTGCTCCGTGAGGGCGGCGTTGGTTTAGGTAACCCGGTCCTCAGCCGGATCTGGATGGGAAAAATCATATTGCAGCTTGCCTGGGTGCCGATTGCGGTCGCTTGCATGATGGACTTCCTGCGTTTTCGAAACTTGAAATCCTGGCTCCAGCTTTTCAGTGCCATGGTTTGCGCTGTGGGTTTGTCGTCGTCAGGAATTTTTTTGGCTCCGATGCTGTGCCTTATCCTGGGATGTGTCTCTCTTGTGGCTTATGATCTTTTCCATAATCATGAAATCGTCGAGCGATTCAAGGCTGCCGTATATCTCATGCTGTCGACCTTATTTCCGGTGCTGCTTGCCCTGGCGCTCTATTGGGAAGCAAGAAATACGCTTCAGCAAAACCTGGGAATTTATGGAAATGAATCGGTTGACGTGCTCGCTCAGGCCTATTCCTGGTTCTTCGTCTCATGGACTTCAAACACCAGTCTGTTAGTCTATGCATGCTTCATTGCGCTGATCTTTGTCGAGCGCTCCACGGCAAAGTTCATTTTTGCCTGGATGGGTCTAGTCATATTGTTTTTTATCAATCCAGTCGTCGAACCCTATGTTGCAAAGTTTGTTACATCAAGATTGGCCTACAATCGCGTGTTTAGTCTATTGCCCATTCCCGCCCTTTTCGGTGTGACTGTGTCTCTTACGCTCGAAAAATTTTGGCGCTTTCGTCAGATCTTTGTTCCGGCCCAGATCCTTGCAGTTTCAGCTGTGTTATGCGCTGTTGTTCTTGACCCTAAGTATCACAACGTCTACCTCGATCAATCGAGGGCATCATTTCTTGGCAACGAACGAGTTTTATGGCCGGGCGTGAAAATCGATCCGCAACTTCTAGATGAAGTCCAAGATATCATTTCGAGGGTTCCGCAGGGTCCGATGGCATCGTCATCAAAATACGGGCTGATAATCCCCATGATCACCTCAAAAATACCCCAAACGTATACCTGGCTTCCGCAGAATCTCATTATCTTAGGGCAGGGTAACGAACTGCTGGAGCCAGCCAGAGAGCGATTGCTGGCTTACTACTTTCTGAATGGTGCGCCGGATAAAACAGGGGAGTTGGCATTTAGGAAGCTTCTGGATGGTGAGCTTTCTTCCGTTGTCATTGATCCGACGACGCCGAATATAGCCAACATCCAAAACGTCGTTACGGATCACGGATTCCACCTGGTTCCAACAGATTCCAGTTTTCTATTGTATTTGAGGATGTAGTTCCCGCCCTACGGATTACGGCTAGATCCCAATTACAAGCTTGATAAGAAGGCCGAGAATGTCCTTAGCATTATCCTTAACGACAATCATTAACCAATGAGTAAAAACCCAGATCATCACGTTTGTTGAGCGCTGCACTATGTGCAGACCGATGGCTATAAAGGCTATTCAAGGCTTGGGCTTGTGACTTCAGTCTCTAAAGACGGCTTTGAAGTCAAGGTTGTTGCGGAGAACTGCAAGCGCTGAGAGGAACTACCCCGGCTGAAATCCATGATTTCACAGTATGACCCAGTGTAATAATTACCTACAACAGTAAATATTTATTGGCCAATTTATCTTAATTATCTCCACACACGACCTATACCGATAATGGGCACATGTTTCATGCATATGGTCGTAGGAGAACCCCCTTGAGAATAAAGCTCGTTTCTATAATCGTCATCGCAACATTTGGTGTATCCTGCACCAAGAAAGACAAGGATGTGGATGCAGACAAGAATGAGCTCGCTGCAGAATCCATATCCTCCCTCAAAGATGGCATATGGGTCCGAATCGATACTGGCAAGCCTTATTTCCTTTCCAATAAAAAACTTTTTCAAATCGACAGTCTTGACGAACCTGGCACCGTTCAATTCGACGACGGTTCTACTATTGTATTTTCAAATGGCCAATTCACAGACACATTACGCTTTCTCAGCAACGATCTCCTTAAAGTCGAACATAAGTCGGCCGCCAAGGCCACACCTACAATTTTTCATTTACTTCGACAAGGCGTGGAAACTGCCACAGCCAAAGGACAAATCAAGCTTTCATCTTCGCGGCTCAACCTGACAAACGAGTCAATGGATATCAAAATAACCAATACCAATGACTCTGAAAAATCTATCAACGTCTCTGTGGATTCCGATGGTAACTTCGAAACCCCTGAAATCGAATCCGGAACCTATGATATTGAAATCAAGAACGACGACGCTGCCACCCCGACTGTTGTCGAGAATGTTCGCATTGAAGGGCCGGGCGATAATGCTGGCATCATAACTATAAATGACTCACCACACAATTTTAAAACTCAACTCATTCCGCGCAGTGACTTTTCTTTCAATGGCCAAACCTATGATGCGACTATCGTAGTTCAAAACTTCGGAGATAATCTGGCAACCGGCGTAAATTATCAGTTGACCACTGACGATCCAAACCTGGTTCTGATTGGGGCGCAAGGGATTCTGGATTCGATACCAACAGGCAGCTCTAAAACCTTAACATTCAAATATCAAATTACTGGGCTTACCACTGAATCCAAGCTTATGAAGATTAAGATTGTCCTGAAAGACACAAGTGGCAATAGCTGGGAAGACTATGTAACTATCGAGGGCTGGAAGCGAAAGCTCAAACTGCATTTCAGTACAAAAAAGAACGTTGGCATATCTGGACTTGCGATCTTTGAAAATCGCCGCACCTATTTTTTCGACATCACCAACCAAGAAAGCATAGAACTTCCTGAGATTATCAACGGTGACTACAACTTCGCTCTGAGTGCCCAAAATCTTGAACAGGAGACTGCCTACTCTGTTGGCATTGCCAAGGCTCCTAAGCTTGATCTGGACTCGTTCTTCGACACGTCGGTATTTGAGCCTAATAATGCGGAAGAGAAAAGCACCTCTGTTGAGGTTTATGAAGCGGTGACATCCTATATCCACATTGGTGATATAGATTTCTATTCATTCCATCTCAATGCGGATTTGATCCCAGATGGAACGGGTACAGCCGGTAATCCTTTCATCCTTAAATCAGCCGCTCAGATTGACTATTTTAACGGGAACTTCGATTCTATAAGTGGTCTGAATTTCAAACTGGGCAACGACCTGGATTTGAATGGCCGGGATTACGGTTTCAGTGTTGCAGGGGATTTCTTTATCTTTGACGGCGACAATCATGTTCTATCAAATTACAAAACCAGCGTGTCTCAGAGTGGACATTTGGGGTTCTTTCCATCTGTGAGCGGCGGTACTTTGATAAAAAATCTTGTCCTCAAGAACTTCGACATTACTCAAAAACAATCTGCGAAATCCGACGCTTGTGTAGGTGGGTTGATCGGGAACTTCGACGGCAAAGGGGGATTCATCGGCGGCATTACGATCCTGAATTCAAAAATCACAGCAGGATATGCTGCGGGTGCACTGGCTGGCTGCCTGGAAGGAGCTGCAGTCGAAGACATTACTATAGCAGATGTCGCCATAAAATCGGAGTATGGAAGCGCAGGCGGCGCCATAGGAGAAATGAAAATCAGCAATGCCAGGAAGGTAAAAGTCACTGGTGCCGACGTGCGCGGGCCAATTGCGGGAGGATTAGCCGGGGCAATTTCTGGGGGAACGAATTGGAACGACTCAAGAGTCAACCTGTCCGAATGCTCCGTAAGTGGCGAGGCGAATGGAGGGGATTCAGGGGGATTGGCCGGAACGGGTTACATCGTTAAGATTTCCAATAGTGCCACATCTGTCTATGTGGTGGGTAACCGTGGGGGCGGAATGGTGGGAGCTGGCTATGGCGTCGGGATCGAGAATGGTCTAGCAACAGGGCGGGTCTTATTCAGCAAGAACGGTGGCGGCCTCGTCGGAGGGGATTTGCAAGGATCTGTATCCAACAGAAGCTATACGAGTTATTGGGACGCTGCTACAACAGAGGTGGCTACCAGCGAGGGCGCAGACAACTCCGGCTTGACGACAGCTCAGATGCAGACACAGGCAACCTACGTTGGCTGGGACTTCACAACGATCTGGTTTCCCCCACAGCCAGGGCAATATCCAACTTTGCGATGATTTAGGGGCACCGTCCTTGTTGTGGTCAAAACCTGGAAATAGTTGCGGCAGCTTTCGATAAAGATTCGATCGGCCTCTTTTTGAAACATGCAGGACGCCCGCATGCACCGAAGAAGGAACGTCCTACTCGATACCGCCAAGCCAAGGTCAGCTTTGTGGACCTCTGCATGGCAAACAAGTGAGTCTGGATGCTGAGCATGCGCCTGCACTATTGGTTACATTAATCCCGCGAAGCAAACGGTGGTAGCCCTGTAAAGAATGAGGAAACGCGCAGGACTTCGTGGATTCGGATGGCAAATGTTACGGAATACATTCCCATCACAACTCGCTCGTAAATCGCTCGAGGCCCTGGAAAGGGCAACGGCAGATTCGAGGCAACATAGCGGCAGAAGCAAAAATGCAGCCCTTCTGTGAGGAAGTTGGCTGCATTCCAAGTATCTAATTTAGTCCTAAAATCTTTGAATAAGGGAGAAGAATCTAGAAAATAGATAGTAAAAGCGCTTTATGCGCAGCATGACTTTCTACTCTTTGTCTCCATTTGCTGATCTTTAGCTGCATGATGCTCACTCATGTCTCATTCGAGAATCTAACTTAGACATATAGACCTTAGCTCTCATTACTGAGGCATAGAATGGTGAGACGCGGACTGACCCCTTGGAGGGCTTCTAACGCATGGGCGACAGCGCAACGTGGAAAAAATTCGCTACCAAGCTAGATTTACGGCAATCTTTGGGGAAGGAAGTTTCGAGGTGGAGACTTAAACTCAGCGCGCGCATTCTCTTTTGGGTTTGCATTTGGCGCAGCGTATACGCCCTCTAGAGTTGATCGGCCGTATCTCGACAATTCTGGTTATTGTTCGGCTTGACAGGGCTTGCACAAGAGTAATCGATAAACTTCAACCGTTGATTGCCTTGGTTACCCTTTATTGGTGTGATTATTCTAAATCGCCTGCTTATTCCCATGGGGGCGGTAGCTCAACAAGCCAGTGATATCGGTTTCGAGTTTTCTGCCCGCCAGCAGCTCATCGGCCAGCCACTTCGTGAATAGGACTTGGCCTTTGGCGTTCAAATGGAGTTCGTCTTTGAAATGATCCGGAGTAGGAAATCTGGAGAAAAGATCAAAGCTCCCTATTACGATGGTGGGTCCCAGGCGTCTCCGCAAGGATGCGACCAGTTTTTGGTCGAAATCTCGGCATTCTTCTCGATACTGCCTGATCCAGCTGTCAGTTTTAGGCGGTAGTAGCAGGATAAACACAGCACCTTGTTGCTCCGCGCTTTGCTTGATCTCGGCCAGAGCGTTCAAATAGAGTTCAGAAACGGGGAACAGCTCCTCCTGCGCATACAATTCCTCGGTAGAGATGTGATCTGGCGAGTATTGCGTGGAATCGTCCCGCCCAGCTCCCAGTAAAGTCGGTGTCGGCGTGACTGCTGTCGGTGGTTGTGGCAGGAACGGGCTAAGACCGGCGAAGAAACCTTCCACAAAACGTCGCTCATGCTGATAGGAAAAGAGAAACTCTTTGGAGCCGGAGTTCTGGGTCTTTTGCCGGAGGAAATACAATCTTTGCGCAAACGACCACTGATGCATCGCGGCCAAATCGTAACGATAGTACCACTCCGACATGATCCATGGATCAAGACCGTAGATGACAGTGCGAATATTCTGCTTAATGCCAGGTGCCAGCGACTTCCACTTGGCCAGGGACCGCAAAGGTGTTTGAGCAGTATTGGAGAGATTAACGGCATGAAGTCGCTCGTCGTCGCCCAGTGATTTAAGCAGGACGGGATCAAGACCGAAATACACAGTGCTGCTGCCCATGATAATCGTGGATATCCTATAGGGGAGATTCTGAACCCAGCTCACATTCAAATCCAGGGGCTCATAGAACAATTCAGGGCGCAGAGGCAGAGCCATGCGTATCCCTTCCATGCTGGTCAAGACAATGGCGGCTAAAAGGCTCATTTTGAGTATAAGACAGCGCATGATGCATCTCAGAATTGGAAGTAGATGAAGGTAGCCCGGGCCTGGAGTTGCCCGATGAGCAGGAGACCCAGAGCGAGGCAGCAGTATGCCGTCCAGCGCGCCCAACGAAACCGGAAGGCCAAGGCTGAGGTCACCTGTGAGCGATTCTCGACGATGGCTATCAAGGCCATGACCAAGAGTCCCAAGAGCCCGATAGTGAAGTTTTCATAATGCAGGACGATCGGCGAGGTTCGAGCGGCATCAAAGCGAAATAGTTCACGCACATAGGTGGCGGCGGCACCCAGACTCGGACTGCGGAATGGGATCCAGGCGAGGCTCACCAGGTGAAAAACGATAATGACTCGATACGTGCTCACCCATGCTGATGGCAAATAACGTTGAACCCCTCCGAATACGCGCGTTCTTGCTTTGGCGGTCACGCTGCCGATGATCATGTAAAGGGCGTGCACGAGTCCCCAGATGAAAAAAGTCCAGTTGGCTCCGTGCCATAGTCCACTCACTGTGAAGACAATCAGTAGGTTGCGATACCTGTGGAGGTTGCCGCCCAGCGGCAGGTAGAGATAGTCCCTAAACCAGCTGGATAAAGAAATGTGCCAGCGCCGCCAGAATTCGTGGATGGACTGTGACAGGTACGGGCGATTGAAGTTTTTCGTGAGATTGAAGCCACTGGCTCGTGCGGCGCCGATCGCGATGTCGGTATAGCCAGAGAAATCATAGTAGATTTGAAAGGCGAAAGCGTACATGCCCATGAGCAGAAGGCCACTGCCTTGACCGACGGGAGCACCGAACAGCTGATCTGCAAAAGCACCGAAGCGGTCCGCGACCACGATCTTCTTGAAAAAGCCTATCAACATCATGCGCAGGCCGTCGGTGATACGATCCGCGTCGAACTTCTTGGTTTCGCGGATTTGATCTAGGAGGCCGCTTGGTCGTTCGATCGGTCCAGCGACCATCTGCGGCCAAAACAGTACGTACAGAGCATATTTAAAGAGATCGCGTTCGGCCGGATAGCGGCCGCGATAGACTTCAATCGTGTACGCCATCGACTGAAAGGTATGGAAGGACAAGCCGATCGGTAAAATCCATTGTGGCAAGTCGATACTGACATTGATTCCCATAAGGCCAAGGACAGACGTTGCGTTGTCTGAAAGGAAGGAGAGATATTTGAACGCTGCCAGGAAAGAGATGTTTGCTACCAGACTGAGAACCAGAACGAGCTTGCGGAATCGCACCGGAACTTTTTCGATCACAATAGCTGCGAAATAGTCAAGGAGTATAATAGCAAAGAGGATCAGAATATATTTTGGCACCAGTGCCATATAGAAATAGCAGCTTGCCAACAGAAGCCAGTTGATCTGCAGGATGGGTCCAGCAGCCGGACAGTTCCCCTGTAAAAAACGCAAGGTCCCCCTTCAAGTAACGCGTGCGTGGATCCACAGCCCCGACTATGCAGCCGGGTTTTTCTCTTCGCACTTGGTTTGAACAGTTGCCGCTGGACT
>NZ_DASQYZ010000197.1:0-2414 GCF_035638955.1 Oligoflexus sp. | reverse complement strand
CAGGCCCACACGGGCAATATCGAGCCCCATATCCGTCAGGCTCTGAATACAACGGGTCAAAGGATGCAGTTGATCAACTTCATTGTCCCGATAGGCTCCGATGAGAAAAAGCTGAGCACCCTCACGGCGCTCAAATATATTTTGAATGAGGCCGAGAGAGCCGCCATCTGCCCACTGAAGATCATCAATGAATATCACCAGCGGGTATTCATACTGGACTATGGCACTGACAATGGCGTCCAGGGCGAGACGGAAACGGTTGGCATTGCCAACACTGCCGAGATCGTCCAGTTCAGGCAGCTCGCCCAAAACCGCTCCGAATCTCGGGATCAGGTCGACCGCAACCCTGGCATTATGCCCGAGAGTTCTGAGCAATCCTTCGCGAATCCTTGTCAGTTGAGCTTCGGGGAGGGCCAGGAAATGATCGGCCAGGGAAGAAAACGCACTGATAAAAGCTTCATAGGGTGTATCACGGTTGTATTGATTGAACTTGCCTTTAATGAACAGGCCCCGACGCCTGAGAAGTGGCTTTTGAACTTCATTGATCAGGGTGGTTTTGCCAATGCCCGAAGTCCCTGCGACAAGGATCATCTGCGCCTCCTTGCTGCTGAAGACCTTTTCAAATGCCTCTTCAAGAAGCCCGATTTCCTTCTCCCGGCCATAACACTTTTGACTCACGGAAAAATAGCGAGGGACATCCTTTGTGGCGAGTTGAAAATGGCTCTGCCTATCCCCCTCAGCCCAGCGCCGTTGGGCCTCTTTAAGATCAGCAATAAGTCCAAAACCGCTTTGGTAACGGTCTTCGGCCCCTTTGCTCAGAAGCTTGAGGATGATGTCGCTGAGAGAGGGGGGTACTTCCCGCCCAGGAGCCTGAGGCGGACGTGGCGTTTCAGATATGTGGGCCGACACACAGGCCAGAGGATCATCGGTCGGAAAGGGTGGCTCTCCCGCGACCAGCTCATAGAGCAAAGCCCCAAGCGAATAATAGTCGCAGCGGTAATCGAGGCTCCGGTTCATGCGTCCTGTTTGTTCCGGGGCAATATACTGAAGGTGCCCTTCAAGCTGACTGAGGTGCTCGACCTTTGGGTGCTCCCGGGAAAGCAAGGTCGATATCCCGAAATCGATAAGGCGGATTTCCTTAAGGTCGTCGGAGACGAGAATGTTATCAGGGCTGATATCCTTATGGATGATCAGCTTGTCATGAACAATGTCGATGGCTTCAACCATGGATATGGCAAGGTTGAAAATCTGTTCGATTTCAAGTGGCGATTTTCTTTCCGGCAAGTGCCTGCGAAGTGAAAGCCCTCTGAACCTTTCCATGACGATATGAATTCGGTCGGCTTCCTTGATCAAGTCAAAGGCCCTAAGGAAAAAAGCGCCTTTCAGGGTATGAATAAAACTGAACTCCTGCTCCAGGCGAAGTGCTGCCAGACTGTTATTGTGCCTGTCGGGAACAACCTTAAGAACGACCTCTACCTGCGCATCCGGATCCATGCAAACGTAGACCATATTAGGGGAAGAGGAATGGAGAGTTTCAATAATTTGGTATTTACCTAATTTTTCCATATTTCCCACACGCTATAAAATGGATTGCAGGCAGTAAGATCTTTATGATTATGCAATATTGTAGCCTGTTTCCGAAATCACCACCAAATGAACATTGGGATTTGTCCATATATGACCGATTGATTCCGGATTTCGATTACCGAAAAGAGGCTTGGAAATGGTGGGAGCGTAAATAGGTTGACTCCTGCAGAGTCTTGCTTTCAGGCTATGGGTTCAATACAAACGATTCTTCGATCGAATCCTTGGGCATTAAAGTGCTGCTGAAACCTGTTAATTTTAATAATTTGGTTGAGATTTGCGCTACATCCCTCGAGATTTCTCCAACTTTGGACCTCCGTTGCTTTTAATTATTTGTACTGAAATCGTCATAAAATCTCTGAAAATATCGATCATCCGTTGAGGCACAAATCCCCAACGGGCTTTGGTGGTTCATAACACCGGATGCCGTCTTTCCGCTTCACAGCCCTGAATCTGATAACAAATGCAAAGGCTGCAGTGTTACAATAATCGAATTCAAAACTGCAGGAGTCGAGTTCAAATGCGCCGACAAGGCCTTTCGCTTCTTTATATATGCATGGTCGTTTCAATATTCCTGCTCCAATGTAAAGCCATGGCCCAAGAGGCTCCTCTTCCGACACGAGAACAATTCAGGTGGCAAGTGCTGGATGATCCATGGGCCGCTTATGATTGGGCAGCAAATCAGTTCCAATCGATGACGGCAGAGACTCCAGTGGAAAAGAGGATTCAGATAGCCGGTTATTTCATCGCTGCAGTCGCCCAGACAGAAAAAATGGATATCGTGCATAAGCACATTGAGACCATCGAGGAGCTCTGGAATAAATCCGGTG
>NZ_DASQYZ010000196.1:0-9754 GCF_035638955.1 Oligoflexus sp. | reverse complement strand
TAACTCAGCTTATAGGAAAGATACCACCGGACATGAAGCATGATGATCTGGCGCTCAAAACAATGTCCTTTGGTGTCAAAAAGCATGAGCCGCCCTCCCGAGGTTTCCTCGAGAATACCACCGACTTACCCAGGCGCAACACAACCGAAAAACTGCCGTCGTGCCTTTCGCTTTTGATCTGATTCAGGTTGATCTCTGTCACAGGATCTCAAATGTTGCCATGTTTGTGTTACCGGGAACATTGTTCCAAACAGAGAGATAGGTTCTTTCTCCATCCCGAAACAGCCTCGGATACTGAAGTGGGCACACACCCTTCCCGACTGGCTGGATCAAAGGATTTCCACGGAACTGCTCCCACGTACCACTTCTGGCGAGATTTGGCGAACGAATCAAGCCGAACACCCAATTCTGATCCGGGGTGCAAAGCAGGTTTCTGTCTGAAGCCTCGACCAGCATGTAAGTGTGGCTAGATGAGGATAAGCTGGCTGCTGCTCCTCCACCGATGCAGCCGGTCTGTGGATTCCACGGAACATTCCAGCCTTGACAGTCTCTTGAAGTAAACATCGGCCCCCCAGGGAGATCAGGCGCGATGGTGAGCCAGTTCATAAAGTCGGTAGTTTTTGCAACTCCTCTATATCCGGTCCCGCTTGAGCTATGATAGCCATGAAAACTTATAAAATAGTAGCCATTACGCTTATACATGATTTCGGGTGTGCCTTCATCCCCGGTATCCCCTGGACATGAACCTGGATCATTCGTGCAAATTGATTTCCACAGCGAGCGGCTCCTGATCACCGGATTGGCCAAATTTGCAGTGAAACGACCGAGTGGCGATCGACCCGTCCTCGAGTAGTGATTTAAACTCCAGACATTTTTATTGGATAGGCTTTGTGCAAGTGCGTGCCAAGTATTGGTTTCACTATCGTAGTAAACATCAGCATCCACAATCGCACATTCGCCGGCTCCGAAATTCGGTTCTGCTACGACTTCGCTAGTAGACCAGCTGACACCGCGATCGGTCGAAAAGCGGACCTTGAGACGCGCCACGTCATACTTGCAAGATCCGGGGACCAATGATCTATCAAGCCACTGATACTCTCGATTGAAGAGATACCAAACTCCGTCCAAAGCAACAAAGTCAGTTCCCAGGTTGGCGCCTGCATATCGATCACCCAAGTCCAACGTCGGAAAATTGCTTAGGCCAACCAGATTAAGGCGGGCGTTCCCATTGAAAAGCTTGTCCAGCTTGTCCTCACGGTCAATCGCAACGCGAGTGTTGTGATGCTCCAAGTAGGATGTGGCAAAGGTATACACACGGAATTCGACCCGTCCCACTCCAGAATAAAGGAAATCCAATGAAAAATCCTGTGGTGAGAAAGGGGAATCGAAATCGCGCCGATGGATAACGCGCTGACCCAGGAGTATGCGGCCTTCGTCGGCAACTACGTCTACCCGTGCGACAGCATGATCATCAGCTGTGTTGTTATCTACAGCAAGCGTAAACACTGCGCGACCAGCACCTGACGGTAAATCGGATGCGTATGGTCCATAGGTCAGGTACCCAGGTCCAGAGTCGGTGGCAGCGAACCAGATTGAGCCATCCTTTAATTGGCCGAACTGATGATCTGCGACAGCCGGAGGATAGGAAGCGCTCGCCACGATGCGACTCAATGTTGCTTCATCGACATCTGTCACGACTGCTCCATTAAAGGAAAAGCCAAGCAGAGGCGTTCGGTCCAAATTTTTCGCCGTGCTGGAATGCTTGCTGGCAATACGACAAGAGCTCATAAAGAAAGATAGGAGACACACTAAAGTCGAACCCCAGATACGATTCATGAAATTCTCCTGAGAATTGGTTCGCAAAACTTCAGATTGGACCGGTGGTCACACAGGGTTTTTCATTCCCTTCTCCCCATGCGAATGGCTTCCGTGATCAGTCGACCAACCAGACTCAGACCGTTGGAACCGATAGTTAACGCATCAACCGACTTAACTTTCTGACAATATCAGCCGCATGGAATGCCGTTTGATTGGTGTTACTGCCAAGTCCAATTGCCCTGAATACTACTCGAATCGTTGACCGGGGTGCCAGCCTTAATTCATCTTTTCATTCTGTGAGTATTATAGCGCTCAGACTGGAAAACCACTTTGATAAGAACAAGCTTGTAGCGCAGAGCCTAAGGCGTTCAGAATACTCGCCTATATGATGGGTATCGCCTTGATTAATGGCAGTCGCTTTGTGTTCGGGAGACGTAATGCGAAACCTATTTCGAGTTCCATCCTGATCGCAAGAGTTAATTGAAAACCACCCTGAGCACAATTCTCGCCCTTATATGGAAGTTAATTGATTGGTGTTGCTGCCAAATCCAATCGTCTTTAAGAATATTCGAATCTATGGCAGAGAAAGATATGGAATCGTCTTCTTTTCATTCTGTAAATTCCATAGGGCTCAGAGTGGAAAAAACCCGGTTCCGTCATCGATGATGGTTATCAGCATGGTGTCACCAGCGGAGTCATAAGGAATCGATTTGCAATTTCCAATGTGATTTCAATAATAACTAAAAAAGTCATCATGATCACAATTCTTCCACCACCCCGGCTGGCCCAGTGTCTTCAATATCTCGTTGAATAGCTTTTCGATTTCTTTAGAAAATTCCTTGCTTAGCTCATATGTGGTTAGTTCCATCAGGTCATCTTTACGAAGAATTCATGAATATAGTCATCTTTCCTCAGCTTTATCGCTTGTCAATTCTTTAGGAAATGTTAGAACGACATCGTCTATACATTTCATCGGTGCACTATTGAAGACGGATCCACGCAACCTTTAGGAGGAGTGAATCATGAATAGGCCAATGACTATACAGGATTCCTTTTCAAGATTTTCCCCGTTAGCCTTCTTAAGGTTTGCATTTGGAGCAAACTTATATGTTTTACTTGTCTCACTATTGAATGTTGGCGCAGTATACGCAGCTGATCAGAGCAATGATCTTACAGCGGCATCCGATCCGTTTGGTTATACCGAGTTCAATAGGAGCTGGGTGGGCCTGGGCTTTGACTCCCTCACAGGTCTTCCAAAAGATCCATGTTTTATTCCCGAGGATCTTTCAATCCTGGTTACGCCAAGGAATCAGACCATCCATAGCAGTCACGTTATTCGAAGCCACGGAGATATGAGTGAAGCATATAGCAAGAGCACGTCATCAGGTATTTCGTTCTCGTTTTTCCTGTTTTCAGCAGCATTCAGCGAATCCAGTGCGAAAGGAAAGTCAGCTCGATTAAGGACCGATGAAGTAATTGCTGTTGCTCAAACAACGGTTGTCAAAGAGGTCAGGCAAGTCAGAAGTTCGGTGCCGACGATGACAAGTGACGCGATCAGACGGCTGCAGTTTTCACCTTTGGCTTTCAGGTCGAGTTGCGGTGACGCCTTTGTAAAACAGGCGACGTTGGGCTCGAGAATGTCGATTGTGTTCAGAGGCAGGCTCAGCAAGGAGCAGATGGCACAAAAAGAAGAAGCAAGACAGGCCATTGGCTTTGGTCTTCTCAATTACTTTAATTTCAATCAGGCTTCAGCATCCTATAAAGAGAACAGAGAGTTATTCAACCAAATCAAATTTTCGACAGAATGTTTTGTCGAAGGGGTGAACAATTCGAGTCTTTGCACTCACTATAACCTGAGTCTGAACAATCGCGAAAACCTTGAGACATTGGCAGAGAGTTTTAAGCAGGCTCAGCTGGGCTTTGCGGAATCCGCCTCAGCGAAGACTGATGAATTCGTGATGCTGGAGTGGAAAACAGAACCTTACCCGGAACCCTACCAGGTTGCCATAAAGGATAGAGCCTTGTTCTACCCTATCTCTGATCGGGTCCTGCATTTGGCCCATTTGAACGCGCTGGGGAAGGAGATAAGCAGTTTGTGCAGTGATCTTGAAACAGATCGATTTGAGTGTGTTACTGGAGAAATCGCGATTGAAGATGAAATCAGACATTGCGCAGATCAGGGCCTCTGGGAGAATCCAGGCAGCAAGTGCTCAGGACCGCCGTACAAATCAATCTCCGATTATCGAGAGGAATTTAAAAGCGTCCTGGCGCTTGGTCGCGGCGGCGCCATAAGTCTATTTGCATCTCCAAACCGGGTTGGTACGCCGCTCGATTTACACTTTGGAGAACTTTATAGTCCTTCGAGTCATTATCGTGCAGGTGTCTTGTACGACCTTTCTTTGCTGGGGTTTCCACCAGGACAGCTGGGCTCGGCAATGGCCAATCTGGAACCCAACTGGAAGATCACCTTTTTTGAAGGGGAAGATGGACTTGGGCGTAATGTAACGCTGCAGGGGCAGGAACAAAGCGAAGACTTGCGCGGGTTCGGTTATTTCATGATCCAAAGATAGGGCCATATGAGCTTTTTACAAAGGAAAAAGAGATGAAAATCAAATCGGCATTAAATTTGGGTATAGCGGCCACTCTTGTCCTTAGTTGTGAGAAAAATGCAGAGAGCAGTTTGACTTATGTCGATGCACCAGCAGACTCGTGGGTTGGACTTGGCTTTGACGAGCTCACAGGCCTGCCCAAAGATTATTGTTTCTCTCAGTCACGAAGGATACTGCCGACCAGGAAGAATGAAACAGATTCAAGCACGAACATAGTTTCATCCTGGGGTTCGTTGACAAAGATAGTAAACAAGTCGTCCAGCTTCGGATTGTCGTTAAGTTGGGATATTTTCCGAACAAATGTCGTAGCAGCCGCAGTAGGGGATGCCATAGGCGGGGCGGCCTCGGGTGATACCACCTCGACTCCGGCCACGGGTGATACCACCTCGACTCCGGCCACGGGTGATACCACCTCGACTCCGGCCACGGGTGATACCACCACGACCCCGGCCACGGGTGATACCACCTCGACTCCGGCCACGGGTGATACCACCACGACCCCGGCCACGGGTGATACCACCACGACCCCGGCCACGGGTGATACCTCGGCGTCAGGTGGTACCGCCGCCAGGAATGGCTTTTTGTCCATTGCGTTCACCAAAAGCAGCCAATTCAGCAGGACGAGCCGGGTTTCCACTGATGACATCGTTGCTGTTGCTGAGATGAATGTGACGGACGAAGTGCAGATTTTTGCTCCGGGTGATCCAACCTTGGATGAAGATCCCTTGCAACGCCTCAATTTTTCCATTTATCCATTCCGCCAAAGCTGTGGCGACAGATATATAAAGTCAGCCAAGATAGGTTCAAGATTTTTGGTTACGGTGAAGGCAAACCTTTCCGGCAAAACTGAAGAATTCAAGAAGGGGGCGAAGTCCGGGCTGGAACTTTCACTTGGCACATTCCTGAAGGTGAACTCCAATTCAGCCCTGAGCACGGAGCAGCAGGACGTTCTCAACTCCTTGCAGTTTTCAACGAAGTGTCTGGTGATAGGAAAAGCTCCTTCGTCCGTATGCTCAGAACTCAATCTTGATGATCGTCAAAACATTTCAGTCGTGCTCGCTCGCCTTGATAGTGCTTCGAAGAAGTTTACTGCCGCAGTCGATGATCCCGCAAGCATGAATAAACATGTGATGCTCGATTTTGAAACGGTAGCCTACAAGCTTCCATACTATAAACCGACTTTGGATAGAGAAGGCCCTGTTTTCTATGACAACAGCGACCGCAAAGCGCTGGTCGCGACGCTCGGTGATATTTATAGCAACCTCTCCGCGAAGTGTGAGTCCGCACCTGCCTTTGAGTGCACCCTGGATCTCACCAAAATCGAGGATGATATCAAGAGGTGTGCCCAACAGGAGACCTGGGAATTCACCGGAAGTCCTTGTAACCAAGGAACCGTGGACGAGTATAGAACAAAATACGCAAGATGGGGCATTTGAGCCTCAGGTCACAGCTGCTTCAGTAAATACGGGGCGGTCGTCAAAGTACTGCCTTGCTTGCGACAACCAGCAGGAGTCTTTCATGCCTGTTAATTCAAGATCTTTCCAACCCAGAACTGGTCTGGCATTGCTTGGTGCAGCTTTTCTTTTCAGCAACATCGTCAGTTGTGGCGATGCCCTGAAAAGTGATGGCAGCTATAGATTGATGCAATCAGAGATCCCGGGTGACTCCTGGGTGGGACTGGGCCTCGATGAGTTGACGGGCCTTCCGAAGGACCCTTGTTTCACGGATCTGCCCATCCTGATTACACCGAAGAGACTGACCGACCATCCTTCGGATATTGTGCAGACCTATGGAGAAATGGGTCACGTCTTTAACAAAAGTACAGACAGCCGGATGTCAATTTCCTTCCTGTTCTTCTCAGCTTCAAGCAGGACATCCAGTTCTGTCACCAGAAGATCCAGGGTAAGAAGCGATGAGGTTATTGCTGTTGCTCAGACAATTTACACCCGGGAGCTTCGTACTTTGGATGCGGCTGTACCGGAGCTCACGGCTGGAGCCAGGGATCGCCTCGGCAGTTCCGCCTTGGCGTTCAGGCAGAAGTGCGGCGATAGTTTCATCAAGCAGGCAACCATGGGATCACGAATGTCCATTGTGCTTCGTGGCCGGTTATCCGAGGAGCAGACTGCCAGAAAAGAGGAAGTGCTCAAGGCCGTTGGCGCCGGGCTTTTTGGATTTGGCTATCAAAATAGCAAATATAGTTCGTCTGAGAACTCTTCCCTGTTCAACCAGATTCAGTTCTCTGCTGAGTGCTTTGTCGAGGGAGCAGCGGATCCCACAGTCTGCACCACGCATCAGCTTAATTTTGAGAATCGACAAAATCTGCAGGGACTCGCCAATAGTTTCCAGGCAGCCCAGACGGAATTCGCTGCCCAGGTTGAAGCAAATCCCAATAATCACGTGATGCTGGATTGGGTAACAGAGTCCTATGAGAAGCCTTACGACGTCACAATTCCTGAAGGTGATTTTTATCCTTATAGGACACGAGTCGAGCACGTCCGGCAGCTCGGCGGCCTGGCCAACGAAGTTCGTCAAATTTGCGATGACTTACCGGAAGGGCATCCGACATGCATCACAGCTACCCTTAAAGCTGATGAGGGACTTGGAAGCTGTGCAGATCAGGCGTCATGGGCAGCCAGTTTCAATCCTCAGTGCCCGGACTCGTCCCTGATCGACGTGAACCAGTATCGGAACTGGCCTGAGCTGGCAGCTGCCTTGAGCTTAAGTCACGGTGGTAACATTGCCCTATTTACTGAAGCAGACTTTGCAGGTGGACGTCTGGATCTAAATTTCGAGAATGTATATAATCCCGCGAGCGCATACAAGGCCTGGGTCCTTTATCCACTTCCGCCTTTAGGTTTCCCTGACAATCAGTTGACTTCGATTGCTTCAAATCTGGGTGCCGGATGGAAAGTGACCTTTTTTGAGCATCAGGAATTCACGATTGGGCGCAGAGTTACGGTCGAAGCTCAACTGGGACATAACAACCTGAAACGGTATGGAACTTACAACTATGACGATATGTTCTCGTCCTTCATGATTCATCGTTAGAGGGCTGATTAGACATTTGATCAATATACGATAAACGTCGGGACACCCTTTATCTACGAAGCCATAGGAAAAAAGGACTATGAAACTCTTGGGGCGTGCAAATTCATTTCTGGTAGTCAGTGGAATCGCTTTAAGTACAGTGAACTGCCAACCGGATCAATCGGGGAAAGCCCAGGGAGGCTATTCCCGGCTGGCTTCTGAGTTGTCAGCCCCGACCTGGGCAGGCCGCGGTTTTGATCAGCTCACTGGAATAGTCAAGGATCCTTGTTTTGTGCAGGACAGCCTCTTGATTCAAGTACCGCCGACATCCGAGGTGCAGAACGTTTCAAGTGAAGTTAAGTTGGCGGAAGATTTCAATGAAATTCTGGACGCGCTTGACTCCAGCCCAGGCGCATTCTCCATGCTGTCCGAAAGCAGTGAAACCAAGCAAATCGGCAATATAACAATAAAAAACGATGAGATCATTGCAGTTGCACGCGCGACAGTCCTTAAAGAAGTTCAGAAGGTCGCCAACGAACCTCAGTTGACCGAACAGGCGAAAAAAAGGCTTGCATTTTCCGCGTTGGAATTTAGACGAAAATGCGGAGATACCTACGTTGATAGGGCTGAACTCGGATCGCGGATGACAATTATTTTCAGAGCAAAACTTACCCAGGAGCAATTTGGCCAAAAGGATGTTGCAAAAGAGGCTCTTGTAAACAAGATTGGTTCCATATTCAACCAGACCATCAAAAATTCCTCGCAATACGACCAGATTTTCAATCAAATCAGCTTTTCGACCCGCTGTATAGTTGAGGGTGCTGTTGGACCATCTGTTTGCACAAAGTATCAACTCAACTTCGACAATCGTAGTAGCCTTGATGATATCAAGGATAGCTTTGTGGCAGCTCAGCGGGAGTTTGAAGCTCAGGTCCTGGCTAATCCTCAGGACCACGTAATGTTAGGTTGGGAGTCGTCACCCTATAGCGTGCCGGAATCCGAAAGTTTCGACAGGGATGCGATAATCTATCCTTACGAGGCTCGGCTGAATCACATTAACCAGCTGGGCGATTTTCAGAGCCAAATTCGAAGCATATGTGCAGACCTGCCAGTGGACCTGGAGCCATGCGTCCACGCAACACTCAATATTGACGAAGATATTAAGGACTGTGCTCAGCAGGGTCGATGGGAAGGTGCAAGTGACCGCTGTCCTGGGCCGCCGTTTGCAGACATCAGTAGCTATCATGTCCGATTTGCGGACGTGTTGAGCCTGGGAAATGCGGGTTCCGTAACCTTATATACAGGAAAGGAATATTCGGGAACTCCTGTCACTTTGAATTTCCCCAATCTATATCAAAGCGAGAGCCCGTTCAGGCCAGGGATTTTATATCGTCTTGATGGGTTTGGATTCCCCGACAAGGAATTGAGCTCCGTGTCTGTAAACCTTGGTAACTGGAAAATCACGTTCTATGAGGACGAGAGAACATCCACGACGCGTCAGCTGACAGTGCAGGGCAAGATTGGTCATGGCGATTTCGGGAATTATTCCGGTGTCGATTATGATAACAGGTTCACCTATTTTAGGATCCACCGCTGAACCGATGAATTCCGGCTTGCGTCGTCAGCCAGTCGGATGCATGAATGATATCCATGGAGGTTATATTATGATGAAGAATAGCATTACTGCACGTTTCACAATCAGTTTCCTGGTTTTTGTCCTGGTCCTTGCAAGCTTCCCGTCGATGGCAACAGAAGGCGAGACGGGACATGATACAATAGAAGATGAAATTGACCCCAATAACCTCGACTTTAGTGGGTGGTATTATCAGCTCTACCGAAACAATGATGAGGGCTCAGGAGCATATTGCTCTCATAAAGGTTCTCTTCTTATCCGCATGGATATCAATGAGGATGGCTTCGAAGACACTTTTTGCAAAGACGTGAACGGTCTTGAAGAGATCACGAGCGGAATGCGCTTATTCTATGGATATCCCGCGGTCAGAAGTAGATTATCGACAGTTTGCCTTCATCCGGCCGTCACGTTTACTGTGCTGCCAACAGCGCGTGTGATTATCTGTAATTCCAATGAAAGGCAGGATGGAAATACCTACATGGATTTTCATCGTTATTTGAAACCCCTATTTTAGGATAAATAAGACTTTCGGGTCCTATTGCTCTTGCGTTGGATCTGTTGCAAAAAAAATGTAGTATGAGGCTCCATGATAGGCCATATTTGCTAATCACCTTATCCACGGAGCGGATATGGCCATCAGTTTCAAAGGCAAACATTTCCCCAAATC
>NZ_DASQYZ010000195.1:0-41035 GCF_035638955.1 Oligoflexus sp. | reverse complement strand
TCAGCTTTTCCGCAACAACAGTTTCCACCCACTGCCGCACTTCGGTGTTACCGAGTTTGGTTTTGGTCTGACCCTGGAATTCCGGATTCTTCACGCGAACCGAGCAAATGCCCACGAGGCCTTCCCGAATATCCTCTCCGGTGATGCCTTCCTTGAAGGTTTTGAGCATCCCCGAGGTTTCGGCAAAGGTATTAACCACGCGGGTCAAAGCGGCTTTCAAACCGGTAAGGTGGGTTCCACCTTCCACGGTGCTGATGTTATTCACAAACGAGAAAATGCTCTCGTTGTAAGCATCGGTCCACTGCAGCACGACTTCAACCTGGCCTTGAAGCTGGCTGGCGTCGTTGAATTGCTGACCGAAGATATAAAGGGGCTTATCGTGCAAAGGGTTTTTGCCTTTGCCGAGAAATTCACAGTAGGACACCAGACCGCCTTCGAATACGAAGTCGCCGACCTGGTCCGAGCGTTCGTCACTCAGCTTGATCCTTAGGCCGCGGTTGAGGAAGGCGAGTTCCTTCAGGCGACGGCTCAGAGTTTCAAAAACGAAAGAGGTATCCGCAAAAATCTCAGGATCCGGCTTGAAACGGGTATAGGTGCCGTGTTCATCGGTGGTGCCGATGACTGCCAGTGGACTATCGGGTTTGCCGCGCTGGTAGCCTTGTTTATGGACCTTGGCATCGCGACGAACTTCCACATAGCACCATTCCGAAAGCGCGTTCACAACCGAAGCGCCCACACCGTGCAAACCGCCAGAGAAAGCAAAGGCCTTATCGTCAAACTTGCCACCAGCGTGAAGAACAGTCATGACGACTTCCACCGCTGATCGGTTTTCCTTCGGGTGAATGGTCACGGGAATACCACGACCGTTATCACGCACGGATGCCGAACCGTCGAGATGCAGCATAACTTCAATGTGACTGCAATGCCCACCCATGGCTTCATCGATGGAGTTATCCACGATCTCATAAACGAGATGGTGGAGACCGTCCACAGAGGTCGAACCGATGTACATGCCAGGACGCTTGCGAACCGCATCCAGACCCTCAAGGACCTGGATATTATCGGCTGTATATTCCTCTTCGCGGTTTTGCGCCTGCGTGCGATTCAGATCGCTCGTGGTTTCATTGGGAGTGATCTCGCTCATACGCATCCTTTAGCTTTCTTTTATGGGAACCAAGACGTGCATCGAATGGCAACTGGTGGGTTCGGAAAAGGGTACCAGGACTATGGGGTCTTCATCCGAGCCGAAATTTATCGTTACCTCGTCACTCGACATGGTCGAGAAAACATCTGTTAGGAACTTGCCGTTGATAGCCAGCTCGCGCTCGCCGTCAGAGTAATCCGCCAATGCGATACTTTCCTGACCTTCTGAGCTTCCCAGCGTCCTCGATCTTAGGGTAAGCGAGTAATCTGAAAAGCACAACTGCAAAGCTCGAGTCTTGTCCGAGGCCAGCAGTACACGTTTGGCAACGTTTTGCAGGTACGGTCGCTGCACTTTCACAGTGCTCAGACTGTTACGAGGCAGGACGCCGTAATAGTTGGGATAACGCACTGCAGAAAGTCTGACAAAGAGCTGATAACCAGGCACGCGAGCTTCCATGGTCGTCTGATCCTGTGAAACCGCGAGTGCGATCTCGGTAAAACCTTCGGAACACATCCGATGCAATTCCTGCAAAGCGCGTTTGGACAAGCAAACGCCGTTCTTCAAAAAATGCTCGGGTAGTTCAAGTTCCACTTCGGCATAGGACAAACGGTAACCATCAGTTCCGACGAGGCGCAGATTGTTATCCTTGGGCTTGTGCAAATAACCCACAGAGCCATAATTCCTTGGTGAATCAGGAACCACGCAGAACTGCACCTGATCAATCACGTAAGCCAGTTTCTCCGTTGGCAGGAGGGCTTCACTCGAAGCCTCGAGAACGGGTGGCTCCTGCCAGGCGCGGTCATCCACGCGAGGCAGTTTCATGGTGAATTCCTTTTTCCCGCCTGCGATCACGATGACCTGGTTGTCCTCTGAAATGATCTCGACCATCCCGTCCGGCAATTCCCGTACAACGTCCGAAAACAGCTTTGCCGGGACGAATACCGAGCCTTCCGTCAGGACTTCACAGTCGAGCCGATTGTAGATCGCTATCACGCGATCTGCGGCTGCGATATGGAGCTGACCTTCCCGAGCTAGAAATCCCAATTGAGCGAGATTTCTTTCGGATACCGCTCCCTGCGACCTTGATGTCGCTGTGCTGAGTTGTCCTTTTTCGATCTTAACCCGCATCGTCTTTTTTCCTCCGACTGCCTTCTTCTGTTTTTAAATTAAGTTTCTATTTTCTCTATTAATAGTAGTAGTAGGTGAGGGGGTGTTTGTGTGGACAACTCGCCATCCTCTTGTTTTTGTTAGCATAAAAACCGTTTTACCTTGTGGACAACCCTGTGGACAACCTGTGGATTAAATTGTGGATAAGTTTTGACCCGAAGTTATCCCCAGGTTATCCCCAGGTTGTCCACAGCGTTATCCACAAGCGCATAATGACTCCGGCTAGGAAATGACGTCCAACTTGCGCTCTATCGCCTCGAGCTGGGCCTTGAGTTCCAAGTCCTTTTTGCGATCCTTCTCAATCTTCTTCACGGCGTGCATAACAGTCGTATGATCCTTGCCACCAAAGAAGGTGCCGATTTCAGGAAAGGAGGATTGCGTGCGCATGCGTGACAGGAACATCGCGATTTGCCTTGGAAAAGACAGGGCGCGCTGACGTTTCTTGGATTTAAGGTCCGAGACCTTAATCTTAAAGTGCTCCGCCACTATCTTTTGAATGGACTCAATGGAGATGTTGCTGTCGCTGTTTTTATCGACCAGCACGTCCTGCAGGATTTCCGAGGCCAGCTGCACATTGATCGCTCGACCCTGCAAGGCCGAGAAGGCAATGACGCGACGCAGGGCACCTTCCAGAACGCGGATATTACCCTTGGCATGCGTGGCAATGTATTCCGCCACGGCCGATTGCAGGATCATGCCCTGCTTCTCCGCTTTATTCATCAGAATGGCGACCCGATGTTCGATATCAGGTGGCTGAATGTCAGCGATCAAACCCCATTGAAAGCGGTTGCGCAGGCGGTCTTCGATATCAGGAATGTCCTGTGGGAAGATATCGGAGGTCACGACGATCTGTTTTTTGGCTTCATAAAGCGCATTGAAGGTATGGAAAAACTCTTCCTGGGTGCGCTCTTTGCCGGAAATGAATTGAATATCGTCCACCAAAAGCACATCGCAATTGCGGTATTTCCGGCGGAAATCCCACATTTTGTTGAAGCGCAAACAGTAGATAAGCTCATTCATAAAGCGTTCGCTGGTGATATAGGTGATCACCGCATTGGCTTTGGTTTTCAAGACCTTGTTGCCCACAGCATGCAGAAGGTGGGTCTTGCCAAGGCCAGTGCCACCATAAAGAAAGAGCGGGTTATACGTCTGACCTGGAGCATCCGCCACCGCCAGGCAGGATGCGTGAGCAAACTGATTGCTGGGACCGTTGACAAAGGTTTGAAACGTGTACTCAGCATTCAGCTGCGACTGCAACGTTAAAGCCCGGGCAACAATATTCGAGCCTTCGCGGGCATCGCTGGGAAGCTGGGCCCCAGGCTCAGGATAATTGTCAGGGACCTGAGGCACATCGTTGGCCACCGTATAGTCGAGGTCCACCAGCGGATCGACCTCCGTGCTTCCCGCACCTTCGATTTCAAAGCGCAGGAGGACCGGCAGTCCGGACGTGGCTTTGCAGTAATCGAGCTGATCCATATAGGAGTTGAGAACCTTTTGATAGGAACTCATGTCCGGAAACGTCAGGACGATCTCGGATTCCGAGACCACACGGGATTTCAGAGGTTCGATATATTGGTTGAAATCTGCTTCGGGCAGCATTTGTCGGAGCGCGTCTTTGATGCGTTGCCAGTTATCAGTGCTCTCGCCTTCAAAACCTGCAGAAGGTTTCTTCGCGTCATGACCGTGAGATGGAAAGAGACTTTGCATGAGGTAAGAGTCCTGGCGTTCGGTTGCGTCGGAGTATAGGCTCCGAGGGAAGTCGTAGCTGACGAGAATGGAAAAAAGTATCACAGGGGGTGAGTGCTTATCAAGTTCAAAGGGTGGCTAATATAATCCAACAAAATCAATATGTTATTTATTGTAGAAGCCTGTGGATAAACAGTCGTAGAGTGCGAAGAATGGCCGTTCTCGCGCTCTTGACTGCGTCCCTATCGTTGATCTTTCCTCATGGAGGATTTTGCATTTCATGAAACCTATTCAGCAAATGGGACACCTGCTCGCGGCGAATTTTGAAACGCTACTTTACATCGGTGTGGCGTGGTGGGCGGCACGTTATCTTAATGAGAACTATCCTAAGGGCTTCGACTGGGCGATTGTGACTTATGTTTTGGGCTTGATTCTGATTCTGCGTTCCTGGTATGTCGTATTCCGCTCCCTCATGAGTGCCCAGAAGGCTGGTGCCACCGAGAAGAAAGAACCGTCGGATGAAAAAAACCCTTGATCGCAGCAGTGTCATTGGCCTCGTCGTCGGTCTCCTCGTGGCCGTTGGGCTGGCGAGTGTTCTGACCAACCCCCTTGATGTCAGGTCTCTCGCGGCTGGTTATGTGCTCTTCGCCTTGAATTTTTTGGCTTTGAAGAGCATCAGTCGCACGCTGGTGCTGATCGCTGCGCATGGGCGTAGCGGGAAGCGCACCAAACTGTGGCTCACATTGGGATCCTTGGCAAAATTTATCGGCCTCATCGGAGCCCTTTTTATTATGCTTGTGGTGCTGGAACTTTCAGGATTTTACGTGGCCCTGGGTTCGCTCCTCTCCTTGGTCGTATTGACAGGCATTCAGGTCGTGACCTATCTCCGCAGCCTGGCTGCCGGAACCACGGCTCCTCCGAAGTCCTGAGGCTGCTTTTGTGCTGTTCACGAAGGCTAAAATCAGTTAGTAAGGACATCCATTTTAAGAATTTTTTGATCAGTCTGGACATAAAGGGTATCGCCACAATGGGAAAAAAGACGCAGCAATTACTGGCGGCTTTAGCGGTTGGATCCTGGACTTCCCAAGCTCTCGCGGCCGGCGGGGGCGGGGTGACTTTTATAAGCTATTACGGAATGTTTTTGAACGCTCTTGGCGTTCATGACCATCATCTGATGGAAGATTTGAAACCCTTGGTCGGCGCCGCCGTTACCCTTCTGATTACTGTAGTTCTGGGCCTGATGTATCGCAGCCAGGCTTTGGGCACGCAAGGGGATCAAGGTCCTTCGAGCAAATTTGGTCTGCGCAGTATCGTGGAAATGATTGCTGAGTTCGTTCATGACCTCGGCACGAACGCGATTGGTCCCGACAAAGCTCGTCCTTATCTGCCCGTCCTGTTCGGGGTCTTCTTCTTTATATTGATCAGTAACCTGACCGGTCTGGTGCCTGGATTTACGCCAGCAACCGAAAGCATCAATACCAACCTGGTTCTGGGGTTGTTTATTTTCCTCGTCTTTAACTGGGCCGGTATCAAGGAACATGGTTTCTTCGGCTACCTGCGAACCTATGCAGGTCCTGTTTTGTGGATGATGCCCTTTCTTTTCGCGATCGAAATCATCGGTATGATGGCCCGTCCGTTGTCACTCAGCCTTCGTCTTTATGGCAACATTTTCGGTGACCACCTTGTCCTTTCCGTGTTTACGGGTCTGACCAAGCTGGTTTTCCCATCGTTCCTCTTGTTCTTTGGCCTTCTGGTGGCCTGCCTGCAGAGCTTTGTGTTTACACTGCTCAGCAGCATCTATATTTCGCTCGCAACATCGCACGATCACTGATGCCTTGTCGTCCGTCTGATGCCGGATCGAAGTCTGTGCCTGCCCCCGTCATAGGGCACCTGCAGACCTCGATCGAGAACAAGAGAAGGCGAGGGCGGATTTCCAAGGTGTCGTTAACCCTGGTTTTTTGAGGATTATATGAAATTGAAAATGGGTCAATTGTTTGCAGTTCTCGCCGGTCTGATGGCTTCCTCCATGGCTTTTGCTCAGGACGGAACCACTGTTGTTTCCACCAATCCAGGCCTCGTGGCTGTTGGTTCGGCACTGGCCATTGGCCTTGCTGCTCTCGGCGGTACCTTGGGTCAAGGTCGCGCTGCTGATGCTGCTCTTTCCGGTATCGCTCGTAACCCAACTGCGGCTGACAAGGTTTTCACACCTATGATCATCGCCCTCGCTCTGATCGAATTCCAGGCCATCATGGGCTTCATCATCGCGTTCTTGTGGTATAGCAAATAAGTCTAATTGACTTATTGTGAATGGGAGTGTTCCACGTGGAACACTCCCTTATTTTTTTGTCATTTTACTGCCTTAGCTACCTTCCTTGGGCTTTCGGCCCTGGCCCGCGTTTCTCCTATGTTTGATGGATGATTTTGATATGACTCCCGGACGTGAAAGTCCTTTGCGGGGTAGCGAGAGCATTTATGGGAAGAAGTGCATCTTTGTCGGGATCTATCTACGGACAGCAGGGAAGGTGTCGGAAGGATGGGTCGTGTTTGGAGAGGTAACAGCGGGAGGTGGGATTTTTATGCTTTAAAAGCGCTGTGAGGATCCGCAAATCTCTGTCCTATTTTCGCTGAAAGAGAATTTAGGGTTTCAATGCTATTAAAAAGCAAAGGATTTCTGTCTTTTACGACTCATTTCTCAGTTACAAGTGTCGACCAAAGTCTAATTGAAAGCTAAAAAGTTATATTTGCAAGTGGGACGAGACATATCAGGAGCTCTGTGAGAGATAGAGAATGAATATAGGCTTATAAGTGTTCCATTCACACCTTGATGTATTCAACCCATCCCCATCTAACCTATTTCCTTTCTAATCCTTTCTTCAAACTCTAGGAACGTGACTTTTAATGTCCGCGCACGATCTATGAGCCTATGGAAAGCAATGTTTTGCATCAGGCAACGTGCAGCTTGGAAATCAACTTGTAATATCTGCTGTGGAAAAACAGGCGAGTGTGTAGACGTTGAAACAAGTGGATTTTGATGGCTCAACCTTCAATTGCACTGATGTGTGGTTCGAAGTTTGCCTTGGGTTGCGAGCCAAGCCAGTTTTCAGAGAATGTCTGAAAGACAAGTTGGATGAAATGAAGAATCTGTAATTTTCACTCAATAATCAGTGTGACTATCAGTTGGAAAAGATATTGCCGCCTGGCATAAGATTTCTCTGGGTGAGGTAAGTCTGAGAGTGAGAGTTTTGAGAAGGTTCGAGATTTGCCCAAGTATTCTGTTTAGAGATCGAAGTGCCTGTTCAAGCTTCTGAGAATATTTGATCTGTTCTTAATTGAGCCAATGCCCAGTGGCGATCTCTGATAAGTCTTTACCGTTGATGGTCCCGCTCTCCCGCCAAATCTAACCTGAAATAAGCTAAGAATTCGTTGTTTGTGTATTCCGGCCCTTGTGATGGCAGCTGGCCGCTTTCTTGCTTTTTGAGAATCGAAATTGAGGAGTTGGCTCGTTTTGCCTTGAAATGTTCCACGTGAAACATCACAGCCGGCTCTGCAGGTTTTCCACTTTGAGGCAATTGGTCGTCTAGTTTTAAAGTGTTCCACGTGAAACATGATGCGGTTTTGCCAAAACAACTGCTCGAATGTTCCACGTGAAACAATCTTCCACTTGGTATTTCTATCCTCAGCTTGAAAGAATCTACGTTGCTCTTCCAATTATTGTCCTGCTTGAGCCAAGTTTGAAATGGTTAGGGCGGAGTCCGGGTGAACCATGTGGTAATTATTTTCGGGCGGGTGTTCCACGTGAAACAGGGGACCGCTGCTTTTCCAGCGAGTGTTCCAGGCGAAACAAGCTTTTGATCTCACCTCAAAGTGTTCCACGTGAAACAGAGGGACGTACTTCACGCTGAATGTTCCACGTGAAACAGAGGAGGACTTGATTCGTCCAGTGTTCCACGCGAAACAATCGTGGGTTCGTCGGCTCAGAATGTTCCACGTGAAACAATCCTAGGGTCTCAAACTCAAAATGTTCCACGTGAAGCAGACTTAAGCCACGACGCAAGGTGTTCCACGTGGAACATATCGGAATCTCGGATGCTGTGAACACTTCAGGGAAACCCCGGAATCTTAACTGTTCCACGTGAAACAATCGGCAGAAAAGACTTCTGAAAGTGTTCCACGTGAAACAATCGGCAGAAAAGACTTCTGAAAGTGTTCCACGTGAAACAATCGGCAGAAAAGACTTCTGAAAGTGTTCCACGTGAAACATATCCCATCTACCTCAACCACTGTTCCACGTGAAACATTGCGCCAACCGCACTCGAGGAAATGTTCCACGTGGAACATTACACACTCACTCCCACTCCACATGGCATGACTAATATGCCAAAAGGATGTCTGCATTCGATAAATGTTTCACGTGAAACGTGTTTTCAGTGAAAGCGAACTCGGCTTCATGTTAGATAAGTTAGCTCATTTTTTTCGAGAGTCTGCGTTGAGTGGGGGAAGACCATTGTGGCACGGGTGATTGCGATTTCTAATCAAAAGGGTGGGGTGGGTAAGACGACTACGGCCGTTAATTTGGCTTGTTGTCTGGCCCAGAGTCAGAAAAAGGTACTGCTGATCGATATGGATCCGCAGGCCAACGCTGGCAGCGGGCTGGGAATATACCCCAACAATTTCACAGACAGCATCTATCAGGTTCTCGTGGAAGAAAAACCCATGCAGGACATCATCCTCGAATCCCAGATTCCCTTGCTGCATTTTGCACCGGCCAAGCAGGATCTGGCGGGGGCGGAGCTGGAACTGGTCTCGGCCTTTGGTCGGGAAACCCGATTGAAAGAAGCACTCGAACCGATCCGGCCCAATTACGATTTCATTATCATTGACACCCCGCCGACCCTCGGGCTGGTAACGGTCAATGCTCTTACGGCAGCGGATTCGGTTTTGATTCCCCTGCAGTCCGAGTATTACGCGATGGAAGGTCTCTCGCAGCTGGTCAAGACTACGGGTCTGATCAAGAAGCGGCTGAATCCTGGCCTGGAACGAGAAGGGATTCTGCTGACCATGTTTGATCGTCGTAACAATTTGAGCTCGCAGGTGGAACGGGAAATCCGTTCGCACTTTGCGGATGAAGTTTTCACGGCCGTCATCCCACGTAACGTGCGTCTGTCGGAAGCGCCTTCGCATGGCAAACCGGCTCTAATTTACGATCGCGCCTCGGCCGGTTCGCAGGCTTACTGGGAATTTTCACAGGAACTTCTGGCCAAATATTTCAAGCCGGCCGTCATCGATAAACCCAAGGCCAGCCGCCAGAGACGCAAAACCGAAGCCGCCGCTGACAGCTCTCATTGATCGGAAAGGGACATACGATGGAAAATAACAAACAGCCCCTCAAGGGGACCCCTAAACGCGAAGCTCTCGGGAAAGGCCTCGGTTCCTTGCTCGGACTGGATCAGGACGAGGCCCCGGCGGCCGCCGCCACCGCGCCTGTTCCCAACACCGATGCCAACCCGATTCAAAATATTCTGGAACTATTGATCAGCAAGATTCAGCCGAACCCTCGTCAGCCGCGCAAAATATTCAAGGACAGCGATCTTCTCGCCTTGGCGCAAAGTCTGAAGCAGGACGGTGTCATCCAGCCGTTGGTTGTCTCGAAGGAAGGTGATAACTATATCCTGATTGCGGGCGAACGCCGCTGGCGCGCGTCCCAGCTGGCCGGCTTCGAAAAGGTACCGGTCATCGTCAAGGAAGCCACCCCGGAAGAGATGCTGCGCCTCGCTATCATCGAAAACGTTCAAAGGGCGAACCTGAATGTGATCGAAGAGGCGGAAGCCTATGCCATGCTGATCAAGGACTACGGCCTGACCCAGGACGATTGCGCTCGTAAGGTTGGCAAAGATCGCACGACTATTGCCAATATGTTGCGTATCCTGCTCCTTCCCCAGGAAGTTCAAGATGATCTGATGAACGAAAAACTGTCCATGGGACATGGTCGGGCGCTGCTGGCTCTTGAGGATCGGCTCTTGATTCTGAAAGCCCGTGACATGGTTCTCAGCAAAAAACTGAACGTGAGACAAACCGAGCAACTTGTTAAAAAGATGAAAAAACAAGGACCGCTCGACGATGCTGAGAACGATCGTGGCAAAGCAAACGCAGACCTGGATTACCTTGCAGACACGTTGCGCAGCCATTTGCGCACAAAAGTGAAACTTTATGGAGGCGGCGGCCGCGGTCGAATTGAGATATCTTACTTTTCTCCAGCCGAACTTGAGCGAATCCTCCAGCTCATAGGCGGGGGTGGGTTTTAACGTTTAGTGGCTCACTCGGCCGGCTCCAAATCCTTGTCCCGGCTGGGTTTTATGAACTTTAAAAAAAAGCTGTGAATTACAATTCCTTTCTTGAGAAACGGGCCATAATAAGTTACTTAGAGGTTCCCTTGCTTCAAAGGAATTTTATCTCTCAGCACTTAGCGAGGTGAATCCAAGGATGTCCTCTCTCAATTTGTCCCCCAATCCGACTATCATGGCCATCACGGCAGGGATCTTTGTCGCTAATCTTATAGCGGTCAAAAAACTCTTCCTTGAACCCTATCTGAAAGTTCGGGATCAGCGCATCAAAGCCACATTCGGCAACCAGGCTGCTGCCGAGCAACTGGAACTGGAAAACACCCGATCGACGGAAAATATCCGCAATCGGATCGCCCAGGCCAGCCTCGAGGCCCGCAATTTCCGCGAATCCACCTTGGTCACGGCCAAGCAAAAGCGCGATGAATTGCTGGCTGCTGCTTCCAAGGAAGCCACTGAGGTCGTCACCGCCCTGCGCGGCAATCTGGTGAAAGAGCTGGCTGAACAGCGTCAAGCCGTTCCCGCCATCGTTCAGCAGCTGTCTCGCCAATTCGTCGATCGACTCATCCCCCGTTGATTCGGACCACAAAGAGGTAATGCGTGGAAGGTGTTGATATCTTTACAGGTGTAATCGCTCCTTATATCAATTTGGCGATTTTCCTTGTTCTCGCCACTTGGATGTTAAAGGGCCCCATTCGTAATGCATTGGCAGCCAAGCGCAATGCGTACGAGGATCTCGTTCGCAAAGCCAGCGCCGCGAAAGAGGAAGCGGAAAAGCGCAATCTGGAACTCAAAGAGCGCCTTGTGCAACTCGACAGGGAAGTGGAAGAGATCCGGATCAAAGCGCAGGCGCAGGCTGAACAGGAAGCCCGTCAGGTTGTAGCTAGTGCGGAATCGCTGGCCGAGCATCTGAAGCGGGAAGCTCGCCGGATCGCGGAGGCTGAAGTTGCCGCTGCAAAAGTGGAACTGCAACGCGACATTATCGAGCAGGTAAAACTGCAGACGATTGAACAACTGCGGGCCAACCTCGACGACAACCGCCAGCATCAAGTCGTTCAGCAAGGTTTGAACACTCTGGGTGCGGTTCGTTCCATTGGATCCCATGAGCAGGATGCTGAGGTGCTTCCGCATCCCAGCGTCGTTCAGAATCAGACCAAGAGCCCGGTTCGTGCGGAGGTAAACTCGTGAGCGCAGAAAAAATATCCCATCGCTATGCGACGGCTCTTCTTTCCCTGACCGAGGGTCAGACGGAAATCCAGGACAAGATCATCAGTGACCTCGAAGCCATGGGTCAGCTTTACGAAGACAAAGCCATTCGCAAAGTGATCGCCAGCCCCATCGTGAATCCCGAGCTTCTGCAAAGTGTTTTCACCAATATGACGACTCAGCTGAAGTCCAGCGATGTGCTGCGGCGTTTTCTGGGCACTCTGATTGAAAACAGGCGTACCGGGCTGTTGCCCACACTCGCGCTCGATTTCAAGCGTCAGGTCCAAAAGTCACGCGGTATCGTCGATGCCACCGTAACCGCAGCTGTACCTTTGAACGAAAATGAAGTGAAGGATATCCGAACCAAACTCGAAACCATGCTTGGCAAGCGAGTCAACCTCCTCCAGAAAGTCGACAAGTCGATTCTGGGCGGTTTTGAGATTCGGATTGAGAACAACGTCCTCGACATGACTCTGAAAACAAAACTTGAACATATGACGAAATTTGCCGTCAGCTAAGGAGTATGGGACGACCATGGAAAAGATTCGCGTAGATGAAGTTAGCAAGATCATTAGCGATCGTATCAAGAACTTCGACCAGCAGGTCGAACTCGAAGAAACCGGTACCGTCCTCTCCGTTGGTGACGGCATCGCCCGTATTTACGGCCTCGACAAAGTCATGGCTGGTGAGCTCATTGAGTTCAAAAACGGGGTTCGTGGCGTAGTTTTGAACCTTGAAGAAGACAACGTCGGTGTCGCGGTTCTGGGTGCCGTGAGCGGCATTCAGGAAGGTGAAACAGTAAAAAGAACCCGCGAGATCAACTCGGTTCCTGTCGGACCCGGTCTGGTCGGTCGCGTGGTCGACGCTTTGGGCAAGCCGCTGGACGGCCAAGGCCCTGTTCAGTTTGAAGAAATGGGCGTGGTTGAAGTCAAAGCTCCCGGTATCATCGCCCGTAAATCGGTGCATGAGCCCCTGCAAACCGGCCTCAAAGCTATCGATGCCATGGTTCCGATCGGCCGCGGTCAGCGCGAGCTGATCATCGGTGACCGTCAGACGGGTAAAACCGCTGTCTGCGTCGACACGATTCTGAACCAAAAAGGTAAGGACGTGATCTGCGTTTACGTGGCCATCGGTCAGAAGGCTTCGACTGTGGCGCAGGTTGTGAATCGTCTGAAGCGCGAAGGCGCGATGGATTACACCATCGTGGTCGCGGCTTCCGCCCTTGATCCAGCACCTATGCAATTCCTGGCTCCTTACTCCGGCTGCCGCATGGCGGAATACTTCCGGGATAAGGGCAAGCACGTTGTGATTTTCTATGATGACCTTTCCAAGCAGGCTGCTGCGTACCGAGAACTTTCGCTGCTGCTCCGTCGTCCTCCCGGTCGCGAAGCGTATCCCGGCGATGTGTTCTATCTTCACAGCCGTCTTCTGGAACGCGCTTGTAAGTTGAATGATCAATTGGGTGCCGGTTCCATTACCGCTTTCCCAGTCATCGAAACCCAAGCGGGTGATATCTCGGCTTATATCCCGACCAACGTGATTTCGATCACCGACGGTCAGATCTTCCTTGAAGCCGACCTTTTCCACAGCGGTGTGCGTCCTGCTATCAACGCCGGTCTTTCCGTATCGCGCGTCGGTGGTTCGGCCCAGGTTCCAGCGATGAAATCGGTTGCTGGTTCGCTCCGCCTTGACCTCGCTCAGTATCGCGAGCTGGCGGCGTTTGCTCAGTTCGGTTCCGACCTTGATGCCACGACCCAGAAGACTCTGGCTCGCGGCGCACGCTTGACCGAACTCCTGAAGCAGACTCAGTACGCGCCTATGGAAGTGGGCGTGGAAGTGGCTGTGATCTATGCCGGAACGCAAGGTTTCCTGGATAAGTACGAATTGAAGCAGCTGAAAGCCTGGGAAACGGGTTTCATCAGTCACCTGCGCGCCAACCACAAGGGTCTCATCGACAAGATCGAGAACCGTGCGAAGTTGGGCGAAGTGGAAGAAGAACTGAAAGCGGCGATCAATTCCTACGACAAGGGATATCAGGCTCATGGCTAACCTTAAGGATATCAAGCGTCGGATCGGAAGCGTAAAGAGTACGCAGAAGATCACCAACGCGATGAAACTGGTTTCTGCAGCAAAGTTTGCTCGAGCCAGCCATGCGGTTGACGCTGCCAGACCCTATGCGAAAGCTCTCGACCACATGGTCGAAAAGCTTTTGATGGGCCAGAGCGACCTGCAATCCCCCTTGCTCCGGCAGGGTGAGGAAAAGCGTTCGCTCGTTCTGATTCTGGCAACCGATCGCGGCCTGTGCGGTGGTTTGAATGCAAACCTCTTCAAAGCTGTCTCGGGATTCCTGAGAGAAAAATCCCAGGCTGGGGTCACAGTTGACCTTTATGCCTGCGGTAGACGCGCCGTTTCCTTTTCCAAAAAAACCAATCTTACGATTGTGGGCCGCGAAGAGCGGGTCCTGGAAAAGGTGAATGTTGAAGTGGCTCGTCGGCTGGTGCGTGAGTTGGAAAAGCTGTTTACCGGCGATACCTATGATCGCATCTATATCGCTTATCCGTTCTATAAGTCGGCCCTGGATCAGTTGCCGACGATCGATCAGGTCCTGCCCGTCCGTGTGAAGCGTGCCACTGAAGGCGAAAGCCAGAGGACGTACGCGATCGTGGAACCAGGCCTGGAACAGCTGCTGGATAAACTCCTTGAGCGCAAACTCGTGAGTTACATTCTGGCATCTCTCTTGAGCGGAACAGCGGCCGAGCATGGCGCTCGCATGACGGCAATGGATTCGGCGACCAACAACGCCAAGGAAGTGATTAGCAAGTTGACCTTGCAATACAACCGGGCGCGTCAGGCGGCGATTACCAAAGAGCTGATCGAAATCATCAGCGGTGCCGACGCCCTCAACTAAAACGTAAGCAGGATCTAAAGGAGATATATTCAATGCAACCGGGAACTATCGTACAGGTCATGGGACCAGTCGTTGATGTCGAGTTTCCTCTCGGCTCACTGCCTCCCATTTACAATGCTTTGAAACTGACCAACACGCTGATCAGCAAAGAACATGAAAACCTGGTCTTGGAAGTGGCTCAGCACTTGGGTCAGGGCGTGGTTCGCGCCATCGCCATGGACACCACAGAAGGTCTGACTCGCGGTTTGACCGTGCGAGACACCGGTGACCAGATCACGGTTCCCGTTGGTCGCGCCGCTCTGGGCCGCATCCTGAACGTGATCGGCGATCCGATCGATGACGCGGGTCCTGTGAAGACGGAAAAGCGTTACCCCATTCACCGTGATGCTCCCAAGTTTACCGATCTGGCCACCCAGGCTGAGGTTCTGGAAACAGGCATCAAGGTTGTGGACTTGATCGCTCCTTACGCCAAAGGCGGTAAAATCGGTCTCTTCGGTGGTGCCGGTGTGGGCAAAACCGTTTTGATCCAGGAACTGATTAACAACGTTGCTATTCAACACGGTGGTTTCTCGGTGTTTGCGGGTGTGGGCGAGCGGACCCGTGAAGGGAACGATTTGTTCCACGAAATGAAAGATGCGGGCGTTATCGATAAAACCGCTCTGGTGTTCGGCCAAATGAACGAGCCACCAGGAGCCCGTGCACGCGTGGCCTTGAGTGCTCTCGCCATCGCTGAATATTTCCGCGACGAAGAAAATCAGGACGTACTCCTGTTCGTCGATAACATCTTCCGCTTTACCCAGGCGGGTTCGGAAGTGTCGGCTCTCCTCGGCCGTATCCCATCTGCTGTGGGTTACCAGCCAACTCTCGCTTCCGAAATGGGCGAGCTCCAGGAGCGTATTACCACCACGAAAAACGGTTCGATTACATCGGTTCAGGCCGTTTACGTGCCTGCTGACGATTACACCGACCCGGCCCCAGCCACGACCTTCGCTCACTTGGATGCGTCGACCGTTTTGTCCCGTCCGATCGCCGAGCTCGGCATCTATCCTGCTGTGGATCCACTGGGATCCAACTCGCGTATGCTTGACCCGCAAATCGTCGGTGAGGAGCACTATGCAACAGCCCGTCGCGTGCAGCAGATTCTGCAACGCTACAAGGAATTGCTCGACATCATCGCGATCCTGGGTATGGACGAATTGTCGGAAGAAGATAAGCTGATCGTGGCGCGCGCCCGTAAAGTGCAGCGTTTCATGAGCCAGCCGTTCTTTGTTGCGGAACAGTTTACCGGTAACGTCGGTAAGTATGTGAAGCTCGAAGATACGATCAAAGGCTTCAAAGGCATCTGCAACGGTGAATATGACCATATTCCTGAGCAGGCGTTCCTGTACGTCGGTACGATTGAAGAAGTTGTCGAAAAAGCCAAGAAATTCCAATAAGGACAGGTAGCTTATGGCTGCTAATTTTGACCTCAAAGTCCTGTCTCCCAGCCGCGCCGTGACAACAGTCAAGGCGACCGCTGTGACCCTGCCTGGCGTTATGGGGTATATGACTATACTTCCGGATCACGCGGGTATGGTTGCGGAATTGGATCAGGGTGAAGTGACGATAATGACCGCAGACGGCGCCGTCGAACGATTTTTCGTGTCCGGTGGTTACGTGGAAGTTGAAGGCAACCGCGTGACGTTGCTGGCTGACGTGATTGAACGGGCCCGTGAGATTGATGTGAACCGTGCTCAGACCGCTCGGAAACGTGCTGCTGAACGTCTGGGTCATATCAGTGCCGATATCGATCTTGAACGAGCCAACCGGGCTTTGAGACGGGCGGATCAACGGATCCAGATGTCTCAAGCAACCCCGAAGTCCTGATCCATGCAGATGGACAGCAGGCCCACAGCTGATCCTGGAGCCATCCTCTGGGACGGTTTTGGCCTGCAAACCCTGCACTCCGGTGTCGGCCGCCATGCCTGGGATCTGCTCCAGGCCTTGGAACGGGCGGCCTGCTCACCGCGCATCATTCCTTCTGTCCCCACACTCGATTTCCACTTTTCCTCGCATATTCTGCCGAAAAACAGCCGCTGGCCGCAGTCGCGAATCAAACCCTGGGCCTTGTTTTGGTCATCGCAATGGTTGAAACAGTATATGCAGTCGCGCGCGGGCCTGTGCGTGGTCCATGGGCTCAGCAATTATAATATCCCAGGTTTAAAAGCCTCACGACTCCGCAAGGTCCTCACGGTCCACGATCTGATCCCGATCCTGCAGAGGCAGGAGGTTTCAGCTGCCCTTGGCCATTATCTGCGTTATCAATTGCCACGAGCCGTGTCCGCCGCCGATGCGATCATTTGCGTGTCGCGTTGGACGGAAAACACCTTGCATGACCATTACCCTTCCAGCCGAGGCCGCACCCTGGTGATCCCCAATGGGTGGCCGAGACCGACGGAAAAAAAAACTCCCGCGGGAACCCATCTTCTCACCATAAGCCGGCAGGAATCGTATAAACGCCTGGGCCTGATCCCTGAAATTCTGCAGCAGCTGCCGGCCTCATTTTGCTGGACTGTGGTGACAGATGCCGGTGGGGCGGCTCTTCTGAAGAGCGTGTCCGATCCCAGACTGCTGGTGCAATCGCAGATCAGTGACAAGGACATGCAGACGCTGCATGCTGCGGCCGATCTTTACGTGCATCCGAGTTTGCTCGAAGGCTTTTGTCTTCCGGCTGCAGCCAGCATTGCGCAATGTGTTCCAGTGATTTTTACCCAAGGCAGCGGCATCGATGAAGTGGTGGGTGAGGCCGGCATGGGTCTTTCGCCTGAGGCTGGGTCTCGATCCTGGGCCGCCGCCATCCTTGAGCTGTTGGCGAACCCCGACAGAGCCCTGCTCTGTACCCGGCGCAATCAGTCGGCTTCAAGCTGGGATGATGTGGCTGCCAGGACCCGCGCGCTTTATGATAAACTGGGGGAGCGCTAACTCATCCAGGAGGTGACGTGTGACCAGGAAAAACCCAGGCTCCGCTCCCCAGAAACCAGCAGCCGATGTTCTCATCTCAGGTTCGGCAGGTTTTATCGGCCGGCATTTACTGAGACGACTCTCCGAAAAAAACCGGGCCAGCATCAGCCTTTATCATGCGCGTTTGCCAGAGCCCATGGCGCATGCCTTGCCCGTGTTCGGTGATCTTCTGCGCGTCGAGCATCTGTCGCCGGCCCTGGATGGAATAGAGACTGTAGTTCACCTGGCCTGGAATCAAAGTTTTCGCACCCGCATCGAGGATGCACTTTGGGGTGCGGAAGAAACCATGATGGCCAGCCGCAATCTGGAAATGCTGCGCAACCTGATCCAGGCCATGCAGGAAGTGGGGACGAGGCGCATTATTTTTGTGAGTGCCCTCGGCGCGTCACGAACCACGGAATCGCTTTACCTTCAGGAAAAATATCAGGCTGAACTGATGATCCTGAATTCCAAGATCCCGGAAAAAATTATTCTGCGGTCAGCCTTAACTTTTGGGGATATTAGGTATAAAGATCGGTTGGTTACGGCCATTGAAAGGCTCATGCGTTTTCCCTGGTTTTATCCCGTGCCAAAATCCAGGGAAAAGCTGGCTCCGCTGCATGTTCAAGACCTCAGCGAAATTCTTTTACGTCTGATCGACCAGGCCTTGCCCGAGCAGGCCCAGATTCTCGAAGTCACAGGTCAGCAGGAACTGGCACTCGAAGAAGTTTTCCGTATCATCTCGCAGGGCATAGGCAAGGGTACGCATATCCCATTGAAAGGCTTTCTGGGGGAGGCCCTTACGCCGCTCTTTGAACGGTTGCGTCGAGATACGACGCCCGTCGGTCCGCATATTCGCGATCTTTTGACGATTGGGAATCGGCGCGATACGGCCACGACCATCAATAGTCCGCTGCAGCAGACGCTTCCCACCGGCGAGCACCGCTTTCAGGATGCCATGCAGCAGCATGAGCAGCCGCTTTTGCAGTAAAGCCGATCCTGGACCTTGGCCGGCCGCACGACGCTGCAGGTTGAAAAAGAAAAAGAAAAAGAAAAAGCCCGGAGGTCATCCGGGCTTTTTATTTAAGACAGTGAAAGATCCTTCGAGGATTTTCTGAGGAACGATGGAATATCCAGGTCCTCGTCGTCCTGAGGACGGTGAGGGGTCTTGCTCAGCTGCTCAGCGATTTTCAGAGCTTCATCGATTTTACGATCCATTTCGTCTGACAGGGACGCGAGGGCAGGGACCGCATCGTCCTTGGCAAACAGTTCCGGATCATCAAACGACTCCAGAGCTTCATTGGTCAAAGCGCCGACGCCCGAGGCCGAAGCACCTTCGATACGAAGATCGCGCTCGGGAGCTTTCAGTTCCATACCGGCCATCTGAGGGGAATCCACTTCCATCGTCAGACGAGCCAGGCTTTCTTCAAGCGAAGGACGGGCTTCCAGGGCCGCAGGCGGCGCATAAGGAGCCGGTGCCGGAGTGGCCACAGGCGCGCTGACCACGGGCGGCATATAAGGACGAGCGGGCGAGGCCATCATAGCCGTCGGTCGTGCCACGGGAGCATGAACTGGCGCTTGTTCTCGACGCGGTTCCACAGGAGCACGCACGGGTTCCGGAGTGCGGATCGGCGTTGTACTCAAGCCCAAAGGCGCTGGTTTCATAAAACCGGAGCGGCGATTGCGATGGTTGCTGCTATCGCGGACGTGATCCAGATCGCGGCTTGGAAAGCCGGTGGCGATCACAGTAACGCGCATCATGGCCCCAACGTTTTCATCAATCACAGCACCGAAGATGATGTTGGCATCTTCATGAGCCGCTTCCTGAATGATCGAGCAGGCTTTGTTCACTTCATGAATGGAGACGTTTTCACCGGCTGTGATGTTGATCAGGATGCCCGTGGCACCTTCGATACTGACATCTTCCAGAAGAGGCGAGTTGATCGCGCGACGAGCGGCTTCTTCGGCACGATCCGGACCTTCGGAAGTTCCGATACCCATGAGCGCAAGGCCCATGGACGACATCACGGTCTTGACGTCGGCAAAGTCGACGTTCACCTGGCCAGGGATATTGATGATATCCGAGATGCCTTTCACGGCATTCACCAGAACGTTATCGGCCATGCGAAACGCATCGATCATACTCAGATCAGGGCTGGCGATTTCCAGAAGGCGCTGGTTTGGGATCGTGATCAGCGTATCAACGCTTTCTTCCAGACGCTTGATGCCTTCCTCGGCATATTTCATGCGTCTTTTGCCTTCGAAAGCAAAGGGCTTGGTCACCACGGCAACCGTCAAAGCCCCCATTTCACGGGCGATCTGAGCCGCGATCGCTGCGCCGCCGGTCCCGGTCCCGCCGCCCATACCTGCAGTGATAAAGACCATGTGGGCACCAGCCAGAGCTTCCGTAATCGCCGCGCGATCTTCCAGCATCGCATCACGACCGATATCAGGGTCAGCACCGGCACCGAGGCCGCGGGTCAGTTCTTTGCCAATTTGAATTTTACGTTCGGCCAATGAAAAGCGAAGGGACTGCACATCGGTGTTGGCCGCGATGAACGTTACCCCTTCGATATTGGTGCGAATCATGGTGTTGATTGCATTACCGCCACCGCCGCCGATGCCGATGACTTTGATGTTCGCCGTTGGAGGGACAAAATGATCCGAATCGAGAGCCATGAAAAACTCCTTCGCGACCTGCATCGAGGCTGTGAATTTTATTTGGATTTGTTGGGACTAAGAAAATTATAGAGAGGAACCCGGCTCACTGTCAAATTATTGACTGATTCGCTTCAGGAGAGTTCGCGAATCCAGTTCACAAATTGATCCAGATAGCGGCGTGACCATGAACCATTCATCTGCTGCGCGCTGACACGACGACCCAGCTCCAAATTGAGCAAACCCAACGCCGTGGCATGACGTGTGGTATGGACACCAAGTCCCATCTGGTCCACGGACAGCTGAGGCGGAGCGACTTTGACTTGAACTTTAAAGCGATCCGCAAGAAAGCGATCGATTCCAATCACCTGCGACCCACCACCGGTCAGAAGAATGCCGGCGCCCAGTTGACCGCGGAATTCCAAAAGATCATTGGCCAGATGCGCACCCAGCTCATGAATGCGCGAGCCGAGCACAATAAAGACCTTTTTCGCGAGAGGATCAAGCTGGTGACGGAGTTCCTTGGGCGTATCGTAATACTTAAGCCCATAGGTATGCTTGAGGTGTTCCGCTTCCTGAAGACTGACGTTCAATCCCATGGCCAGGTCACGTGTCATCATCGAACCAGCGATGTTGATCGTAAAAGCCTTGAGGGGTTTGCCATTTTGAAAGATCACGCCATCGGTGGTCCCGCCGCCGATATCAGCGATGGCCAGACCCAACTGTTTGGCTTCATCCGCCGCACAGACAGAAGCCGAGGCAAATGGCTCTGAAAAGAGACGCAGCACTTCAAGGCCATTGGCATTGCACACGCGAATGATGTCGCGCAGATAATCCTTGTCGGCGTCAATCGCGAAGTAGCGACCGCTGAGATTCGAGGCCGTGAAGCCCACAGGATTACTGGTCTCCTCACGCGAATCGATGCGATAGGCGATCGGCACACAATGAAGAAGTTCACGGAAGGGCGTTTCCGCCTTGATTTCCACTTCTTCCAAAAGGCGCTTGAGGTGCCTCGTCTGGCAAGGCTGATGCGGGATGGTAAGACTATGTTCGACGATCGTACTCCGCAGATGGCTGCCAGCGACGCCGACGATCACCTTATCGATCAGCACATTGAGCTGCTTTTCGGCTTTTTCCACCAGCTCTTTGAGACAGCGTTCCGCTTTGGTGAAATCCGAGACCATACCCCTATGCATGCCGTCAGCAGGAACTTCGATGAGTTCCAGCTTGGGCGCACCTGATCCCCAGATCAAAGCAGCGATGCAAAATTTCGTTGTCCCAAGATCGAGGGCAAAAAGTTGCTTGGATTGCACGTTAGTTCCTAAATTTCTAGAGTACACTCTCTTTGACGAAGGCTTTGCCTTTGTAATCAACTTCAATCGTAGCCGAAGAAAGGCCGCGCTCTTTCAAGCTGAGAATGATCTTTTCGAGCTTCATGTATTTGTTGGAGTAGGGTTTAAAACCGAGTGTCACCCGGTAATTCGAGGCTTCAAGATCACCGCTAATCCCGCGAAAGTCATCATAAACAAGGCTACGATACTTTATATTATACTTGCTTCCATCATGGATGGCGAGAAGGGCCTCGTCGATTATCTTCTGGTTCCCGGAGCTGACACGATAGGTTCCGTTGGCGGTCCGAGCCATTTTCTGCCTGCGGTCCAAACCCTTGAGGACAGGGAGCGACAGGACATTGCCCTCAGGCAGTTCACCGAAAATAATTCCATCCGCCGTCGCAAAGCGCCGACGATCGAGTTCGACAATCATAGCTGCTGCGAAGGGTTCTGTACCGATGGACAGACGCTCCGGTGCGGTGCGAATCAAGGTGATGGACCTGAGGCCCATCTTCTGATGCAGACGCTCGGCAAATTGCGGCAGTGAATCACCGTTAATGGTCGACAGCTGACCATAGGCTTCCCGAATCGGTGCATCATCTTCCACACCAATGCTGCTGAGGACCTGCAGTTCGGGACGTTCGTCGTTGCGGAGGAAATCGAAACCGGAGGAGGCAAGTCGGGGCTTGAGCCAAAGGCTGAGGCCAACGCCACCGGCTATGACAAGCACCGGCGGCAGGAGGTTTTTCAATACGGGCAGAAGGCGATAACGTCGCTTGAGCTTTTGACTATTGAGGAGTCCTTTGTTGCGCCGTTTTTTGCTCATGGAGAGCATCCTTCCATTCTTGACTCAACTGCGATACGTCGCCGGCTCCCACCGTGATGAGGACCGTCGGACGACGCGGACTTTGTAAAAGTTTATTTAGGATCTCAGGGCTGTAAGGCTGAGCTTTGACGCGACTGACGCGACTCAGGTCTTCCGCCAGAATACTGGGGGAAAAATCCCGATCGGTGGACTCGCCCGCTGCATACACAGGCATGATGAGCACTTCGTCCGCCGCTGAAAAAGAAGCCATGAGTTCATTATACATAGTTTCCAGTCGCGAGTATCGGTGCGGCTGAAAGATAACAATAAGTCGATCGGCAGGAAATGCTTCCCGTGCACCTTCAATACATGACTGAATTTTTCCTGGATTATGGGCATAGTCATCAAATATTTTGACACCATCAATTTCGGCAACCAGCGAGAAACGCCGCTTTACACCAGGATAGCGCGACAGCGCCTCCGCGGCTTTCTGGAGATCCAAATCCAAAGCCTTGGCAACGGCCAAACAGCACAGAATATTCTGCAGATTGTGACGACCCACAACCGGAGCCCGGCCCTTTATCAAAATTTTATCCACCACCGCCTGGTAGTCCGCAACCGCACCCTGGCTTTTAAAATTCAGGCCGCGCACTTCCGCACCAATGCGGGTTCCAAAGGTCAGCCTTTGGCCAGCAAACTCATGGGCCACTTCACGCGCGGCAGGGTTATCCCAGCCAACAATCGCCCAACCCTCGGTCTGCGTTTTGCTGAGAAAGCTGAGAAAGCCACGCTTCAGGCCTTCCAGGTCCTGGTAGTAATCGAGATGGTCGAGGTCAATGTTGGTGATGATGCTGATAAAAGGCTCGTAGCGCAGAAAGCTGCCGTCCGATTCATCGCATTCAGCGACAAACCACGGACCGGAGCCGGCCATGGAATAGCTATTGGTGCCAACGAGTTCTCCGCCGATGGCGGCCGTGGGATCCAGCCCGTTTTCCCGCAGCATAAAGGCAATCATGGCGGTTGTTGAAGTCTTGCCGTGCGTACCGCTCACGCAAATGGCTTTGAAACGGCTCATCAGCTCATGCAGAAACTCGGAGCGATGCAAAATCGTTAAACCCAGCCTTTGCGCCTCAGCCACTTCTGGATTGATGCCTTTAATCGCGGTCGAGGCCACAATGCGAACCGCACCCTGAGGTATGGCCGCTGCGCTATGGCCAATGGTGACACGGGCCCCTCGGGCTACCAGCTCATCCGTACTGCTTGATTGACTTTGATCGGAACCGCTGACCTGATAACCCTGAGCCAGAGCTATTTCCGCCAACGGACGCATGCCAGTACCACCGATCCCTATAAAATGCACAAGCCTTGGGGATTCGTCTTTCATTTTATTCAACTCAGTCGCGTGGAATGATCAGGTTGCAAGGCAGTCCCTACCGCCCAGGTTGGTCGCCAGGTTCAGCGGATGCAAAGGAATGTCAGCCTGCACGGCTGGGAGAAACCTTGGCGAGCCGGGCGAGGATTCCCACCATCAGCAAAAAGCTGAGAAGAGAGCTCGATCCATAGCTGACGAAGGGGAGGGGCATTCCTTTCGTCGGCAGAAGACCCATGGCGACTCCCATATTTACGATAGCCTGAATGGAAATTAAAGAACTTATCCCCATGGCCAGGAATTTTCGGTAGGTCTCATTCTGCATGGTCGTGATGCGTAGCCCAAGCCAGGCAATGTACGCAAAGCAGGTCAGCACAAGGAAGACACCCAGGAGTCCGGTTTCCTCACCGATCACGGACAGGATAAAATCCGTATGCGCTTCAGGCAGAAAGAACAGTTTTTGCCGGGATTCTCCGAGTCCGGCGCCTAAAAGACCACCGTTATGAAAACCCAGGTAACTCTGCACGATTTGAAAGCCACCGGTGCGTATGGATTCCCAGGGATCGAGGAAGCTCGTGATCCGGGCGAGACGATAGGGTGCATGCAGAATTGCAGCGACGACACCAAGAGCCCCCAGACAAAAGGCTGTGACGATATAACGAACCGGAAGACCCGCAACAAAAAGCATCAGCATGGTGATCGATACATAGACCACGGTGGATCCAAAGTCGGGTTGCAGCATCAGCAGCAGAACAAAGCCACTGAGAACACCCAGATTAGGCAGGATGGCCATGGGTCTTTTATCGATGCGGGCCGAAGGACGGCTCAGGTTTCGGGCCAAAAATAAGATAAGGGCGACCTTGCCCAGCTCACAGGGCTGAAACGTAAACCACGCAAGTCGAACCCAGCGCGCGGCGCCATTGGCTTTGTACTGCAATCCAGGAATCAGAGTGAATAAAAGCGCGATGGCCGAGACGATCACCAGGGGCAGGGTGAGCATTTCAATCCACCGCAGAGGCATGGTCTGTAGCACCATGATCATGCCGAAGCCAAAAGCAGCCAGCACAAACTGTTTGCGTACGAAGAAGAGCGTATCGTGAAATTTAATTTCAGCCGGGATGCTGGACGAGGTGTAAATCGCCAGCAGACCGAGCGCAGTCAGCAGGAAAACGGTGAAGAGCAGGGCGTTGCGATAGAATCGACCTTCAGAGACAGAAGGTGTTTCCATGTAAATCTCCTCACTTCACATCATGGCCATCCCTCTATTGTTTCCTTTGCCTCAGGTCTTGTCCAGCAGAGGAACCAAAATTTGATTGAAAAAGGCTCCCCTTTCTTCAAAGTTTTTGAACTCATCAAAACTGGAGCAGGCAGGGGAAAAGACAATCGGCGCGGGATGTTGCCCGGCCATGGTCGGAATTTCGCTCAACGCAGCCTTCAGCGTGGGAAAAACGATAGGGTTTAAAGCTTGAAGATCGCTGCTGATTTTAGGGCCGGCCGCACCAAAGGCCACCAGCTTTAAGATGCGGTCACGAAAGTCTGCGACGGGCGCAAAAGATTCGCCTTTAGGATGACCGCCGAGCATAACTATCGCTGGCACACGCATGCTTTGCAAAGCCACAAGGGTGGATTCCACATTGGTCGACTTGCTGTCATTGAAAACAGGATGACCCATAAGGCTGCCGATTTTTTGAAAACGATAGGGGAGCCATTCATAGCTGGCAACGCTCTGCATGAGCTGCGGCCACGGTGCGGTCACGAGACTGCGCACAGCCAGGATGGAAGCCACAACGTTGAGCTGATTATGAAAGCTCAGCTCCGCGGGCAAAACTTCAGGCTGCGGAAAACCATCACCGCTGACCCTGCCTTGCTGCGAATCGATATGCACTACGCTCGTCGGCACGAAATCGCCAAACGGCACTTCCGCATCGACCGTGATCTGTGTGATCGGGGCCTTGGGAACGGGCATTCCATATTGTTTCGCATACTCCAAAATGCGACGCGGCATGATCAGGCTGCCGGTTTCCACGGTGGCCATCATCAATTTCCACTTGGCCCGAAAATAGTTTTCCATGGTGCCGTGACGTTCGAGATGATCGGACGAAAAAGACATGAAAAGGCTGCAGTGATTGCGAATAGGCTGAGAAAAGTCGAGCTGATAGGAGGAAAGTTCCAGCACAAAGATTTCAGGAACCCGCCCTTCCGCGATCACAAGACTGGGCGCAACCCCGATATTGCCGCTGGCTTCAGCCTTGTTCCCGAGTTCCTGCAAAAGATGCGCAAGCAGGGTCGTCGTCGTCGACTTGCCGTTGGTCCCGGTCACACCCATCACGGTGCCATCAAAGACATCCAGAGCCACATCGATTTCACTGAGGATGGGCAGGCCACGTCGCCTGGCTTCCTGAAGGATAGGAATATCGGGGGAAAGTCCGGGGCTCACCACCAACTGGGTGATTCCTGTCAGGAGTTCCGGAGTCTGCGGTCCAATGACCAGTTCAGCTCCGGCGTTGCGAATTTCCTGGGCCACATCGGGGAATTTCTCGGCTATGTCAGAAACCAGAGGCTTATGCCCCTGGCTCAACAGCAGCCTGGCAGCACCCAGGGCCGAACGTCCGGCCCCGATAATCAAAGTCTTGTTCATTTTACGTCTCAGCGCAGTTTAAGGCTCATGAGACCGATAATGGCAAGAATGATGGAAATAATCCAGAAGCGAACGATGACCCGAGGCTCCGGCCAACCTTTCAGCTCAAAGTGGTGATGAATCGGCGCCATGCGGAAAATGCGCTTGCCGCGGAGTTTGAAACTTCCCACCTGAATGATCACCGACAGGGCCTCGATCACAAAGATGCCGCCGACGATGACGAGCAGGATTTCATTTTTGGTAAAGACAGCGATGGCACCCAAAGCTCCACCCAAAGGCAGCGATCCGACATCTCCCATGAACACCTGAGCAGGGAAAGTGTTGTACCACAGAAAGCCCATGCCAGCGCCGATCAGACACGCGCAAAAAATCGCGAGTTCGCCGGTATCCTTCAGATAGTGCAGCTGCAGATATTCCGAGATCTTCACGTTACCGCCCACATAAGCAAGAATGGCAAAACAGGCTGAGGTTGTCATAACGGGACCGATGGCGAGTCCATCGAGACCATCGGTAAGGTTCACCGCATTACTCGCCCCGACAATTACAAAAGCAGCGAAGGGAATATAGAACCAGCCGAGATCGATGACCCATTCCTTAAAGAAGGGAAAATGCAGCTCGCCGTTCCGATAGATCCAAAAATGGGCGGTGCAGATCAGAAGGGCGACGGCCCACTGTCCGACCAGTTTCTTTTTACCCGACAGACCCTTGGTGTTCTTTTTGGACACTTTCAAATAATCATCAAGAAAACCAATGAATCCATAGGTCATGGTTACGACGCAGACAAACCAAAGATGCGGGTTGACCCAGTCCATCCAGAGCAGGGCAGGAATCAGAGTCGCGGCAAGAATCAGACCGCCACCCATGGTGGGCGTGCCGGCTTTGGAAAAGTGTGACTGCGGTCCATCATTGCGAACCTGCTGACCGATTTGTCGGTTTTTCAGTTTGCGGATAAACCAGGGTGAGAACACAAAGCTGATACCCAACGCCGTCAACAGAGCCGCCATCGACCGAAAGGTGATGTAGCGGGTCACGTTGAAGACCGTGAAATTGTCGGCCAGGTTGTGGAAGATGTGGTAAAGCAAGGCGGTTTCCTATGGAGTGAGAAGGGCATCGATGATTTTACTTAATCTTAGACCATTGGAAGCTTTAACGTAAAGCAGCTCAGCATCAGGCCAAAACGAAGGCAATTGCACGATCACCTGATCGGCATTGTCGAACTGCTGAACGCGATCCTTGGGCAGCCCCGAACGGATCGCTTCGTCGGCAATCCAGCGGGCCATCGGACCCACGGTGATCAGTTTCGCGGGTTTAATGTCCTGGGCGCAGTAAGCTCCAACCGCACGATGCGCTGCTTCCGAGCTGTCGCCCAACTCCAACATATCACCCAAAATCAAAAACGTTTTGCGATGGGCATAGGCTTTACGCAGAGTGCTGAGCCCGGCCTTCATGCTTTCCGGATTGGCGTTGTAGCAGTCATCGATCAGCAACTGATGGCGCAAGGTGTGGACTTTGAAACGACCTTTGATCCCGTGAAACTTCTGCAGGCCGGCGGCGCAGGCGGCAGGATCGAGTTTCAGCGCCAGACCAATGGCCAGACAGGTCGCGGCGTTGATCGGAAAGCTGCTGTGATAAAAATCCGATTCCACCGTCTGCTTTTGGCCACGAATATCAAAGTGCAGGCGCACGCGGCCACGGCCGTCGAGGTCGGTTTGAAGCAGTCTGACATCGGCTCCGGCTTCCCGTCCAAAACTGATCAAAGTCTTGTTTTTGAGCCGTTTCATCGCTTCATCAATACGGGCATCATCTTTGAAGTAAACCGCGGTCGGTGCCGCCGCGATTTCCATCTTGGCTTCCAGAATTTTGAGCGGTCCCCCGAATTCGCCCACATGAGCGCTGCCGACGTTAAGGAGTACGCCGATGTCCTGCAGGGTAATCTGGGAAAGAAATTCGATATCGCCCTTATGCCTCGCGCCCATTTCAATCACGGCAAAGCGATGCAAGGGTGTCAGGCGACAGAGGGTGAGGGGAGTGCCCAGCTCGTTATTGAGACTGCCTTCGGTCTTGAGAGTGGGAGCGATGCTATGCAGCATGGCGGCTGCCATCTCTTTCACCGTGGTTTTGCCCGACGAGCCGGTTATTCCCACGAGTTTGCAGCCGATTTCCTTGCGCCACCAGCGGGCCAGATCCTGCAAGGCCTTGGTTGTATCAGTAACTTCAATCCCCAGTTTGCGGAGTTCAGGAGACAGTTGGTCTCGCAGGCGGGTTTCATAGAAAAAACCGACAGCCCCCTTATCCACCGAGGCCTGGATAAACTCGTGGCCATCGAAGTTCGCGCCGCGGATGGGCATAAACCATTGACCGGATTCGATCCGGCGACTGTCGCTGCTCACGCGATTGGGAAGATCAAAAGGCAGGGATTCACGTTCTGTGCGCCATCCCAGGTCTTCCACAGGATTTTTGACCATGGTGTGCGGGACTCCTTAAAGGGCTTGATTGCCCCGGCTTTCTGACTTTTGTAGATGATCGGTGGTTCCTTTTGCAAGCGCGTCTTTTGCCGGAAACTTGTCGGGAGCCACATTCAGATAGCGCAGGGTTTCCTCGGCAATTTCCTGGAAGATGGGCGCAGCCCACGTACCGCCCGTATAAGGTTTCAGAAACGGTTCATCCACTACGACATAAATCACGAGGTGCGGGTCCACACTGGGCGCGAAACCGATGAAACTGGCAATCCGTAGATGATCGGAATATTTGCGCGTCTGCGGATCCACCTTTTCACTGGTGCCGGTTTTCCCAGCAGAGGACCAGGACGTCAAGGCCGCTTTACTCCCCGTGCCTTCATCGACGACTTTACGGAGGACATGTCTCAGGCTGGAGGCGGTGGTCGGGGAAAAAACCCGCCTTACAATCTCTGACGCGTGCGATTCGATCATGCCGCCTTCCGGGGATTCAATGTGATCGATAAAGAAAGGTTTCATAAGATTGCCGCCGTTGGCGATCGCGCCGAACGCCTGGACCATTTCCAGGCCCGACGCATAGAAACCCTGACCAAAGGCAACGTTGGCGAATCGCACAGGTCGCCATTTCTGCCAGGGACTGACGCGGCCAAAGGTTTGTCCGGGAAAACCAATCTGATTGTCACGTGAACCAAAGCCGAATTCGCCCAAAGTCTGGGCCAGACGTTCCGGGCCCATGCGCTTGGCTATGCGATAGGTTCCAATGTTACTCGATTCAATCAGAATTTCCTCAGTCGACATGCTCGGAGCACCGTGTGTATCGCGGATCTGCCATTTATCTTCATGGTAGGTGCCGTTGAAGGTGTCGTGAACTTCGTCCATCCTGGTGAGTCCTAATTCCACAGCCCGACCGATGACCAGGGGCTTGACGACCGAGCCGGGTTCGAAAATATCGGTAAGCGCACGGTTGCGATTGATTTCCGAAGGGGCGGTGTTGGCATTGGCAATAGCCAGGATCCGACCTGTATGGGGATCGGAGACAATGGCGAAACCGCCACGAGCTTTGGCTTTCTCAATGCCTTTCATCAGGGCGCGCTGGGCGGTGTTTTGAATCGCACTGTCCAGAGTCAGAACGATGTTCTTGCCGGTTTTCTCGGGCAAGGCGAGCAGCGAGTCGCGATAGATGGATTGACCGCGGGCGTCCCGATTGCGGAAGGTGCTCAGAACTTCGCCCTTCAGCATTCCATCATAAGCGAGTTCCACGCCCTGCAGGCCGCGGTTGTCGATCCCCACCGAACCGATCAGAGGGACCAGATCAGTGCCGTTCGGATAAAAGCGTGCGGGCTCGGTGATTTCAAAGAGACCGTCGATATTCAGTGCGGTCACTTTTTGCGCCTGGGTCAATTCCACTTTACGGGCAAGCCAGGCGAAGTAGTTGGTCCGTTTGGCAACTTTACGCACATGCGCGGGCGAGATTTCGAGAATCTGCGCGAGCTGCCGCGTTTGTTGCGGGGAGGGATCAAAAATACGCGGGTTCACGTAAAAGGACGGCCGACGGATACTGATGGCCAGCGGTTCTCCGCGCCGATCATAAATATTGCCTCGATAGGGAGACAGATCGATGCGCGTTTGATATTGACGTCGACCCAGCGTTTCCAAAATATCGGCCGATGGACTCAGAATGTGAATCGTGACCGCCCGACCGGCGAGAACCGCAAACACTCCAAAGAAGACAACGGCAATCAAACGATTGCGTCCGCCATAGAACGGTCCCAGGGTTTGACTTGGCCGTTGGCGCCATAAACTTACAAAGAGCTGAGTGGGGCGAAGTCGTCCGAGCCAGGCATGACGTGATTCACCTTGAGACTCGTTTTTGGAAGGATGGGGAGTTTCGCTCGGGCTCAGCTGTCCGCTCCCATCTCTATCTTGACGAGATTCGCTCGGGCGTAGCCGTCCGCTCACGTCTCTATCTTGACGAGTTTCACCCTGGCGCTCGCCTTTTAAGCGGCTCCAAACTTGACGAATATTTGGCATTTTCAATGGGCAGCCCAAACATCTTTATGGTTTTCATCAACACGTGCGGAAATACTCATCAGACTTTCCCGGCGGGTGATTTTCGCCAATTCCATCTTCAGCGTGCTTTGAGATTCCAAAAGGTCAGTTTCCGTCTGCTTCATCTGGCCAATCTTATAGCCAATGATCGTGGTCTGGATGGTGATGTAGGCTTTGAAGGAGGCGAGGCCGAACCCTCCGACCAGCAGGACGAAGGGTAATTTGTTCCAAATGCGCGTCAGAGTCGAAAGCTTCATGAATCCTCCCAAGGCGACCACTCGGGTCATATGTTAAGGATATCAGGACTCAGGCATAACAGGTGCCTGAGTTTTACAGCTTTTCTATAACTCGCAGCTTGGCACTTCGGGCTCTAGGGTTTCGTTCGACTTCCTGGTCCGATGGTTCCAGTGGAAACGGTTTGATAATTTGAAACCGTTTTTCATACATGGCATCCAGCTGGGCGGCGGTGATCGGAACGTGCCGATCAAACTGCGGCTTGTCTCCATCGACCAGGTGCTTGAAACCCTGCTTGACCAGCCGGTCTTCAAGGGAATGGAAGGCGATAATCCCACAACGGCCACCCGATGCGAGCACTTTGGGGAAATCCCGCAGCAAAACTTCCAGCTCTTCGAGTTCCGCATTGACTGCAATCCGCAGCGCTTGAAAAACCTTGGTCGCGGGATGTTTGCGACTGCGTTCCTTATAGTGAGATGCTGCGGCCACAACGTTGGCCAGATCGGTGGTTTCGGTAAACGGCTTTTCCGCGCGGCGCCGTAGAATCGCGCGGGTGATCGGGCGAGCCTGGGGATCCTCCCCATAGTCCCGGAAGATTTTAATCAGTTCCTCTTCCAAACCTTCATTCACCAGATCAGCGGCCGTTGGACCACGGGTCTGATCCATGCGCATATCCAAAGGACCGGATTTGGCAAAAGAGAAACCGCGTTCGGCATGATCGAGCTGCGGCGAGGAAACACCAATATCCGCACAAAGACCCTGAATACGTCCGACCACGCCACGACTTTCAAGTTCCGCCAACAAATCGGAGAAAGGCGCTTGAATTAGGGTAAGTTGTCCACTGGCCAGCTCCGCTGCAAACCGCCTATTCAAAACCGCCTGAGCCCAGGCATCACGATCAAACGCAAAGACTTTTCCACCTGGTCCCACCTGATCAAGCAGGATGCGGGTGTGTCCACCCCCGCCGGCCGTACAATCGACCGCATAATCACCCTCCTTCAGCTTGAGACTCTCGACCAGTTCTTCGCGCAGAACGCTGATATGTTCGAAGTTTTCCATAACTGCCCCTCGTTCTGGAGAAGGCTTTGTCATACGCGAGGGGCGGCAGAGGGGCAACTGGTATTAGCTTATCGTGCCTAATCTGGTGTGGTCAAATTCCGCCTGGTTGACTTGTCAAAACGATAGATCACGCTTCATCACTCCCGCAAAAAGCGCAGAACAGGCAGAAATTCTCGGGGGAAAGCAGGAAATCCATGCCGCTTGCGGGCTTCATGATTTCAGATTGTAATGGCTAAAGGGTCGGAGCTTTTCTTCCGAACCGAACGATAGGTATCGTTTCACCAGGCATATGGAGGTGTCTTCATGGTGAGTTCAGTGTCGAGAATTCAGTGTCACAAGGGGGAGGGATCATGAGATCACAATGGGTCAGGTTACTATGCCTCGCCAGCCTCATGTTTTCGCTGCAGTTTCTGAACCTTGGTTGCTCGAGCTCAAGCTCCGGCGAAGAAGGAACAGAAGAGGAAGTCGCAGCGACAAACGAAGAGCAGGCAGCAGCCGAGAACAACGCAGCAGAAGGTGAAGGAGAGCAGGCGGCCAACAATGAGCAAATGGCCAACAACGAAACAAACGGTGCGGAAACCAACGGCTTGAACAACGCCGAAGGTGCCAACCAGGCTGAAAACAATGGTATGAATAACGGTCTGAATGATGGCGGCAATGCGATGGCTGAGAACAATCAGGGTCAGCAAGGCGGCGAAGAAGACCTGCAGCAGATCATTGAAGAAATGAACACAGCCAACAACAATCAGCTGCCCGCTAACAACGGCAACCAGGGCATGATGAACAACGGCGGCAACGCGATGGCTGACAACGGTATGGGCAATGCAGCCATGGATTCCGGCATGAATGCTGCGATGAATCAGGCGTCATCAGCTCCTATGGAAGCAGCCCCAGCAGCCGGCGGTGCGGTCAGCGGTACTCCCGTTGGTCCTGGTCTTCCCGAACTCGGCTCGAAGATGTCTTATGTTGTTCAGAAGGGTGACACCCTGGGCAAGATCGCAGCACGTATCTTCGGTGATTCCAACAAGTGGACCGAAATCGCCAACTTCACAGGTATCGCCAACCCACGATTGATCTATCCCGGTGATGTGGTTTATTACCAGTTGACCGAGCAGTCGATGCAGTTCGCTTCCACCTACGAAAGCGTCAAGCGTTCCGAAGTTCAGATTCAGCAAGGTGACACGCTGGCAACCATCGCTGGTCGCGTCTTTGGCAACTCATCTCTCTGGAAATTGATCTGGCGTCACAACGATATGATCGATAACCCTGACCGCCTGACTGCCGGTACCACTCTTTATTATGTGGATCCAGCAAGCATGGCCTCCAAGGAATCGAAGACTGAGCAGAAATTCGTGAAAGGCAAAACCCAAACCAAGTCCGGCAAACTGTTGACGGTAAGCAAAGTGAAAACCAGCAAGGCTGTTCTTGAAGTGGCCAATGATTCGCTGGATGACCTGTTTTCGCAAACTGTATCCAAAGATTTCCTAAAACGTACTTAATATTGTCACCTAACCTCTGACATCTTTCTTTGGAGCAGCTAACGAAGGCCTGATTTAAAGATCGAATCGCAATGACTTCACCCGAAGACTTATAGCGATGGAGATTTTAAAGACGAGCGTCGTGGCTTCCCCCCCTTCTTCTTCTCCTCCTAGACTATGTCCATCCTCACGTCCGGCGTTATAATCCCATTCTTCAAAATTTGACCAGGCATAATCACCGTTGATGGATAGACCAAGCACGATTGTATAGGCTGTTCACCCTGATCACCCTGTATAGGCCCAAAGATAAAGCTGTTCTGCCTATGCTGCGGAAAGGGACCAGGCCCACACAGCGCTGAATCACCCTCAAATCGAATCGACTGATCAAGACCAAGCCGCTGACAAAGACGCTCGCGATCCGGATGTTCAAGCACCGCACGATGCGCGGCGAAATAGTCCCGAGGCGTTCCGAGATCCTCCCAGAATCCCCGATGAATGAAGGCCTGAATCAAAGCCCCATTCCCTAGCAAACGATGATACGCCTCAATAATCGACGGACTGCCGCTTCCTGCGATCGCGCGCACCAATTTTGGACCGACGATATGGATGCCGCTGAACGTCGCCAGATTGTGCTTTTCCGTGGCTTTGACCGGCTGGTCGCCGATGGCCCTGATTTGCGTGCCTTCAAAGGCCACCGGATTGGTGCCCTTCTTATGCCGATCGAGCAGGACCATGGTCGCATCCGCACCGGACGTGCGATGCTGCTTCTGCAAAGCGAGCAGATCGATATCCGCGATCACGTCTCCATTGCAGATCAGAAGGTCATCATTCCCGAGCCAATGACGCAAGGGATTGATCGCCCCTCCGGTGCCAAGGATTTCAGGCTCATACGAGATGTGAGGAGGCGGTGTATAGACAGTCGGATGGCGTTGTATATGCTGCTTGATCACATCCGGCAGATGATGGGTATTGATCGCAATCGCGTGAATACCCAGCTTTTTGATCTGCTCATAGACAAGATCGAGAATAGGCCGGCCGTAGAACAGGCACAAAGGTTTCGGTAACACCTCTGTCAAGGGTCGCAGCCGGGTCCCGAGTCCGGCCGCCAGCAAAAGGGCTTTCATGTCGAGCCCCGCTCCTGCCAGCGTTTTTTAATGGTCTGAATCAGAGTTTTGGACAGGAAGGGCCAGCGGCTGTCTTCAATCAGATCGGCATCGAGCGTGGCCAGAGCCGGGGCAATATTACGAAGATAGTTGCCGCGGTTTTTCTTGACCGTCAGATAACCAAAACTGCCGATGGCTTTGATCTGCCGCTGCAGCAGCATGGGGCCGATTTCCTCTTCCAGGTCCGCCTTGTCGAGCGACCGGGTGGTCGCCAGCAACGCGGTGATCCCCTGCTTGATGAGAGCCCGACGTTCCGTACTGGTCAGAGGAATATAGGAATCAAAGCACAGCGAGACGAGATCATAGGTGGGTGGACCCAACCGGGCGTCCTGAAAATCAATGACCGCAAGATTTTTGTCTTTGATCATGATATTGCGCGAATGAAAATCGCGGTGCACAAAATAGTGCGAACGTTCCGCCAGCCATTCCGCAAGCGCTCGCGCATCCCGACTGAAAGCCTGCGCTTCTTCGGGAGTGAAATGCCATTCCAAAACGGCTTCCAAAAACTGCTCTTTGAAAAAATGGAGTTCCCAATCCAGACGTGCCGCATCAAAGGAGCGTTCGCGCCAGTGGGATTTTCCGGCTTCGGTAATTTCCAAAAAATGACCGAGCATGCTGAAAGCTTGCTGATAGAGCTGTAAAACCTCGGCTCTTTGCCCTTGTTCCAAGGCTTCCAGAGCAAAGGTTTCCATCATCACATCACCGTAATCTTCGATGATGAGCGCCGCGAAATCTGGCAGCGCGGCCATGGTACGAGGTGCGGGAATATTGTGATCGGCAAGCAGAGCGCTGATCTTGACCCACTCATAGCCGTCTTTGGCGAGCAAAGCCGCGTCATCGCCGGAAAGCTGCATCAGCACAAAGGTTTTTTCACTGGTTTTGTCGTGTATTCTATAATAGCAGCGGTCCGATCCGTCGCCCGCCAGCCAGCTGACTCGAATGTTTTCGAGACCAAGAGCCTGACTGATGGCCCATTCCGGGGGCGGCGGCAGGGTTTTGGAACGCATATTTGCTCCTGATTGATCGGGCGGCACCGGCAAACTGGGGGCCTGGGTCCTCACTCGGCTGACATCGTGATCCATGGTGTTCCACCTATTAGCTGCAAACAAATTCCAGCTCGGGGCCCGCTTCAATCTTCAGCGAACCGGTGGGGTTCACATAGATTTCGCCATCAACCGTAAAATGCACCGAACCCTCGTACCGAAGATTCGCGGTTTCACAGCAAAAACTGTGCTTTCCTGATGCGGGGCCTTCTTTTTGTTGTAACATGATCGCCGGCATATACCATAGCAACTTTTCCGGGGGACAGGTCACGACTGTCACCTGAAAATGGCCCGGACGCTGACGGGCCAGGGGCAAAAACTGCAGGCCCATGGGAAACTTGGTGATGGTGCCAGCAAAGGCTCCCAGAGCTCCGGCCCGCAATCGACCGCCTGGTTTAAACATCGCTTCAAGTCGATGCGAACGAATCACACGCCGGATTAATGGTCCACGCCACAGAAAGGAGTTGATGAGGCGTACACTCAGCCAGGTGGCCCCGACATGACCGTTCTTCTTCTGATAAAATTCTTCCAGGATTGCCGTGGACGTTTGATCCGCATAGAGGAAGCCATAGATCTCACCGATCTTCAACGTGGCAAGACTTTGGCTCTGTAAGGATTGCGGCTGTTCCGCATTTTGCAAAAGACGCCCCAGAATCTCATGCGGCCGGCCGCGCATGCCCAACTGGGCAGCCACGAGATTCATGGTGCCACCACCCAGAATGCAAAGACGCGGCAGGGGATCCTTGCCATATATGCGGATAATCCGGCTGATAGCTCGCGAGATGCTGCCGTCGCCGCCGTTTATTCCAATAATATCAATATCTTTTTCTTTGCATTCGCGAATGATGCGATCCAGATGATCGAGGTCCTGGCTCAGGGAAAAGATGCCTTTTTGACCAAGAACGCCCTGTAAAAGCTTTAATTCCTCGGGAGAACGCTTATTTAACTTAGAGTGGGGATTTGCTATGATCCCAATTCCTGGCATATTTCAGTCCCATTTGTCAGGTTGAAGCAGAGGTGAATTGATGTCGAAAAATCTGCCAACTCCGAAGGCTAGCCAGGCTGTTAGCAAGTTATCACCTCTCCAACTTTATCTGCAAGAAATCTCCAAATATTCCCTGCTCACGCCGGAAGAAGAATTGGAAGCCGCTCGCAAGCATTTTGAAGAGGGAGATATAACAGCTGCTCACCGTCTTGTAACCTCGAATCTCCGGCTGGTTGTGAAAATTGCCAACGACTTCCGTCAGGCTCAGGCCAACCTTCTCGACCTGATTCAGGAAGGCAATTATGGGCTGATGCAGGCTGTGAAAAAATTCAACCCTTATAAAGGGGTGAAACTTTCGAGTTATGCAGCCTGGTGGATCAGGGCCTACATTCTTAAGTACATCATGGACAACAAGAGCCAGGTTAAGATTGGCACAACAGCGGCACAACGCAAGCTTTTCTTCAATTTGCGGCGTGAAATGGACAAACTGCTCGCCGAATACGATCACGTCGATACCAAACTGCTGGCCGCGAATCTCGATGTTCGCGAAAAAGATGTGATCGACATGCAGATGCGCCTCAACGGGCCCGATTATTCTTTGGATGCCCCCGTGGGCGCAGATGATGATGGCGAAGGGGTGACCAGGGGGTCGATGATTGCCAATTCCGACCCGAGTGTCGAGGACACGCTGGCCACCAATGAATTGAACAGTATCTTTGGCGAACAGTTGGAAAGCTTTCGGCAGACGCTGAAAGGTCGTGATCTGGAGATCTTTCAAGACCGCATCATGAATGAAAACCCCGTGACTCTGCAGGAGATCGGCGATCGTTACGGCATCAGCCGCGAACGGGCCCGACAGATCGAAGCCCGCATTGTGAATAACCTGAAAAACTTCGTCAAAGACAAGGGTATCATCGACCTCGATTCCGAGGACTAGATATCCCGTTTGGCGAAGCCACCGCGCAGCTCGGCTTTCAGCTTGGAAAGCCGGCTGATATTAATTTCTTTCTTTTGCTCCTCCTCCACCATCGAACGCATCTCGGCATCGTGTTCCGTTTCGACACCCTTGTTCGGCAGTTCGTCTATGAAACGACTCGGTTTTCTTGTCGCTTTTTTGAACTGCGAAAATCGTTCGCGGGCATAGGTCAGGTGCAATTTGATCTTGGCCCGGGTGATCGCAACATAAAACAGGCGCCGCTCTTCCATCAAGGCCTGATCCGAATTCACGCTATTTTTGTGGGGCAATTGATCCTCTTCCACACCGCACAGGAATACGACCGGGAATTCCAGGCCCTTCGAGGCGTGGATCGTCATGAGTGAAACGTGATTGTCGTTGCCGCCCTTCTTGTCTTTTTCGTTATCGCCAAGACTCAGCGAATCCAAAAGATCGATCAATTGCAGCTGACCGCGGTCCTCGACCTGCCGTTCGGCGAGGGTTTTGATCCATGTCGGCAGTCGTTTCATGGAATCGATCTTGCGCCGCCTGGCCCCTTCATGCGTGGTCTTGTTGCGAATTTCATCTTCCAGACCAAATTCCTTGATGATCCGCTGGCCGCGAGCTTCCAGGTCGTTGACGTCCACCAGCGGTGTGTCATGCAAACTTTTTATGGCCTGCACGAATTCATGCGTGGCCTTGCGCGCCCGACTGTCGAGATCCACCAGGTCCTGATTCAAAACCTCCAAAGGACTTTTGTCATGGGCCTTGGCGGCTTCCTCGATTTTTTCCAGAGTCTTGAGGCCGATGCCGCGCACGGGCGTATTGATGATTCGCCAGAAGGCCAGCCGATCACCGGGATTCACAGAAAGCCTAAAATAGCAGAGAAAGTCTTTCACTTCCTTGCGTTCAAAGAAACTCGTGCCGCCATAAACCTTATAGCTGACCTGCATCTCCCGCAGGGCCATCTCCACCGCCTTGGCCTGGGCATTGGCGCGATAGAGGATCCCGATGTCCTTGGGTTTGAAACCCTGACCCAGGAGAGTGAAGCATTTCTTGGCAATCCACTTGGCCTCGTTCACATCATCGGCGTGGGACGCGAGCGTGATGGGATTCTGATTCTGTGATGAACTCCAAAGAGTTTTGACCTTGCGACCGGTGTTATTGCGAATCACCGTGTTCGCCGCATGCAGGATCACGTTCGAACACCGGTAGTTCTGTTCCAGTTTGATCAGCAGCGTGCCGGTGAAAATCTGCTCAAAGCGATCCAAAGTTTCCACCAAAGCGCCACGCCAGCTATAGATCGATTGATCGTCGTCACCGACCACACAGATATTGCGGGACTCTTTGGCCAAAAGTTCCAGAATATAAAGCTGGGCGAAGTTGGTGTCCTGAAACTCATCCACCAGAAAATAACGCCAGCGCTCCTGGAGTCTTTGGCAAAGGTCGGGATGGTTGCGCAGCAGCCAGGCCGTTTTGAAAATGCAGTCATCAAAGTCAATCACGCGATTCAATTTCAACTGGCGTTCATAAACGTCGTAAATTGCGGCCAGCACGGCCGGATCCTTATCGGAAAACCGTAGCGGGTCAGCGACCATCACATCCTGCGGCCTTAGCAGCGCATTTTTCGCGGAACTGATCCGAGCCAGAAGATCCTCGGGCCTATAGAGTCCCTGCCAGCCGCGTTCTTCCATCGCTTTCCGCACCAGATCCAGCTGATCCGAAGTCCCGGCCAGAGAAAAACGCTTATCAAGACCAGCTTCATGCGGGAATTCACGAAGAATACGCAGGCAGAAGCTGTGGAAGGTACCGATGATGATGCCTTTGGCCTGACGACCCACCAGTTCCATGAGGCGCTCGCGCATTTCGCGGGCGGCTTTATTGGTAAAGGTCATGGCCACGATTTCGCTCGGTGGCACGCCGGCATTGAGCATAAAGGCCATGCGATAAGTGATCACCCGCGTTTTACCGGTGCCAGCTCCGGCGATAATCATCACCGGGCCGTTGATGCGGGTGACGGCCTGATGCTGTTCGGGATTAAGCTGCGAAAAATCGACCATGTTCTTCTTCTCTCGGCGTGAGGACTTTTTGATCGCCATCCATACTCGGATTCGATGCCCGGGTCAAACGCGTAGGGATTTCATGGCACAATTCCTGGGAAGATTCTTCAATTTTACGTTTCCAGTGTGCTAGGATGCTGGGAACAGACAATAATTTCAGAGGGGTTCAGGGAGTGGCAGTCGCTATCGCAAGTCTGCCTGCAGAACTTCCGGCAGTGCTCGTTCTCGTCGCCACCGCGCTTGTCACCTACGGGGAGCGCCGGGTGCATGGCTATAATTATGCTTACCTCAAAGTGGTGGGCGGCGAGGAGCTGATTCCGGAACTCATGAAGCGGTACTACCAGCTGCAAATGGCTCTGCCGTTGATCGCCTGGCTTTCGCATTTTACTTTACCCCATGTTCTGCGATGGACGGCCATCCCCATGCTGGGTCTAGGGCTTCTGATGGCCAGCATGCTGCTGCGGGTCTGGTCCATGCGCAGTCTCGGCCGTCTTTGGACCCAACGCTGCGTCTTTGTACCCGGCATGCCACGATCGGATCACGGACCTTATCGTTTCATGCGTCATCCCGAATACGCAGCCCATATGCTTGAGGGACTTGGACTTTTACTGTTTTTTGGCGCCAATCCGTTGGTGCTGGGCCTCTGGTTTTGGAATGCAAATAATGCAGCCAAAATCTGCAAAATCGAGTCCCGTCAGCTTTATGAGCTGTCGGTTGCTCCGTTGCAAATGCCGGAAGCCTCGAGTACAGTCGGAGCCTCTGATTAGCACCCCGCGGGAGGAATCATGTCGCTGTTCTCATTGATGGACGTCGCCTATGCGCAAGGCGGAAAACCGGCGCAACCGAGCACCTTGGAAATTCTCATCATGCCTCTGGCATTTATTGTGATCATGTATTTCCTGGTGATCCGGCCTCAACAGAAAAAGGCCAAAGACCACCAGGCACTGCTGACGGCATTGAAGGTCGGCGACGAAGTGGTGACCACGGGCGGCATCATTGGTCGAATCAAAACGATGGCCGATACTTTTGTGACTTTGGATGCAGGTCCCAATACCACATTGAAAGTCCAAAAAAGCCATATCACCGCCGCCCCTAAAGCAGCTGTGGCCAAGGCTGAAAAATAAGCCTTTCGGATCCACGCCAGGAGTTTGTGTTCATGCGGAGCCCCCTTGTATCCGGTCTATGCCTTGTATTCCAGGGCCTGGCTCTGACCAGCAGTCTTTATGCGGCCGATGATGACACGCGGGAAAACGCCTGGTCATTGCCCGAGGAGATTGAAGCTGTCAGTGGCAGTGCCGCCGCGATGGCTGGTTCTGGTGTGGCGAGTGTCAGCGATCAGGCGGCG
>NZ_DASQYZ010000194.1:0-24556 GCF_035638955.1 Oligoflexus sp. | reverse complement strand
ACCAGGGCTTCATAACCCTGAGCTTTAGCTGACAGGACCTTCAAAAGGCCTTCGGCTTCTGCCTCGTATTTTGCCATGATGGCATCGGCATCACCGCGGGCTCGCAGACGAACCTGCTCGGCATCGGCCGCTGCGCGAATTTCCATTTTGCGTCGTTCAATTTCTTCACGCACAATCTCGCTGGCGATCAGACGTTCGCGCTCGACTTTGGCTTCGGCCAGCTGGATCTGAACCTCAGCTTCTCGTGTGGCGACCTGCGCCTGCTGGCGTGCAGCAGCTTCACGGACCGCAAGATCAGCATTACTGCCGACGATCGCAGCCTTGGATTGGTTTTCTCCGGCGACAGCTTCAGCTTCGCGTTGGTGAATAAAGATACGCTGATCCGCTTGCGCCGACTTCTTGCCCTTTTCCGCTTCGGCCAGGTTTTTTGCGACCGCAATGTCCTTCTCGCGGAGAGATTCGGCCTCGCCGACGGCGGCCAGGGTTTCCTGTTGCTGGATGTACACGCGCTGATCCGCTTGGGCCGCTTTCTGACCTTTGGACGATTCAGCTTCGGTCACCGCGACCTGAACATGCTGCTCACGCTGGGCTTCGGCATGGCCGATCGCACCTACTTTTTCCTGGACCGCAACATCGATCCGCGCGCGGTTGATGGCTTCAGCGGCCGCTTTTTTACCGATGCTGCCGATGTAATTGGATTCATCGGTGATATCCGTGATGTTGACATTGATCAGGTTCAAACCGATTTTGTTCAGTTCGGGCTCAACGTTTTTACGGATTTCTTCCAGAAAACTTTCCCGGTCCTGGTTGATCTGTTCGATGGTGAGTGAGGCAACGGTCAGTCGCAGCTGGCCGAAAATAATCTCGCCGGCCATGCCTTCGATCTGTTCCGGGTTCAAACCCAGGAGTCTTTCGGCAGCATTGGTCATGACCTCGGCTTGGGTGCTGACGCCAACGGTGAAGGTACTGGGGACGTTGATGCGAATGTTCTGTCGCGACAGAGCATTCTTGAGATCAATATTGATCGTCATAGGCGTAAGACTGAGGTACTGATAGTCCTGAATCAAAGGCCAGATCAGAGCACCGCCGCCGTGAATACAACGAGCGGTCTGGCCGTCTCCGACTTTACCAAAGACCACCAGGACCTTATCCGACGGACAACGCTTATAGCGGGAGGCCAGGAAGAGCAGAGTTATGCTCATAAGGCCGACGAAGGCGATGATACTGATGGCCCAAAGATTTGTGTATGGCATGTACGAAATTCCTTATGTGGAGAACGCTTACTGAGGGTTTGACGAAAAAGGAGCCAACAGCTCGGCCGATGGAAGGCGTGAGACGCGCAGCATGCCATCGTCCTCGATAGCCTGAACGATAATACGGTCGCCCTGCTCCAGGGTCTCATGATCGAGGGTGCAGGCATCCACGGTCACCAGCCTTTGTTGGATGACAAGAGTAACCTTCCCAGGTTTTTGACTTTGAATGCGAGTATAGACCTTGCCGCTGACGCCCACGGCATCCTTCATTCTCAAATTACCGCTCGACTGGAGGCCTTTGACCCATTGAAAGAGGCGACCCATCAGCCAGGCAGTGACTGTTCCGGCTACAAAGCCACCCAATGCGGCCAGGCTGGGAACGACTTCGCTTTCCCAGAGCAGGGCCAGACCGACCAGACCAAACATAGTAAAAAAGGCGCTCAGTCCCTGGATGGATAAGAGCTTAAAACTGGCGTCGGCATCGGCTCCGTCGAACAGATCCCAGTCGCTGCTTCCAAAGAGATGCAGACAGAGTTGGACCAGGAGCAAAGCCCCGCCCAGAACGGCTGCAACGATGAAAAGTAGGCTGATATTTGATGTCATTTTGACCCCTGCATTGACGGCTTTGGGAGCTTTCCCCAAGTCAGACGGAGGATCTCCGAATAAATTGCATGTGGCAGGACGATTGCGGAGCAGAAAGCGTCCGCACACGATCAGAAGTTGAGAATCAACCCGGCACGCTGGTGGCTTCGGTTGCCATCGGCCTCCAGGATCCAGCGGGAAGCCAGAGTATAACTGACGCGTGCTGTCGTCTGTGACCAGAAGTCCAGCTGGGGTAGAACAGATTGATGATATTCCCATGAAAGGCGCAAACGAGAGTTGATCTTATGTTCCAGATAGAGCCGGGCCCCGAGATCATTCTGAATCGACTCGCTGATATTAAGGTCCAAAAGTCCTTTGACGCCGAGCAGAAATCCCTTCCATGGTGCCCATGCGTAGCCTGTGCCCCAGCGTAAGAGCCAGCCGGGTTTTCGGTTCATGGGCAAGGCACGCTGGTATGCGAATTCCAAATGACGAACGTGACTGTCGCTCCAGGCGTCTTTTGCGGTCATCGCTTCCAGATGAAACAAATCCAGCGCGTCCCAGCGCAATCCATCGCTGTCCATGGCTATATCCCCCTGCAGAATCCTGAGCACGGATCCTGCTGGGACTTCAGCTCCAGCGGTATAAAAATCCTGGGCATAAGGCGCCAGTAAAAGATGTTGCTCGGTCGGTGATACCCATTGCACACCGAGGCGCCGCCGACCCGAGAACCGGGCTGGGTCATCCGTCTTCACCTGCTGCAGGGTCCCCGGCGTGTTTTTCAACTGGGCGAAGATCGCCTGACGCTTGTCAGGATCGGCTTCGCGCGCAAACTGGTAGCGCAAAAGATCAGCCGGATCCTGGGTGAGGCGCCCCTGAGTCCTTTGTGCCAGCACCACTTGAACTTTGGTGACTCGTGCTGTGAACTCTGGATTTTGAACTGAATTCATCGGCAGGGTGAAGAGCGATTTCGATGGTGCCATGGGCAGCAGGGCTTCAATATAGGCGCCGCAGTTTTTTGATGTGAATTGGTAAGGGTATGCCGTACTCAAAGCCTCTTCGAGATTTCGGATGAGGGCTTCCCGCTCAGAATCGGTTTGTGAAAAGGTATAAATCCAGAGGTCACGATTCTCCAGCTCATAGGCCCGGGCTTTATATAAAAAGCGCTGCAATTGATAGCGGCCAGGGATGGAGGTCACCAGAGCTTTCCAGGCCCAGCCGTCGATGCCTTCGGTCTGGCCGAGGAATTCCACGATAGGAGCGTCAATCTCGGGCAGTGGCTCGCGATGAAAGACGAGAAAAGTGTGACCAAAGTAGGAGAGGGGATGCACTTCATCCTGGCTGGCAAAAACCAGCGAAACTCGAGGTCGCGTTTGGATATCTTCCAGCGTGGTCGATCCAAACCAATGCTCCTGGGCCCGGGCCGATCCCATGGTGACGAACATCATGATCAAGACAAAGATGAATCGCATGGTTTATCCCGGCATCGCGCTGAGGGAACAGGCCAGCTCTTCCGGTGTGGAACTGTCCTTCACAAGCGTGCGAAGGCTGTCCTTCGCCGCTGTTTTGGGGAAGAGATAATCAAGATACGGTCCGGTTCCCCGGGCTATATCATTCAAAACAGCGGGTAGATTAAAAAGGACAAACGAATAGCGACCCGCAACGCAATCCGCCCTTACTTTCCCTGCTTCTCCAGATCCATGACCAAGGTGCCTGGCGCATACTTGTACATGGCGCCGGTGCTGTTGTCGGTCGTCGAACCGAAGACGCCACCAAAAATGATGTTGCCCCAAAACATGGGCTCAATTTCGGTATTGAGGGTCACGGTCTTGCTGGCGTAACCATCCTTTCTCAGGGTGACGCTTGCTGACTTGGCGCGTGTCACGGGACCGGTGTATGGGGTCTTGCCGACGTTGACGCCATCTACCACGATGTCCGCGTCCTTGACGTTGGAATCGATGGTCATTGTTTGGGTTTTTCCGGAAACGATGGTGGCACAATGGGTCGAAAGGAGGGCCAGGGCGATGAGAGAAATGGCTTTGAATTTCATAAAGGGTTCCTTCTGGGAGCGATCACGCAAATCTTCACGATTTGAAGAGACTGAGAACTTCGCATTTTGTTGCAGAGGCCGAGAAAAATATTTTCGTTGCCAAAGAGGCCTGCGGCCCATTAAACAGCAGGAGGACTTAACTCAAGGAAAAACAGTATGAAACGCACCCTTATTTCCCTTTTCATGATTCTGACAGCCTTCACCCTGAATGCTTGCGCGACCGCCGCCAATCCCTGGGCCATGACCGTTGATCACAATAACCTGCCTGAATTCAAAGACCAAAACGAACTCAAAGCGGCCGTTGGCATCGATGCTGTGCAGGGCGGCGATAAAACCAATCCGCTTTGGGTGTCGAATATTTCGAACGAAGATTTCAAGGTGGCTTTGAATCAATCCCTGAAGAACTTCGGTTACGCCAACGAACAGGGTGATTCCCGCTACAAACTCGATGTCACACTCCTGAGTGTGGATCAGCCGCTGATTGGCCTCGACATGACGGTGAAGATCACCGCGCGCTATGTGCTGACCGAAAGGCAAAGCAAGCAGGCGGTGTTCGACCAGCAGATCTTTGCGCAACAGACCGCCACCTTCGGTGATGCCGCCCTTGGCTTCGATCGCTTGAAGATCGCCAATGAACGCGCTGGCAAGGAAAGCATTCTTCAGTTCCTGAAAAAGCTCCAGGAGCTCGGGATCAAAGCCCAAGCGATCTCGATGCAGTGATAAGGCGAAACATTCGAAACTGTACGTCGGCGTAAGGCTGGGTACAGTTTCATATTGATCCAGGGTCATGAAAGGAGCACCATCGGGTGTAGGGTGATGCGTCCAACTTCAGGTGAGACAAGACCATGAGTCATCTTTTGGAAATCGAATACTGCCGCATGTGCCGCTGGACATTACGAGCCTTTTGGCTGGCGCAGGAGCTGCTGCAGACCTTTGAAGAGGATTTTTCTGAGGTCCGCATGCTGCCGAACACGGGAGGTCATTTCAAAGTCCGTGTGGATGGACAGGAAATCTGGTGCCGCAAAGCGGACCACGGCTTCCCGGAACCCAAAGTTTTGAAGCAACGGGTCCGGCAGGTGATTGATCCTGAACGTGATTTAGGCCATATCGATCGAGATCATGCCAACGATACAGCGGCAAACGCCAGCCCGAACTGATGGTGGATAGGGGAGAATGCTCCCCATTTACCTGATTTTTTCGCACATTCCGTCAAGTAATAATCCCCCATAAATAGCTGATTTATCTTGCTATTCAAGATGGAATCAAGATTGTCATGAAAAAGTCCGATAAAAATTTTGCACATCATGACATTCAATGTTTAGAGGGACGGACTATGCGCGCAGCTACATTCCAGATGATCACGGGCCTTTTCATGGTTACGCTAGCCATCGGTTGCAATGAGTCGGAAGTCACCGCCAGCTACAAAAATAATCGTTCATTTGCAAGTTCCGTGCAGTCATCCGGTGATGCTGCGGTTGGCGGCGGTAATCTGGAGTCCGCGTCCCTCGCGATCCTTCAGACGAACTGTGTTAAATGTCACGGAGCAGGGTCAGCCCAGGGTGGTTTCAGCATCATCGATAATGTCGAAGCTATGATTAGCAGCAATAAATACATCATACCCGGTGATCCCGAAGGCTCTGCCATCTATAAAAGGATTGCTGTCGCCAAGAACATGCCCCCGGCTGGGCCGCTGTCTGACGCTGATGCGGCCACCATCAAGCAGTGGATTGCAGTACTCAAACTTGAGTCGGATGCTCTCGCGATCCTGCAGAACAACTGTGCGACATGCCATGGAGCTGGTGCCAGTTCGGGTGGTTTTGGAATTATCGATGACGTCCAGGCCATGATCGCCAGCAATAAGTACATCATACCTGGCAATCCTGAAGGATCAGCCATCTATAAGCGCATGGCGGTGGCCAGGAACATGCCCCCGGCTGGACCACTGGCTGGGAATGACACAGATACAATCAAGGCATGGATCGCTGGGCTGAAGTAATTCAAGTTGGACCCTTCATTATCATAACTAATTTCACGGGTCGGAATCGGTGTGGTATCTTTGGCAAAAATCAAAAGGATTTTGCCCATGGAGCAGTATCTTCGACCCACCGAGTTCTTTGATTTCGAGCATCCTCTGGTCCAGAGTTTTGCTTTGGAAACGACCGCTGGCATGCATGATCCTGTGGCGATGGCCACGGCTCTCTACCTCAGGTCCAGAGACGATTTCCGGTATGATCCGTATTCGTTCAGCACGCATCCCAGTACCTTTCGGGCGAGCCACGTGATGGAATCAGGAGCCAGCTACTGCATTCCCAAGGCCGTGCTGTTAGGCGCCGCAGCCCGTGCCGTGGGCATCCCGAGTCGCCTGGGGTTGGCCGATGTGATGAATCATATATCAGAACCACGGTTCGTGGAAAAACTCCGCTCGCAGGTCTTTGCCATGCATGGCTACATCGAGCTGTTTTTGGAAGGCAAATGGGTGAAAGCCACTCCAGCCTTCAATGCTGCTCTCTGCCACAAGATGCAGGTCGACGTCCTCGATTTCAATGGCCGCGAAGATTCCATCTTCCAGCCTTATGATGCTTCGGGGCGGCACTTCATGCAGTATCTCAAAGAGTATGGTCATTTCGCAGATGTCCCGCATGCTTTTATCATCACGAACCTTCAGGCAGCCTACCCCCACCTCAAGGACCTCCTGGAATCCGGTCAGTGGATCTCCCGCGATTAAAGGGCGTCTCCCTAGGGTGCATGCAAAGTCTTACTTATCTCGTTTTTTAGGGGTGCAATGGGAGCACGATTCAAGTTAAAAATTGCCTCGAGGTCATTGCAAGAAGGGAAAACTGATGAAATCTCGAGCACTCGGCAGGACTGATATTCAAATCGCACCTATCGTTTTTGGCGGTAATGTTTTTGGCTGGACGATTGACGAGTCGCGTTCATTTGAGATCCTTGATGCATTTGTTGCGGGAGGCTTTCATTGCATCGACACCGCGGATGTTTATTCCAGCTGGGTACCTGGCAACAAGGGGGGCGAGTCCGAGTCCATTTTGGGTCGGTGGATGAAAGCCCGGGGTAACCGCAAGAAGATCGTTCTTGCGACCAAGTTGGGCAGTCCCATGGGTCCTGACAGGAAAGGCCTCAAGAAGTCTTACATGATGGATGCCGTCGAAGCGTCGTTGCGAAGGCTGCAGACCGATTACATCGATCTTTATCAGGCTCATCAGGACGATCGTGAGACACCCCTCGACGAAACGCTGGCCGCTTTTGATGCTTTGATTCAACAAGGCAAGGTGCGAGCGATCGGTGCATCGAATTACGAAGCGGATCGGCTGTCTGCCGCGCTTAACGTGAGCCAGTCCAAAGGCCTTCATCGGTACGAGACCCTCCAGCCCGAGTACAATCTTTATGACCGCGCCCATTTTGAAGGCGGCCTCGAAAAGTGTTGTCTTGACCAGGGCGTCGGTGTGATTCCCTATTTTTCTCTTGCGAGCGGCTTTCTCAGCGGTAAATACCGTTCGGCCTCGGATCTCAACAAAAGCCCTCGTGGCCAAGGGATTCAACGCAAGTATCTCAATGAGCGTGGCTTCCGCATTCTGCAGGCTCTGGATGAGGTTGCGCAGGAGCTTAAAGCCAACCCAACTCAGGTGTCATTGGCCTGGCTTCTGCACCGGCCGAGTATTACGGCGCCGATCGTGAGTGCGACGACACTGGAGCAGCTGCAGGATCTCATGCGCGCTCCCCAGCTTGAACTCAGCAAGGAAATCCTCGACAGGCTGAACATAGCCAGCCGTGTGGACTGACAGACCAACGTCAATCTTCATTGGAAGAGCGATACCTGGAGTTCTTTCCATTGCAGGTCGGACAGGAACTGAATGGGAACTTCAGGGTCTGGCTTATCATAGTGATGAGCCGCGATCTCACGGGATGAGGTGAAGATGCGGTAGCAATCGCTATGGTGAATATCGTTATAGTCCGCCACCGGAACCAAAACAGGTCGGCCGTCTTCAATCCATTGCTTCATGAGCAGTTCTCCGCATCGCTTCATATCCAGCCCTTGATGTTCATCATAGGTGCCTTCCATGTTTTTATAAAATTCAACATCCCACGCCACGAGTTGAGCCGGATCCAATCCGAGACGTACCACTGTTTCCATTTGTTGTTCGTCAGCCTCCTGCTCGGTGGTATAAAACCCTATGCCGTCAGCATTCGCCTTGTGGATCACATCAAGGGATCGAATTCTGGCCTGCTCCAGACCCTGTTCCCATCGTGCTATCATTTGTTCCAGGGATTGACCCTTAAATTCGGCAAGGTTTTCGATACCCATGGCTTTAAGAGTCTCGCCAAAGTTCTCCTGCTCCACAGTCTCCTCAAGATCCTTGATCGAAATTCGGCTGCCACCTGTTTCGGCGTCGGTCAAACGCAGGTGGGGCGCGCATGCTTTAAGTCCCTGTTCATAACGCTGGTAGGAGCAGTGCCCCGACTCGGGCATGCTTTCGTAAGGCCAGTAGCCCAACGAAGCATTGACCTCCGGGTCGTTCAGAAACTCGACGAAGGATCGGCAGGCCTCCGGGCAGGGTTCCTTCGCTGATGAGGGGCAGGCTCGGCTCGCCAAGGCCCAAACGGGAAAGAACAGTTCGGATGAGTAGTTCTGTCCATGTTCATGTTCAAGGTAGGATTGTACGAGTTGGGCAGCGGCCCGGATCTCACGACCGCGCGCCTGCAGGGTCACGTCAGGCTTGGGTTTATGGGACGGATTGGCTTTGGCATCCTGATAGTAAAAATAGTCGTAATCACCTGCGAAGGACGTCAAATGACTGCGATAGTAGTGAGCCAGTTCATGGGCAAGCGTTGTTATGATTTTAATTTCGGCATCAACATGTTGCAGCAGGCCTGTGTAAAGAACGATGTAGGGCTGTGTTTTCCAAATCACAAACCCTTTGGCTTGCGTAATGTCGGCGAGTTCCGGTGCCCGTTGGCATGATGGATTGGGGACAACCTCAAATCCATCATAAGAGGCCTGGACATCCAGTTGGCAAAGGTTATCGGACTGACCCTGTTGGGAGGCTGAGCGCCTGATGTTGCGACTGATCCAGTCGAAATAATCCCTGGCCTCGTCCTGGTTCATCGAACGTTGGAGGCAGATTCCGTCATGACTTGCGCCCGAGAGGTTTCCATTGTGATCGAGCGTGATCCAGTCCGTATCAGACTCGGGGTTTTGAGCGGCGAGGGTGTTTTTTAACCTGACAGGGACTGAGTAACAGACAGGAACGGTCGTAACAAAGGCATCAGGGCTCTCGCCTCTATAAATACGCGCCCGAGGAGCCGGCACGTTCAACAACTGATCCGGATGGTGTTCCTTGATACGGTCATGAATTCTGGTCAGAAGATAATCCATGCGCTGTGTGGCGGCGTGCGAGCTCGGCAGGAAATCATCCACGGACCCCCAGCCATTGCCAGGCAGATAGACATCTTCAAATTCCTGTGGCGTTAAGTCCTGCCAGTGCCACGACTCAGGGCTTAAAACGTACTGCGCGGCGTCATGTTTTAAATCGGAAACCTCGGACTGTGGCCTGCAGGCCATGAGCATCAGACATATGAGATTGAGGCGAAAATGCATCCTTTCATATCCCCTTGGTATTATGCTCCGGGCAGTATTTTTTACCCAAAACGTTTTTTCGAATCTGATTATAAGTCTCGGGATAGAATGTTTTTGAAAACTTGATCAGCTCCTCACGGTAGGGTTCCTGGTTCAGGATGGAATCTTCATGCAGCAGGATATGCACTTTAATGCTGAGGAGCTTATGAAAGCTCACCTTACCGCAGGGAATGTGATTCAAGCCGTTGGTGTTGATGATACTCTTTTTCCCGCACTGCGATTCCAGGATTTGGACCAGTGCATCGGATTTCATGTTGGTATGAGCGACAGTCCTTATCTTGTGGCAGTCTTTCATGCTGGTGTTGGCCGTGAGGAAAATCACGCCGAAATCGTCGACAATGACGGCGTAGGGGATTGGAATAACATGGGGATGGGCCTGATCCGCCGAGTAGAAAGCCAAATCAAATTCGCCCTCGCTCAAACGTTGATCGATGCGGGCGTATGTGCTTGTTTCTATAGTAATCGATCGCTTGCTGATCTTTTCCAAGTGCTTGACCAGCTCGAAGAGTATCCCACCCGATACCTCCCCCTTGCTGTCTCGCAGTATCCATGGTGCTGTCCCGGTCGGCGCGATAAAGTGAAGAGCCGGACTGGCCTGAAGTTCAGTGCCTAATGCGAAGAGAGAGGCGAGGATTGCGGCATGAGTCAGGAGGCGAGTGATCGACACGCGTCGAATGAAGCTTCTGGATGACGTCATAAATTTTTACCGCTCTCTTGCTTGCGAAAATAGGGCTTACGGAATGAGAAGCCCCTGCTGAGTGGCCATCTGTCTGAAATTATTAATAGGGATCAAGGGGGTTTCGTCAAGTCATTTATGCAGGATGGGTCATGAAGAGGAAGGGACGTCCGTATCAGTATGCGTAACCGACTGCGAGGCCGAAGGTCTGAGGATCAAGATCAGCATCCAGGTGCTGTCCGGTGGACATATGGATGCGGCTGCGAAGTTTCGCCTGGCTATAAAAAACGTCAGCATAAAATTTGCGGTAGAGCCTAAGCGAAGCACCCACTTGTGGTGAGAAGATGAACTTCGAATCAACCGTAAAGGTTGTGGGCTCGCCGCCCGGGTTGGTCGTTGCCGTGAGGCGACCGCTGCCTTGTGGATTGAAGAAATACGCGTACGTCACCCCTAAGCCGAAATAAGGACGGAACATGGATCGGCTACCGAAAAAGCGATACTGAGGGAATAACGTCAAAGGCAGTGACTGAATCTCGGCAATTGTACCCGATCCTTTCATGGCGCCTTCACCAGAAACTTCATGGGTGAAGGGCAAAGCCAAGGGCATGTCCAGGGAGAGATGCTGGCTCATTATCCATGTTATGCCACCACCTAATTGTGTATTGCGGCTCACGCCGGCCTTGGTGCAGCCATCCGGGCTATCACTGAAGTCAGGAGCCGAGAGGCACCCGCTCGTCACCTGAGGGGAAACAGTGATAGCGCCTGTGCGCAAGAGCCACGAGCCAGGCATCTGGGCGTAAACAAAGCTTCCCTTGAGCAAAATGATAACGGCGATCAGGAAGTGAACCTGGCATTTCATGGTCGGTTCTCCTTGTTAGGCGTCCAGAGTTATAGCCAACCCGCCAGGACCATGGCTTTGGTCACATACTGGGCGAGTAGTTTATGACCGTAAGGCGTGGGGTGAACATTGTCCGCGAAGAGGTAACGCGAGGTGTCCGCATTGATGAGATTGTTGCCGTTGCAGACGATGGCGCTGCCGCTGCCGTCTTTTGTTGCATCAAGAACATTGGCGGGAAAGTTCAGATTACAGGCCACATCCTTCACATTATCAAGATCGTAATGTGCGGGGTCTATGAACTGCCTTCGATTTTCAGAAAAAGCATCCACAAAAAGAACTCCATCGGCACCTGCCAAGGCCTTCTCAAGAGCTGTATTAAAGGCCGTGGTCATGGCCAGAATTAGGGGTTGGCTGCTGGGGTTCTTCGCAGCCATAGGCGTTTGGCTCACGTCGGGTATATTGACGACGACCACATACCGGGCGCCCTTGTTGACCATGTCTTTGACATAGCTACTGAGTGTGTCAGCGACTGCTGCCATGGCCGAGACAGCATTTTGAAGGCCTGTGGTCGCGGCATAAGTATTCCCAGCTTCCTTCGCCGCAGCTTCCGCAGTTTTGCCAATTTCCGCTGGATTGACCTTGCCGGCCGCATCTGCCGCCAGGAATGGGGTCGCCGCCTTGATCGCGGCCGTGATGATACTGATGGGGGTGGCAGCCGCTTGTGCGGCTTCCGTTTGTACGGCTTGTCCAATGGCAGTTTGTGCTTGAGCTCGGTTCGCAGGAGTCACGAACGCTATCATCTGGGTTATGATTGATTTTGCAAAACCCGCAGCCCCGGCAGCTTTGGATTCCAGAGTTAAGGTTTCAATTTGCCCAAACAAGTCGTTAGGACCTGCCAGCACCGTAATCAATTCTGTCCCATCAAAATTCGCGGAGCCACTGTCCGCTCCAAAATTGGCAATCTGGGTGACAACAGGTTCCGTGAGCGGGCCAGCAGTAAATCCAACGCCAACAGGATTGCCAATGCCTTTGGGGTTGGTCACGCGCGATCCACCCTGAGCGTAGTTTCGACACTTCGTGGGACCGGTCGCGGGCTCATTACTTTTCGGTGAACCGAAGCCACCCGATCGTGCGGCGCATGAAGCCTTGCCTACTGCAGCTGCCGACACCAATTGAGCCCATGTATAGGTAGGGACGGGTAGAGTCCCAATCTCACCGTCGACACCATTCACGGTAAATCGGCCCCCACCGGCAGCCTTGATCGGCCCAACCTGATAGGTTCCCGCATCGCTCAAACTATCGCCAAAGGCGATGACTGTTGAGAATGAAACAGCAGGCGATTGATCACCGTTGCCGGGTTTTTTACATGAAGTGAGTGCGATCAGGACTGTGAGAGTTATCCCTGGCAGTTTGAAAAGCATAATTCAACGTCCCCATTTCTGCGCAAGACGACACATAGCGCCGACAGCGACTTCCGATGATGATGGAATCTCGAACAGGGTCTTGAGAGAGTAGCCTGCAATACTCCTGCCGTGATGAAGAGCCTAAAGGGATGATCACGCGATCGGCCCAGACGCTTGGCTTTCAGGGCTTAATGGAGTAAATATATTGCCGTTTTCTAACGGACGGTAAGGCCATGGTTCTGGCAAGGTGGCCCTTGCCGTATATTTCTTTTACGGCATGAAAGAATGTTGTCGTGTTCCTATACGGGCTAACCTGCGAGGCTCAAAATAAAAAGGTTGTATCCTATATGCAGAAGTACACTCGGCAGAAGCACCTGGGTCCGGTGATAAAGCCAGGCCATGACCATACCCCCCAAAAATACGGGAACGAAACCAAGCGGCGGATGGACAAGAGCAAAGATCAGACTACTGACGATCAGGGACGGCCAAAGTCCAAAGCGTCGCTTCATCCCACCGAAGATCAAACCACGGAAAATAAATTCCTCGATAAAGGGGGCAACGAGTCCTGCAAAAATATAAAACGACAGAGACGGCTGAAAAATACCCCCCTGAGGTGCATCCGTCATCTTATAGAGCCACTTCCAAAAGGTCCAATGTGGGGCGTACTGGATCCAGAGCTCGGCTATGCCCAACAGCAGGGGCAACGCGCACAGGGCGTACAATCCATCGAGGGCCCGGATCGGTCCGGAATATTCCGGTACACCGAGCGCCTGATTGCGGCGATAATAAAGTTGCATGACGATAAATGTTAGAACCGCAGCCAGGAACGCCCCCCACATGAGGGCCGCCTCACCTGTAAACAGCTTCAGGCGCAGCCCTGCCGCGGTTATCATGGCCTGCAGTATAAAATAGATTAGGGCTGCGATCAGACCATCCCCCAACGTGGCCTCGGTGCGCGGGGAGGCACTGGGATCCAGCACATAGGGTTCGTAGTCATTCAGATTCTGGCGAAACGCAAGCTTCACACCAAAAAAGAGTGTCAGCACAACCAGGGTGTTCCATGGCGATCCGTGGACGACAGCCCAAAGCAGAATACCGGCGATGGTCATCAGCAGATAAGTCAGGCGCAGCGAGGGGCGTTTTCCGACATCATCGTTAAAGGGATCATGGAAGAAAATGACGATACTCAAGGCGATACCTTCATACATCCATAGGGCCAAAGGCAGAACGAGGATGCGGAAATACAAAACCGGATCGGAGAAATCCTCTCGCCTTAGCAAGAAGGAGCAGCCCACCAGGCCTACCCCAAATGCCAGAGCCAGCCAAAACTTCTGACGATCAGCAAGGATATCCACGAGGCGGCGTGGCGCGATCGCATACTGCCAGAGGGAGGACTTTTCTTTGTGCATGAGTGTGGTGGCCGACGTGGTAATCATCAGGAACGGCATCATCAGCAGGAGAGTGAGCCGAAAACCCACGGACATTCCCTCGCTGTCTCTTGAACTGCTCATCATATCGATACCGAGATAGATGAGAGGTGGGGCAATGGATTGGATCAAATGTGTGCGGTCGCGCGCGAGCAGCTGCCACTCGCGGCGAACCATCACAGGAATAAAGTCGAGAATGCTGCTCCGGTGGGACAGCGACTTCTTTCGCTTCAAGGATGAACGTTCGTAGCCGCTGTGACTTGCGAGTCCCTGCCGATACAAGCGGCTGAGTAGGGCCACGCTCAGAAAGACAGTCAGGGCCGTGGCGAGGACCAGAAGCAAATAGGGTTGGACCGACCTGACTAGAAAGATCTCGTTCATAAAATGCACGAGGGGATGGGAGGCGAGGCGCTCCCAATGGTTCAGCACCCAGCGCCAGTACCATTCCAATTGAGTCTGAACGGCGAAATAAAAAAGTGTGAAAAATCCTGACATGAGCAGGAGTGCGATGGCCCTGATATCCCGTTGGCGCGTGGGACTCAGGCGTGTCTGGACAAGGCCATCCATTAAAACACCGAGGCTATTGCTTATCAATGCAAACGACGAACACACCAAAGCTGCCATGGCAAGGCTGGAAACCAGATGCGTCCCTCGCATAAGGACCAATAGAAACAAGAGAGGAACCAGAAAAATCCAGTTGAGCGGATTCATGGCTGATGACTGAAAGATGCGACCCAGGAGAAAGCTACGCAGACTGACAGGAAAGGTGCTGATCCACTCCAAATCATGATCCTGCGTCGTGTGATTCACACGTGTCAGGGGCGACATGGACGATCCGATGAGAAAAACCAACAGCATCACACAAAGTCCCAGCCAGTAGACATAGGGCAGGCTGCTCCAGATCGGGCTTGGAATGGCCATAATTTCGGATGCATTCCAAGCTGTCGCATCTGGATTGTCGAGAAGTGCACGGGTCATCTCACGCAAGGTACCAAAATGTCCAAATCCGATAGTAACTGCTAAAAATGAATAGAGAAGACCCAGAGTCAATCCACCCATCCGCGTTTTAACGGGCTGGGCTTCACGCTTTTGAGATGGTTTCTTGTTCTTTTTGACATTCAAACGGGCCAGCGTCTGCAAAAACTTATAGCGCAAAAGAATGGAGCTGATACGGAGCGGTTCACGCAGGGCTTTCATGGGCCACTCCAGCCGCTGTCACGGCAAAGAAAATATCCTCGAGGTTGCCCTGCTGAACTCTTTGATCGCGAATCTCTTGCATCGTCCCCTGACAGACCATGTCACCGCGATGAATAATTCCAAGATGGGAACAGACGCGCTCCGCCATATCCAGAAGATGTGTGGAAAGAAGTATGGTCTTGCCACGACCGGCACTTTCCGTGATCCATTCGCGCATCTGTTTGGAAGCATAGGGATCGAGACCGTTGGTCGGTTCATCAAGCAGCAGAACATCAGGATCGTGCACCATGGCGGCGGCGAGGCCCAGGCGCTTTTTCATGCCGGTTGAGTAATTCGTTGAATATTCCTCGGAGGCTTCCTCAAGACCCATCTGATTGATCAACTCGTCCGCCCGTATTCGGGCAGCCTTGCGGGACATACCCTGTAATTCGCCAGCCATTTGGACGACTTCGCGACCCTTCAGGAATTCTGGAAACAGGGGTACATCCGGCAGATAACCGATCAAGCGTTTGACTTCAATGCGATCCTTTTGGCAATCAAGCCCACCAACACTGGCCTGTCCTGAAGTAGGAACGAGCAGTCCCATAAGCATCTTGATGGTCGTGGTTTTCCCAGCGCCATTGGCTCCTAGAAAGCCATAAACCGAGCCTTTTTCAGCGCTCAAATCAATATTGCGAACGGCGGTAAAGCTGCCAAAAGTTTTGTTGAGTTGGTGAGTGCGAATCATAGGGCCCTTCCATGGCGCGGTTCCTGTGAGCACTAACATGGATAGGCGAGACAACGCAAGGTTTCGCAGAAGGCTTTCCTATCCTCTGCTTGTCAGTCCTCCTTAAAATGTCGTGAATGCCGATCGAATGGGACGCATGGCCGGGGATTCAGTCCTGGCCCGTCGATCGGCCAGGACACCAAGGAGCGCCTATCCAGCTTGTTATATGCGCTGGCTATACCTCTTGCTTTCTGGCTGCCGTGGGCGGCGTTGTTCCTGTATGTCACGGTCGCCGTGATCTGGTTTCTGCCCAATCGCCGGATTGAGCACGAGATGCGTTGATTCGTAGAGTTTAGTCTCCCTGGCAACACGCTTAAACAATTCACAATACAATGATGTTTTAGAGGGTGATTGGGGGTGACCGAAAAGCCTTTATGATTATATTCATTGCAAAAATTGTCGTGATTCTTACGTTCCTCGGGACCGCTCTTGTCGGTTGCGCGCCGCAGACGACCATGAAAGTGGATCGTACTGGAGGCGCTGGCCGTTGCGCTGGTCCTGAATGCACGCGTTTCGTCCGGGATGCCGAGCAGATCATTCAACTCACAACCGAAAGAAACCCTACCAACAGTAAGACTATCGAGTTGAGTTGGAATGCCTCCAAGGGTGATCAAATTTATCGTATTGATATAGCCATGGACCCCGAATGCAAATCCATTAAGGAAAGTCGTGCGACCCGTGCGAATCAGATGCTCATCGCTGATCTTGCAGAAGGTCCATGGTTCTTCTGCTTGCACGAGCAGGACGCTGCGCCGTCGGCATCCCTGTCCGCCAGCAGCCTGCAAATTCTTGTCGATCGTAGCCCACCAACCATTCAAATGGACAGCAGTTTGAATCTGACTTCGGGTGGTGCACTCGAGATTAAGGTTGAAGATGCCCTGTCCTATAGTTGCGAGTGGTCGGCACCTGAAGCCACGGAATTGAGTTTGGAAGCCAGCGCCGGGACCAAGGCGGTCGTAACCAGCAAAACCTCGGGCGATTTTTTAGTCAGTGTGGAATGCACGGACGCCGCGGGGAATGTCGCCAGCAAAGAGATCCCTCTTACAGTGACTGTCAAGGCTATTGAAGCCCTGCCTTCGGATCCCAGTACCCTGGCCTGCAATGCTGGGGCTGATCTTACATTGAGCCTGGCAGGCAACCTGAATGCCACGGTGCAAGGCGCGACAACGCTGACCTGGACGAAGGAATCAGGTCCAGGTGTTGTTACGTTTTCCAATACCGGTATTGTCAATCCGCAGGTGACGGCATCGGTGCCTGGCGTGTATGTCTTGCGCTTGACGGCGAAGTCAGACAATGGTCAACAGGTGCAGGACGATGTTCAGTTGACCTGGCTCAGTGCAGAACCGACTTTGAAAGCGACCCTGACCCGTGTCGGCTTCCAAATATTTGCTTATCTGCAGACCGTACGTACGGCTGGCAATTACGCCTTTGTTATGCGCGAGGATGTTGGCCTTTCTGTGGTGAACATCAGCAATCCAGCCATGCCTTCGCTTGTCACGACGAATAATATCGGTAACGGCTCCGCGGGCTGGGCTGCCTATGTGCAGATTGTTGGAAACATAGCCTTCATCGCGAATTGGGAACGTGGACTGACGGCGGTCAATATCACAAATACTGCTGCTCCTGCACCCCTGGGATCGCTTCCGCTGACCAACGCAGCCTTGGTCCACATCGAAGGCAACTATGCCTACGTTGGTTTGGAAGACGACGCCGGCCTGGGCGGCCTGGCCATCGTCAATATCACAGATCCCACCCGGATGACCCTGGTCAAGACCCTGGCCACCGGAGGAGCTGCGGGCGGGATCGCCAAAATCGGCAATTACGTTTACCTGTCGCATCGTGAAGTCGAGACCGGATTTACCGGTCTCAAGATCATTGATGTCAGTACCCTGACCAACCCGAGAGTCGTGCAAACATTCAATCGGGCGAGCATGGAAGAGATCAAAGTGGTGGGCAACTATGCGTTTATCACAGCCGGTACCCAGGGGCTCGAAATTTTCGATGCCACCAATCCTGCCAATCCTGTTTCCCGAAGCTTGACGCCACTTGCGGCTACGACCTCTTATGCTGTCAGCGTCGACGTTGTAGGAAAGTATGCTTTCGTCACCGATTACGATGGAGCGAAGCTCTACGCCTTGGACATCAGCAATAAAACCAGGCCAACGATCGTGACGAGTTTTGCAACATCTCAGAGTCTGCCAGCTCTTTGGGTGCACGTATCCGGGCGCCATGCGTATCTGTCGACGGAAGAGCGGGGCCTTGAGATTATCGAAGTGTTTCAATAAGAATAGGGAGAGGGAAAATCATATGCCGCAGGCAACCTACATCAAGGCACTCGCCCTGGGCGTGCTCATGCTTGCCTGCAGTCCGAGCCAGGATCAAAACGCGCGCGACAAGAAAGACCTTCTCGCTGACGAGAAAGCGTCGACGTCCGTGCCTCTCTCGGGGACCAACCTCACCTTCTCTGTGAACGAAGACGTCCTCGTGGAATCCCTGGATGCCTATATCGTCGGGTATCCCAGTTCACTGACGGCAAAACGCATCGGCGGCCGTCGTTTTCTCATTGAAAATGTTCCGGCCGGAACGCGCGATGTGATCGTGACCGGAGCGAGCGTCGGGGCCCCGCTGCAAGGCGAGCTGGCCTACGACCGCGGGGTCCGCATCCGTAAGGAACTGCAGGATGGTGAGCTGGTTGATTTAGGAACGCTCGCGCTGCCCAAGACAGGTACCATGAAGGGACGCCTGGAAATGGAAGGCGTATCGAGCTTCCAAACTGTTCAGCTCGGTATTCCGGGAACCAAGTTCGCCAGCATCAAACCCCAGGCGGATGGTTCCTATGGGTTCGATAATCTTCCGGTTGGACTTCATGACCTTGGCGCCTTACAGGCTGAAAACCCTATCGAAGCCAAAGGCGCAGGCGATGTCGTGTCCGAGACGGCGAAGCAGGCGGCGCGGTTTATCGTGCGCTCGGTGCCGAACGTTCCCAACAACCTCAGCATCGTGCCACGCAATAATAATCTACTTCTGTCGTGGAATTCAGGTGGTGGCGAGAGCACCGGCTACCTCCTCTTCAAAAGTACGCAAGAGGACGCTGCCTTCAAGCCCGAGAACGGCAAGTCCTATGAAACCGGCAGCGTGCCATCCGGAGATATCATTTATATCGGAGCCACGCCTTACTTCTCGGATCCATCGGTGAAGAATGGAGTGACCTATTTCTACCGGATCTATGCATTCAACAAGGACCATGTATTCTCCAGCGTTCTGAAAGGATCAGCGGCGCCGCGGGCCCCCGATTATCAGTATGGGTCCTATAGACTCTATATAGATTCGACCGCCAGCGATTGCGATCAGTTTGGATCGAGCCAGGTGCAGAGCCTGCGCTTTCATATCGACAATATCTGGCAGGTGAATGATTTCTCGGGTGGAACGAACTCGGGCAAAATTGGTCCCTATTCCGTGGTGGTTTCGTCGAACTCAGTTTATAGCCCGGCTTATGAACCGTTCTATGCCTTTATCGATGACAACAATCCCTGGTCTTCCACGGATGACGCGTTCGCCATTGTGGATCCGTTTGATGCGAACCTGACCCTTTACCCGAATGGCGTTTATTTCACGATCCAATTCGCGCAAGCGCCCGTCGAGATTTCGGGACTTGAGATCCTGGGTGGCGAGCCGCCTTTCATGTCGCAATGCGCTCCCGACCGCTATCATATGGAAGGATCCAACGACGGCGGCACGACCTGGGCTATGATCCCTGGTTCCGTCAGGAGCCAGCCGACTATCGAAAGGGTGCGGTACTTCTTTAGCCCGCACACAAAACCATTGGCGCCGAACAATTTGCAATTGCTGTCCTCGACGTCGCAGGTCAAGCTCAAGTGGGAACGCGGTGCAGGGGCCGAGACGGGATTCATGGTGGTTCGCAGTACCCAGCCGGTGCCCTTTGCTCCTGAAAACGGTCGTCCCTATAATGCTGGAAAGCAGGGTGATTTTGATGTCATTTATCTGGGTCCAGAGTTGGAACACCTGGACGTGAAGGGACTCCTGGCTGATGGGACTGTGTATTATTACGGCGTCTTTGCCTATGATGCCGGCTTCAATTATGCACCACCCGTTGTAGGCCGCGCTGTGCCCGAGCCTCGACCCGGTTACCGCTACTATCGATTCGTTGTCGATTCGATCCTGGGCGGCAAAGGTCAGGCCAATTACTTTGCATGGATTGATGACCTCAAGCTGCAGATCGATGGGCGCTGGGTGGATTCTTATGTGTTCACCGCAGAAACCGGGACGATTGGTGGGATACCCGTCAGGGTAACAGAATCGTCCGCATTCAGCGTCAATGACAAAGCCTGGCAGGTTTTCGGGCCTGGACAATGGTTGACTGCAGACAAGACTTTTAGCGCTGTGAAAGAGTCGATGGCACTCAGCCCGGGCCATGAGTGGCTGCAGATTGATTTCGGCGAGAAGCCTGCGGCTGTCACGGGCATCAAGTATTTTGGGAATGATGCGACTGATCCGATCACCGGTGATTTCTCGTCAGACAAGTTTGGGCAAATTCCCGACCAGGTTCATATGGAGCGATCCATTGATGGCTTGAAATGGGAAGCCATCCCAGGCTCAAAAGACTCGAACCTTGCGGCTGAAATCATCACCGTCGAATGGTGATTCAAGCGGCTTGGCCGCTTTCAATTTGAATGGCGACAAAGGTACAGTCGTCTGCAGGATTTTGGTCTTTCCAGACCGTCTCTCCCAGTTGCACGATGGCATTGACCTTGTCCTGGGGGGACAGTTGGCCCTGTTTGAGGATCTCCCAGATCTGCCTTGGCTTCAAGCGTTCGCCGCCCGGACCTGCGTTTTCCAGCAAGCCATCGGTAAAGAAGAAGAGCGTTTCCCCGGGAACGAGGTCATAAGTCCTGGCTTCCCCAACAAAGTCGGGGCTCATCCCCAGGATGGATCCCCGGCTCAGCACACTGGAGACCTTGTTGAGATCATAGCGAAGCGGAGAAGGATGGGCCGCATTGACAAGACAGTACTTGCCCAGGCTGAAGTCACAGCAGAAAAAATTCATGGTCAGCGATCGGTTCGATCGCGATCCTACCGCGAAAACCAGTCGATTGACAAGATCCGCCATCTCTTGAAGCTCGGTCTCCATCGGTCGAGGTTGTGCGAAATTCATCTGCAGCTGGCTGTAGATGGCACCGGCGACTGCGCCTGTCAGCAGGGCCGATGAAAATCCATGGCCTGTCACGTCGCCAATAAAAATATACAGTCTTTTTTGGTCCGGACTCGGATAGAGACCATACCAGTCTCCGCCTGTGGCATCTGCCGATTTATAGTAACTGGCGGAAGCGATCCCCGGAAAATGACCCAGCGGTGAAATAAAGGATTCCTGCACAGCCTGGGCGGCCTGTTGCATGGCGTCCTGCTGAGCTGCGTGTTCGCGCGACTTAAGGGTTTTAAGATGCCATTCGATGGCAAAGAATACCAGGCTGGCGAAAGCAAAGACCAGGATGATAAAACACCAATTCGCAGCGAGGCCCCAGAATGCGAAGGCCAGGAGGAAGGCGACGCTGATGGATAAACTTCCTAGAATCAAGAGCGAAATCCAAATCAGAGGACTTGCCGCCAGACCCAGCACGGCTCCTGCCGCGATGGCCAAGGTTACCGCCAGGCCCTCGGCCTGGAAAGGCTGAATCCACTGACCAGACAGGACGCTGTTCAGCATAGAGACCATCACGTAACCGCCAGGTATATAACCCACAGGCGTGGCGACCATATCGGTATTGCCCGTATACATCGCCGGCAGGATCACAATAAGCTGCCCTGGTTCGATTGCATTCGCAAAGGACAGACCTTGTTTGGTCCTGATAATGGAATTGCGCAGAGAATAGGTTTCAGCCCGTAGACTGCCTTCATCGAGGAAATTCACCAGGACCGTGGACCTTGACGTCAGAGGAACGGATCGACTCTTATCAGAACCGTAAGGGTGAATCATCAAACGATCACCTTGGAGGGAATAGCTGTTCCGTCCAATCAGACTCCAATGCGGGACCGCCTTATCGGGTTGAATGCGAACCAGTGCCTCGACTTCACCCTCACCGCGGTAAATCGCGTGGCCAGTATGCTGGAGCGTTGCGATCAGACGGCGATGGGGACCATACATGAAGCGGGCTTCGTACTGGAGCCAGGACGGCAACGTATCGCCTGCGTCGGACCGTGAAGCCAGGCTGAAGTGTTCCTGCTGCAGAGGATGCGGGTCACGGCCTTTGACCTGATGCTCTGTGATCCAGGCGGCGGTCACGACAGGGATGCCGGCTTCCTGCAGCCGACGGGTGAATTCAGGAAGTTCGGCATCAAGGTTATCAGGAGTGCCGAACAGTTTATCGATATAGATCCCCGCAGCTCCCGCTGTCGCCATCGCCTTGATCAGCTGTCCCCATTCCGTGAGACTCAGATCCTCCCGGTCCAGGTATTCCAGTGTCCCATCATCAAAGCCATAGATCTTGATGCGCGGATCGAGTTTCGGGCTCTTATCAAGCCAGGATCTGATCTTGAAATTAACTTTGAGGCTAAAATTCTTGTCCAGGAATAAATTGAAAGGGGACTGTTTGAGGGCGAAAAGGCCCACATGAAGCGCAAAGATAAGACCCAGGATAGTCTTCACTTTCAGTTCAAGTTTGTACTGCGCTGCCAGACGACGAAATTGGAACACGGCAAAGTCCTCCGTTCCCTTCTTTCGGCTCGGGAGCGGAACATACGATAGGCAGGTTTTGCCTCCCTCTTGGCGATTTCTGTATAAATCCATGACAGCACTCGACTGTCCCGACCCAGTCCTATTCACGGCTTGCCGCTGGCATCCCCCTTGCTCCTGGAGGGCTACGATGAAGTCACCCTATGACATGAAGAAAAAATTCTTCTTAAGGTAAAAGCATGTGGATCATTCGCTATGGATGGAGGCTTGGGATACTGACTATTTCTTTGGCAAGCGCTGCCGTTCGAGGTGACACTCAACGTGAAACCCTGGTATGGGACCAAACTTTTGAAAAACTTGTCAAAGACGAGATTCAACCCTGGTATGTGCAGGGTGAAACCGGTACGTTTAACGGTGTGTCCGTCGACGATCAGCCTGTTCCACTTCACTACAAGGCTTTTGTCAATCCGAAAGCTCGAGCCGATATTGTGATCGTTCATGGCTTCGGTGAGCGGATTCCTAAATACATGGAGCTCGCCTATGCTTTCTATCAACAAGGCTACAGCGTGTTCCTCTATGATCAAAGGGGCTTCGGAGAGTCGAAACGACTTCTGAAGAACAGTGGCGCTGTGTATGTTCATAAGTTCGAGCACTACGTCGAAGACCTTAAGCTGTTTTATGATAAGATTGTGATCCCCAGGTCGCCCAACAAACCCCACTTCATCTTTGCCCATTCCATGGGTGGGGCCGTCACCAGCCTGTTTTTAGCTCGATATCCTGAAGTGGCGAGCCGGGCTGTCCTTTCCACCCCCATGCATGAGATGAATTCGGGTTGGTTGCCCCGGTGGATGGCCTATTCGATGGTTTATACCGGAGTCGCCATCGGACAAGGGGCGTCCTATGCTTTCGGGCAGCCGCGCCCTCTGTTTCAAGAGCGCTTTGAAAAGGCTGCGACCCAGTCTTATTCCCGTTGGAAATGGTTTTCCGATTTTTCGTCCCAGCCTGATCAACGCGAACACGCACTCGGTGGTGCCTCCAATCATTGGGTGCTGGAAGCTTACGGTGCCACAAGCCAATTTTCAGATGAAGGATTTCCGAGGAAAATTAAGATACCCATCCTTCTTTTCCAAGCTGGAAAGGACACATGGGTTGTCGATCGAGCCCAGGACTTTTTCTGCCAAGACGCGCCGGATTGTACACTCATTCGGTATGAGGATGCGAAGCACGAAATCTATTGGGAAACCGATGCGATTCGCGCATCCTATCTGCAAAAAATTCTCGAGTTTTTTGGCCCATCTTGAAATCACCTGACCAGCCGCGGTCCCTTCGGGGCCGCAGACAGTAGCCCCAGCCGTGCGCCTCACCTTTCCTTGAATATATCCAAAAGACACTTCATAATATTGCAAAACGACTGCTGTATGAAGTGGAATCTGGGACGCGGGATTTTGGGTTGCTGAAGATTCTCTTTATTAATATCCACACCATCAAAGGGGCATCCCGTTCGCTCTATTTCAAAACTATGACGGAAGTCTTGCACGAGATGGAACAGTTCTATGCCCAGCTTCAAGAGGCGACCGAGGCAGAGACGGCGCGGATGTGGGCTGATCATAAGAGGCTGACCCTTCTGGTGGAGCACTATGACCGCATTGCCCGGGAGCGTTTGGCCAATCTTCTGCTCACATCCCACCTGTCAACAGCCCAGGCGATCACAGATATCTCGGGACGGGGTGTGGGCATGGGTGCGATCCGACAGTATGTGGAGCAAATGGGCGGAAGCGTTTGCATTTGCCTGATGACAGCCGTGGCCTCTGATCCGGGATTTTCAGCCTTTCGGATTGAGATGGATCTGCCAGCCCGATATTTTGCCCGGCCTCATTTCGGGGTCGAAATCAAAGAAGCTTCCTGAAGCTCGGACATGAGGTGTGAGGAATAAGATGCGTCGCACATGGGTCATTTTTCTGCTGGTTCCCTTCGTGATGCAGTGCACTCACGTCACGTATCGTTATACCGGTGAATTCCAGAC
>NZ_DASQYZ010000193.1:0-8361 GCF_035638955.1 Oligoflexus sp. | reverse complement strand
AGAAGCATAAGTGTAGACCTTAAAAGTCAGGAGGTCCTTCAAAACAGCCTCAGCAATAGCTGCTCGCTTATCTATGCTGGCCGGTGAAGTTCCTGCAATCTCCCGTACCTCATCAGGATAGAAGTCGCCCAAAACTCCAAGATAACCTGCCGGTGAAATTACCTTCAGAATGCGGTAGGCATTTAGAAAGGACAACCTTTTTTGCTCGCCGCTACTCAATCGATATATCGTCGTGTAATCGACATCGGCTTGCCTTGAGAACCATCGCAAGCTTTCATCCTTTTGGCTAACAAAATCCCGAATTTCTTCTTTCAGGAAGTCGCAGATTGAACCCATTAAGACACCCCCCCGTCATTTCTTGTAGACCTTCTATAACCAGGCTTTGAAACCTTGAAAAGGGCGGATGGACTGCGGTGGGTAATTTTCATGATTAAACTTCCTTTCCACGATCGTTAATAACCGTGTTCGGCTATCTTCAACTGAAGCAAAGCATGGCCGATATAAGCCAAACAAACTCACTGACTTTGAAAGTGAAACAGACTAACGGTCGCATCATTACTGGTTTTGTTCGATCAGTTCATTGGAAATTTGTCGTCAACTGTTTCTTCAAAAGAAGCATTTTGCTCTTGCTCACTGTCGGAGCTTGGCAGGAAAAATGGGATTAGCTATTCCTCGATAACCCCCAGTGGTGAATTTATGACGAAAAATTTCCACAAACAAAAACACCAGGGAGTTGATGCAAGCTGTAAACGTAGAAAAATAACTGTTCTCAGGTAAAAAAGAAGGAAGCAACCAGCAACCATTCAAAACATTCAATCCCATCTTGATTCTGCAGCGAGGATTCACTTTTTATCGCTGCTTTTTCTTGCCGGTAAAAGGAGCTGAGTGATGAAAAAATCATGGTCCGGAATACAAGATGCCACCGGCCCTGGCTGCTCTTTTCGATGCCGAATGTTCTGATGGCCGTTGGCTGTTCGGAAACAGGCAGCCTGTAGGCTTTTTGTGCCTTCTGAGTTTGAACACTAACAAAAACCTTATCGCGAGAAGGCTTCTATGAAGTTAAACTCATGGCTGGCTCTGGCCGGCTTTGTCTTCCTGGCTGGTCCCCTTAAAGCGGACATCAGTGAAAGCGTGACCGGACCCTACCGGCATTTTTGGATTTATGAGGGTCGGGAGGAATTCAGCTCCACATCGTCGTGGGCTACGGACCGCCCAAGCAAAGAGCGCTACATCAGCCCTAGTGAAGCTTATCCAAGGGATGAGTTTTTTCAGTGGAGAGTCGGCCTTCAAAACTTCCCCGTCCTTGTCAAACCGGCTATTGATGTAAGACAGGTCAAATGGAACGTTCCAGAATTCAAGCTAAGCCCCCATCTTCCTTGTTTTCAGTGTGATATACGCATGCATCTGGGTGTCAAGGCCAGCGTGCAAATGAGCCAGTTCGACAAACTTCAAAATCTGCCCATCTACAACTGGTCCTATCTGATATCACTGCATAGCCTTTTTATGAATGAAACCGACATGGCATTTCCTGCCACTTATACCTATTCCATCGACAGTCATTGCCACAGCGACGACAAATCTTATGTCGCCTCCTATAACCTCGCGGAGAAGACCGCTACGGAAGACATGGCTCCTCGTCAGGACTGGACCTATGACAATGAAGAGATGACCACGATCAGAAAAAGTGATTACGAGCATCTTTCCGAGCTGTGTAAAGTGCAAGGCGGCTCCTATCTCGATACCATCCTAACGGTCCACTATAAGGCAACAGTGCAGCCGCATGTCCTTGATGACAGAGCCTTGAAAGTCCAGTTTTTGGGCGTGAAAATTCAGGAGATCGTAGAGCCATGAAACATATCGTCGTGAAAATGTCCTTTGCCTTTATGGGCACTCTCCTCGGGCCCGGAGCCGCGGAGGCCAAATTGCTCCGTTATGACTTTACGAAAAATAATTGCACCGATATCAGCGGAATTCTTGTGGGCTGCAAGAGCGTCCCACGGGAGGATTTCAAGCTGACCCGTGCGATCCCGACTTTCAGTTCGACTGAAGGTGTCCGGGAAAGCCTTGTCCGCCAGGCCCGGGTGCAGATGTTTTATAAAGCGTTCTGCGAATCCAGCTCGCCCATGGATTTCGCCTTCAGGATGACCTACGGCAGTCAAAAGCGGGAGCAAAAGCTCGTTGTAAGCGATCAGCTCGAGGAGCTGGCCCTGACTGACGTGGGGAACCAGAGCCTGTCGGTGGAGTTCCTATACAAACCCTCATCCTTTAACTACGTCCAGCCGGGATGCTTCGTTGAATTAACCAGCGCCGTTCGCTATCTTCCAGGTCCCATCCTCGAAGACCACACGCGAAACCTGAACGCGGTGTATGACTCCTATCACATCATTGCCGATATGCTGAAGAACTCCGAGGCGAAATCCCTGGATCTTACGAATTTCAAGGACTACCTCAGTCGGCAGCAGCTCAAACTCATTGACGAATGTCTTGCTGCAGCCGGGGTAACGGGCACCCTTGGCGATGAAAAGGATCTGTGCTTGAACTCCTCAGCCTCATCAGGAGCGATAAGGCGGCTCAAGTCGGAGATTACCGCCATTGATGAGCTTCAGGCCGAGCTGAACCAGGATTCGGGAGAGACGCCTTATAAGGCTGCCCTGGAGGGGCTTGACTCATTTATTAAAAAAATCGATCAGGAGTACATCTCCTTGGCTGCTTTCCTTGAGCGTGAAGCCCAGGCCCTGGCCGGGAGGCCCGAAATGGACTCCATCGCGCGCGATTACAGGGACGTGCTTGAAAATATATCTCTCAGATGACCCGGAGGTCGATCCTTATGAAAAATATTCTCTTTCTCCTTTTGCTCCTCGGTGCTGCGTTTCCAGCCTATTCATACACATGTGACAAGGGCTGTGCCGAGCAATCCTACTTCGAGAGCTGGTGCCCCACCGCTAAAAACCCCAAAAGGACCTGCAAGAAAGTAAATCTCTTTCAGGAGGCTGCCTGCAGCGCCTGGCAGGAGGGCAACTGCAGGGGAATCTGGGCGCCAAAAGGCGAACACCTTGACGGAAGGGTTTATCAGATTGACAGCAATGCAGAGATCGTCGTCAAAGAGGAATACCAGAAAAAGGCCCAGGTGGGAGGTGATGACAGCAGCTCCACCGAAATTGGCATTATCCTTGATGAGGGCGCCATTGGAGAGGTTTTCAACAAACTTTCAAACAGGCATGGATCCTTTATTTGCCAGAGCGGCCGCTGGCAGGATGCCCGCGAAGGGCGGCTGGAATGGGCGGAGATATCCCGAAGCGAATTCTGCCGTCTCAGCACGCAGCATATGCACACAGGCCCCTTCCATCTTTGGAAACGCGATGTCGTAAGAAACCTCTGCGAAGGAAGCCTTGGCCTCAGCCAGCATGCTGGAGGCTACAGGCAGTACCGATGCATTGACGTCAATGCTGAATTCAAAGCGGCAGAAGCCGAGGCTGTTCGGCTTGGCAGGGAGTATCGGGATGCGCACAAGGCCGTCATCACAGAAAAGCAAAAAGTCATCAATGGATTCCTATTGGGCGTTGAGGCTGAGGTCAAGGAAAGACAGACCGAACTTGATTGGGCGGCGAGGGAACTCGAAAGAAAAAAGGCACGCCTCAACTCCATCGACACCTGGCGCTATTCCTATGCTGATGCCGCAAGGGAGATGAGGGATCACCTTCAGGCCAGACTCAATACCGTTGACCAAAAGACCGCCACCTTCCTGACAAAGCTGAGAGATCGGAAAGCCGCCAATACACGTTTGAATGCCGACGTTGTCGAGATGAGCGGCAGGTTTGCGGCAAAGCTCAGCTCTGCCCAACTCAATTCCCTTTACCAGGAGATTGTGGATGCATCCGACAGCTATAAGGAAAACGTCTGCAGTGCCGGGAGCACTCCCGACGAAATCCATGCAGCGCGATCAAGCTATGAATCAGCTCAACGCACACTCGATGAGTGGCAGGATCACCTCGATCGCACCCATGCCATGATCCTAAGGATCATGCTGCCGGGCGACTTTGACCTTGCCCAGTTCAAGACCCTCAATCAGTCCTCTTTGGATGATTACAAGGCGCGATTAAGGGCGCGGGCCTATATCCATAATCCAGTGGACGAGAAGCTCTCGACTCCGCATGCATGCGGCAGGCTATCGGATCTTAAAGCCCTGGCCGAAAAGCTGAAGGTCGAAGGATTTTATGCGAGTGTCGCAAATTCTTATAAGGAGATTGCAAATGCCCTTATAAGCCAATCGCTCAGGATCAAAAAGGACCGTCTGGAGCGGGAGGCGTTCTGGGAAGCCGTCGCCTCACTCAAGAAGCTTCAGACCGAGTATAGCGGGGCAAGCCTTAAGGGCGACCTTGGGAAGGCAGTCGCCATCAACGATGGGCTGGAGAGGACCATATCCGATCGGCGAAGCGAGCTGGCCATGCTCCTTCGCAAGCATGGCATCCCCTTCCCGGAGCAGCGCTTCGATACCGAGGCGAATCCGATAGCCGCGAAAATCAGGACCCTCCACGGAACCAATTTAACCCAGCTAGACAAGTTTTATGTCAGACGCCTTGAGGGGGTTGAACTTTTCTACAATCGCCTCAGCCGTCAGGTCCAATCGCCTGGTCTTCAGAAAAAATTCAAGGACCAGGTCAGCGATCAGATCGTCGTACGTACCGGCCGCGAGATGGCGAAGCTCTGGGATTTGGAGCCGAAGGGGCTCGGCCAGTACCTTCAGATGGACCTCATGCTGGCGGAAGTCGAAAGGCTTCTATCTGACTTTGAACAAACTGAAATCAACTGATTAAAAGTGGGCGGACATATATGAGAAAGCACTTAAGGAAAGCCTGGATTTTCATGCTTTTGGCGGTAGCGGGCCTTGTCATGGGAGCGCCGTCACAGTATTACGATGGCACCGGACGGCCATACCCGTCCCTTCACACAGACCAGTATACGAACCTTTACAATGCCCGTGGCTATGGAAAGTTCTATGGCGTGATCTTTGATTCCAAAAAGCTTGATGAAGAGCTTTACAGCCGCTACTGCGTGAACTGGTTTGCCTGTAACATTCATGGCAAATCGAGCTGGGACAGGGTTGAACAGGATATCGGCAGCGAGAAGACCAAAAAATTTGAGGCTGAAAAGCAGGCTGTCCATGGTCAGATAGCCTCGCTCGATCACCAGATTGCTTCCATCGAAGCCAATCGGCCTGACCTTCAGGGCGAAATGAAAAAGCGTTATGACCGGGCCACAGTCGAGATTGGCCGCCTGGAAGGGCTTATAGCGGATAAAGGAAAGGAGGACGCGAGCTTTACCGGGGAGTTTGAGGCAGAGGCCGGGCGCTACCTCAATGATCTGGCGCAGGATGTCGAGGAGCAAAAAAACGGTTCAGATGCGAATAGCCAGGGACCAAAGGAAGCCTCATGGAAAGGCGCGTTGGACGCCGCTGAAGGAGAAGGGCAAAGCCTTGCCAGCGGAGTCTTCGGTGTGCCAGCTGCCGAGGTGAAGTACACCTATAAAACTCCAAAAGCCACTGAATTCGGCTCCCGCCTTTTTGAAGCTCAGCGTTACCATCAGGGAGCCGAGGGTTATATCAAAGGCCTCACGAGCGATCCCTACAAAGCTGAGCGCCTTGGCCTTCTTGATTATTCAAATCTTTATCTGGGCCTTGCTGACCAGTACAATGCTTCGGGTCAGTCGCGGGACGGCACCCTCTTTCTCAATGCCGCCTTGAATGCAATTGATCTGGCCATTGGCTTTGTGCCTGGGGTTTCACTTGGCTACGATCTTCTGCAGATTGGCCTCGGCCGTAATCCTCTGACCGGGGAAAAGCTTTCGAACCTGGAGCGTGGGGTCCTGATTGGAACTCTTTTTGTCCCATCTGCACTATCAGGAGCAGGGAAAAGCCTAGCCCGACTCGGCAAGGCTCTGAAGGGTATGCCTGATAACAATCTGGCGAAGCTGCTTGTTAATGTAATTAACGAGTCCGATAAGGTTGCAGGGAACATTATCAATCGTCAGCCCTGCTTTGTCGAGCGAAGCAATATAGACAAAGTCTTTGACCTGATAATCGGTGCGACCAAAGCCTATGCCTGTGACGCGAAGAACCAAACTGATGTCCTACTCGACGCTGCTCGAAATTTGGGTATGGAGAATGCCAGTGACATTCAAAAAGCCCTTGGTTCCTATGGAAAACCCAGAAGGATTGCAGCAGATCCTAATTTCATTGCTCCTGCCAAGTCAATTGACCAGTATGGCAGGCTGACAAATGGTAAGTATACCGTCATACCCGGTGAGCAGGCTCGCCATACCGTGGGCGCTTTTGATGCTACAGATCATGCAGGTCGACCCTTGCCTGCTGGAAAAAGTCAGTTCCTCTATAGAACAAGTGCGGATGACATCACCTTGGACGCAGCAGCCTACGCTGACAAAAGAAATTTGTGGCAGGATGATGGGCAAGGTGGTTTAAAGGCAAAGGTGATCTTTGATCAGCCAGTTGGCGTTCACAATCGGACTGGGAGCGTCACGAACGTAGTCAATGTTTATGCCAGAAAAAATGGCAATATTCATGGAAGCCCTTCATCACCGGAATAAAAGCGAGAGGTTTGCATGAAGCAGTTAAAAGGCTGGATCCTTGAAGATAACCTCTACCCTTTTCTTGAGATCCTGGCCGATGAATGCCAATATCGATTTGATGAATTGGACAAGGATGCTTTGAAAGCCGGAGTTAAAGAGGATGAGACGTTTGAGTATTCATTCAGCGGAGCTGCCTGCTCGATTGATCTTTCGGTCTTTTATGAAAGCGGAACATCAGTGGTCGAGATAGCCTTGAAAGTTCCGGACGCATTATGCGAACGCATAGGCATGCTCTATGGTGTCTGCCAGGGGTATCGCCTCACCAGCTGATCTGTGGAAGGAAAAGGGGGACTGGATCCCCCTATTTAAAGCCGGAGCGGATTGTGAGCCACAGCGTATCATCTGATCAGGACATATTTTCATCTCTGCCAGATCTTCTTGAGGATCAACATAATATCGAAATCATGACTGTCACAGATGGTCCCGATGCCATGTTCCTTATCCTAAGAAATATGCAGACCGACAAACGCTATCGCTTGGATGTTGATGCCATCCAATACTACCAGGTAACCATGAATGAAGCATATTACGCTTATCGCTGGCAGACAGACGCCATCATGCCTCAATGTTGCTTTTACTCCATAGAGAATTCCAGGCTTGTAGACTGGCTTGTTAAAGTTTCTGGCGGAATTCTGGATGATATCAACAAAATCCGTCACCTTGTCATCATAACATGTGAAAGAAGCGCCGACCTTGTGTTCTATGGAGAGTTTCGTATCACTCCTATATAGCTCGATCGCGCGGGAAACAAACCGATCCGCCTGAAAAGCTCTTAATGCACTAGTTTATTGGTTGATGTGGCCTTCGCAGGAAAGGCAGAAAACATTAGGGTTGCTCAATCGAATCCTAAAGGCATGTGGGACGAAGCTGCCAAGGGCATCGTAAAAAAGGTGTCTTTATTAATGATGCTAAAGGTGAATTCCCTCCTTTTAAAGATCATCAGGTGTTTTCCAATGCGAGGCTTACTAAGTGAAACTGCGGGCTAGATCCAGGTTTCAAAAATAAGATAAAGGTATGGTTATGAGAAAAGTTTCTACATTAGTAAAAATTCCGGCTTTCGCCAATGCTGTAATGCTGCTCATTTCGGCCTGCGATTCGTCTCGTGATAAAAATAGCAATAGTGAACCGCCCTCTACGGCAACTGAGACGTCCCAAGTGAATCCGATTGTGGCAGTTGAGCCGGTTCCAACCGTGATAGCTGAGCCAATTCCTGATCCGGTTTCTCCAACGCCAGATCCTGATCCTATAGAAGATGACGCCTTGCCAGCCGCGAGACCATTGACGGTTGCGGAAAAAGAGGAATATCTGGCTCAGGGCAATCCTGTCCTGTCATCCCACTGGAATTACGGGCGATTGGGCGCTGGATTTGACACGGCAAATATCTATTGGTTTGATGGTTGTATGGAACGACCCGCGAGTGCTCAACCCATGGGTGAACATACATATGACCAAAACCAATTCTTTATCATGCCCGTGACTTCGCAGCGTCAAATAGAAGTTCTTTTCGCGGACAACAACTTTCATTTTAACCGCGAGCTGGACAACTATGATGGTGACAATACGATTTTAACTTTGGTTGCAGTTATTCGAAAAGTACGAAAATCCACAAAAGCGGTCGATATGTCTCTGAATCCAGCTTTGCGAAACCTAAGTCCAGCAGAATTCGCCGAACGCTGCGGTCAGGTTTATGAAGTCGGGACGGTTTCCGGGTTTCAAACG
>NZ_DASQYZ010000192.1:0-4589 GCF_035638955.1 Oligoflexus sp. | reverse complement strand
CGGTATGAGATCGGCAAGGGAGAAGGCGAAGAGCTGACGGTCTTTTGAGCGGTCTGGCTTAAACACGATGGCCTCCTTGAGGCCATCAAACTATCAAAAGCTTGGGGACGTAACCACTGTGAATGTGTCCCAGCCTCCTAGATCGCATACTTATTTTCTTTGATCAGATATAAATTTTCGGCGATGAGGGACTTGTGACTCTCGGCACCTAATATTTCGCTACCATGTTTCAAAGCTTCGACATTCATGATCGATGCAGGCTCATAAAAATACCTAAGTTGGAGCTGTTCTTTCTGCTGACTTTGTACTCGTTGAAAGAACACTCGAAGGAGAAGCTTTGGATGTAATGGGATCCATGGTAGACGTATCCCTTCCATTAAACCTTCAAGATACTGGCGGGGGATATAACAATCTGAGGCTAGGAAATATTCTTCCTCATTATTTGGAATCATAAAGGAAATAAAAATTTCATTGTATTGATCCAGAACCCAATTATTAAATTTTTCAGAAACCATAGTGGATGGGCTTATGCGAAGGCCCGAGGCTTGTCTCAGCAGCTCAGATAAACTATGTTCGCCATGCACTTGGCTATACAAAATTCGGTACCATCTTTCAAAATGTATTTGAAGGAGGGGTGTCATCAATATGGACAAGTAATAGAATTTGATCCATTTCAGCTTTTGACTAGCCGAGAAGAATCGACTGGCATATTCGTGGTCTTTTTCAAGTCGAAGACGATGATCAGTCCCGACTTTCAAGACATGACACACATCCTTCTTAATTCTATTTTCGAACTTTGAACGGTATTTATTAAGGTCATCGATTTTCATTGTTTCGGCATTGAAAAAGGTATCATGACTGGCTCTATAGAATGCGTGGATTTTTTCTTCCACAGAGTGGCATTCAAGTTCAAGATCAGTATCGAACCATTTTGTATAACAAACCTTGCTATTTACTAATCCCCGCATCCTCAAAAGACACTGGGGTATGTAGTGGTCATCCCTTTTTTTCAGACTCATCTTGTTTTAGCTCCGCTGCTTTTCTTGATAATTTTACCAACTATAAAACATCGATGTTCAGTTCTAGCATCGACCTTCTCATCAGCTCGAACTTCAGACCAAAGCAAATGCGGCTTCACCATGCAGATCATGAACGCGTAATTTCCAGTATTCCATCCACATAGTACACCGAATCCCGATCGAATCCGCGCTCCTCATGCAAAGAGCCATAAAATTCCTCGATCCCTTTTAGCAGACGAATGCTACTGATTCCAGCTGTGCCGATATCAGGTTCAAAAGAAAGCAATGTTCTATCTCCAGAGTGGTAACCTGAAAGAGACATCCATGTGAATTGATTGGTACCCAGGCTGGTTGTAAGCATATAGTGCTCATCAGCGAAACGCTGCTCGACGGGAATATAATGATTCTCTGTTATTAGAAAGATCGATCCTCTATTAAACACCTTGTCGAGGTCTGATAGTCGGAGGATCAGAGCATCGACTCGCATAATCTTATCTTCAGAAGTTCGCACGTATTTGATAAGATCGCAGGTCAATTTCACTTTCGAATCCTTCTCTGAGAGATGAAGTGTTTTTCGGTTGAGTAGCTGTGAAAAAAGGTATCGATCACCCATCCGGAGCCATTTTGAATTCCCTGGTTCGGATTACAATTGGTGGCTTTGAGTCGATGAGAATAATTCGAAAACGGCAGGTCAGAGCAGAGAGCAAGACCTCTGCAGAGATCTTCTATTCCGTCGCTGCATGATCGTTCGCCAATCCTTGCTTCCCCTCGCTCAGCTTCTGCAAACGCAACACAGCCCGAAATCCTTTGTGCTGTGAAGAGCATCCACGGTCACTATTTTGCCGCGAATATCAATCGAATCGAGGAGGGGTCTTATTTCATCAATCTCGCTGGCCTTATGATCAACCTGCCTATCACCCAGCGGCTGAGCATCGCCGTGTGTGATGGCGGAACGTACATGAATCTGCCTCCCATTTCTATCCCTGGACGCCTTAAGGGTTTTGCCGTCAACCGCCAGGGCTTTGGAGTCGCTGCTGCCGGAAAGCCAATCATTCGTGAGGAGGCCCATCGTAAGCGACTGGCCATCCCCAGTCAGAGCCCCAGAGTCCAGCCGATCCGACTCTGGCCAATGAGATTTGAAGTTCCAGGGAAGCGAATGTTCGATGTCTGCGCCCAACACTGCTTTGGGAATCTCGGCAAAGACGTGCGTGAGATAATCATACGGTTCGACGTTGTTAGCGCGAGCTGCGATTACAAAACCCTAGAGGGGCCGCGCTTGCATGAGCTCCCTTCACAGTATCAGAAAATAGCCACGCCTTCCTTCCAAGCGCGAACGGCCTCACAGCATAGTCAACAGTGTTGACCCAGGGCACCGGCTCTTCGACCTCCTGAGGCCAGATTGTGATTAGAGACTGCAGGGCTCGTTTTTAAAATACATGATCACATGCTCGACGTGCGCTGACCCGCCGTTAGATTCAGGGGCTTCGGCAATCATGCTCAATTGAAGGTTGGCCTTTAACTCGGCGCTGGTCGCACAGCCGCTGCTGATCTTGCCGACCAAGGGTATCTGCGCAGCACTTCGCCAAGGTCCGACCGAGAGATTCGAATCCGAATTCCAGCCATGTGCACCGCTCGCAGATACACGCCCGCCCTTGAATGCGAGATCCCGTATCTTCAGTTCGAGGGTCGGGTCTCCATAGATATCGACGGTTCCTATCAAGTACGTCGACAGAGGCGTGAGGTTGAACGCCTGGCTCTGACCGAAACGTAATTCCACCACACAAGAGCTTCGAGAAGCGGACATCGGGATTCCCGGTCCGAAATCAGCGGTCAAATCTCCATCCGTGAACGATAACATGATCGAATCACCGCCGAGATTGACTGCCTTAAAAGACCGGCATCCGGATCCGAAGCTCGTGGCGGAGGTGATGGGCGGTAGGCCGGCCTGGCAGACGGTGCTTTGGATCAGAAAACTGGTCGCTGCCAGAAACGCCATCGGATAAAAAAATTTCATGGGCTCTCCTTAATCATGTCAGGTAGTGGTAACCCGAAAAGCCTCTGAGGGGTAGATGAAAGTCAAGACAGCATAATCTCTGTTCTGTGAGTGGGTCATTCTCATGACCCTGAATAAGGGAAGGGGACTACTATGTCAGAGGAATCGCGGCAAAAATTGAAGGGCACTCCATACAAGTCTGTTGGCTACAACTCATCAGTTGAAATGAAATGCTGATCCTATAGTGCCCCCAATTTGATTGAGACAACCCGTAAGCTGCTGTAGAAAGGATCTCTATGGCTTATAGCGAAGGTGCAGTTGTGTCAACTGCCACAAAAGCGGTACGACTGTCAAAATCTGAGCATGCGGTTCGGATTTTTCGCAAGCGGCGCCTAGCCCTCTAAAAACTTGAGGGCAGCGCGCGGAATCCCATCGCAATCGAGTACTTTTTCAAAAAGATTTATAGACAAGACGATCCCCGAGCTCCATTTTGGTAGGCAGAATCATCGGAACTTATTCCTTCAAAAAGGCAACAAAAGCCTGGATTCTGCGCTGCAGGTCTTGCGAATGGCGCCGTTCGCAGCTTTTGGTTCCTCCTATACCAACAATGGCTCATCATCACGTGAGGGTGATCGTGAAGAATTTCCTATTGGCTCCTTTATTGTTTTTTTCCTCGTTGCTAGCAGCCGCAGAACTTTCCGTCGATGGATCAGCGATACAAGACGCGTATGCATCGCGCCCCGACCATGCGACGATTTCGCCTCAGGATAGCGAGCTGTCGTCGACGTCACTCTTTGAACGGGACCTTCGTTATAGTCTTTTTGTTCCATCTCAAGCACCCAAGACAGGCCGCTATCCCCTGATCGTCAACCTGCATGCCTATCTGTCGAGCGCACCTATCCAGGAAATATTCGCCTCCATGAACGCAGAAGCGGAACGGCGGGGCTTCATCATCGTCTATCCGCAGGCCCGCTTTGCGTCGTGGAACGGCGGTTTATGTTGCGGCGAAGCCGCCTTGAGGCAGTCCGATGACGTGCAGTACATTCGTGACATTCTTGAGGACGTCCAAAAAAAATATCCCGTGAACTCCAAGAGAATCTATGCCACGGGCATGTCGAACGGTGGATTCCTGACCCATCGTCTGGGCTGCGAAGCGGCGGATCTTTTCGCGGCTATTGCACCGGTTGCGTCTGTTCTGGGACTGCAGCCGGCCGCCTGTCATCCGCAAAGGGATCTTCCTGTTCTGATGATCCATGGCAAGCTCGATCCTATCGTCTTCTACGGCGGTGGAGTTTTCAACAGCGTATCCAAGACTGTCGATTTCTGGGCTCAGGCGAACTCCTGCCGGTCGGTCGTCGCTCAAAGGTCGTTCTCGGATGCGACTTGCTATCGTGGAGTTGACTGCCAGGCGGATACGCAGCTCTGCGTATCGGATTTGGGTGGGCATTGCTGGCCAGGGAATCCGATCTGTCCTGGTTCCTTTGGGGCGAATCCTTTGGATGCTAATCCGCTCATTTTCAATTTTTTTGAGCAGCAAAGCTTGCGCCCAAAGTGAGCGAAGCTGCTGTGAAACGCCG
>NZ_DASQYZ010000191.1:0-3003 GCF_035638955.1 Oligoflexus sp. | reverse complement strand
ATAAAAGGTCGTCGCGTAAATCCCACCACTCTTTGGCATCAATCTGCGACCAAGCAGGCTGATTCAACGCCGCTGTGAGTCCGGCAATCAATGCCTGCATGCTTGGAGGCCGCGCCAATGGATTTTTATCGACGCATTGCATCACTATTTTGACCAGGGCAGGCGGCAAATCCGGCCTGAGTTCAGCTAAATTGCCGGGCTTTGTGTGCACAATATCATAGATCAGGCCGGCTTCATGGGTTGAATCAAAAAGATGGCGACCACTTAGCATTCTGTAAGCGACAACCCCTAAAGAATAAATATCGGTTAGGGGATTGGCTGCGGAAGGTTGGGCGAGGAGCTCGGGAGGCAGGTAAGCCGGTGTGTCTTGTATGCTGTGGGAGAGTGATTCGAACGATTCGGATGGCACCAGATCCTTGATTCTTTTCACTAGACCAAAATCAATCACTTTGACGACATCATAGTCGCCACCGATCATGCAGACCATGATATTGAGGGGTTTGATATCACGATGGATCATGCCCCGACCATGAGCTTCTTTAAGTGAAGCGCAAACCTGCAGGAGCAGATGAATGGCCCGAGGATAGGGCAGGTGCTTTTCCATCTCGATCAGTTTGGCCAGACTTATCCCTGGCAAAAATTCCATAGCATAGTAGAAGTTTCGATCCGCAGTGCGCGTGGCGCAACCGTGGACCGCAGACCAAGCGAAACAGTTAGGATTTCTCAAACAGGTTATTACAAAGCAATTTGGGAATATGCCTATCGCCCAAGCGATTATTGAGATTGGTCCAGCTTCCGGCGTCGTAGTTGAGCGGGTAGCCTTATACGCATCGCCAAGCAACGGCAACCTGAGTTATCCCTGACCTTGTCGATCTAGGAAGTTCACCAGCCTTTAGGATAATTGGATCAACTCCAATACATCCTTCAAATTATTATGTTACTGCGGCAGCCAAAGCTGCTCTTTGGGGAATCGCACAAGAGTACTATGATGCCACCCAACAGCCTCTTTACTTTAATGATGCAAGTTTAATTTGGGGTGGCGTCTTTTATATTAGAGGTAATTTTGTTCCTCCACATGCAGAACACAGAGAAGGCAGAAGCATAGATATTGCTGCAACCAGTTTTACCCTGCAAAACGAGCCAAAATTTGTGGAGATCTTAAATCGCTATACCAGCAACTACATTATTGAGGATGAGGGGAATGCCCGTCACTTTCACGTGAGATTCTAGTCCTACAGTTGTATTTACGGATTGACGCTGGAAGGGTCCTGTAATAAGCCTTCGGATCGAGGGCTTTCCATGAATGGACAGCTTTTTGTGCGGAGCCCTAATTCAGACCTTGCTCGCCTTGGATTCCATAGCGGGCAAGAATGGACTTTAGGGTTTTATCCTTCGAAATATCAACAAACCCTTTATCAAGAATACGAATCAACTCTTTGGACACCACCGGATCTTTGTTAAAGACACCGATACGAAAGGTCGTTGTGTCATCGGAAAGAGGCATGTCGCCTGCTGAACGAAAGTCAGCGGCGTTCATATTCAAAAGCTTCACCTGATGATGAAAAATATTATACATAGTCGGCACGGCATCGACTCGTCCTTGGGCCAGCATCTGAACACGACGTCGGTTGGCATTTTCTCCGGACAGCTCCATCAGGTAACGGGTATCACGGATCGTATCCAGGAAGGCTTTGACCTCAACCGGATAACTGTAGCCTTTGACGGTAACAAGTCTCTTGTTCCGCAGTGATTCCGGTCCTGTATAGATCCACGAAGAATCGGATCGGGTCATAAAGCCGGCTTTAAAAAACCCTCCCAGCACTTGTGTGGATGGCACTCGAGTCCGCTTGATAAACCTCAATGTCAGCGGTCCCAGCAGATCCACGTTTCCTTTCTCACCCTCTTTCTCAAGACGGGTCCAGCTGCCGGGAAGGATTTCCAGTGTCATACGCTGTCGCCCCAGGATGACTGCGATCGCTTCCGGCAATATTCCAGGACGGTCTTTCTCGAGACAGGTGTAAGGGCAAAAATCGTCAATTCCATAAACGACTTTCTTCATTTCAGCCCAGACCGTTCCTGGCAGGAAAAGAAGCAAAGGAATACTTAATCTTTGCCACAATCGAGTTATCATAGGGCTGCCTTGGCGGTAAAAAGAATCCATACATTCGTATTTATGTGTATTTTACCTCATATTCCGATGGCCGCAATGATTGATCTTGGTGAAGGTTCATTGGCATAACGGTGCCAGCGGGCACGAGCGGGCTAAAGAAGCCGAATCCTGGCGGCGGAGCTGAAGCGCAAGGTACCAGATGAAGGAGATTGTTTTGAAGGAGGACAAAAGGCGCAGCGAGCATACTGAGACGATTGTAAAACACCTCCACGCATTCGCAGATGGCAGCTTAAGCCTGCTTGATAAATATGAAGTAAGGAATGTTGCCGGATGGTACCTGCTCATGACCCTTTGTATGGCAGCCCAGGGCCGGCCTGAAGCCAGCCCATCCCCTGCAACTGACCCGGCCCATGCTATTATTGAGTAGAGAACGCTTCCCAAGCGTCCTGGAAAAACGACTGGTATCAAAGTTCAAGCACAAAAGGTTATTATTCTTATGATTCACTACCTGAAGCGGATTTTTTTATCGTTGCTCCATGCTGGAATTGGACCCGACCTAAGCCTGAGCTTTAGAAAAAAAATTCGTCTCAGCAACCTTATTTGCGTCGTCCTCTGTCTGGTAACGCTCCCGTACGCGTTCGTATTTACAGCCCTTGGCGCCCCAGGACTTGGTGCTCTGGTTGTCCCTATCGCCTTGGCATATCCAATCTTTATCGGGCTTAACGCCAGAGGTTTTTACTCAATCTCGCGCGTTGGTATTATTACGCTGTTCAATAGCGCGGTTACCGTATACGCAATCTCCTTCGGGTTTGCGTCCGGAATACACTTGCTATTTTTTCCGTTGGCCTGCTTCTCCTTGATTTTATTCGAATTTAGAGAACGCTTGCATCTCC
>NZ_DASQYZ010000190.1:0-4854 GCF_035638955.1 Oligoflexus sp. | reverse complement strand
CCGGGCTAAGCGTTCGCGAAGGCCGGCCGGAATATGGCGTTCAATCCAGGTCACAATAGGACCTGAGTATTTGATCATGTAGGGCGTGGTGAATGTTGTCACCGCCGAGACTGCGATCACAATCGGATAAAGAAAGTCACTCGTAACTTTGAGCGAGACCCCCAGCGCTGCAATCAAGAAGGAGAATTCACCAATTTGCGCAAGGCTGAGGCCCGCCTGCATGGATTGCCTCAAGCTACGACCGGAAAGAAGTGCACCCAGACCCGAACCAAACAGTTTGCCAACAATAGTCACGGCGATGATCAGCAGCACAACGCCGAAGTTTTCCATCAGGATTTTAGGGTCGATCATCATGCCCACGGACACAAAGAAAACGGCTGCAAACAGATCACGTACTGGCACGATCAAGTGCTCAATGCGCAGACCTTCCTTGGTTTCGGCCAGGATGGATCCCATGACAAAGGCACCCAAAGCAGGGGAAAATCCAACCTGGGTGGCTATGATAACCATGGTCAGGCAGAGTCCAATCGAAACGATCAGCAGAGTTTCGTCGGAAAGATGTTTCTTGACCCTCTTCATAAGGCCTGGAACGAAATAGATCCCGACCACAAACCAAAGGAGAAGGAAAAAGCCCAGCCGCAGAGTGGAAATGAGAACCTCGCTGCCGGAAACTGGATTCGGCGAGGCTATGATGGTCAGGAGCACCAGGATGAGGATGGCCGCCAGATCCTCAACGATCAGGACGCCGAAGACCAAGGAGACAAAGCCTTTGGCTTTAAGTCCCAGTTCATCAAAGGCACGGATGATAATCGTCGTGGAGGACATGGACAGTATGGCGCCGAGAAACAGGCTATCCATTGTGGTCCAGCCGAGGGCCCGACCTAACAAATAACCCACGCTCGTCATGGTGATGATTTCGAATAAAGCCGCGATCCCGGCACTCTTCCCGACCTTCGCCAGCTTTTTAAAGCTGAACTCCAGGCCGAGCCCAAAGAGCAGGAAAATAACCCCTATCTCGGCCCAGACTTTCACGCTTTCGGTATCCACCACCGTGGGAACGAAGCTGACATGAGGACCTACGAGTAAACCGGCGATCAAATAACCCAGCACGACAGGCTGTTTGAGCCACTTAAAGATGAGTGTCGTGGCTGCCGCCGTGATCAGAATGATCCCAAGATCCTGTATAAGTGCCGGTAAATGAACCATATTTTAACCCGCCTGGAAGAATGCAGAACAGGTCGAGTATCATAACAGAATGTCAGGAATACGAAACGCTTCAAGCTGATCCGGCTTTCTTGTTTAGTTCATGAGCAGAAACGGGGGTGCTTCCCCTCCTCTTTTCCTGGTTTGGATGCTTTTCTGATTATTTTTTGATCAATCTAACGTTTTTCCGCTGATTTCCGTTTCCCGACCGGTTTTCGCCCCCCTGGCCTGATCTTTTAACCCCCCTATTATCTGTAATATATCGAAATCATTAAGAAATATGGCATCCAAAATCCATCCAATATACAGGTGTATTTTGATCACCTGGAAGGGGGTTATTCTCGCTTTTCGCAGGTCTGCTTAAAATGAGGGCAATTCAGATTATTTTATATTCAACAACGCAAACAATAATGTTGTTGTTGAATATAATTAACAACGTACCACTGAAATTGTTGCGTTGATGAAATGCTTTGTTCCACTTTGACTCGTTTTTGCACAAAAAGTCCCTTCCGTGAGGGGCTATCGGCGGGCACAATCGAAAGGACGCCAGCGGAGGGCCTTGAGACATGGATGATAGCGCAAAAAATAAACAGAAAAACCCAGGGCAGGGGGCTTCGGCGGCGGAACTGGGACCCGATGGCCGTCATGCGCTGGCGCTACGGGCGATCAAAACCTTGGAAGACGCCGGGTACGAGGCTCGGCTGGCTGGCGGCTGCGTGCGTGACCGATTATTAGGCATCAAACCCAAGGATTATGATGTCGCCACAACCGCATGGCCTGAACAAATTTGCACAGTTTTTAAGCAGAAAAACATCAAGGTCGTACCCACAGGGATCGATCATGGCACCATAACAGTCGTCATGGCCGGTCAGGGCATGGAAGTCACCAGCCTCAGACGTGATGTCTCAACCGATGGAAGGCGCGCTACTGTAGCCTTTGGCAGCAGTTTTGAGGAGGACGCAGAGCGGCGGGACTTCACCTTCAATGCGATGTTCGAAGACAATCAGGGCCGGATCTATGATTTCTTTGGCGGCCGGGAGGACCTGAACCTGGGCCGTCTTCGTTTTGTTGGTGTGGCCCACGAAAGGATTCGAGAGGATTACCTTCGCATCATGCGGATGTTCCGCTTCTGGTCGCGCTTTGGATTTACGCCAGATGCTCCCACGCTGGAGGCCTGCCGCCAGGAAGGGCAGGGTCTTCGCATGGTCAGTCAGGAAAGAATCACGCATGAGCTGATGGAAACCCTTCAGGGCGATCACGTGATGCCGGCTATGTCCGCCATGAGCTCCACGGGCATCCTGGACCTTGTGTTGGGGATCACATCCCTCCCTAAGGACCTTCTCACGACCCTGGATGCCTTAAAAATCAGCACAAAAGAGGAGAGGGCACCGGCCAGACTGGGCCTTTTGCTTCAGCTGAAATGGGGTGATAACGCAAAAGCGTTTGAAGAAGCCATGCAGAATCTGAGGTTATCGCGAGCCATCCAAAACAAAGTCGTGCTTTCCATGTTTGTGCCATTGGATAAGATCGGCCACGACCCTGGTGAGATGATGGATCATATCGATGTGTGGGAAACCCATGGGGCCTCGTTTCTGGAAACCCTGCTTCCACTATGGCGCGTGATGTACCCCAAGCATAAGAGTGTGCTGGATGAGCTGGAAGGCATCGAAGCGCGTCACGGGCATCGGCGTCGCACCAAACTTCCGCTGGATGGACAGACTCTCATAGCCCAGTGTGGGGCAAAACCGGGACCGCAGTTGGGACTGCTTCTGGTGGAATTAAAACGACGTTGGCGCGTTGGAGAATGGCAGACGCGAGACGAGGGTCTGGTCTTGGCCCAAAAACTACTCGACTCTTACGATTCCTGATCCGCGTGGACGAAACGGTTGACGACCTTAAGAAGAGTCTTGCAATCAAAGGGCTTTCTTAAAAAATCATTCCAAGGATAGTTGGCTGGATTGACTTTAATCTCAGTATTATTCATTAAAACAATGGGGACCTGATTGAATCGTTTATCGTCCCGCAGGTGTTTCAGAAGGTCGAGTCCGCTCATAAACGGCATCATGACATCAAGCAAAATCAGCTGAAACGTTGTATCGGAGAATTTTTCATTGATACACTGCAGCGCATGGCGGCCGTTGCTGCAGACTTCGACATGGTGGCCTTCATCTTCCAGAATGCCACGAATCGCTTGGGCAATGTCATACTCGTCATCGACGATCAGGATGGTGCTCATCGCTTGCCTCCCTTTTTGCCCTGGCGCACCGTTCCTGTTTTCTTGTTCGTCTTCTTGTTTCCAACGGAACGTCCCTGGCCGGTTAAAATCGATTCGATGGCGCCAAAGGATTCCGAAATCAAAACACCATGATCTGTGATCTCAAATTCCCGAATCGCCGTATCGTAGGAGCTTTCCCGCATTTTCAGGATCGAAATCAACCGCCGAATCTGAGCCTGGACCTCGACATACCGGAGAAGGACAACTCCCTCCACAGCATTCGCCAGCTCAGGGTTAGGCATATCCAACGCGACGGCAAAGAGGGGTAATTCATCTGTGATCAGGCTTGTGACATCCATCGCGCGTAGCTGGTTAGTGAAGGCGGACATGAACCGTGGCGCCCGATCCGGATAAACGTTGGCATTGCGAAAGCCCTCAATGCCATCGATGAAGAGCCGCCTCCGCCGTTTCGTTTCGGATTCGCTTCGTAGCTTTTCGAGCACCTGCTCGGCAAGGGCGTCCACATAATGTTCCAAGGGCGGCTGCCAGATCAGCTCAATCAGCCCCTTATCCACCCATTGTTTGAGTCCAAGGCCCAGTCGCTCCGCCTTTTCAATCAGACGTGGAGGAGGCTCATAAAAACCAAAATAAAGCCCCGACTGACCCTGCCTGGCCCCTTCGATCAGGAAATGGAGACCTAAAATGGTTTTGCCAGTTCCCGGAGCGCCCAAAAGAATAGTGCACGTGCCGGACAGGAGGCCGCTGTTCAGCATGCTATCGAATTTAGGGATACCAAAGCCCATGCGGATGCGTTCTTCCGTAGCATTGGCTGGGGGATTATCAAAATGAACTTCAGTTCGAGGGTGAATCACGATCCCGTCATCCGTGATCTCGACTTCATGTTTGCCAGGCAGATAGTCAGAACCACGGAATTTGTGAATCGCCAACTCGTGAACCGATCGAGGACCACGCTGGGCGCGAGTAAATTCCATGATCCCATCGACAAGATTGTGCTGCGGCAGGTCTTTGCCCTCGGAAGCTGGCGAAAGGAGATAGGTCGTGCACCCCAGGAGAGCCGTGACCGCCTGCAGTTCATGGATGAACTCTTTGAATTCACGCATCCCGTCATCAGCAAAGCTGAAACTATCAAGGCCGTCGATAATCAGAATGTCGGCTTCCTTCTCCTTGACCGTATTGCGGATCATGGTCAGCAAACCTGATAAACCCTCGTTTTTGAGCAAGGCATAGCCGCTAAAATAAAAGACGTGGGTATTCACAAGGTCGGCCCTGTAGAAGGCGTCGCACTGGGGCCACCTGGGCAGTCACAACGAATGTGCTGCCAACACCCGGCTCGGAATCGAGAAGATCCACATTCCCACCCAGGAGCACGGCTATTTTTTTTGACAGGAGAAGGCCTAGACCTGTGCCCCCGAACT
>NZ_DASQYZ010000189.1:0-47821 GCF_035638955.1 Oligoflexus sp. | reverse complement strand
CAGCGTCTGGATCGCTCCAAATGTTCCCCTAAACATCGTCATAAGCAGTTCCTTTCCAATCAGTGAGGCAAGCCGCCTCAAGATGATTCACCCTCGAGTTTTAAAACTTATAAGTCGCAGCCAGTTCGTACATAGTCGCTTCGAAATCGTAGAGCGCAAATTGAGTGGTTTGCGCATCGTAGGTATAGGCACGGTTTTCGGTGGTTTCGCTCAAAGTAACAGACATGTCCTTGGTCAGATTAACTCCAGCTGCGATCTTGTGCACATAGTTCGCGTCTTTCCAGGTGCCGTTGGACTTCTGTGGTTTTTTCAAACCAAACGAGCCTGAGGCTTGAAACATTTCGTTAATTTCAAGTGCTGCAGAAACGCTGGCTCCCAAGGCGAGGATCGTGTTGGGAATTCCGGCTTGACTGGCATCGTATTGAAAGAAATTGCGTATCGCGCTCCCGGTCACACTAGTTTTCAGTTTCCTGCCGATAGGCAAGGCAGTCCAGGTGCGGGTCAAGCTGGACCTAAGACCGGTTGAACCACGATAAGAAAGATAATCTCGCATGTCGGAGTTGGTCGGTGCCGTCACAAGTCCGGCATAAGTGAAAGCCAAGTCCTGCGCGATTTCAATCGGGTGGCCGGTGTAGACCAAGTTTGTGGATGACCAGACGTTGCGTTCTTCCAGTGCCTCCAGATCACGCGCAAGACCTGTTGTCAGACCCAGGATGCCCTTATCATTAGGCACGGCATAGGAAACGTTTATTTCTGCAGCTGCTATGGACCGGTAATAGGCCGAATCTTCATCGGCGGCACTGCGTACATAAGATGTCGAGATGGACGGGGTAAAGCCTTGCGCCCTTACTTCCAGGACATCATCGCTGTGGTGCTGAGCTGAGGCAGCTTGCAGACAAATAAATTGTCCAATGAGCCAGGTCGTTGGATACAGGAATCTCGTGATCCGCATTTCAGCCCCTTCTTCTTCGGTCGGCCATCCAGCCAGTCTGGTTGGCTAAAAAAAAGCCCATGTGAGCTTCGAGCGTCAGTTTGGAGATTAATAAAACTTAATTGAGATACATTCAACTACATTTTTGTCGTAACCGAATAATACAGCCTCAACTTGAGCATTTTATACGGCCTCCTTGGTCATTTCCGCAATGGGTGAGAATGATTAGATAATATAAGCAGGAAATGCGCGTGAATTAGCCTTGACTAAGCCGTCAATTTGGCTTAAATAGGGTGAACCGGCCGCCCGTGGCTGGTTGCCCATGACTCTATCGCTGCTGCTGAGGATTTATGCTATTGCTGTTGACCCGCTTTGCGTCCTTGCATTCTGCATCTTCTGGATTTATTTTATCCCAAACATTTTTATTGGTTATGGTTTTGTCGGCCTGTGGTCCACAATCTCCTGGAGGGGATCCGACCGTGGCTATCCCCGAGGCGCAATATGACGCTGAATTGCAGCCCCTGGTGGACGCTTATGAAGCCGACGCGATTGAGGCAAGGACGGCAGTGGCGCCTGGGTTCAAGCGGCAGCTGGTTCAAGTCATCTGGCAGGATGATTTAGGCCAGCAGGACGACGAGACGGTCCTGGGGCGTTGTGAACGTCTCAATGAGAATCATCCCGATCCAGAGCTGAGATTTCGACTGGTGAAGATTCGGAAGCCGGACGCGAATGGTTATGTAGGTAAGATCAGGATCGATGCCCTGACCTTGAAAACAGTGGTTTATCATGAGCTGGGGCATTGTCTGCATGATTTTAGGGGGCACCTGCCCGAGGCTACCCACCAGATTATGAGCTCGGCGCTGCCGAAAGAGCGCTTTCAATCCTTCCATGAACTTCTGCATAAGCATTTTTCCCTGCTGAAGTCAGTCCAGAAAAACTAAATTACGTCTTGTTCTGACTTTTGACCGCTTCCTCGCTGACATCCTGCTGCTTGGTGGTTGTGTAACCGCAGGCGCGGGAGGGGTCTTGCGCCACCTTCTGAGCATCTGTCACGCAAAGTTTGAGATTGATATTCTCGGTGTTGGCACGCGCGGCCTTGTCGAGCAGAGCAAATCCTTCCTGACCTTGTGAGGATTTGCGATCGCCCTTGGCTTTGCAGATGAGGGAAACGGCCAGCATGATATCCGAGCAGGCATTGGTCCCGTCCAACGCAATCCCCTCGCGGTGGAGCTTGATCGACTTGTCGAGGCTGCCGCGGACATCAAAGAGCCAATGGATCAGCCACATATCCGGAACCAGCCGATAAAACATCCCAAGACCATAACGGACGCTGCCTTGCATGGTGATGTGAGGGTAGAAGTGATAGTTGACGTTCGAGTTCAAGACATCCACCCATAATTTTTCCACAGTCTTGGCGTTTTTAAGCGAAGACAAAATTCCATCGATGCTGCCGATGCTGCCAATGGCCGAGCCTAGAAAAAGTTTGCAGAGGGGTTGGTTGGGTTCAATCTTCAAACAGCTTTCCGTCGCTTTTTTGCCTTTCAGAAAAATCTCGCGAGCCAACGGCAGATCCTTTTCTTCATTAAACGAAGACGCCCACTGAAAGGCGGTGCTGCCGAGGATCCAATAGCCATCCACCCAGCGCGGATTGGATTTAAGAACGGATTCTGTAATCTCATAAGAACGGGCCATCTGCGCGCGTGTGAGCGTTTTCTGCTCCTTGCCGTCGCCGTAAATACCCCAGTATTCCTGATAAAGTTCCGGGCGCTTTTTGAGAGGCTCCCAATTGATTTCATGCTCTTTGTATTCTTTTCCATACAGCAGACCATGATTCCACGTGAACGCCGCGACCCAAAAAAACCCCAGGATGCGTAGAAAGCTCATGTTCCAATCCTTCTCGCGAGGTGATGACCTCTGCGTAATAATTCGCCAGTATGGTTTCGGAACAGAACGGTGCACCTTGAGAGCCGACCATTTGGATGGTTCGGAAAAAAAAGACAATTGTCAGCCTGCATCTGTGCCATTAGAAATGAACTCAAGAAGGGGGATATAATATGCGACGCAGGCTGATTTTGTTTTTGTCCATGCTCTGGTCATGGAGTGCGATGGCCCAGGACAACGTGTCAGGATTCTACGTCTTCTTCAAAAAACCCGAGGCGTGGAACCAGGTCTACATCTATACGTGGTTCGTGCAAAACAATCAGGCCGTCGAACCTACTGGAGGCTGGCCTGGTAAAGCTTTAGCGGATGTGGCTGGCTGGTATCGAGGTTTTATCGATCAGAAGCAAACAGATCCCGCTGATGAATCCATTCAGCTGATTTTTCATAACGGTAGCGGTGAACAAACCCCCGATCTGTCGCGTCAGGACAATGGCTGGTATGTCTGGAAAAAGCAAAATCAAGTCGTCAATCAATGGTTTGATTTAAATCCGGAAGAAAAACTTTATTCGGTCACCATTCAAAATGGATCCGGATCGGGCCAGTACAGTCCAGGATCGTTGGTTCGCATCACGGCAGAGCCTCCCGAACCATTTTTATTCCTGGGGTGGACAGGGGATACTGCTCTTCTGCCTGACACCAAACGAAGGGCAACGCAGTTCTCCATGCCTGAACGTGATGTGAGTCTGAAGGCCGGCTATGAAGATTTGAGTTCTGGTCAAAAACAGTATCAAACACTCTGTGCGAAATGTCATGGCAAAGTCGGTGAAGGGGGAGCCGGCACACCGCTGCAGATCAGTGTCGGCAAATGCACAAGCTGCGGTCAGGTCGAGAAGCTGGCGGAACGCATCAGCACAACCATGCCTTTGGGCAAAGTGGGCCAGTGTACAGGCACCTGCGCCCAGGATGTGGCCCGCTATATTCGGTTCGGCTTGAATCCAGCCGATGCTGTGGATTGCAAGGTACCAGGAAACAATCTGGGCCGGCGCCAATTGCGCCTTCTCACGGAACGTGAATATCGTAACAGTGTACGTGTGATTCTGGGCGTGTCCGAGATCAATGCCTTGAAGTTCTGGCCTGAGCCAGCCAATGTTTTGGGTTACAACAACAACGCGGATGCGGCCGTGGTCACGGATCGGCATCTGGTTGTCTTTGCCAAGGCTGCTCGTGAAATAGCCGGTCAGGCGCCAGTGATCAAGAGCTGTGGGTCGAATGCGCGTTGCCTGGTGGAGCAGGTTGGATTACGCCTTTACCGCCGTCCCCTGACAACAGCCGAAGTCGATACCTATGCAGCTATGCAAACATCGGCGGCTCTCGAAATCATGCTGCACTCGCCTTACTTCCTCTATCGTTCGGAGATGGGCTATTTTGTTGCGCCCATGAATGCCTATGCCTTGGACCCTTATGAAACGGCGACAGCCCTGGCCTATGGCCTCACGGGTATGCCCCCTGATCCTACGCTGCTGGCTGCAGCAGCCGACGGCAGCATCAAGGATCCTGTCAAGCGGCGGGGCGAGGCTGAGCGTTTGCTGGATACGGCAGCCGCTCGGGATACGTTTACGGATTTCGCCATGCAGTGGCTGGGGATCAGCGCCCTTCCCTATGTGACGAGGGACAGCCAAAGACTGCCAACCGACGTGCGAAACGATATGCTTGAGGAAACGAAACGATTTCTGTCGACGCTGGTCTTTGACCAGAACGCAGGGGTGAAGGATCTTTATGCAGCTGATGCCACCCCGTTAACGCCCAGGCTCGCGTCTCATTACGGTCTGCCGGCGCCCGCCCAGGTTTGGCAGCAGGTGAACTATGACAGCGAACGTCGGGGTCTGATTGCGCAAGGTTCCATTTTGGTGACCTATGCGAATTCGAATGAGGCTTCGCCGATCAAACGCGGCGTGTTCGTGCGGAATCGATTGCTTTGCCAGGATCTGCCGCCGCCACCTGCAAATGTTGATACCACGATTCCGCCGCCGAGCCCGGGATTGACCATGCGGGAACGCCTGGCTCGTCACCTGTCACAGGGCCAGCAAAGCGATGGCAGCAACTCATGCGCATCCTGCCACCAGTATATTGATAAAGTTGGTTTTGGTTTCGAACGTTTTGATGAAGTGGGGGCTTTTCGCAAATCTTACGCGGAAAAGCCAGGAGCGCCAATTGATGTATCGGGAGAAATCAAGGGTCCTCTGACTTTATCGGATCCGAACGTGATTCCTTTCCAGAATTTTCCCGAGCTCGGAACTCTGCTGAGTGAAAGTCCAACAGCCAAGGCCTGTGTCGGCATCCAATACCTCCGCTATGCCCAGGGTCATGTCGCCCAGACCAGCGATCAGTGCCTGCAGACATCCCTACGTGAGCAGCTGCAGCTGGATAAGAGTCTGCGTACCGTGATGATGGACTTTGTCAGTTCTGATAGCTTTATGTGGAGGAAATAAGAGATGCAACGTCGCAGCTTTTTGCAATATATGACAGGCATGGCTTCGCTCATTTGGGCTCGTCAGCTTCTAGGCCAATCATCGTCTGCGCCCTTTGATCCTAAAAAGCCGAGCGTCTGATCCTAGTGTACCACCCGGATGGGGCATTTTTGGAGCAATGGCATCCATCGGCTCTTACGGGATCCATCGGGACACTCCCGGAATCCCTCCTGCCCTTGGTGCCTTACCGCGATCAACTGGTCTTGCTTCGCCGTTTGAACCTCATGGACGGTAACGGTGATGGTCATGAGGAGGCGGCTCGCTGCCTGCTCTCCGGTAGCATCGATCCGGTCAATGGATCCTTGGATGTGCACCTGGCCGATCACTTTAAGCAGGCTCTGCTGCATGTCGGCATTCAGGCCAGTAAAAATCAAGGTCACTCCATTAGTTTTTTACCCGGCGGCTCTGAAAAAATCGCTGATGATAGCCCACTTGCGGTCTATCAGCGCCTATTTCAAGGCAGCGGCATGCCTGCTGGAGCTTCAGATGCTGCGATGCTGAAGAACGTGGAAAAGGAACTGCAAAGTTTTCTGGCGAAGACTGATATCGAGCGAGAACGCAATAAGCTGCAGCAGCACCTGCAGCAGATTCAGGTGCTTTTGCGTCCAACTGTGGGTTGCAGCGGGTATGATCTGTCTGCTTTTGCTTATGACGATAGCAAAAAGTGGGAAGATAAAACCGCGCCCGTGATCATGAAAATGCAGATGTCCAACCTTGTGCATGCGATGGAGTGCGGTCTGGCGCGCGTGGCGACCCTTCAGTTTTCACGGCATACCAGTACGATCAAGATGGATTACGATTGGCTCAATCGGTGGAACAATGAGTGGCCCATGGAGAGTCACCAGGCTTCGCACAACAGCGGCGCGATCCATGCGCAGCAGAAAAAATGGTTGAATCAGCAACTGGCCATCCTTTTTGGTCTTCTGGCGGCGCGACCTGAACCACGCGTCGGTCGGGGCGGATCCATGCTCGACAATTCCCTGGTTCTGGTCGTGACAGAGATCGCCCAGGGGGCTTCGCACACCCGAAAGGATATGCCCTATTACCTTATGGGAGGCAAGGGCATTGCCGGCTATAACCCCGGTCGTATCCTTGATTGCAATGGGGCGCCACACTCGCAGCTGCTGTATTCCATGGCCCAGGTGCTGGGTGGCAAGCCTCAAGGTTCCTATGCATCCGCGGGTGCTCTCAAGGGATTGATTCCCATTTAAAGGAACGACCAAACGCGGGAATACGTATTCCCGTAGCACTTTTGTTAATATCCAAGCCACTTGACCGATAACGATTGCGGATCCCTCGCAGCGGAGGCGGAAGCGTGACCTTATTGCGGCAAACGATTTTTACCTGGGCCATGATGCTCGCTGGAATATTTCAGCCTGTGTCGGGGCATGCTGCTGGTTTGTCCGTGACACCGGAGGTCAGTTCTGGAGAGGTGCGGGAACTCCTCGTGAGCCGAAGCGTATCGATCCTGGAGGATCGCACGCGTCAGCTGGTATTGGACGATATTCTGTCCGGTCAACATGATGATAAGTTTCAACCGGCGACCCGTGATTTCCCGGGATTGAATAATCAGGATGCGCATTTCTGGGTGAAGCTGACCGTGCATAATACGAGCCCCGTGACACGTGACCTGATCCTGGAAAATCGATATCCGCTTCTGGATTACCTGACACTCTACCAGTTGCATGCCGATAGCGCGCGCGTCGAGCTCACTCTCGGTGATGAAGTGGCCTACGAGCAAAGGCCGGTCGAATTTCGCTTTCCTGTTTACCCTATACGAGTTGCGCCTGGAATCAACCATTATGTGATGAAGATGCAGAATAAGGGCACCTTTGTCATCAGCCTTTTTCTTTGGGACAAGAAGAATTTTGACAACTATACGCGCCGCGATAACCTCGTCCTGGGTCTTCTTTATGGCAGTATGATTGTTCTCATGCTCTATAATATGTTTCTGATGTTTTCCTTTAAGAGCCAGACCTATCTGGTTTATGTCATTTATCTCGTCGCTTTCCTGGCCACGCAGTTCGGGCTTCAAGCGACCGGTATTGAATGGATTGGTGGCTCTGTCGGACATTGGCTTATGAATCGCGGCTGGCTGATTCTGGTTTCGGTGAGCCATATCTTTAGCTGTCTTTTTGCTCTGCGCTTTCTGAATATGCAGGAGCAAATGCCGAACTGGCGAAAATGGATACTCGGCCTTATTTTCGTGAACATGGCGATTACCGTCCATGGATTCTTTGCCAATTATGCTCTGCTGGGCCGCGAAATTACGTACTCGACGATCGTGGTCAGCCTGACCTTGATTGCCTCTGGAGTCGTTGCGTCCTGGCGTGGATTTCGCCCAGCTGTGTATTACACGCTGGCCTGGTCCTGTCTTCTCATGGGCAATTTGGTCATAACGTTGATGTTTAACGGACTTTTTCCTCTGAATTTTTTCGCCCAGTGGGGCAATCTGATTGGAGGCGCCATGGAAGTGGCGCTTATGTCGCTGGCGTTGGGAAGTCGGGTGAATTATTTGCAGGCGCGCTCAGAGCAAACCATTAAGGACCTGAACCAGGCCCTCACCCGGCACATTCAGGAAGTCGAGAATACCGTTGCGGAGCGCACCCGGACCATTCGTTCCATTGTGGATCACGTGAAGAGCGGTTTTTTTACCATTAACCTTCAGCTGGAAGTGGAAGCAGGTTTTACCAAAGCCTGCTATCGCCTTCTGGGTGAACGCATACGCGACCAGGCTTCGATCCTGGATGTCCTGGGTTTGGAAGGCTCGCGTCGCAGTATCTTTCAAATGACCGTCAAGCAGGCCTTTGCCGATAGCATGCCCGAGGAAGTCAGTCTGTCTCAGATTCCTAAGACCTTTCGCATCGGTGACAGCATTCTTATTTTAGAAGGCGGTTTGATTCGGGATGATGCGGGCAAGCCGAAGGCCATCCTGTTCACGGTGAATGATATCACCAAGCTGCGCATGAAACAGCGCGAGGCTTTGCGTAGCTCCATGCTGATCAAGATCCTCAAGAACATGGACGCGTTCCGATCGTTTATTAAAATTACCCGGGAAAATCTGAAGCACCTGGCCGATCCTGATGTGCGGAGCAAGCCCAAGATGGTGGCCTTCATTCTGCATACGCTGAAGGGCAATTGCCTCATCTTCAATATGAAGCTCCAGGCCGATCGGATTCATAAACTTGAAGAAGCTGGTGAATTGCGCGTTGAGGACGTCCAAGCCCTGGAACAGACCTTCCAGCTCTTTTTAAATCGGCATGCGGATATTCTGAGTCTGAGCTGGGATGAGGAGCAGGATGAAGATGTGGTCATCAAGCATTCCACGCTTTTGAGTTTGCGTCAGGAACTGAACCAGCTCGGCGTGCAGCACGATTTCCTTCGATTCTTTGACAGTTGGGTTCTGAGTATTACAGCGCGTTCGGCGCGCAGCCTGCTGGGGCCCATAGTCGATGATGTGCAGCAGCTAGCCCGTCGCAGCAGCCGCAAAGTTCAATTTGATCTGCAAGGCGCGGATGTCAAGATTTACTCTGACGCCGAAAAGCATGTGATCAAGAATCTGGTGCACCTTGTGCGCAATGCCGTGATTCATGGTATCGAGCAGGATCGTGGTTCCAAACCAGTCCGTGGGAGCGTCTTGCTTATGTTTAGGGCGCACCAGGATAGGCTGGAAATCCGCTGCAAAGACGATGGTCGCGGCATCGAGCGCAACCAAATCGTCCGGCTCCTGGTGGAAAAAGGGCTCGCAGGCTCGAGTGATTTGGATACCAAATCCTTTTCCGAGCTAATCGAAATTCTGTCACTGGAAGGTTTCAGCACCAGCAAGGAAGTTGATCTCTATTCGGGGCGTGGGGTCGGTGTGGCTTCCGTCTATGGGGCCATCAAGGAATGCAAAGGTCGTATGGAGATCCGGACAGAGCCAGGGCAGGGGACCGAGTTCATCATTACGTTACCTCGTCTTGAAGAACCCTTCGCACCTGACCTGAAAGCCGTTTAAGACTCAAATGGGATAGGAAACGCTGCGTTGTAATCCTGTGCTGCGAGTTCGATCACGTGAAGCGCTTCCTTGCGGTTATACATCGCTTCAATACTGATTTTGCGCTCACCTTCACCCGGGATGTCCTTGTAGGTAAGGAAGTAATGCTTGAGTCGCGCCAGAATTTTCGGCGGACAGTCTTCAATATCTTCAAAGCGGCCGTAGATCGCATCGTCCTTCAGAACAGCGATAATCTTGTCGTCGACTTCACCATTATCAATCATGCGTAGACCACCGATGGGTTTGGCCTGCAAGAGAAGGTCACCGTGGGTGATGGTCTTTTCTGACAGCACGCAAATATCCAAAGGATCGCCGTCACCGATCAGATTCTGAGTGCCCGTTTTTTCACCGGCGTAGGCCGCCACGCGTTCGGTGCAGTAGGTACGGGGGATGAAGCCGTAGAGAGCAGGGACATAGTTGGAAAACTTCTGGGGGCGATCGATGCAGAGATAACCCGAAGCCTTATCGAGTTCATATTTCACGGTATCCGTCGGCACGATTTCAATGAAGACATTCACGTAGGGCTCCGATTTGGCCTTAACCGGAATGCCATGCCATGGATGAGGTTTAAAATATTTTTTGAGCTGCTCGAGCAGAGCGGATATGTCCTGAGTCACCAGAGTTCCTCCAAAATGAGTTCCTTGCCATCAAACGGGCGACGGGCTCAAATGCCTATAACAATTTAACGCGAATGTCGAGATTTTTGGACTCGGGCAGGGTCATGTTCGCTGAATATTTGGAACCAAACCGACACTCGGGTGGTCAGGAGTGTCGGAGGGTGCAAGCTCAACCTTTTAAAATGATGCATCTTTTTGGTTGATCTCGGCGGTCTCAAGTCTAGTTGGCCGGTCCATTCGCTGGGGGTGTCGGTGCTGGGGTCGGCAAAGGTGCGGGTTCAAGCGGTATCTGCGATTTCAGATAACCGAGCAATTTAATGCCATCGGGAGTCGTACGAAATTCAGGATCCCCATAAGGCATAAGGCCAATGTCCAACGCTGCGAAAGCTTGAGCTGCACGGGCAACCACTTCCTCTTCTGTATCCAGGGATATACCAGCCACAGCCTCTTCACCCCCTGTGTGACAGATTTGGCAGTTGTTGGCGATGATGCTCGCGACGTCTTCATAAGTTGGGGGGATCGTCGGCTCAACGGGCTGAGGGGTTTGATCAGCATTTGATGGGGCAGCCATCAAAGAGAGGCTACACAAACCTGCTGCGAAAAGTCCTACGTACCTGGCATTGAATCTCATCCTGATCTCCTTGTCGATCGTTCAAGGGATCATGGGCAAAGTGGTCTTCACTGTCAAGCCAGGGCTTTTGCGGAGCGGCTTTCGAATTTTTCAAGCCGCAAACTGTCAGGGGATTTCGCGAATATTGGGCTGGAATTCCTTGATGTGACGATTCATTTCTTTCTTGCAGTCAGGGCCAAGGTTTTCACTCACCATCATTAGACAGACCTGCAAAGCCTTGATGGGGTCGTCCGCCTTGGCTTTAACGTCAGCGCATTCCTTGTCGATTTCTTTTTGACAGGCGACTTTTACCTTATCCCAGCTGGTCATGGTTTTCTTCCAGCTGTCTTCTTTTCCCTTCACAAAGGCTTTGCACTCAGCGCTCAGTTGTTCCACTTTTTTGTGAAGACAGGTGCGTTCTGTTTCCTGATGAAATTCACCTTTGCATAATTTCTGGACATCATCATCACAAGGTCCATAAGCCAGAAGGCTGCTCGATGAGCAAACCAGGGAAAGGGTGATGAGGAAAGTCTTCATGCGCGGCTCCTGATGAAGGAAAGAGTCTCCGTCCTTATCGGCATTCCCCTGTCTTTTTCAAGAGCAGGGTCTATGCTACCATGTAGGGATGGGAGAATCTTGAGCATGAAACTGCGTCCTTTGGTTTACCTCTGGTTGCTTATTACAGCCTTTATGTTCTATGAATATGCCGTGTTGCATAAGATGTATGACGGTCCAAGCTATATATCAATCGGCGCCTGCAAATTCCTTGGGCACTGCAAAACTCTATCGCCTTTGCCAGGAAAGCCGCTGAGCTATGCCTTGGGCTGGATCGGTTTTTGCGTGATGGCGCTGACCAATCTTTATATCCTGCGCAAGCGCATGCATTCGATGCAATCATGGGGCAGCCTTCAGGGTTGGCTTAACTGGCACATTTTTTTCGGAATGGTCGGTCCTACTTTTGTCCTGTTTCATAGCGATTTTAAGGTGCGGGGACTGGTCAGCATCAGTTTTTGGAGCATGGTGATTTCATTTTTGAGCGGTATCGTCGGCCGTTACTTCTATATGCAATTGCTGCAGGCCAAGCCCATGCTCAAAAAGCAAATTGATGCTTTGGAAAAAGCCTTTGATCAGTATCAGCAGGGCTCCGGCAATCGTATTCCGGCCCAGGCGATGATCATGGCCAAAGCTCATGCCTTTTCCATGGCAGGTGGCGTGCAAGGCCCGGAACTGCAAAGGCTTGGACTTTCCGGCTTTATGATCCGATCGATTGGCGGAGAAATTCGCATGCTGGCTTCGCTGCCGCCAACGCCGTGGCAGGAATCTCGTCAGTTCAAGATCAAGCTTCGGGAGTGGGCGCTGCTGCGTCGTCGCCTCCTGTCGATGCATTTTTACCAAATCCTCTTTGGGTACTGGCGAACGTTTCACTCCCCGTTTGCAATTTGGATGTATATTGTGGCTGTTATTCACATTGCTTCATCTCTGATATTCAAGGTCTAATCCCGCGGTATTAAAAACTATTTTGATTTCACTTAAGAACTTGAGGCCGCGAGCCGATAGCATGGCTGTAATTTTTTATCAGAGTGTAGCCAATGTTGATGAAGATCTACGTTTTCCTCGCGCAGTCTACGTGGTTGCTCGGTATAGCCTTTATGGTTGGTCTCGCGGTCTGGGGTATGCGCCAGCGCGATAAGCATCATAAGGAAGCCAAGCGCAAATGGGATGATGCGGTCGCTAAAAAAATGAATGAGCCTGCGAGCTTGCACCCCGAGATCGATCCCACCCTGTGTGGCGGTTGCGGCGCGTGTGTGGCAGCCTGTCCCGAGGGCGAAATCATCAAGTTGATCAATCACCGGGCTGTGCTCATTGAGCCGACCGCGTGCGTGGGTCACGGGGCCTGCCAGGTGGCTTGTCCTTATGATGCCATTCAGCTGGTCTTTGGCACCAAGACACGCGGCATGGAATTGCCCCGTATCGATCCCAATTTCCAAACCAACGTCCCTGGCCTCTATATTGCCGGCGAGTTGGGCGGCATGGGTCTGATTCGAAATGCTGTGAAGCAGGGTAAGCTCGCTGCGTCGCATGCTGCCAAAAATCTGGGCGGGGGCGGGGGAGCTCAGTTCGACGTCCTGATCGTGGGCTGTGGTCCTGCGGGGCTCGCCGCGTCGTTGGCTTGCGCGGAAGCGAAAGTCAAATATCTTTGTATTGAGCAGGCCAAGTTCGGGGGAACGATTTATAATTTCCCAAAACAAAAAGTGGTCATGTCGCATCCCCTCGATTTTCCTTTGGCGGGGCAAATCAAGTTCAATAAGCATAAAGTGTCGAAAGAAGAATTGCTTAGCCTTTGGACGCACCTGAAGCGGCAAAGTAATTTGAGTATGGTCGAGGATTGTCGTTTTATTAATTTGCAAAAGCGGGGTGATGTTTTTCATGTGGAAACATCCAAGGGCATCATGACCGCGAAAAAAGTGATCCTCGGCATGGGCGTACGCGGAACACCGCGGAAGCTGAACCTGCCGAACGAAGAGATGACCAAGGTTACGTATAACCTTTTGGATCCGGATCAGTATCAGCAGAAATGGATTGCGGTGGTCGGCGGTGGTAACGCAGGCGTGGAAGCCGCTCAATACCTGTGCAAGCCGGGTCTTCGTAATAAAGTCTTTCTGCTCGTACGCGGTCCAACGTTTGACCGTTGTAACGAAGAAAACCAGAACATCATCAAGGATTATGAGCGTAAAGGTATGGTAAAAATCTGCTACAACACCACCGTGGAGCAGATTGAAAAAGATCATCTGATGATCAAGATGGATGGCAAGGTTCTGCGTCTGCAGAACGATTTCCTGTTCGTCTTTGCTGGCGCGATCCTGCCTTTCGCATTTCTTAAGAGTCTTGGCATTATGATTGACACCAAATACGGTGAAGCCGTGAAAGCGAGTTCATAACATGGCTTGCAAGCGACTGCGCAGCGTAGTGTTCCTCTGCCTGTCTGGATTGTTTCTCAGTCTTGGCTTGTCTCAATGCGGAGTGAAGCAACCGAAGGTGGAGAATTCCAAATTTGCGTCACCGGTGGCCGATCATGCGCGATTTACCGATCCCTGTGCCGCGTGTCATGAATATCGGCGCCTCCCGCCCACTCAGGATCTGACCCTTGTGGCTCACGGTTTTGGCCGTGAATGTTCGGAATGCCATCAATATGTGGCAACAGCCCCCAGCTGGACACCCAAGGCCTATTCTCATAGTCCGACGCCTCCCGCCTGTTTAGGTTGTCACAATCTTCCCGGTGAAGCGGCGAAGTTTAGTAAGCCTGCAGCCCACGGCAATGGTCAGTTGCGCGGTGATTGCGCGGCTTGCCACCGCTTCGGCACACAGTGGAAAGTCAACTAAAAACGGACGCATTTTTTTCCACGATTCTTTTCCAACTTCCCGCCGTGACCTGATACACTGGAGGAAATAATTGAATTCCTCCAATGAGTATCGCACTTGCCAATGCCTGCTAAAAGACAATTGCCAAACCTGCGAATCCGCAATATTTTTGCTAACGCGAGAATTTTGTTTGGAGTCCTTGGCCTAATTTTTCAAAGTACCATGCCGACAGCTCAGGCCGTGGAATTCAGGGGTGATGCCCGCCTTGGTCATTACTCGCGTCAGGTCGAGTTCCAAGGAGCCTTCCTGGGTCAAACGGCAGGCGAGACCAATAACGATGAGCAGGTCATCAACCTCCAGCTGAAGGCGACCGCGGACGAATTTAATGATTCCAAGGATCGCTTCATCTTCGATTTCCGTGACAAGCGTGATGGATTCGGCAAGCTGGAACGGGAAAACCTTCTGCTGTCGAATTACGAAAGACGGCAATTGCGTCTGGCTGCGTACCAAAGGCCATGGGAGTCGAATCGCACCTATTTTACGGTCGGCCGATTCACTTTGCCGGAAGCCAATATCGTGGCCAATGATGGTGCGGAATTCGGCTATCGGACCAGCAAGGCCTCACGCTATGGCGCCTTTGCCGGACAAGGGGCCAAGGATATCATTGCCCCTCTGTATGTGGATCCGGAGACCAGGGTCATACCCACGACCCAGTTCGGTGCCTACTATAATTACGAGACCAAGGACACGCCGGACGACAGCAGCTACTTAACCAACGCCGTGGCTCAAGCGCCAACCTATGACATCACCGATTCGGAAAGTCATCTCTATTATTATCAGCAGGGACTTTTCACCATCGGCGGCCTGCATCGGATCGGCAGTCTGGTGCATTTTGATTTTTCACCCAAGGCGAGTCTGCGTCGGGGCTATGTGTCTTACTATTATCAAACAGAAAGACTGCGCGCCGGTGGATACGTGAACCAGACCACGACCGAGGATTATCTGATCAAGCAGGTGATCCAGGATGTGCTGGTTCCCAGTGCCGTTCGCACCATCGATCTGGATCTTCGCTATCGCGTGAGCCAGGCTTTCAGCGTGGATGCCAGCGCCAGCCAGGGAACTCGTACAGCGGATGGCAAGGTGCGTACCGAATTTACCGGTGGGCTTCTGTTTCCCAAGGTTCTGGGGGATACCAGCTCCACGCGCCTGCAGCTGGGTGTGCGGCAGAATTTTTTGAGCAAGGATAATTTCACCAAGATTGCCTACGACTACTGGGGCAAGACGGTGAGCGTGGGTGTCGCCTATACTCTTTCCAACGAGACCTATGACGACGGAACGATCAATAAACGCACGATTCTGATGCTGGATGCGGGTATTTTTGTTTTGGAAGATGTTCGCGGATCATTGGGTTACGAAATGGAATCGGACAGCAAGGTCAAAGCCAACGCCTTGTTCGTCATGTTTGGCTATAGGTTTGGGACGTCGGCGACTTCGCCTCGCACCAGACCCGCAAGATTTGAGGAAATGTAAGGTGCGCAAGCTCGGACTCATCATAGCCCTTCTTTTTCTATCGACGTCTCCGGCCTTTGGCCAGAGCGCGGATGCCAAGCTGAAATTTGAAGGTCTCCTCAACCAGCTGCTGGCACCGGGGCCTTTGCTCCTGGGTCACGATAAGCTGGAACACACGCATAACGATTGTTTGAAGTGTCACGAGCCGGCGGGTGGGATACCCAATAACAACTGCCTCGCGTGCCACAAGGAAATTCGCAAGGATGTCGACGCGCGTCAGCACTATCATGGTTTGATGAATAATAAAGCCTGTATCGACTGTCATAAGGATCATAAGGGTCGTAATTTTGACCCCATGTATATCAATCCCAAAACCTTCGATCACAGCAAAACAGGGTTCGATCTGGACGGGGCCCACGTAAAAATTGATTGTGCCAAGTGCCATACTGCGAAGCGCGCGAACAAGCCCACACGCGTCGGTGAAATCAGCTATCCCGGTCTCGTGGGTTCCTGTAACAAGTGCCATATGAAAGATGATGTGCATTATTACAAAGGCAAGTTCAAGCAAAAGGAATGCAGCCTTTGCCACACGACCGAAAAATGGAAGCCGGCCAAATCCTTCGATCATCAGAAGGAAACAGGCTATGCCCTGGTCGGCGCCCATACCAAGCACAAGTGTGAAAAATGTCATGTGAAACGTTCGAAAACTGATGTGCGCTATGATTGGCCGATTGAAACCAAACAGTGCCTGTCGTGCCATCTGGATCATCACCAGAACCGTCTGAGTCCGCGCTTCCGTAACGGCAAGTGCGATGTCTGCCACGGTCAAGACAGCTGGAAGATAAGCCTATGAGAGGAATGACCCTATGGATTTTCGCTTTTCTTGGTGTGCTGTGGGGTTTCCCCCTGCAGGCGCAGAAGAAATTCGACCATACTGTGACGGGCTTTCCTCTGCGAGGGGCGCACGATCGTATTGAATGCCAGGACTGCCACAAGCAAACTCCGGATGTTCTCGCCAAAGGACCCGCGGCGTTTAACTGGGTCGGTTTGAAAAAAGAGTGCTATCCCTGCCACAAGGATTATCACGGCTACGGCAAGGAAATCAGTGCCAAGCAAGGTCCTCTGCAGAAATGCGACACCTGCCACAATGAGATCAAGTGGAAGGACTCACTGAAGTTTGATCACAACACGCAAACCGTCTTTCCGATCACGGGCAAGCACAAGGAAAATAAGTGCTTTGAGTGCCATCGGCCGAAGACAGTGCAGCAGACCTTCAAAGGCGAGCAGGGGCACAAGGTCTTAGGCAAGGACTTTGATGTGCGGCGCTATGCGTTTCCGGACCTGCCCAAGAAAAGTTGTGCGAGCTGTCATATCACGCCGCATACCCAGTCGTTCCATCAGAAGTTCAAGAATGTGAGCTGCGATAAGTGCCATACGACGGAAGGCTGGAAAATCATGAGTCTGCAGGGGCAGATTCAGGGCGATCGCACCTTCCATGATAAGACCCGGTTTCCACTGACGGGCAAGCACAAGGTGACCAACTGCAAGCAGTGTCATATGAAAGAGGGCAAGGAGACCTTCAAGTTTCCCAATGCTGAACGCGATTTCTGCGTGAACTGTCATGCCAGTGTCCACAAGAAGCAGTTCGATGAAAAGTTCTTCAATATGTCCTGTGCCAAGTGCCACTCGACGACGAATTTTACGCAGAGAACAGCATTTGAACATGATATCACCAACTTCAAGATTGATGGGAAACATGCAAAAATCGAGAAAAACTGCGAAAAATGCCATGTCCCGACCAAGGACAAATTGCCGACGAAGCCACCCAAGCCGGCTCACAAATTTGACTTTGATGAAAGCAAGGATGAAAAATATTGCACCAACTGTCACACGTCCGTTCACAAGGACCAGTTCCACAGCGAATTCCAGAAAAAGTCCTGCGCAACCTGTCACAATACCGCTGGTTTTGCCAAGCTGTCTGAGTTTGATCATGATATCACGCGATTTAAACTCACCGGTCGGCACGCGGAGATTGGCAAGCAGTGCAGCGAATGCCACAAGCCCAGCGATATCACGTTGCCGACCAAGCCGCCGCGTAAAGGGGGCAAATTCATGTTCGAAGGGGCGAACCGCGGGTTCTGCGAGGAATGCCACGTAAACGAACACAAGGATATGTTCCATTCCAAGTTCTATAACAAGCCCTGCGCTGTGTGCCATACGACCGACAAGTTTACGAAGCTCAAGGAATTTGACCACGAGGAAACGGATTTTGAGCTGAAGGGCAAGCACAAGCAGGTGAAGTGCGCGGAATGCCATAAGAATACGGATGAGAAGTTCCGCACGCCGCCGAAGAACTTTAAAGGGAAGTATCTGTTCCCGGAAATTCCCAAGCGGAACTGCCAGACTTGTCATAAGGATGTTCATAAAGGGGCGAATGGTCCGCTGTGTACCAAGTGCCATAATGAAAGCGGTTGGAAGAACGCCTCCGAGTATCATAAGGATTTTCTGCTGACTGGTGTGCATCTGCAGCTGGATTGCAAGGAATGCCATGTGAACGAGCGGATTCTCAAGGGCTCGAGCCAGGAGTGCAGCCAGTGCCATCATGAGGACGATCCGCACCAGGGGCAGCTGATGCCTTGCCAGGATTGCCACACGCAGAACTTCTGGCAGCACACGAAGTTTGATCATAACCTGACCCGTTTCCCCTTACGAGGAGCGCACCGGGTTACGGAGTGCCGGGCCTGTCATAACCAGGGTGTGTATCAGGGACAGCCGACGGACTGCCGAGGTTGTCATGCTCAGGATGCGGCTCGTGTTGTGGCGCCGAATCATAGCGCACCGAATTATTTCCAGTGCGAGCAGTGTCATACCGTTTATCAGTTTCCTGGGGCTGTGATTCGTTGAAGGTGCTAAGGCATTTCCTCCAGCACTTCAAAAGCAAATGACAGCTCATCTTTCGTGATATCCGCAATCCACGTTGTAGCGTTCGAACCGCCGGTGTTGATCACCTGCTGGCGACGCTCCGTGGAGCCACCGGCGATCGTATCGACCAAAGTATAAGTTCCGTGATTGGCGTGAAACATGCCGTTGATCAACGGATAGATGGTTTTCACGCGAACGGGTTTCGGTGATTCAATCCGCAGTTCTTTCACGCCTAACGAGCGCTTGCCTTCCTCGGTCGTCTTTTCCCAAACAGTGGCTATGATTTTACTGTTCGCAATGGGCAGGTCGACGGCAATGTCGCGATACTGATTGGCGAATTGCTCACCATCAAATTCCGCGACTTTCTGCGTCAGGGCTACGAAGTTAATTTTAGCGCCTGGAGCCCGGAACAGAATCGGAACGGGAACGATGGCCGGTGCGTTGACCTGGATCGTGATCGGTTGCTGCTGGTTGTTTTGATTTCGGGTCAGCTGAACCCATTTCCAGGCCACGTCGGTGACCGGCGTATCAAACAAAACGTTGGCATTGTTGATGCGTGCGAAGAAGCCATTGCTTTGGGCCGACGGTGTTTTTACGCGCGCCCAAACCTGATAGGTTCCTGCTGTTTTTACGTCCACATTAAATGTGATCGCCTGCGCCGCCTGCGCCTGGGCCACTGCTGCAATCGGGGGCGTGCCGGCCTTACCCATCGCATACGAGAGAATGGAACCATCGACATCATCTGTGCCTTTGGCAAAGGGCTCGGCGAGGGTCGCTGCTTCCGCGCTGGCACCTGCATACTGAGTGGTATCGACTTCCACTGTCGCGGGCGAACCTGACGATAAGAGGACAGATTTGGTCGCATTGGGATAAACCGGCGGTTTGGGTTTAAAGCCGGCCGCGTCCAGATCCAGGAGCCAAAGATTAAGACCGTTGGCCATGACGGCCACACATTTGCTGGTTTCGCCTTCCCAGCAGTTGTGGGTCTGCTTGAGTTTCAAAACAACTGGAGTCTGGTCCACGCCGCTGAATTTATCAAATGAAACCCGACGCAAAAAGTTAGCGTGTGCCCGCTCCGGATCGGAATCGACAAATGTTGACCCGTGGCAGGAGGCACAGTAGGGCTTCAGGATAGGATCATAAACGTTGACTTGAAAGGACTGCAAAGACGTCGATTCAGGTAGTTCGGGAAGGTCCGGCCGGTTTGCAGCGTCGGCATCCCGGTCCTTATCAGGGATTTGCGGCGCTTTTTGACAAGCAAGAACAATCAGGCTGAAAGTACTGATCATGAGGATTCTGGATAACATGAGTGACTCCCGTCGCATGGGTAACCACCCGTCTTCACTTTGTATGCCAGCGCTAAGCCTTGATTCTGATTCGAAGGAAGAATCCGGCCCCCTCTCTGAGGATCGGACAGTGTCTCGCCGATGGACAGAAAGCTGGGACTTGCCTAGGTCACGAGACCTTTCATCGAATCCTGCGGCGAAGGCGGATCGATGCCCCGAATCAAACTCTCCTGAGCCACCGAGGCGACGAGGATTCCATTCTTGTCGAAAATCTGACCTCGATTGAACCCGCGCCCCCCGGCTGCCGATGGACTATCCTTCACATAGAGGAGCCACTCATCCATACGAGCCGGCCGATGAAACCACATGGCATGATCCAGACTTGCCACCTGCACGCGCGGATTGAAAAACGTCACGCCATGCGGCAGCATCGCTGTCGTGGCCAAACCAAAGTCAGAAGCGTAAGCGAGCATGGCCGTATGCGTGAGGGTATCATCGGGAAGCTTGCCGCTGGCTTTGAACCACGAGTATTTGAGCGGCGGACGTTTGTGCGGATCAAAATAATCCACGGGATCCACCACACGAATTTCAATCGGACGATCGGCGTTCAATTTTTCACGAATGGGTTCGGGGACCTTGTCGCGCACTTTGCGAAATTGCTCCAGCTCGCTTAAAATGCCATCGGGTCCTGGCACAGAAGGCTTCTCGACCTGATGTTCGAAGCCTTTCTCGATCGCGTGAAAGGAAGCTGACATGCTGAAAATAGCCAGACCACCCTGCTTGGCCACGACACGGCGGGTGGAAAAACTCTTGCCGCTGCGAATCAAATCGACTTCATAGTAGATGGGTTCATTGGGCTTGCCGGCACGCAGAAAATAGCCGTGCAGGGAATGGATCGGTCGCTCGGCTTCCACGGTGCGGCTCGCGGCCACCAGAGCCTGCCCCAGCACCTGGCCTCCGAAGAGACTTTTGAATCCCAGATCCTGACTGTTGCCTACAAACACGTTGGTTTCAATGGCCTTGAGATCCAAAAGCTTGACCAGCTGTTCCAGCACTTTGCTCATATTGCCTGTCCTTCCTGACAAAGAGTCCAGGACTGCATGTTGGCAAAAAACGAAAGCAAATGCTAGCATGAAGGCCTGGGAGGAGGGGCACATGGATAAACCGAACGTAGTGGATGTCAACCTAAGAAATTTCGCCGCAGACGTCGTGCGGCGTTCGCAGGATGTTCCCGTCCTCGTCGATTTCTGGGCGGAATGGTGCGGACCCTGCAAAAGTCTGACCCCTGTGCTTGAAAAATTGGCGGCAGACTATGGCGGCCGTTTTATTCTGGCCAAATGCAATACCGATGAGAATCAGGATCTGGCTCGGCAGTTTGGGATTCGCGGCATTCCCGCCTGCAAACTTTTCAAAGACGGGGCTTTGGTGGCTGAATTCCAAGGCGCGCAACCCGAGGGCGAGGTTCGGCGATTCTTGGATGAACATTGCGCTGATCCTGAGGAGCAGCCGCTGGAAGTTGCGCGCCAGCTGCTGGGTGGCGGACAGGTCGATGACGCCATGGCGATACTCGAAGGGATATTGACTGAAGATCCGGCTGCCGATGATGCCCGCCGTCTTTTGGTCCGTGCTTTGATTCACCAGCATGATTTTGAAAAAGCTCGTGAAACGCTGGCCGTGTTACCTGCCACGCACAGCGAGGTGAAAAGCCTCCAGCAGATGATTGATTACGCAAGCACCGCCTCCGATTACGGAACGGTCGAGGATTGTGAGGCTCGCGCCGCGCAGAACCCGCAGGACCTGGAAGCCTTGTATCGTTTAGGTGTGGTCCTGACGCTCGAGGATCGCTTTCAGGATGCTATGGATCGTTTCCTGCAGATCATTGCTAAAAATAAAAATTATGGGGAAGGTAAGGTCAGGCAGGCAATGCTGGCTTTGTTTGAAGTGCTGGGGCCCGATCACGAGTTGACTCATCAGTATCGACGGAAATTTGCTAACCTTATTTTGTAGTGTGACGGCCCCGCGTGGCGGGGTTTTGAAAAGCGATGGATTTGGAGCCCGGCGACCCCCGTGTGGAGTCAGGCGGCCCCGCATGAAGCGGGGCACCGAAGTCCGAATCAGTTTTCCAGGTAACGTTCCTGAGCCATTTCCCACTTCACGGGTGAACGCCACAGGCTTGAGAGCAGGAGTTCGCGCATCAGCATGAATTCACGAGGCAGCTTGTCATAGAGCTTTTCGAAGAGCTCCTCATGCGAAAGAATTTCGCTCTTCCAGGTTTCCCGGTCGATGGTCATCAACCGACGGAAATCCTGGCGATGGAAACCTTTCATGCCTTTCCATTCGATATCTTCATAACGCGGCATCCAACCCAGTGGACTTTCTTCCGCAAAGGCGCGGCCGTGAATACGGTCCACAATCCATTTCAGAACGCGCATGTTGTCGCCAAAACCGGGCCACATGAATTTGCCATTTTCATCTTTGCGGAACCAGTTCACGCAGAAGATACGAGGCGGGTTGGAAATCTTGCGACCCATTTCCAGCCAGTGATTGAAATAGTCGCCCATGTGATAGCCGCAGAAGGGCAGCATGGCCATCGGATCCCGACGAACCTGACCAATGTTGCCAAAGGCCGCGGCGGTCATTTCCGAACCGATCGTGGCGGCTGTGTAAACGCCGAAGTTCCAGTTGAACGATTGAACAACCAAAGGCACGGTCGTCGCGCGACGACCACCGAAGATGATCGCGCTGATCGGAACACCGGCGGGGTTGTCCCAGTTCTTGTCAATGGACGGGCACTGATGCGCGGGAGCGGTGAAGCGGGCATTCGGATGCGCGGCCTTGCGACCACAGTCCGGCGTCCACTCGTTGCCCTGCCAGTCGATGAGTTTGGGCGGTGGGTTTTCCGTCAGATCTTCCCACCAGATATCACCGTCCGGTGTTAAAGCCACGTTCGTAAAAATGACGTTTTCTTTGACGGTGGCTATAGCATTGGGATTGGACGAGGGCGAAGTTCCGGGAGCTACGCCGAAGTAACCAGCTTCCGGGTTGATCGCATAGAGACGACCATCCTCACCGGGTTTAATCCAGGCGATATCATCACCGACCGTGGTCACTTTCCAGCCTTCAAAGCCAGCCGGTGGGACCAGCATCGCGAAGTTGGTCTTGCCGCACGCACTGGGGAAAGCGGCTGCCACGTAGGTTTTTTCACCCTGAGGCGATTCCACGCCGAGAATCAGCATGTGCTCAGCCATCCAACCCTGGTCGCGGCCCAAAACGGACGCGATCCGCAGGGCGAAACATTTCTTGCCCAGGAGCGCATTACCGCCGTAGCCACTGCCGTAAGACCAGATCGAACGCTCTTCCGGAAAATGGACAATGTATTTCTGCTCGCGATTGCAAGGCCAAGGAACGTCCTGTTGACCTGGGGAGAGGGGGGCACCGACCGAATGAAGGCAAGGGACAAATTCACCGTCGCCAAGGACATCGAGAACCTTCCGGCCCATCCGTGTCATGATACGCATATTCACGACGACATAAGCGGAGTCAGAAATTTCGACGCCGATGTGCGCGATGGGCGAGCCCAAAGGACCCATGCTGAATGGAATGACATACATGGTGCGGCCGCGCATGGAACCACGGAACAAAGTCGTCAGGGTACCCTTCATTTCGGCAGGATCGGCCCAGTTATTGGTAGGACCCGCATCCTGTTTGCGCTGGCTACAGATGTAAGTCCGATCTTCGACGCGCGCGACATCACTCACATCAGAACGTGCCAAAAAACTGTTTGGACGTTTGGCCGGGTTGAGGGGAATCAAGGTTCCACAGGCGACCATTTGTTTGTTCAGTCGATCGTACTCTTCCTGTGAGCCGTCGCACCAATAAATACGATCCGGTTCGCACAACTCAGCAGTGTCTTTGACCCATTGAATCAGCTTCTGGTTCTTGACGTAATCAGGAATGAGTTCTTGTGACGACCAACTTTTTGACTCTTGCTGACGATTCATACCTTACCCCCAAACGCGGCCAGTCGAACACCGCAGGCGGCACGAATTCTGCCTCGGTCGCCGCTTTGCGGGTCTAGGACCGCTATCCTTAATGCGAGTGATCTTTGCTCTGAGATCACCACCTGGTCAAGCGTAAAGTAGTCCAGGAAAGGGAAGAAAAACAGAGTCATCTTCAACTCCTGGGACTTTCCGACGCTGGAAGCTCATTCTGTGTTGAGCCACCAGGATGATGAAGGAATTTGCGGGTTTTGTCCAATCACCTTCACTTATGGAAGACTACGATTTACTCACCCACGACCTGCCAGTATTCTCCGGATTGATCGGGATTTTCAATAAAAAGACCGGGTTGCCCGTCACTGTCAAGGGCCAGGAAAGCCCCGCGATAGCGCGGCATCCGCAGCACGCCCTCGTCGTTTGCGAATTCAATTTCACCTTCGTGGACCAGTCGATTTAAAAATCCAGGCAAAGGTTCCGTGGGGGATTTAATTGGTGCTGCGGCCAAGGGCTCGGGCGTTTGGGAGGGACTTTCCGGTGCGGTCTCCAATTTGACCGAAGGTGCGACCGACGCTGGACGTTGCGCTTGCGTCTGTTGACCGACAAGCCCGGTCAGCAACTCGATTTGTTTGCTCATCAGGACCATTTGCTGCTGCAGTAAGGCGCTGATTGTCTGCGCATCCATCGGAGCTGGCGTGCTCAAATGTGGTGACATCGTCATTGGCGCGGTCACAGCCGGAGCCGGTGCGGGCGCAGGTACGGGAGCAGGTGCAGGCATGTCCTGCGGCAGAAGGCTTTGCAGATGTAAGGCTAGGGCCTGCAAATTTTGTAGCTCATTTTGCAGCATGTTGACATTCATATTGATGCCCCATTCCTTTTGCATTTTGAGCGACCATTGCGTCAATAACAAAGAGTCAAGACCCAGACTCACCCACGAGGCTTCAGGCTGAAGTTCTCGCGATTCAAGGCCGCTGATTTGCGTAAGCGACGCCATCAGTTTTTTCAGCCAGGGTGTGGGCACCGTGACAGGTGCGGGCGACGCCATCGGCCCGCTCGCTTTGCTCGGACGCAAAACCGGTGCGTCCCGACTTTCGATGCTCCTGGGTTCAAGCCAAAGCCGTTCGCCATGGAACGGATAAACCGGAGCTGCGATCACCCGCCCGGTGCGGGGAACAAAGAGTGGCACACCGTAATTGGCAATCTCGCTGATACTTTCGGTGAAGGTCACATCCTCGGGGTTGGCTGCACTTTTCGGCAGCAGCGCCTGCGACGGCCAGCGGCCTTCTTCCCGAAGAATTTGTTGGACGAACCGGCTGAGTGCATCGCGGGGACCGGCTTCAATAAAGAGCGCATCATGCTGGGTGGCAGCGTACTGCACGGCCCCAAGAAAGTTGACGGGCTGACGAATCTGATTGACCCAATAGTCAACCGAAGTGACTTCGGCATCCAGAAGACGCTGCGCGGTGACTGTTGAAATAATCGGCAGAGTCGGCTTATGCCGCGGCAGATCCTGAATCGCCTGACGGAATTCATCCAACACGTCGTCCATCATCGGTGAATGGAAAGCATGTGATGTCTCCAAGGCTTTAAACGCAATCCCTCTTGATTTCAGGGCGGGCATGAGGGCATCGACCGACGCGCGTTCGCCACCCACCACACAGGCTTCATTGCTATTGATCACGCAGACACTCAGATCCTTAGGCAGGATGCTTTGCAGTCTCTCCCGCGTGGCACGCACGGCCAACATAATTCCCCGGCGGGCGGATTGCATGATGCGCGCCCGATGGTAAACGAGATGAATCGCATCATCGAAATGGAAGACGCCAGCGATCGTAGCCGCGACGATTTCACCGATACTGTGGCCCATCACGGCTGTGGTTTTCAAACCGCAGTCGATGAGACTTTGAGCCAACGCCCATTCCAGACAGAAAAGAGCGGGCTGCGTGTAAAGAGTGCCATTCAACAGGGGGCCCGATTCGGATTCAACCCCATCCAGGGCGAGGTTGAGGTCCAGATCAAAACGCTGTTCGAAGGCGGCAATCGCTTTGTCATAATGCTGTTTAAATCGCGGCCAGGATTGAGCCAGCTCGCGGCCCATACCTATGTACTGGCTGCCCTGACCTGGAAACATGAGTATGACCGGTGGCACTTTCTCGGGGTAAAACGCCGCATTTTTATTCAGTCGCTGCAAAGCCTGCTGCCATTCCTGAGGATTGCGTCCGGTGACGCTCTGCCGGTGTGGAAAGCGGGAACGGAACCGACTCATGGTATAGCAAAGGTCGCGGGGTGTAATGTCCGCATTTTGCCAGCTCGCGGTCAAGGATTCTGTCAGACGTTGATTGGCCTGTGGATCACGGGCTGTCCAGGTCAGAGTCAACCAGGGATCGAGACGATTGTCGCCCTCATGAGCGGCAGGGGGCGGAACCGCGGCGGCAAGCAGGACATGAGAATTGGTGCCACCCACTCCAAAGGAACTGACGCCGGCGCGACGGGGAGCTGAGGCTGGCCAGCTCTGCAAAGTTTTTGGAATATGGAACGGACTTTGCGCGAGGCGAAGTTCAGGATTGACGGGAAAGGCATGCAAAGCCGGGGGAATCTCACCCTTTTGCAAAACAAGAGCGGCCTTGATTAAACCAATGGTCCCAGCGGCGGCGGTCAGATGCCCGATGTTGGCCTTGACCGATCCCAGGGCGCAGAAATGCTGATCCTTGGTCTGGCTTTGGAAGACCTTGCGAAGGCCCTCGATTTCGATCGGATCACCAATGGGTGTGGCTGTGCCGTGGCATTCCATATAAGACACGCTGCGCGGTGACCAACCGGATCGCTCATAAGCCTTGGCAATGGCCTGAGCCTGTCCATCCACACTGGGGGCGGCGAAACTGCTTTTACTCCGACCGTCATTGTTTGAAGCCCAGCCATGAATGACCGCGCGAATGGGATCCCCATCAGCCAAAGCTTTATCGAGTCGCTTCAGTACGACCACGGCGCTGCCATCGGAAAATAGGGTGCCTGTGGCGTCTGCGGCAAAGGGCCGGCAGTGTCCATCGCGGCTAAAAATGCTGCCTTCCTGATACAGATGACCACTGGCTATGGGCGAGTTGATGGAAGCGGCCCCGGCGACCACGATATCGGCTTCATCCGTCAGCAGAGTCTTGATGCCTTCGATGACGGCCACTAAAGATGTGGAGCAGGCCGTTTGCACCGAAACAGCCGGACCTTTCAGATCAAGGTAATAAGCTATATGGGTTGCCACATAGTCTTTGTCATTGCCCATTTGCGCAAAGAATTCCTCTTCGGAATGCGGCGCAGCATGGCCCATCATGAGGTTGCGCGATTGGTAGGTGCTGTTGCCGACGCCGGCGTAAACACCAACTCGAACCGACTGACGCCGATGAGCCCAGCCGGCATCTTCCAGGGCCTGCCAGCAGGTTTCCATGAGAACGCGCTGCTGGGGATCGAGAAAGAGGGCTTCGCGTCGATTCATGTTGAAGAATTCGTGATCAAAGCGATCGCCTTCAATGACCCCACGAGCGGCCACATAGTTGGCATGACGAATCACGGTTTCTGGCAGAGAGGAATCGAGTTCGTCCAGTTTGAAATGAGTCAAACCCTCGCGCCCTTCGCGAATCATCGACCAGAATTCGTTGACATTCTTCGCTCCGGGAACTTTACAGGCGTAACCAATAATGGCAATGGCCTGGTTCGCGTCGTCTTGTGCAACGGATTGTGGAGGTTCCGGCGAGGCTGGAGGAACGGCATGATCACTCGCCGATTGCAGCAGGGCCCGGGCCAGTTCACCAGCGCGCAAATGAATATAGAGTAAGGTAATGGGCACGGGACGCCCTAATTTTTCGCTCAAAGACTGGCACGTTTTGATCGCCAGGATGGAGTTCCCACCAAAATCGAAGAAGTTGTCTTCGATTTCAAGACGCGCTGGATACAGCACCTTATTGATGGTCTCCAGGACCAGGTCCTGCATCCGTGTTTCTGCCGGATCCATGGTGTGAGACGCTGGCAGTGGCAAAGCTGGATCAGTTGGGGCAACCGGTGCCTGGGCTTCGAATGGGGTGCGTGGCTCGGCTTGAGCCATGGGCTCCTCGACGGAATCCGCGGAGGGTCCGATCGCCACCAGCTCGGGCTCAGAACGCATGTGAGGCGCGGTCAATTCCAGGGCCATTATAGGTTTTAGGAATTTTTCCTGAGTCCAGATTTGGACGAGACGCAGAAAGCGTTTGCGATCCTCGATCAGAGTGAAGAGGTGATCCACTTCCGGCCAGAACTCGAGCTGCAGATTTTTACGAAAGTTCACACCGTTGAGCATGGCACGGAACTGATTCTTATAGCTGTACCAGGGATGAAATCCACCGGTATAGATCACCAGCATTTCTGTGCCGCGATCCACGAGTTTTTGCGTATCGGTGATGGCTTCCCCTTGCGCGGGATAATTGGGATCCAGGAAATCATTGGCAGGATTCAAGGACTGCCGGGCCGACCAAGGCAGCAAAGATTTTATAAGCAGACGCTTCCAACGCTTCGGACTGAAAATCCGCTTCAGGAGAAACATGGCTTCATGGCGGAAAGTGGGATATACAAAGCTATCAACCATGACAAGGCCACGAATCCTGGGATCCTGGCGCGCGTGATACCAGGCGTCGACCGCTCCGGAACAGATGCCGACGGAAATGATGTCTTTAATCTGATAGCGATCTTCAAGAATTTGCGCGGCGTCATGAATATCGCGGGTAAAGATATCCTGAATCGAAGCGTCATGCTCCGCCAGCTCGCTGTCGCCCAGTCGGGACAGATCAAAGCGCAGTACGGTGAAACCCAGTTGAGCCATTTTTTCGGCCAGATCCACATGCACGCGGAACGGGCCGATGCGATGGGAGATCCCGGTATTCCAAAGGAGAATGCCCAGAGAGCGTGGCTGATTCTCCGCCTCGTGGATCACCCCGATCAGATGTTCGTCGCGGCCGAATCGCAGGGCAATTCTAGTCATTCCTGTGTCTCCCAAAGAGCCTGAATGCGACGCACGTGAGCGGATGGAAAAGCGCGAATTTTAAGGTAGCGCTCGTCTCCCCAGTACATGGGCTCACCGATATGCTGCAGATCCGATTGGATGCCAAGTTTTTGCCAACCTTGACTCACATCGCGGGCGATAGGGTCGGTGGCACTTAGAACAATATGGGTCCTCTTTGCTTTTGGAACGAGCAGAGCCGGACTCACAGCTGCAATTTGAGAGCGCCAACCTTCGGACCATGGAAAACCCCAGCACTGCGTCTGACCATAACGCCAGGAAGGGAAGGGCGGTTCGATGGCATTAAGGTGGAACATGCGAGCGTGTGAAGCTTCCATTTCGCGTAGATAGTGGATTCCATCCAGGACCGGATCCCAGAGAACCAGACGATGAAGAGGCGTATGATGACTGGCGCGAATGGCCAACGCGGCGCCGAGTCTTAAACCAACCAGCGAGAGAACAGTGCCGCCAGTTTGCTCTTGAGCGAAGGTGCAAACCTGCAGGATATCCTGCAGCCATTGGTCGATGGACGCGGTGTCGCCGGTCCCTTCAGAATCCCCGGTGCTGCTGTAATCAAACCTGATAACGTTATAGCCGTCCTCTTGCAGACGGCGGGCCAGCTGGCCGAGGCCTGCCTGAGCCCGCATGATTTCCTGCGGTGCCGGTGGGCAGATGACGATGGTTTCCTTCGCCGTTCCCTCGGCTGGATAATGCAGTGTAAAAATCTGTTGACTCGTGCTGTTGAGAAAGAACGGTCGACTCCGTTGAGCGGTCATGACCTTTCTCCTTTCATGCGACTGGCGTTGGGTGCTTCACTGGAGAGCTGCTTGGCCAGTTGCGCAAGATTCAAAAGGAGCAGGTCGCGCACCTTAAAGTTGGCGCCGAGCTCCTGTTGACAGCGGTGCAGGACCTTCAATGCCAGCAGCGAGTGCCCGCCAAGATCGAAGAAGTTATCCGAGCCTCTGACTTTCTTGATGCCAATCATGTCACGCCAGATGGCAGCCACACGTTCTTCCGCTGGGCTTAATCCCGGCTCGTTTGAGCTGTTGGCAGAAGCGGGCGTGGGTTCCTTTCCGGGCTGTGGCGCGGGCAAGGATTTTTTGTCAATTTTTCCGCTGCCCGTCAGTGGGAATTGATTCAGTGTCAGCAGATGATTAGGCAGCATGTAGTTGGGCAATGACTGACGCAGATTCTGCAGCAGCTGACTTAGCGTTATAGTTTTACCTGTATGCAACACAGCATAGGCGACAAGGCGTTGATCACCCGGCTGATCTTCCCGGACCAGGACCACAGCCTGTTTGATTTCCGGCAGATTCACCATGGCTGTTTCAATCTCACCCAGTTCAATGCGATAGCCACGCAGTTTGATTTGATTATCCTTACGGCTCAGATATTCGATTTGGCCATCTGCCCGGTAACGGCACAGGTCGCCCGTATCATAGAGACGATCCTTGTCGCGGAAAGGGTGCGGTATAAATTTTTCGGCGGTCAGATCAGGGCGATTCCAGTAGGCGCGCGCCAGGGCTGGACCACCCAGGTAAAGGGAGCCAATGACACCAGCTGGCAATGGCCGCTTTTGATCATCCAGAATATAGGCTTCGTATCGAGGTAAAACGCGACCAATCGTGATGGGAGATTCGGCGTTGTCAATGCGGGATGCAGTCGCCCATACGGTTGCCTCGGTGGGACCATAGACATTCCACAGGACCCGCGTGCGGGAAATGAGTTCACGCGCTAAATCTCTTGGCAGAGCTTCCCCACCACAAAGTGCGGTCAAATCCTTCTGCCCAAACCAGCGCGATTCGAGGAGCAGCCGCCAGGTCGCGGGCGTGGCTTGCAAGAGATTGATGCGATGATCGGTAAGCGCTTTGATCAAAGCCGGGCCGTCCATGACTTTTTCCTGCTCGACGAGCGTGATGGTGCCGCCCCAGGCCAATGTTCCAAAAATCTCCAGGACCGAGATATCAAAGGAAATGGTGGTGATGGCCAAAGTTCGTGGCTCGGCGGGTACATCGACTGCCGACCGGAACGATTGTAAGAAGCACGCCACGGCCTCGTGTTGAATCTCCACACCCTTGGGTTTACCGGTGGAGCCTGAGGTATAGATGATATAAGCCAAATCCATTGGACGTGGCAGAGGACCCTGATCCTTATCGGGATCGAGATTCATCCAGCTGTCCCGATCCTGATCGAGGCATAGGAGGGGCACAGGCGTTCCTCGAAGCAGGTCACGCCAGGCCGATTCTGTGAGAATCAGTTTGGCCTTGGCATCATCGATCATATAATTCAATCGATCCGCTGGGAAAAACGGATCCAAAGGCAGATAGGAGGCGCCAGCCCGCAGCGTAGCCAGCATTGCCACGATGAGGTCGAGCTTACGGCTGTGACAGATGCCCACCACCGATCCAGGCCCAACACCCTTGCGACGAAGCACCTGAGTCAACTGTTTGGAACGGCGATCCAGATCCTGCCACGTAAGGCTGCCACCGTTTAAATCACGCACGGCCACCTGTTGTGGGGCGGCCTGGGCCTGTCGCTCCATGAGAGCCGGGAGGGTTTTATCAGTAGGTTCAGGCAAAGTGTTTTCATGGCGTTTATAAATGAGCTCCAGATGCAGAGCCTCGGAAACCAGAGAAGGCTGACAGGTCGTCTGCTGGGGGTCGGCCAGCAATCGATCGAGCAGATTACGGAAACTTTCGGCAAAGCTGTCGATGGTTCCCTGCTCCCAAAGATCCACGCGGAAATTAAATCCAGCATAGGTTTGCTGTGCGTAGCGCTCGATCCACAGAATCAAGTCGGTATCCACAGTGATATTGGGGAGACGGAGACTCTCAATTGTGGTGGATCCAAACTGGATACGCTGCAGCGATAGATCCTGATAGAAGAACATCGTGTTATAAAGAGGCGTTCGACCTGCATCGCGTGGTAGCTTCAGTTGGGCTACCAGATTTTCAAAAGGCAAATCACTATGCGCCATGGCATCGGTGGTGGACGCTTTCACGCGCTCAATGAGTTTGACAAAACTCAGATCAGGATCAATGTTCTGCCTTAACGCCACGACATTGATAAAGTTGCCCAGCAAATCAAAGACCTCGACCTGTTGCCGTCCATGCACAGGCGTGCCAACGACCAGATCGTTCTGGCCCGAGAGGCGATAGAGGAGGATATAATAGGCGGACAGGAGCACATGGAAAACGCTGCAGCCCAGGTTTTTAGCCAAAGCCTGAAGTTTGGTGTCCACGGTCTGATCCCATGGCACCCAAGCTGTTGATGCCGCGTGATGCAACTGCGCCGGGCGGCTGAAATCGTAGGCGAGTTCCAGAGGTTCAGGCACCGTTTCGTAGACTTTAAGCCAGTAGTCCATTTCTTCGCGCATTTGCTGGGTTTGCAATTCAGTTTGCCGCTGCAAGGCATAGTGCGAAAAGTTAAAAGCCGGTGGCTGGGGATTGGCGCGCCCGGAAACCAGAACCTCTTTATAGAGACGCTGAATGCTTTTCCAGAGTACGCCGTACGAGAAGCCATCCCAGAAAATATGATGTGTGAGCAGAAAAAAGACCGTTGTATCGGTATTCAGCCGGAATAAACCCATGCGGAAGTTCGGTACCTGCGTGGCATCGATTTTTTCACGAGCCAGCTCGACTATGGCCGCGCGCACTTCATCCAACGACATGTTGGGTTTTTCGCGCCCGTGGATCTTGAGCTCGGGAGCGAATGGAGGACTGATTTGCAGCGCATAACCTTGGTCGGTTTGAACAGCTGCCATGCGGAGACTGTCCTGTTCCATAATCAGGGCTTCGATCGCACGACGGAAAGCCTGAAAATCCATCGCGCCATTGATAAGCCAGGCACCGAGCAGATTGTGAACGGTCGTGTCCGGATAGAAGTCCTCGACGAAGAGCATGCGAGCCTGTGACGGCGTCATCGGCAGAGGTGGTGTCGACTGCACCTGTGATGACGTTGATGTGGCGGCTGACTGCGACTGCACCTGAGATGGCGCTGATGTGGCAGCTGACTGCGACTGCACCTGTGATGCCGTTGGTGCGGCAGCAGGAGGCGTCCTGACCTGCGAAGATGAAGAACTGATCGCACCTTGAGTCGAAGCTGGCGTTCCTCGGAGGTCCAAAGGATGTGGCAGCTGTTTACGATCCGTTTTGCCGTTCGGTAGCAGCGGCATCTTCGGCAGTACAACGTAATGTGACGGCAGCATGTAATTGGGCAGCTTTTCCCGCGCCAACTGCCGGATCTTTCGCTCGTCAAATGGAATTGCGGTGGTGATATAGGCGATGAGCCTGGGATCATCCGGCCCAAATTCCTTCACTGCCGCTATGCATTGTTCAATGTCTGGCAGGCTGGCAATCACGGCCTCGATTTCGCCAAGTTCCATGCGATAGCCACGAAGCTTGACCTGATGATCGGCCCGGCCGAAAATCTCCAGTTCGCCGTTCCATAGGAACCGCCCGATGTCACCGGTTCTGTAAGCCAGTGCCGACACGGATGGGATCATCTTAAATCTTTCAGCAGTCAATTCCGGCTGATTCAGATAACCCAAGGCCAGACCCGAGCCACCGATATAAATCTCACCTTTTTCACCAGGCAAAACGGGATTCAGGTCGTCATCCAAAATATAGATGGCCGTGTTGGCAATGGGGCGGCCAATGGGAATCAGGCCGTCCACTTTCTGAATGCGATGGAGTGTACTCCACACCGTGGTTTCGGTCGGACCATACATATTCCACACTTCCGAGATAATCGGCAGCAGGCGTCGTGCGACATCGATGGGGAAGGCCTCGCCCCCGCAAAGGGCCTTGCGAATTTTGGAACCTCTCCAACCGGCGTCAAGCAGCAACCTGAAATTGGAAGGCGTCGCCTGGAAAAGCGTGATGCCTTCCTCTTCCACGAGATGGCGGAGGAGGGTGCCGTCCTTGCCTTCTTCGGCATTGACGAGGTACAGACTGGCCCCACACAGCAGCGGCAAAAGCAGTTCCAGAACTGCGATGTCGAAGGACAACGTGGTGATGGCCAGAACCCGATCGGACGAGTCAAGACCGGGCGCATGCTGCATGGAAAGCAGGAAGTTCACCACGGATCGATGCCCGAGCATGACACCCTTGGGTTGACCTGTGGAACCCGAGGTATAAATAACATAAGCAATGGACGACGGATCCTGACCTGGATCCTGCCATTGATCCGCCATGTACTCGGGAAGCTTTTGTTGAACCTCGGTCCAAATCCAAGGTGTGCAGGAGGTTTCAACCAAGGGCCGCATAACCTCTTCGCAGAAGCAGCCTTTGACCTTGGCATCTTTCAGCATGTACTGCAAACGCTCCGCTGGAAACGCCGGATCCAAAGGCACATAACCGGCACCAGCTCGTAAGACGCCGAGCAAAGCCACCAGCATCGCCGGTGTTCGTGGGAGGGCAATGCCGACCAAATCACCCGTGCCAATACCCTGGCTGCGTAAGAGCAACGCCAGCTGCTTTGATTGCATATCCAGCTGCCGATAGCTCATCTCACTGGTGCGACTGCGAATAGCTATGGCGTCACCCGCTTTTTGCAAAGCCGGCGCCAGGAGCTGAGGAATGGTTTGCTCGAGCGGCCAGGCCTGGTAGGTGCTGTTCCATCGCTGCCAGAGAGGCAAAACAATATACTCGATCGGGAGTTTTTTCAGAGGTTCTTCAGCCGACTCGCTCCACATTTCAGCGAGTTCCTTCAGAAGTGCAGCCAGGCATAACGGAAACTCCGCGTCCCACGCACCTTCGGTCCAGGTCAGGAACGTTTCCCCGTCACCATCCGGGCACAACCAGAGCAACGAAGTAGGCCCTGCATCGGTGCTCAGAACACGGAGTTGCTGCGATTCACTCGATCCCGGCAAAAGACCCACACCAACCCATAGGCCATCAGCCCAGCTTATCTCACTGGGGTGCGGCATGGGTGTCCAGGCGGTTTGATCGGCGGCCTTCAGTATGTCCGTGAAATTATGCTCGGAGGCGCAGGGCACCTGCATGGCCTCCCAACCACTTGGGGAGGCTATATGCGACGCTTTTGGAAAGCGTAGACTGCTTTTATAAAGAACGGGGCCGACATCATCGGCGAAGAGCCTTTGCAGGGCTGCGCGCATGAGCATGGCCGCGACCGTGAAGGAGGGAAGGCCCAGATTCCGGGCATGATCACTCATTTTTTGCCAGGCATGAGCCGGCAAACGGAAGGAACAGCTGCCGGCCTTGCCTGGCTGCCGGGCTTTTTGCACCAGGGTTGCCGGGAAAGCCACGGGTTGCGTCGATGATGGCTGATGATAGGTGTTCCAGGCTGACTTTGTAAGAATGTCCAAACGTTCGCGAGCCAGGATTTCCCGCTGGGTCGGTGAGGGCGCCTGGTTCTTAAAGTGGGCCTCAAGATTCGCCAGAGCTGCATGAAGCATGCTGGCATCAGCAATCGAGGGATGGGCCACGAGGCAAACGAGGAATCCACCTTCATCCTGGACAGCCACAAGCGCTTCCCAGAGATGGTTGTCAGCCCGATTGATTTGCAATTGACCATTGATTTCTGCGGTCCAACCCTTGTGCAGGACATGCTGCAGAAGCTCGGGTTGATCCAGGAGGCGCCAACGCACCTTATGTGTTTCGCGGATGGCAATGGCTTTCTGCCCCGGACTGAGCGAAGCGCGCAGGAGCGGGAAGAGTTCGGTCACCGCCTGCATTTTTTTCTCGAAGCGGGCCGCATCCCAATTCTCAGCGATGCGAATCAATGCTGCTTCCAGACGCGGTTCGTTGGTATGCTGCCAGTCGCCTTGCCAGCTTGGTGGCAGAGGGACACTGGAGACCAATCGTTCCACTGGAGTTTGCAGCTTCACTTTTTTGAAAGGCCATGTGGTCACAGGTTGCCTCACGAAAACCAGGTTGCCGACACCATTCCGCGTTTATGTTTCGACGGAAACGGGATCGATCTTTACTGGTTCGTAAGGTGCCAAACAGAGGTTAGTCAGAAAAAGTGGGCTTTTTCCTGGATTTTTTGCGAAGTACCAAAGCCTTTTAGCTCTTGAAATTGTCCTTGCCCGTACGCAGCCAGGCAAAAACCTGAGTCGGTGAGGCTTGCGGGAGACCGATCGCCTCGCGCATCGGTGTTTGATCCGCTTGCAAAAAGGGGTTGTAGGCAACTTCGGCCGCAAGTTGGGTCGGAACCGTGGGCTCACCCCGATTGCGCAGTGTTTGCAATTCTGCAATGTAATTTAATAAGCCAAGCGCGTAGCGCGGTAAACTTTGGGCATAGCGCGCATTGCCGAGCGTATATTCATGAGCGCAGCACACGCGGGTGGTGCCAGGCAGCGTGCGAATGCGTTGCAGGCTGTTCCACATCTGTTCGGCGGTACCTTCGAAGAGCCGTCCACAGCCTAGAGCAAACAGCGTATCACCACAAAAAAGAATCTCAGCCGCTGGCACATAATAAATGCAATGACCCAGCGTATGGCCTGGCGTTGCGAAAACTTCCACCCGCCAGGTTCCCAATTGAAATTCTTCCTGATCGCGTACGGTCTGGGTGATACCGGGAATTCGGTCATGATCATAATCGGATCCGTAGATCGAGCACTCATAGCGTTTTTGGAGCTCATGGTTGCCACCGACATGATCCGCGTGATGATGCGTGTTCCAGATCGCATCGAGCGACCAGCCTTTGCTTTCCAAAAAATTCACCACAGGCTGCGCCTCGGCAGGATCGATCACCACTGTCTGGTGACTGGCCTTGTCATATAAAACATAAATGTAATTATCGGTTAAAACCGGTAGTTGATAGAGCTGCAGGCCCTCATGGTCATGTATGAGTCGATCAGTTGTCATGGCGAATCCTTCGGCAACAGGCAACTCATTCTGAACTTTTTAGGAGCGTCCCGCAAGTCCGTCGTTCCAAACAGGACTCTCACTTGCTCACGTACCCAAGCCCCACCATAAGGGCTGTCAGTTCGTAAAAGCCGGCACTCGGTGTGTTTTCAGGGCTTTCAGCCGTGCCATGAATATAACTGCCATAGACCAGCCAATCGGCAGGCCTGGTGTTGAGCTCCAGTCCGGCTGTGAGATGCGTGCGGTCCAGGGCTTCAAAATCCTGGGCGCCCCGGCCCTGCATGACCACCTGCCCAGCCGGGTCGATCACACCGGCGCCCTTGTTTTTTGTATAGTGGCTGTAGGCAAATGACAGATGACGAGACGGCTGCAGAGCATAACGTGAGCCCAGCACATAGCTATGAGTATTGAGGAACTCCACAGGCGCTGTGCCATTGACAGCCTGGGTGGGGGCCTGAGCATAAAAGGTGGCAGGGGTCCATCGTTCATAGGAATACTGCGCATAAGGTTCAAAACGGCCTAGAGGTTTGCTATGCAGGCCAGCCCCATAGAGCGTTGGGCGATAATCGCGACGATAGAAACTTTGCGTATCGGAACCCAGCGCACGCAGTTTTAAAGTATAGTGCATGTCGGTCGAGGGCCGATAGATAGCGCCGAGCGTGGCCCATGAGCCGATCTCATAGCGGACGCCAAGGGCCAAATGCAAGGAGCTGGAGGTGTTCTGGAGCTCAAGAAAATCCTGGCCGCCGACATTGATTTTGGTCGTGTTGCTGCTGAAGTTATTCAGAATGCTAAAACCAACGCAAAGATTCTTCATCACCTTATACGCGGAGCCAATGCCGAAACGGAAACCTTTCTGGGTGGAACTGATATTGGCGGTCTGATACTGACCGTTGACTGAGATGGGGAAATCCTCGACCTTGACAGTGCTGCCGACTCCCGTAGGCACGAACATATAGCCAAAACTCAGCGGACCGGAATGGCCTTTGACGCTGCCACCCACTGAAGTGAGCGGCAGAACTGGAACCTTGATGGTCCCTGGTTTGATATTGGGACTTGGTGTCGTCACCTTATAGGTGAGGTTGGTTGGCGCGAAATCCACATAGGCATCACTCGTAGGACTGGCCCAAAGGTTGGCGGGATTGTGCAGGACGGCGGCTCCGCTGCGACTCATGATAACGCCCGCGCCTCCCGACGCGTGCGTATAGGGACCTTGGTAGTCAAAAATATCGTTGGCCCGAGCCGACGGCGTTCCGATCGGCAAGGCCAGTACGAAACAAACTCCCGCCGCCCAAAGTTCACATGTGGTTGCCTTCAGCCTGCTCATCGCCCATCCCCTGATTTACTGCGAGAACGTGGTGTAGGTATCAGTCATCGTCCGCCGACCGATCGATGTCACGGTCGTCTCGGCGGTTGCTGCCTGGCCGCGGTTATCAACCATCTGATGGTTGACTGAGATCAGCTTGGTCGTGTTTTTATCACCAATCCAGAATGAGACTGAGTTGGCGAGAATATTATCGGTGTTGTCAGCCGCTCCTGGCTTCAGATAGGTCACGGCGGAAATCAAGGATTTATCGGGCGTCAACCCTATGAAGTCCTGCTGGAGGATGCGGGTATCAGCGACGTTGATAATGCCAACGGTCACTTTTAAATCAAATTTAACATCAAAGCTGCCGAGCTGATCACCACCAGCTCCCGGGGTGGCCGTGAGTTCAGTTTGGGTGACCGTGGCATTGCCTTCGGTCATCGTTCCTTTATGCGTGAGATCACGCTTGGCGAATACTTCCGTGATGGGTTTCGGAACTTCCAAAACAGCCAGCAGGACGAATTCGCTGATGCCGTTATTATCCACGGATTTGACCAGGACCAAGGGCGGATTGGCTCCACCCTTATAGGGGGCCGCAAGCGCGTTGGCGAAAGCCTGCGAGGGCTGGCCATTCACGCAAAGGACGGCCATCTCCGCTGCAAACTTCGCCAGAGCTGGCTGGTTGCCGCAGATCATCTGAACGGCGCTTAGGCTTTCCTTGGCGATTGTATCGGTGTTAGCCGCGGTTTTCGTATCAGCTTCATTCACCGCCGGCGAAGAGGATCCATCGGCATTGACTGTGGCGTTGCCACTATTGCTGCCGGTCGCTGCACCAGCAGGACCTGATGTTTGTGTCTCGTAACGATTCTTGTAAGGGTTTTTTTCATCAGCACATGAAAAGCTGAGCACGCTGCAGAGTGTGACGATCGAACCTCTAAGGTGATGGGACATAGTTCGAGCCCTCCTATTGTTGTTGTTGTGTGCGTGTCTATTTTTGCAAGGATGGTACCGACTCAAGGATCGAGGTAAACCATTGGAATGCAGACCGTTCTTGCGCCTAGTGGCAAAGGCCCACTGAGCAAGGCTTGAAAATCGGTTTCGTACCTGGCGTCATTTTTAAATTTAAGTCGTTGATAAAAGCGATAAAATACTGTGTCGCAAAAGCAATGAGAGGATAAGAGCATTGGAATATCAGGGGATTCCAGGCCAAGGTCTCAATTTGATGAGAAAATTTTGTTGTATTGCGATTCGGATCTTTAAACCGACGTCTTCACTTAATCGTGTGTCTCTCGCTTCTTACTGGTTTTGTAAGGAAGGCTCCAGGTCCCTGCTGCTCTGATGATTGCAGAACCTAGGCCAATCTTCAAAGCCCCGTTTCGCGAAGGAGTTCATCGAGCATGGCTGAGGCCGCTGCGAATCCAAACGTCCCGGTCACAAAGCTGGCTGCTCCATAGCCTTGCTCACACCCGCCTTTGCCGCTTTGTCCTGTCTGAGCGCTTGCGCAGATGCCGCCTTCGGCTGTTGGGAACACGGGAGGCTCGGTGCTGAAGACAGCAGGTATGTGAAATAAACCTTCCTTGGGAAAGTCGTGTTGATGACGTAATTCGCGCCGAACCTGACGCAAAAGTCCATCACTGCTTGTCGCGGAAAGATCAGCGATTTGAATCCTGGCTGGGTTCCGCCGTCCACCGGCACCGCCGACCGTGACCAATGGAATGCGCAGCTCGCGGCAACGGGCAATCAGGAGGCATTTGTTCTTTAAACTATCGATGGCATCCACCAGTCCATCATAGCGAACTTCAAGCAATGCCGAAGCTGTGCTGCTGGTAAAGAAATCGTCGATGGCATCCACCTGAATTTCGGGATTGATGGCCAACAACCGCTCCGCCATAACCTGGACTTTACTGCGACCGACGGTATCGGTCAGGGTATGAAGCTGCCGATTGCTGTTGCTGATGCAGACTTCATCCAGATCAATCAGGGTGAGCCGCCCCACGCCGCTGCGAGCCAAGGCTTCGGCTGTCCATGAACCCACGCCGCCAACACCAACGACGGCGACATGCGCTTTACGAAAGCGAGCGAGACCAGCTTCACCATAAAGGCGGGCGATTCCATTAAAGCGTTGTTGAAATCCGTCCATTTGTGTTCTTCCTGTCGAGCACGAGGGTTCTTTCCTATCCAACCCTAAGCAAGCTGTCATTAGGAATTCCTCTTTCCGTCATAGAAGCACCCCACGCGACGCATGAAACCCTGTCTGATCAAAATATAAGCAATTCGGGCAAAGTCTTGGTGGGCGGCGGGTTCCGACAGGTGCTGGGGGACTTTTCCACCGGACCTGTGGATAACCTCGACCCTTTTCACTGCGCCATAAGTGAATATAGTGAGGGGTATCAGTATGTTCACCCGTCATGGCCTTCACAGAACACATTGTTCTTTTAACCTGGAAGAAGTCCGGAACACGGGGCTATAACTGAGTTGTGAGGGCAGATGGACGCGAAGCAGGAGAAATTATGCAGGTTTCCCCTATATAGGTTAAATTTGGCACCCAACCAGACGCTCTGCAAGAAGCGTCCGAGTATGGGGGCAATCGAGACGAGATGACATTCCAACACAAAAAGCCCGCGGTTTCTTTTGAACCGCGGGCTTCTTTTATGTTAAGAGGTTGGCTTTCAGCGTATGGAGTGATCCGGATTGATTTATCCTGTGCAGAGCCTGCGACTCATGGCGCAATATCCGCATTTTCAAGGTCTGTGGTCCGTGGCGCCGGAAGTTTTGGAGGGCGAAGATTGGCCCGATTGTGCGTTCTGGCAGAAGAAGATGGATGAACATCCGGTTTTTTGTGCTTTGCCGCATCCCCTGCGGTTGTTCCCAGAAGTCAAAATTGGGCAACGACGGAAGCGCAATCTCACCCGACAAAAGCGGGACGCTGGGCTGCCCACATTGCGGCGCTATGAATCGTCCATAATTGAAGACCATCAAATCCCCATGCGCGAACGTAATCTGCATGATTATTTTAATTCGCTTGTCTGGCTTCGGTTTCCATTATCCAAATATGCTTTGCATGAACGTGCCTATCATTCGTACCGCGAGACGCCTCCTTCTTTAACGGGGAATCTGCGGAATGATCTGACGGATGCTCTAACCCGTTTCGATGAGGGCGGGGTGGTTTATTTTGTTGAGCCATCTGAAAATGCTGCTGTTGTCCGAGAACTTTTTCGGAGTTTGGATACACCCGCAAAGTGTGACTATGCAGCCGGCCGGCGTGCGCAGTTTGAAGTGTTTGGACACGGTTTAATGGAAGTCTGGAACCAGGGGGGGCGGAATCTGACGGCGAGTGGGTTGGTGGTTGAACGTCTGGAGGGTGAGGCTCGGGATCAATGCCTCGCACGTGTGCTCCAAGATATGTGCGAACCTCAGGGGAGGTTCGGGACTATGCTGTTGGATGCTATTTTAGGTTGAGCATTCAGTAGCAATAAAAAGTCCGGCAGCACGTGCCGGACTCTTTCGAGTATTAAATTTTTACTGTGGGCGGGCTGTAAGAGCAGCCTGAATATCGGCTTTCTTTTTGGGGTCTGTAAAATTGGCCAACACGCTGGCATGAATAGGTTTGGCGTCCTGGCCTTCCACTTTGGCGAAACCGTCCAGGGCTGGACCCATACCCGTACCATCGGGCGTATGACACGTTTCGCACTGGGCCTTAAGTAAAGCTTCACCGGCCACGGCGTCACCAGTTACTGCCGCTCCTGCTGCTCCGCCCTTAAGAAAGGCGGCGATATCTTTTGCGCTTGCCGTGAACGTTGCAGCTAGTCCAGCGCCATGGGCTGGATTGCTCGCAGCTTTGCCCGACTCTAGCGAGGTTGCGTCAGCCGCGACCAGCACGTGTCCAACGCCACCTGCAACATGGCAACCCGTACAAGCAGCCAATGCTGTCTGACCTCTGGTAGCATCACCCGAGGAACCGCCTGGGTTGGCGGTTACTGCAGCTGGGGCACCAAGCTGCTCTTTGTAACCCGTCGCGGTCGGAGGTGCATTGTTACAAGCCACCGTTACCAAAAGAATGCCGACCAAACCTAAAACTTTCATACGTATCTCGCCCCCTCGTTGAAATCACAAAGTTTCCAAATATGCTTTGATGTTCGCTGCATCGGATTCAAAAACTTTTGCCACTGAACCGTGATAAGCCTTCAACGCTGCACCAGCTACCGCGCCGGCATCGGCTTTGTCCAGGACCTGAGCTGACTTTGGGTGGCATGTGGCACAACTGGCTGTAAAAGCGGTTTGCCCTTTGGTGGCATCACCCGGTGCCGCGTTGGTCGTGGCGGGTTGTTGATTGCCTGACGTGCGGTTGATACCCGGTGCCTTGGTTCCGGTGGAAACAGGCTCCGACTCGCCGCAAGCAGTCAGTCCTGCCAGGAAAAGGGCGACGACGATAAGGTTTCTACGGCGCATTCTCATCCTCTGAGTTGAGCAGCAAGCACTAAGTTCCACATTGAGTATTGGTATCGGCACAAAATACCGGGAACTTGAGGTTGTTTTTCGCCAGGAAGAGGGTTTGTAAAAATCCTGATTTCTCAACAGATTCGGCGTTTTATGCTTTGTCCATTGGAAACCGTATGTTACCTTGATATCGTGACAAATATTCCAAGCATTGCAGGAGCAAAGGGATGGCGTTTTCCTTTCCTGGTCGGAGTTTGATTATTCCGAACGGCGTTTCGTTGATTCAATTGGTTCTGACATTCATCTATGGCAGTTGGCTGGGCTTTTCGCCTGGGATTGGCAGCCTGCATTTGGTGCTGCTGCTGCTGAGCCTTTGCATCCTGAGATTGCCGCTCATCCTTCTCCTGATTGTAACGGCTGCCTGCTGGGCGCTAGGCATGGTCGGGGTCGATGCTGGTATCCATGCTCTGGGGCTTAAGGTGTTACGGGAGCCCTCGCTCAGCGGACTTTGGACCCAGATGTATAACGCCCCGGTGATTCCATGGACGCGTTTCAATAATTCCATGGTCATGGGAGCTACGGTGCTGGCGCTTGGCCTGATTCCCCTGTGGGTCGTGTTGAGTTTAACCCTTCGCCGCTCTGTGCGCGCCTGAACATAACTGAGGTGAGGAAGATGAAGTCTTACGGCGGTTTGATTCGTTGGAAGTTTGGTTTGCCCCTGGCCCTTGGCATTTTGGCCTTGGTTCTCTATACGTTTTTGCTTTTGGATCAGCAGCTGCGTTGGTTGATGGAAAAGCTCGCTACCGATGCCAATGGCGCAGAAGTGAATATCGGAAGCCTGAAGACCAGCATCAGCGGTCTTTATATCGAAGTGCAAAAGGTCCAGATGACCGATCCGGAAGCGCCTGAATTCAACCGTCTTGAAGTTGATAAAATGCGTTTTGACCTCGGCTCACCTGGGCTTCTGCGCGGCAAGGTTATTATCGAAGACGCCACCATGCAGGATATTCAGATTCACGCCAAGCGAGCTCGCCCGGGTCGGGTTTTGCCGCCGCCACCACCCGAGGCTGAAGGTCTCGGAGCCCTGGACAAGACCAAGGACATGCTGAATCCTGTCAAAGACGAAGTCATGGCCAATGCCATGAACGTTCTTAAAGATAAGGGGCTGGTCAATCCCCTTAAGGATATCAACTGGGAGGATTTGCCTTCGCGCCAGGCGATTCGGCAGATCGAGGGCGACTGGAATAACCGCCAGCAGATGTTTCAAGGCATGATCGGAACATTGCCGAAACCGGCTGATTTTCAGCAAATCAAGGCGGAAGCCAGCGCTATCAAGCCGCCCGATGATCCCACCCAAATCCAAGCGACTCTTGCCAATATTGACAGCTTGAAAGCCAAGGCTCAGGCGCAATATGACAAAGTCGACGCCGCCGCTCAGCAGATCAAGAATGAAGGTGCTCAGGTTAGCAACCGCATCAAAATTCTGGATGAGCTCGTCAAGCAGGACATTGCTGTTCTCAGTCAAAAGCTCAAACTGCCTGATCTGGATTTTAAGAACCTGGCCGAAGAAATCTGTGGACCCGAGATCAAACGCTCCCTCAAAGTTTTTGAAGTGTATTATGCGAAGGTCAAGCCATATCTCGAAAGCAAGGAAAAGCCTGCACCCAGCAAGCCCCTGCGATTGGCGGGAACGGATGTGAGCTTTCCTGATCGCAATGGATTGCCTGCGTTCTGGTTGAAGAAGATGCAGATTTCGTCCAAGGAAACCGCTGGCGGACCCTTGGGCGACATGCTGGGCAAGGTCACGGATTTGAGCAGTACACCAGCTCTGGTCCCGCAGCCGACCATGGTGGAGCTGGAAGGGAATTTTCAGCAGCTGGGCATCCAGGGTTTGAAGGCTGAAGCGACTTTGGATCATAGAAAGGCTGTGGCCCGTGATGTGATACAAGTGGGTGTGGCCTCGTTCCCTGTGGCCGATCGTATGCTGACCCAATCTCAGGACTATGCCTTGGGTTTCTATAAAGCCCAGGGTGGACTGAACATGAATTTCATTTTGGAAGGTGATCAGGTCCAGCTGGAAATGAATTCCATGATGAAGCAGCTCAGTTGGAAAGTGGAGGCTCAGTCGGAGCGCATCAAGGCTCTGCTTGATAGCGTCTTTGGTCCGATGACGGAAGTCAGGATTGCAGCTAAAGCCCAGGGCCCCTGGCAGAGCCTGCAGTGGAACGTCACATCCAATCTTGCCGATCATTTGCGTCAAGCCCTGCGTCAGGCTCTCAGCAAGGAAATTGCAGCCATGCAGGATCAATTGAAGCAGGAGCTCGATAAGCGTATGGCTGAAGAGAAAGGCAAACTCGAAGGCCGCATGCGTGACCAATTGAAAGCGTGGGAGAGCCAGCTGAATCCTGCGCAGCAGGAAGCCGAGGGGACGCGGTCCCAGATCGATGCTCAGAAGAATCAGCTGCAATCCATGGTTGATGCGAAGAAAGCGGAAGCGGAACAGAAGATAAGCGAAGAAAAGAAAAAGCAGGAAGAAAAGGCCAAAGATCAGATCAAAAGCAAGTTAAAGATCCCTGGCCTGAAGTAGGTAGAGAACGTGTCGAGGCTTATGGAGCCTCGACATACTGAAGTGTGAAGTCCAGATTCAATTCGGTGTGCCAACAGTCCAGATCGTCGTTATCACCTGTGGCCACCAGCGCGAAATTAAGAGTATGATTTTCCACGACCTGATCCGCAAGATGGATCAGACTCGTGGGATCAACCTGAACCTGGAACTGTCCGGATGTGTCGGTGACCGGGACGGTACAGATGGAAGCATCTGTACCCATGCAATACGAGGCGCTGTCGAAGTCCACCGGTACGCCACGGATCCGGTTGAAGTCCCACTTATAAGCGGTCCCCGCAGTGCCTTCCAAACCTTCCAGAATTTTCGCATTGCTGCTCAACAGAACATAACCATTTAAAGTCAGAATCATGAAATCATCATACTGAATCGTACTCACAGCGGAGTTCACCGAAACACCACAAAGCTGGGCTTTGCCGGGTAAAGTGATGGACGTTGTCTGGGCTTCCATGGCTTGCAGATAGAAATTTTTCCGACCCAGATTCCCCGCTGTTCCGAAGCGGCAGTTGGCTGTTTCCGGAAAGCGAATCTTTTGCGTCAGAGTCTTCTTCGTGCCTTGACTGCAAGCAGCCTTGAACTGATCGATAGTTGTTTGACTGCCTGGTAAGGTTTGCCCGGCACTGACTTCCGATGGATCCAAAGCCGCGTCGGCCACCTTGGGAACATCCATTTCCAACGAATCAGGAACTTCGGTTTCAGGACCTAATTCGCTTTCTTCAGCCGTCGCGTCGGCGGCTGTTGAGCTGGTTCCAACCGTTCCGGCTGATGGGCCCGTGCCGTTTGTAAATTGAGCTGAATCTGAGCAGCCGGCTGCGGTCAAGCAGAGGCCGAACGCCAAGAGTGCTGATGTAACAGAAGGCTGCATACTCGTTTCCTCCAGTGGGTTTGCGGGACTCCCGCCAAAACCTAATGGTGCATCGGGTGTGTGGGTGACTTTTCTTGAGAAATGAATCCTTTCGTTTGACTCATCGCTTTCTTGAAATCATTTTAAGGCATTGGATGGCTGCCGTAAGGATTGAGCAAACCGGATTTCTCAAGAAGTTTTTCCCGGCTTCGTACCGGGAAGTATTTCATTGGGGATAAAGCACTGAAGATTAAGCGGATTTGTTCTTGGAGTGGATCGTCGTGCGCTTGCCATGCTCGTCGATGATGATGATGCGACCATTGTCCTTGCTATCGCTGGATTTTTCAATGGCGGCATAATAATCGATGGACTGGGTCACGCTTTTTTCAAACTTGCCCCAGATCGCTGGATCATAATCATTCGGCGCAAACGAACGCATCAGGGTCAGGGACTTTTCCTGATCATAGGCTTCTTTGTAAACACGCTTCATGAGCAGCGCCGAGTAAACGTCAGCAATGGTGACGATGCGGGCGTATTCATGAATGCCTTCAGGCTTCTCTTCAAAGCGTCCGGACTTGCCCATGGGGTAGCCGCCACCTTTGAACTTTTCGTGATGCTCGAGGGCGACAAGTGCCACCTGCTCTTCGATAGGCGCGCCGTTGGCCATGGCTTTTTTCAGTTCATCGTAGCCAAGGGACGTATGGGCTTTGATGATGTTGAATTCTTCAGGCGTAAATTTGCCGGGTTTATTCAGGATGTGGCCGGGCACACAGGTTTTTCCCACATCGTGGTAAAGACCGGAGCGAGCGATCTGCTCGGCCTCCTCTTTGCTTTTGTTCAGCAGATTTCTGGCAATGATGCCAGAAATCATGGCAACGGCAGCGCTGTGATCATACAGCGTTTCGTCGGCCAGGATCATGCGGGACAGCGTTCCCACGGCCACTTCACTATCCATAAGATTATCAATCAAACGGTTGGCTGCCATTTGCGCTTTATGGGCGACGGTCTTATTGATGCCGCCGCGGACTATCATCTGGCTGGCCTGGCTTAAATCGCCGAAGACTTCAATGGTCTTTCGATCCAGGTTAGGATCTTTCTTCAGCAGATTGTCGATCTTTTTCTGCCGGATATTCTGGATCAGCAGATCGAATTTTGGATAGTCTTTGCGTTCCACGCAGATATCGAGGTTGCTGTATTCTTTATTACGAGCCGAAATAATCGCATCCACCAGGTCAGCGGCAAAATTTTTGGGCGTGATGAATTCAATCATTTCCAAATCAACGCGGAAATAGATCTTGAAGTCGAGAGATTTGACTTCCTTGAGATAGGTGAAAAGCTCCAAACTCAGGTTGGAGAACTTCTTCAGGTCCGCCTCGGTGATGGCGGTAACCTTGAACTTGTCCCGAACCGCTTTGGATATGACGTATTTGTTTTCTGCCATGACCTCTACTCGTGCAAGGGGCTGCCTGGACAGATCGGCTTGGCTGCGGCAATCCCTTATATGGCAGGTGGATTCAGGTCTTATCATCCTGAAATGATAAAGGTTAATTTTCTTAGGCGCGTACCGGTAAATATCTGTAAGGCAGGATGAGAAAAAGAAGTTGACCCAAAATCCTAAATTACGTAAACAAGGGGCTCTCCGCGGGAGCGGGAAAGTGAACATGGGCTCTTAGCTCAGTTGGTAGAGCAGCACACTTTTAATGTGCGGGTCGCTGGTTCGAATCCAGCAGGGCTCACTTGACTTCTCCCAAAGATCTGCTCGTCCTGTCCCCATCGTCTAGTTGGCCCAGGACACCGCCCTTTCACGGCGGTAACAGGGGTTCGAATCCCCTTGGGGACGCCATTTATCTTCCATACTTACGATTAACTTCGATCCAAGGTCTGGTCCAAATATGGTCCGGTCGGCCCATACCCTGTGTTGTAGCATCCAAAACGTAGCATCACGACGCGTCCTTTGTGTGCACAGGCTGATTCTTATGAGTGTCGGATTGAAAAAGGCACAGCGGCAATGAAATGATGAAGGCGAAAGCGATGAACCCCTCGTCAACTTTGCGATTCATTTGCAGACGGACTTCAATGCTACCACC